>NZ_JBWKVP010000002.1:0-508015 GCF_059421765.1 Stenotrophomonas sp. GW821-FHT02D01
ATGTAAGCTCGGTCGCCGCATCCATGCGGCTCACGCCCCCGCAACCGGACCCACCCCGCCTTCGACAGATTTCCGCGATCTGTCGGGAAGGCATGGCCTGCTCTTGGTGGGTGTCGACCTTGGTCGACAGGTAGATGTAGATCCACGCCACGCGTGGATGCTTCTCGATCAATTGTCGAAATATTCGAATTCGATGGAGTCATCCACGCATGGCGTGGACCTACCAGATCGCGGGAAACTGTCAGAGGTGGGGCGGTGTCGGAGTGCGGGGTGTCCGCGGCATGGGCCCGAGGCATGCCTCGGGCGGGTTGGGCAGGACGCCCGACCCGGGTCTTGCCGTGCGCGCAGGACAGCGCACACGAGCAAGCCGCGGCCAAGCCTACAAGGACGTACTTGCGGCGTCCCCGCAGTCCGACACCGCCCCGCCATCCCACGGAAGCCCGCTGTCGCTGTTGCTGTAGCTGTTGCTTGAAAGCATCTGCAGGTGCAGGGCGCAGCCCTGCCGACCTACTTCGCCCAGCCTTCGATTTCGCCGTGCGCGAACGGTCCGAGCTTGGCCTTCACCATCCGTCCCTGCGCGTCGAACAACACGCTGTAGGGCAGCAGGCCCTGCGCGTTGCCCAACTGCACGCTGGCATCGCGTGGGCCGGGGGTATCGAGCACGATGGGATAGTCCACCGGCACCCGCTGCAGGAAATCACGCACGCTGTCAGGCGTATCCAGTGCCAGGCCCAACACCTGCACGCCGCGTGCGCCCTGGCCCTCGGCAAAGCGGGCCAGCTCGGGCATCTCTTCCACACAGGGGCCGCACCAGCTGGCCCAGACATTGACCAGCAGTGGCCGGCCCTTGAAGCGTTCGCGGATATCCAGCGCGTGGCCTTCGCCATCGGGCAGGACCAGCGCCGGCAGCGGATCACCGGGGCGCAGCCTCGGCAGCGCCGGGGGCGATACGGCAGGCGCCGCAGCTTCCGTCGCCGGCTCCGGCGCCAGCCGGTTGCCGGCCCATAGGCCAAGACCGGCAGCCAGCACTGCTGTCCACAGCAGCGCTGGCCGTTGCCACTTCATCGCGCGGTGCGCAGCAGGGCTTCTTCCACCAGCGCCTGGGTCAGCAGGGTCGGCAGCACCGTCGGCGGGGCGCCGGGGCCGTACACCACGTACAGCGGCACGCCCACGGCCTTGTGCTCATCCAGGAACGCGGTGATCTGCGGGTCGACATTGGTGTAGTCGCCCCGCATGTACACCGCGTTGGTGCGCTTGAGCAGTTCCTTGAACTCCGGGCGCGACAGCACCGCGCGCTCGTTGGCCTTGCAGCTCACGCACCAGTCGGCGGTCATGTTGACGAACACCACGCGGTTGTCGGCGCGCAGGCGGTCCAGCATCTGCGGCGAGTAATCCACCACGTTCTCGCTGCTCGCCTGCGCGGCACGTGCCGGCGGTGCCAGCTGGGTCACGGCCCACACCGGCACCAGCGCGGCGATCACCAGCAGCACGCCCAGCAGCCCGGCCGCGCGCTGGCTGCGCCAGCGGCTGCGCTCGAACAGCCACAGGCCACCGGTGAGCAGCAGCAGGCCACCCAGCGCCAGTGCCATGCCATCCACGCCGCGCTGCTTGCCCAGCACCCACAGCAGCCACAACGCGGCGGCGTACATCGGGAAGGCCAGCACATGCTTGAGGGTTTCCATCCACTGGCCCGGCTTGGGCAGGCGACGGGCCAGCGCCGGCACGAAGCCGATCAGCAGGAACGGCAGGGCCAGGCCCAGGCCGAGGAACAGGAACACCAGCATCGCCGCCACCGGCGGTGCAACGAAGGCATAGGCCACCGCCGGGCCGAAGAACGGTCCCACGCAGGCACTGCCGACCACGCAGGCCAGCACGCCGGTGAAGAAGTCGCCGGCGGGGCCACTGCGTCGCGCCAGCGACTGGCCGAAGTTGCCGATGCCGCCGCCCATGGTGAACACGCCGGACAGGCTCAGGCCCACCGCGAACATGATGTAGGCCAACGCCGCGACCACGCCAGGATGCTGCAGCTGGAAACCGATGCCGACCGCATTGCCCAGCATGCGCAGGCCGACCATCAGCGCGCCGATCACCGCGAAGGCGACCAGCACGCCCAGCGTGTACCACATGGCGTGGCTGCGGGCGCGCTCGGGGCTTTCACCGCTCTGCGCCAGGCTCAGCACTTTCAGCGACAGGATCGGCAGCACGCAGGGCATCAGATTCAGCACCAGGCCACCGCCCAGCGCCAGCAGCAGTACCCACAGCAGTGAACTGTCGGTTTTCGGCACGCGGCTCGGCGCCTTGGTACGCAGCGCATTGTCCTGCTGTGCGTCTGCGGCGAAGGCATCGCGCGCGCCGTTGCTGGCGTCGGCACCACCCGTGGCGGCCGGCGCGTCGTTGGGCACGGTCGGAAGCAGGCGCAGCGGTGTGCCGTTGGCGCCCTCGCGGGTGCCGGCAGTGGCCGAACCCGGCAGCGAACGAATCACTTCGTCGCGTGCGGCAGGTGCATCACTGGTGGCGTTGGCCTTGCCGGCGGGGATCGACAACTTCACCCGGCGGGTCATCGGCGGGTAGCAGATGCCATCGGTCTGGCAGCCCTGGAAGGTCACCACCAGCGTGCTGTCGACCGCCTCGGCGCGGCTGCGGCGCAGCGGCACCGGCACTTCCACCTGGTTGAAATAGACCGCCACGTCACCGAAGTGCTCGTCGCGGTGCGACTGCGCCGCCGGCCAGCGCGGCTTGTCGGCCAGTACCCCGGCGCTGCCTTCCAGCTTCAGCGAGGTGCGGTCGCGATACAGGTAATAGCCCGGTGCCGGGCTGAAGCGCAGCAGCAGGGTGTTGCCATCGCTGGCGATGGCATCGAAGCCGAATGCCTGTTCCGACGGCAGCGGCAGTGCCTGGCTGTTGCTGGTGCCCGGCAGCCGCAGGCCACCGCCACTGCCGGCGCCGGCCAGCGGGTTGTTGAATGCACTGGCGCCGGTGGCGCGTGCGGTCGGCAGCGTGGCCGCCGCACCGCCTGCACCGGGCAGGGTCACCTGCACCACGCGCTTCTGCGGCGGGTAGCACACACCAGCATCGGCGCAGCCCTGGTAACGCACTTCCAGGCTGATGGTGCCGGCGGCATCGGAGGGCGCGCCGGGCAGGGTGGCCTGCAGGCGCTCGCGGTAGGTCTCCACCTCACCGAAGAAATCGTCGTGGTGCTTCTTGCCTGCGGGCATCTGCAGCGCAGCGGCGTTGAACGCCGGATCAGCCTTCACCGTGGTGCGGTGGCGATACAGGTAATAGCCGGGGGCGATCTTGAACTGCAGTTGGATCTGGCCACGCTCGGGCGCGCTGGCGGTCAGCGCGAACGCCTGGTCCACCGGCAGCAGATCCTTCTCATCCAGCGCGAAGGCTGGCAATGAAAGCCACAACAGGGCGCACAAGGCGGCGCCACGCGCAAACAGAGTCTTCAATCAGTGTCCTCCCGGGTCTGTGCCCGGATCCAGTCCAGATACGCCGGCAGGCCGGCCCGGGTTTCGACCGCGATGCACTCCGGGAGTTCATACGGATGCAGTTCGACGATCCGGGCGATGGCGTCATCGACACGGCTTGCGGTGGTTTTCACCAGCAGCTGCAGCTCGGCATCGGTGGTGACCTCGCCCTGCCAGCGGTAGGTCGACTGTGCGCCGTCCAGGCGGGTCACGCAGGCAGCCAGATGCTCGGCGACCAGCGCGTGCGCGATGCGCTCGGCACTGGCCCGGTCCGGGCAGGTGGTCAACAGCAGCAGGACGGGATCGACGGTCGACATGACCGTCGAGTATAGGGCCCCTGTCCGACCGGGTCAGGATCGGACAGGGGAAATACAACTTTCTTCAAACGGTGTCAGTTGGCCAGCTGGCAGGTCGCGGGCTTGGCCGAGGTGAACAGGCCCGGAGTGGCCCACTCGGGGTGGTCGATGAACGGGTTGCGGTTGCCCTGGAAGCTGTAGATCACGTCATTGCGGGCACGTTCTGCAGCGCTCGGCGGATCAGCAAGATGCCAGTCGATCAAGGTCGACAGCAGGCCCATGTAGGCCGGCGAGCTGCTGGTCTTGACGATCTTGCTGCGGTCGTCGGTCAGTTCCAGGTCCGGTTCGGACTGGCCGGTGGCCGCATCCTTGCCCCCTTCGTAGCGGATGGCCATGTACATCACCGCGCGTGCCATGTCGCCCTTGCGTGCACCCCACACTTCAAAAGTGCCAGCGTTGCCATCCGGCGTACGTACCCAGTTCGAATTGCCCGGATAGCCGCCGCTGCCGCCGCCCTGGCCGTTGTTGGCCTCGGTGGCACGCTCGCCGCAGTTGGCGTCGCACTTGCCGAACGGCTTGTTGCCGCGGTCGGCGTTCCACTGTGCGTCGGTCAGGTACAGCATGTGGGTGTCGGTATAGGGCGCATACGGCAGGCCCTTGTCGCCGGTGGTGCTGGCAAAGCCCAGCGAGTTCGGCCAGGTGTGCTCGCGGTTGTACTTCAGGCCGCCGCCACTGCCTGCACGGTCGGTCACCTTGGTGTAGCTGCGGTTGCGATAGGCGTCGAGGATCCGGCCACTGTTGTTCGGATCTTCGTCGGCGATCTCCAGGATGGTCCAGGTGCTGGTGCCCGAGCCACTGTACGGATACGCAGTGTGGCCCTTGATGGTGGCGTGCAGCGAGCAGCGCAGCTGGCTGGGGCTGCTGGTGTTGACCTTGGAGTAATAACCCGCCGGGCCGCCGGGATTGCCCGGATCCGGATTGCCGGTGGTGGTGGCCACGGTGAAGGCGATGCGGCTGTCGGTCGCCGGACGGGCACCCTGTGCGTCGGTGATGCGTGCAGCACGGATGTCGAAGCGGCAGGCTTCACCGGCCACCAGCGCGGTGTTGGTCGACAGCTTCACACTCTTGCCGCTGGCCGGCCAGGTCAGCGGCACGCTGCCGGAGGTGCCGCAGGTCAGTGCGAAGGCGCCGCTGGCGAGGTTGACCGTCTCGCTGAACACCACTTCCAGGTCGGCGGCGGCAGGGAAGGTGCTGCTGCCCTGTGCCGGCGTGGTGGTGGATACCGACGGCGGCGTGTTCGGGCCCGGGGTGCCACCGCCACTGAAGGTCTGGTTGTTGTTGCAGCTGCCGAAGGTCTGCCTGGCCGATTCGGCCCAGGTGAAGTGCGCGTACTGGCTGCCGCTGCCGGTCAGCTGCAGCGAGGTGCCCGCAGCGGTGCTGTTGGTTTCGGCAACGGGAATGTTCTGGCTGGTCATGCCGGCGGCGGGGCCGGCGGAGGCGGTGATCGCGCCCTCGTAGCTGAGGAACTGGACCACCTTGCCGCTGGCGTCGACCAGGGCGATGCCGTCGTTGGGACCGTTCTGCAGACCATTGGTGGGGTAGGTGACCACGGCCAGGGAGGCGCTACCGCAGCTGGCCGCAGTTCCGGCCGGTACCGCGTTGTTGGCGTAGACCGTGGCGGCCGACGGATTGCTGCCGTTGTAGAGGTACAGGCGGTAGCCGGACAGATCCTCGCCGGCGGTAGCGACCACTTCGATGGCTTCGCCGACGTCACCGGCAGCGGTGCTGTCGTCGTAGTGCAGTTCGTTGATGAAGACCTCGGCCTGGGCCGGCGCAGCAGCCAGGGCCAGCAGGCAGGCGGTGGCGAGCGGGGACAGCAATCGCATCGACTACTCCTTGTGATTGGGAATGCCGGGCCACCCTAAAGCCGATCCGGTGACACTTTGCCGTTAATGAACGCCAGATATCTGACAGTGCGACGGCGGTCACCAAATGGCGGCCAATTCCCCCTTGGCTTGCCGCGACGCATCCCTATAAAGGCGTCCGCGCAGGGATGGAGTGCCGCCGGGCCGCCGGGAAAAATTTCGGGGGCGGGCCTTGAAAGGCCTGCGGAGGTCTCCATCTCTGTCGTGCTCCCGACCTGTCGGGCTTTTTCACGCGCGTTGCTGGCAGTCACCTGGTGTGAGTGCTAACATCGCCGGACTTTTTCAGACCAATCAATAACTTAAGAGGTCCCACATGAGCATCAAGCCGCTGCACGACCGCGTTGTGGTCAAGCCGATCGAAGCCGACGAAGTTTCCGCCGGTGGCATCCTGATCCCGGACTCCGCCAAGGAAAAGTCCACCAAGGGTGAAGTCGTGGCCGTGGGCCCGGGCAAGCCGCTGGACAACGGCAACGTGCGCGCTCCGTCGCTGAAGGTCGGTGACAAGGTCATCTACGGCCAGTACGCCGGCAGCTCGTACAAGAGCGAAGGCGTCGAGTACAAGGTCCTGCGCGAAGACGACGTGCTCGCCGTCATCGGCTGAGTGTCAGCGCGACCTGCTTCAGCTACACCCCATTTCCGCTAAAAGCAGCCGGGCTCCGCTCGGCTCTACACAGAGGTAAACGCAATGGCTGCCAAGGATATTCGTTTCGGTGAAGACGCCCGTTCGCGCATGGTGCGCGGCGTCAACGTTCTCGCCAATGCCGTCAAGGCCACCCTGGGCCCGAAGGGCCGCAACGTCGTGCTCGAGAAGAGCTTCGGCGCCCCGACCATCACCAAGGACGGCGTGTCCGTCGCCAAGGAAATCGAACTGGCTGACAAGTTCGAGAACATGGGCGCGCAGATGGTGAAGGAAGTCGCGTCGCGTACCAACGACGACGCCGGCGACGGCACCACCACCGCCACCGTGCTGGCCCAGGCCCTGATCCGCGAAGGCGCCAAGGCCGTTGCTGCCGGCATGAACCCGATGGACCTCAAGCGCGGTATCGACAAGGCCGTCGTGGCTGCCGTCGCCGAGCTGAAGAACATCTCCAAGCCGACCGCTGACGACAAGGCCATTGCCCAGGTCGGCACGATCTCGGCCAACTCGGACGAGTCGATCGGCCAGATCATCGCCAACGCGATGAAGGAAGTCGGCAAGGAAGGCGTGATCACCGTTGAAGAAGGCTCGGGCCTGGACAACGAGCTGGACGTGGTCAAGGGCATGCAGTTCGACCGCGGCTACCTGTCCCCGTACTTCATCAACAACCAGCAGTCGCAGACCGCTGACCTGGATGACCCGTACATCCTGCTGCACGACAAGAAGATCTCCAACGTCCGTGACCTGCTGCCGGTGCTGGAAGGCGTCGCCAAGGCCGGCAAGCCGCTGCTGATCGTTGCCGAGGAAGTCGAAGGCGAAGCGCTGGCGACCCTGGTGGTCAACACCATCCGCGGCATCGTCAAGGTCGTGGCCGTCAAGGCTCCGGGCTTCGGCGACCGTCGCAAGGCGATGCTGGAAGACATGGCCGTGCTGACTGGCGGCACCGTGATCTCCGAGGAAGTCGGCCTGTCGCTGGAAAAGGCCACCATCAAGGACCTGGGCCGCGCCAAGAAGGTGCAGGTCTCCAAGGAAAACACCACCATCATCGATGGCGTGGGTGACAAGGCTGCGGTCGATTCGCGCGTTGCGCAGATCAAGACCCAGATCGAAGACACCTCCTCGGATTACGACCGCGAAAAGCTGCAGGAACGCGTGGCCAAGCTGGCCGGTGGCGTGGCAGTGATCAAGGTCGGCGCTTCGACCGAAATCGAAATGAAGGAAAAGAAGGATCGCGTCGACGACGCCCTGCACGCGACCCGTGCGGCCGTTGAAGAAGGCGTGGTTCCGGGCGGCGGCGTTGCCCTGGTCCGTGCGGTCTCCGCACTGGCTGGCCTGAAGGGTGCCAACGAAGACCAGAACCACGGCATCCAGATCGCCCTGCGTGCGATGGAAGCCCCGCTGCGCGAAATCGTTGCCAATGCCGGTGAAGAGCCGTCGGTCATCGTCAACAAGGTCAAGGAAGGCACCGGCAGCTTCGGCTACAACGCCGCCACCGGCGAGTTCGGCGACATGCTGCAGTTCGGCATCCTGGACCCGACCAAGGTGACCCGTTCGGCGCTGCAGAACGCAGCCTCGATCGCTGGCCTGATGATCACCACCGAAGCCATGGTTGCCGACGCTCCGAAGAAGGACGAGCCGGCCATGGGTGGCGCCGGTGGCATGGGCGGTATGGGTGGCATGGGCGGCATGGACTTCTAAGTCCCGCTGCACTGCTGCAATGAAAAACCCCGCCGCAAGGCGGGGTTTTTTTGTGGGTGGCGTGTTGCCGCCAATGGGTCCATGCCAATGGGTCCATGCCAGTAGATCCACGCCATGCGTGGATGGCGTCAGCGCACGAACACCTTCTCCGCGCCGTACTCCCAGTTCCACGGCACTCCGGTATCGCCCAGCACGAACGCCACCAGCGCCGGAAACGCCGCCTCGGCGCGGACATCGTTGCCCAGCATCACCACGCAGCGCTGGCCCTGCTCGATGCACACCAGGGTGTTGCCCACCGCATCATCGTGGCCGCCCTTGTAGAAGCCGGGCCCCTGCGGCCCGCGGAAGGTGACCACGCCCAGGCCGGCTGCCAGGTTCCTGCGCCGCTCCGCTACCGGCAGTTCCGCCTGCAGGGTCGGAAACTGGCTGGCCGTGGTGATCGGCAGCTGCGGACGTACCAGCTCCTGCCGCATCGCCGCTGAAAGGCCTTCGCCGCGCACATAGCCCGCTGCGAAGTTGGCCATGTCGGCGATGGTGGTATCCATCGAGCCGGCGGCCCGCACCCGGCTGCGCTCGTCATGCGGCTCGGGCGTGCCATCGGTGGTCCAGCCGTCGGCCAGGTTGGTGGCGAAATCCTCGCGCCACATCATGCTGGTGCGGGGCATGCCGAAGCGGTCGAACACGCGGCGCTGCATCAGCGCGCCGACGTCCTGGCCAAGGCGTCCCCGTTCGAGCACGAACTGCAGCAGGATCAAGCCTTCGCCGGAATAGCCGTAGCGGCTGCCCGGATCGAAATGGAATCGCAGCCTGCCATCCGGTTCCAGAAACGCGAAGTTGGCAAAGCCGCTGCCATGATTGAGCAGCAGGCGCGGGGTGAGCCGGCGCCAGCGTTCGTCGCCGGCCAATACGCTGTAATCGGCGTAGTGCTTCGTATCGACGGGGTAGTCCGGCAACGGCTTGTCCAGATACGTGGCAATGCCGGCGTCCAGCGCGATCACCTGGTCCTGTGCCAGCTGCGCGACCAGGTGGCCAAAGGCCATCTTGGTCAGCGAAGCGGCGTACATCACGGTGTCGGTACGCAGCGGTTCGCCGGCGGCGTTGCGCTCGCCATAGGCGGCCACGTGCACCACCTTGCCAGCGTCGATCACCGCCAGCGCCATGCCACGTGCGTGTGCGGCCTGCATCAGCCGTTGCGCCTGGGCATCAATGCGGGCTGGCGATGGCAGCGGTGGTGGCGCAGCGACTACGGCCATCGGCAACAGCGTCAGCAACAACAGGACGACACGGCACATGCGTGGAACTCCTGGCGGGACGTGGCGCGATGCTACCGCAGCTTCGACTGCCGGCGCCGGTCGACCGCACCCACGCCCCGGGGCGGTGCCGGGTCATGCCCTGCGGCAGCCCGGTCCGGACTTGCGCCTTGCGGGATCGATAATATAATAAGGCGCCTAATCATCACGGATATGATGGATGATTGAAGCAAAACACACGGCTCTCATCCAGGAGGCTGGCCGTCGCGGCGATCCCCACCTGGCCCAGCTGCGCCTGTGCTTCCAGCTGCTGGCCTTGTCCAGCGCGATCGACCGTGACTGCGCTTCACGCCTGGCGCCGCACGGCCTCAGCGAGGGCCGTTTCATTGTGCTGTTCCTGCTGCACGGTGCTGGTGGCACGTTGCCTCCGCACGAGTTGGCCGAGCGTGCTGGCGTCACCCGCGCCACCATCAGCGGGTTGCTCGATGGCCTGCAGCGTGACGGCCTGCTGCAGCGGCGCAACGATGCCGAGGATGGCCGCCGTCTGCAGATCGTGCTGACGGCCCGCGGCAAGCGCTTGGCCGGCGATCTGTTCGACCAGCACACACAATGGATCGGCGGACTGTTCAACGGTCTTGATTCCAGCGAACAGGTGCAGTTGTCGCTGCTGTTGGAAAAGGTCTGGCGACACACCGACGCGGGCCAGGAAGCAGGTACATGAGCAATACCATCGCCACGGCACGTCTGCGGGAATTGAATGCGGGCAGTGCAGCCAGCACGCATCTGGCCGAGTGCCTGGCTGTGGACTTCGCTGCGTTGCTGCAGGCGGTGGCACCGACCTTGCCACCGGCCTCGATACAGCGCATGCAGGCCGCCGCAGGCAAGGGGATCACCCAGCGCATGGCATTGGCCGCAGCGCTACTGCGCGAGGCAGGGCAGGGCGACGTGCAGCGCAGGCAGGCGCATCCCTCCGACACCGTGCGCGGATGGGCCTGCTATCTGATCGGCGCCGACGCGCAGGCGGCATTGGCCGACAAGCTGCAGGCCATGCGTTCACTGGCAGATGATCCGCACTTCGGTGTGCGCGAATGGGCATGGTTGGCCTTGCGCAGCGATATCGTCGCCGAGCCGCTGGAAGCGCTTGCCCTGCTGCAACCCTGGACGCAGCAGCGCTCGCCGCATCAGCGCCGCTTCGCCTGTGAGGCGCTTCGCCCCCGCGGTGTATGGGCCACGCACATTGCGCTGTTCAAGCAGCAACCCGAGCACGCGTTGCCCTTGCTGGAGGCCCTCGCTGACGATCCCGAGCGCTATGTGCAGGACTCGGTCGGCAACTGGCTGAACGACGCCGGCAAGAGCCAGCCCGACTGGGTGCGCGATGTGTGCACGCGGTGGCAGTCAACGCACAACAGCGCAGCCAATAAGTACATCCGCAAGCGCGCGCTGCGCTCGCTGTAGCGCCGTACCGTTCACCCGCGTTTCCCGGCAGTGCCGGCCGCTGGCCGGCAACCCCATGACCTTCAAGGGAGACCCCATGCGCCACCGCCTCATCGGACTGCATTCCGGCACCCTCGTGGCACATGCGCGTGTCATCCATTCCGGGTAAAGATGGCGCTCGGCCGTGTCCATCCGCAGGGAAGTCGAGCATGCAGAGCAAGATCCAGGTCACGTTGTACGGAGCGCTGGGCAGCAGTCCAGCGCTGCAGGTACCCGGCCTGGAAGGGCCGGTGGTGGCCATCCAGGAAGCCACCCTGCGGCAGCTGGTGTCCGATCTGTATACGGCCAGGTCCATGCTCAACCCCGAACAGCTTGATGAGGCCAGGCAGGAACTGGACCGCGTGGTGGAGCGTTGGGTCGACATTCACGAGACGCTGCTGCTGGACGTGGAAGTGCATGGCGGCCGATAGTCCGCTGAACCGCGCCCGCAGTTGCGGATGAAACAGTTGGCACCCGCCAAAACCCTGTGTTATCAATAGATCCCATGAACGCAACCCACGCCAGCTTTTATTGGTATTACTTTCCGAAGCCCCCGGCGGAGGAAGGATTGCGCTCACCCTGAAGAAAGCTTCAGACGCATTCCCGAAAGCCGCCAGCGAACCTGGCGGCTTTTTTCATGTCGCCACGCTGCGGACCCCCAACGTTCCGTAGAGACCCCTCACCATGCCCCCGCACACCGACGACCTGCGTATCCGCACCATCGAACCGCTGACACCGCCTGCCCAGCTGCTGGCGATGCTGCCCTGTGATGACGAAGCCTCCGACACCGTCAGCGCTTCGCGCGCCGCCCTGCACCAGATCCTGCATGGCCGCGACGACCGCCTGGCGGTGGTGGTCGGGCCGTGCTCGATCCACGATCCGAAAGCCGCCATCGAGTACGCACAGCGCCTGAAGCCGCTGCGCGATGCGCTGGCCGGCGAGCTGGAAATCGTCATGCGCGTGTACTTCGAGAAGCCGCGCACCACGGTGGGCTGGAAGGGCCTGATCAACGATCCGGACCTGGACGGCAGCTTCAAGATCGACAAGGGCCTGCGCATCGCCCGTGGCCTGCTGCGCGACATCAACAAGCTCGGCCTGCCTGCCGGCGTCGAGTTCCTCGACGTGATCTCGCCGCAGTACATCGCCGACCTGGTGGCATGGGGCGCGATCGGCGCACGCACCACCGAAAGCCAGGTGCATCGCGAGCTTGCGTCGGGGCTCTCGTGCCCGGTTGGCTTCAAGAACGGCACCGACGGCAACGTCAAGATCGCCGCCGATGCCGTGGGCGCGGCCTCCAATCCGCATCACTTCCTGTCGGTCACCAAGCAGGGCGGCACCGCCATCGTCTCCACCACCGGCAACCCCGACTGCCATGTGATCCTGCGTGGTGGCAAGCAGCCGAACTACGACGCGGCCAGCGTGGCCGATGCCTGTCAGGCACTGGCCAAGGCCAAGCTGCCGACGCGCCTGATGATCGATGCCAGCCACGCCAACAGCCTGAAGAATCACGAAAACCAGCCGAAGGTGATCGAAGACATCGCCATCCAGCTGGAAGATGGCGAGCAGCGCATCGTCGGTGTGATGGTCGAAAGCCATCTGGTGGGTGGCCGCCAGGAGCTGGTGGAAGGCCAGCCGCTGGTCTACGGCCAGAGCATCACCGATGGCTGCATTGATTGGGACACCACCATGCAGGTGCTGGAGCGGCTCGCCGCTGCCGTGCGCGCCCGCCGTGAAGTGAAGGTGTCCGAAGCCGCTTGAGTGCGGCACGTGTGTGGATGGCGGCCAGTGCCTGCGGGGGTGCGGCCGCGATCAGGGCCGGTCGGAGTTGGAGACCGGCCCGTCTGCACCGGCGATGCGCCTGGCGCTGCGTATGTGCGACAGCGCCAGGTACATCGCCGGGGTGGTGTGAGACCCGAACCGGCGATGGCCGCAGTAGATCCACGCCATGCGTGGATGAAGCCGACCGGCTCACCGCCCCGCCCGTACTCGCGCCAACGCCAGATACATCGCCGGCGTGGTGTACAGCGTCAACCACTGGCTGACCAGCAACCCGCCGACGATGGCGATGCCCAGCGGCTGCCGCAGCTCCCAACCTTCACCGTTGGCCAGCATCAGCGGCAACGTACCCAGCAGTGCCGCCAGCGAGGTCATCAGGATCGGCCGCAGGCGCAGTCGTGCCGCTTCCATCACCGCATCCTGCGCGCTCAGCCCGCGGCGTTCGCCGGCCAGGGCGAAGTCGACCAGCAGGATCGTGTTCTTCATCACCACGCCCACCAGCAGGAACAGGCCGAGCAGGGCGATCAGGTTCAATTCGTTGCCGAACAGCCACAGCGCCAACAGCGCCCCGATGCCGGCCGACGGCAGCGTGGACAGGATCACCAAGGGCTGCAGGAAACTCTCGTAGAGGATGCCCAGCACCAGGTACACCGCCAGCGTCGCACCCAGCACCAGCCACAACTGGCGCGAACGCAGCTGCTCCAGGCCGCCGGCCTCGCCGGACAGCTTGGCCTGCACCGAGCGCGGCAGCATCAGTTTGGCCATCGCCGCATCAATCGCCCGGGTGGCCTGTTCCAGGCCCACGCCGGGTGCCAGCGCGAACTCGATCCAGATCGAGGCGAACTGCTCGCTGTGGTACACGCGGTCCGGCGCCATGCCATAGCGCCAGCTGGCGATGCTCGACAGGGGAATGCGCTGGCCGCTGCCATCGATCACCTGCAGCCGTGCCAGCGTGCCCGGGTCTTGGGTGTGCTTCGGGTCCAGCTCCATCACCACCCGGTACTGGTTGAGGCTGTCGTACAACGTGGCGACCTGGCGCTGGCTGAAGGCGTTGTTGAGCATGTTGGCTACGGTGCGCAGGTCCACGCCGTGGCGCGCCGCTGCCTCGCGGTCGATGTCCAGCATCACCTGGCGCATGCCGGCCTCGCCCTGCGCTTCCACGTCCACCAGTTCCGGCAGGCCACGCAGCGCAGCAGCGACCTTCGGTGCCCATTGGCGCAGTGGCGCGGTATCGGCCGAGAGCAACTGGAATTCGTACTTGCCGCTGCTGCCGGCGCCTTCCAGGCGGATGTCCTGGTCCACCCACAGGTACAGATTACCGCCGGGCAGCTTGGGCAGGCGCGCACGCAGTCGATCGATCACCTGCTGGCTGGAGACACCGCGCTCGGCCAGCGGCTTCATCTTGATCATGATGAAGGCGTTGTTGACTCCGTTGCTGCCACCGATATACCCGATGATGTCCTCGATGGCCGGGTCGGACAGCAGCAGTCTGCGGTAGGCATCGATCTTCGGCTGCATCGCCTGGAAGGACAGGCCGTCATCGCCACGCGCGAAGCCGCGCAGCTGTGCGGTGTCCTGCTGCGGAACGATGCCCTTGGGTACCTGCTGGAACAGCCAGGCATTGAGTGCGATCACTGCCACGAAGGCCAGCAATGGCCAGCGCAGTTGCCGCAGGCTGGCCTGCAGGGTGCGCAGATAGGCGCCACGCACGCGCTCGAACAGCGCATTGCTGCCGCGCTGCCAGCGCGTGGGCTGTTGTGCGTCATCGACGAACAGGCGCGCGCACAGCATCGGCACCAGGCTGAGTGCCACCAGCACCGACACCGTCATCGCCGCCACCAGGGTCAGCGAGAATTCGCGGAACAGGCGCTCGACGAAATCGTCCAGGAACAGGATCGAGACGAACACCACTGCCAGCGCCAGGTTCATCGATAGCAACGTAGCGCCCACTTCCGATGCACCGCGCACCGCCGCCTGCCAGCGGTCGGCGCCCAGTTCGCGATGGCGCGCGATGTTCTCCAGCACCACGATGGCGTCGTCCACCACCAGTACCGCCGCTACGATCAGGGCCATCAGCGAGAGCGTATTGAGCGAGAAGCCCATCAGTGCGATCAACGCCAGCGTGCCGAACAGCACCACCGGAATGGCCACGCCGGGTACCAGGGCCGCACGCCAGTGGCCAAGGAAGCCGAGCACCACCAGCACCACCAGCGCGATCGCCAGCAGCAGGGTCACTTCTGCTTCGTGCAGGGTGGCGCGGATCACCGGGGAGCGATCCATCACCAGCCGCATGTCCACCGTGCTCGGCAGCAATGCGTGCAACTGCGGCAGCTGTGCCTGGATCGCATCGACGGTGGCGATGATGTTGGCGCCGGGCTGGCGGCTGACGATCAGCAGCACGGCGGGGCGTTCGTTGTGGAAGCCACTGGCATAGCGATCCTCCACGCCATCGGCGACGGCGGCGACATCGCCCAGCCGCAGCAGGCGGTCATCGCTGGCCTTCAACGCCAGTTCCCGGTACTGCGCGGCCTGGCGCAGCTGCAAAGGCGCCTCCAGTTGCCAATGCTGCCGCGCGCCTGCGACCGCACCCAGTGGGCGCACTGCATTGGCGCGGTTGATCGCCTGTGCCACGTCCTCCAGCGCCAGGCCTGCGTGATTGAGGGCATTGGGATCCAGCGACACGCGAACCGCCGGCAGCGCGCTGCCGCCCACCTGCACTTCGCCCACGCCGGGTACCTGCGACAGCTTCTGTGCCAGCACGGTCGAACCCAGGTCGTACAGCTGTCCCGGCGAGAGCGTATCGGAGGTCAGCGCCAGCGCCAGGATCGGCGCCTGCGACGGATTGACCTTGCGGTACTGCGGCATGCCCGGCATGCCGCTGGGCAGCTGGCCGCGGGCGAGGTTGATCGCGGCCTGCACTTCGCGCGCGGCCTCGTCGATGTCGCGGCCGAGCACGAACTTCAGTTCGATCTCGGTCTGCCCCTGGGTGCTGGCCGAATCGATGCGCGAGATGCCGGGCAGGCTGCCCAGCGCACGCTCCAGCGGCGTGGCGACGGTGGCCGCCATCGATTCGGGCGAGGCGCCAGGCAGGCTGGCACTGACTTCAATGGCGGGATAGTCGACCTGGGGCAGCGGTGCCACCGGCAGCAGGCGCAGCGCCAGCAGGCCGGCCAGTACCAGCGCCACCGCCAACAGGAGGGTCGCCACCGGACGCTGCACGCAGGCCTGTGCCAGGCGTGCCACAGGGGTCATGCGCCGGCCTCGCCAGCGGTTGCCGGTGCTGTCGCGCGGCCACGCTGCAGCCGGTCGAAGGCCAGGTAGATCACCGGCGTGGTGAACAGGGTCAATACCTGGCTGACCATCAGGCCACCCACCATCACCCAGCCCAGCGGCTGCCGCAGCTCGGCGCCCGAGCCACTGGCCAGCATCAGCGGTACCGCGCCGAACAGCGCGGCCAGGGTGGTCATCAGGATCGGCCGGAAGCGAAGCAGCGCTGCCTGGTGGATCGCTTCACGCGGACTCATGCCGCGCGTGCGCTGCGCGTCCAAGGCGAAGTCGATCATCATGATTGCGTTCTTCTTCACCAGGCCGATCAGCAGCACGATGCCGATCACCGCGATCAGGTCCAGGCTGCGTCCGCTCACCCACAACGCGGCCAGGGCGCCCACGGTCGCCGAGGGCAGGGTGGAGAGAATGGTGATGGGGTGGATGAAGCTCTCGTAGAGCACGCCCAGCACGATGTACATCACCACCACAGCGGCAAGGATCAGCCACAGCGTGCTCGACAGCGAGCTGCTGAAGGCCGCCGCCGCGCCCTGCAGGCGCAGCTCGATGCTCTGCGGCAATGCCACCTGCGCCTGCGCGGCATGCACGGCATCCACCGCTTCGCCCAGCGATGCGCCGGGCGCAAGGTTGAACGACAGCGTGGCCGCCGGGAACTGGCCGACATGGTTGCGCAGCAGCGCCGTCGGCCCCTGCTCGATGCGCGCGACCGCGCCCAGCGGCACGGTCTGGCCGTTGCTGCTGCGCACGCGCAGGCCGCTGATCGCCTCCGGTCCCGGTTGCCGCGCCGGATCGGCCTCCAGCACCACCCGGTACTGGCTGGCCTGGGTGAAAATGGTGGAGATCTGCCGTTGCCCGTAGGCGTCGTACAGTGCGTCGGCCACCGCTTCCACACTCACGCCAAGGCGCGCGGCGGCATCGCGGTCGATGCTCACCCTGGCCTGCCGGCCCTGCATCTGCAGGTCGCTGGCCACATCGCGCAGCGCCGGCGACTGGCGAAGCGCGTGCAACAGCTTCGGTGTCCAGGTTTCCAGCGTCTGCAGGTCCGGCGTGGTCAGGGTGAACTGGTACTGGTTGCGGCTGATGCGGTCTTCGATGCCCAGCTCCTGCACCGGTTGCAGGTACAGGGTGATACCGGGAATCCTGGCCACGCGCTGCTGCAGCCGCGCCATCACCACGTCGGCGCCCTCGCGCTCGCCGTGTGGCTTCAGTTCGATCAGCAGGCGGCCGGTATTGAGGGCGGCATTGTTGCCGTCCACGCCGATGTAGGAAGACAGGCTGGCCACGGCTGGGTCCTGTTCGATGGCCGTGGCCAGGGCAAGCTGGCGCTCGCGCATGGCCTGGAACGAGATCGCCTGCGGGGCTTCGCTGATGCCCTGCACCAGGCCGGCATCCTGCACCGGGAAGAAGCCCTTGGGCACGGCGAAATACAGCGCCACCGTCAGCGCAAGCGTGGCCACGGTCGCCAGCAGCATCAGTGGCTGGCGCTGCAGCACCCAGCGCAGCTGGCGGTCGTACAGGGCAATGATGCGATCGAACACGTCGCGCTTCGGGGTCGGAGCCCTGACCGGATCCGACCCGGGCGGGGTCAGATCCCCGTGGGGCGCTGACCCTTTGGCATGTGGTTTCAGGAAGCGCGCACACAGCATCGGCGTCAAGGTCAGCGACACCATCAGCGAAATGCCGATGGCCACCGCCAGCGTCACTGCGAACTCATGGAACAGCGCGCCCACCAGGTCGGCCATGAACAACAGCGGGATCAGCACGGCGATCAACGATACCGTCAGCGACACCAGGGTGAAACCAATCTCGCTGGCACCTTTCAGCGCTGCCTCGCGCGGGCTTTCGCCGTCTTCCAAGTGGCGGGCGATGTTCTCCAGCATCACGATCGCATCGTCCACCACGAAGCCGGTGGCGATGGTCAACGCCATCAGCGTGAGGTTGTTGAGCGAATAGCCGGCCAGCAGCATCACCGCGAACGTACCGATCAGCGACAGCGGCACCGCCACGCTGGGAATCAGCGTAGCCGGCAGGTTGCGCAGGAACACCCAGGTCACCAGCACCACCAGCGCGATGGCCAGCACCAGTTCCTTCTGTACGCCGCGCACGGACGCGCGGATCGATTCGGTGCGGTCGCTGAGCACGGTCATCTGCACGCCGGCCGGTAGCGTGGCCTGCAGCTGCGGCAGCAACGCACGCACCTGTCCGACCACGGCGATGACGTTCGCGCCGGGTTGGCGCTGGATGTTCACCAGCACCGCCGGGGTGGTGCCGCTCCATGCCGCCAGCTGGCGGTTCTCGGCGCCGTCGGTGATGGTGGCGACATCGCCCAGCCGCAGCGGTGCGCCGTCGCGCCAGGCCAGCACCAGTGCACGGTATTCGGCAACGCTGCGCATCTGGTCGTTGGCATCGAGCATCACCGCGCGGATCGGGCCATCGAAGCTGCCCTTGGGCAGGTTGACGTTGGCCGCAGCGATCGCGGTGCGGATGTGGTCCATGCCAAGGTTGTTGGCGGCCAGTGCGGCCGGATTGACCTGGATGCGCACGGCGGGGCGCTGGCCACCGGCCAGGCTGACCAGACCCACGCCCGGCAACTGCGCCAGCCGCTGCGCGATGCGGGTGTCGACCAGATCGTGCACTTGTGGCAGTGACAGGCCCTGCGAGGTCACCGCCAGGGTCAGGATCGGCGTGTCGGCCGGATTGACCTTGCGGTACACCGGTGGCACCGGCAGGTCGCCTGGCAGGAAACTGCCAGCCGCGTTGATCGCCGCCTGCACATCCTGTTCGGCCACGCCCAGCGACACCTCCAGGCCGAACTGCAGGGTGATCACCGAGGCGCCACCGGAACTGGTGGACGACAGCAGTTTCAGGCCGGGAATCTGCCCGAGCTGGCGCTCCAGCGGCGCGGTGATGGTGCGCGTGGTCAGCTCGGGGCTGGCACCGGGGTACAGCGTGGTGATCTGGATGATCGGGTAGTCGACCTGCGGCAGCGCCGCCACCGGCAGCAGGCGATAGGCCAGTACCCCGGACAGCAGCAGCGCCACCATCAGCAGGGTGGTGGCGACCGGGCGCAGGATGAAGGCGCGCGAGAGGTTCATGCGCCGGCCTTGGTCGATGCCTCCTCGGTGATGATCTCCACCGCGGTGCCGTCTTCCAGCCCATCGATGCCTTCGATCACCACCTTGTCACCGGCCACCAGACCGGAACGCACCGCAACGCGACCGTCATCCGCCGGGCCGAGTACCACCGTGCGTCGTTGTGCCTTGTTGTCCTTGTCGATGATGTGCACGTAGTTGCCCTGACTGCCGAACTGCACGGCAGCGTCGGGAACCAGCAGCGCGGGATGCTCGCCCAGCTGCAGGCGCACATTGACGAACTGGTTGGGGAACAGCGCCTGGTCGGCGTTGTCGAACTGCGCGCGCAGCTTCAGCGTGCCGGTGGCGGTATCGATGCGGTTGTCGACGCTGGACAGGGTGCCGCTGGCGAGCTGCCGTCGTTCTTCGCGGTCCCAGCTTTCCACCGCCAGCGCCGGCTGCGCCTGCACCGCATCGAGCAGGGCGGGAAGCTCCGGCTCGGGCACGGTGAACAGCACGCTGATCGGCGCCGTCTGCGCCAGCGTGACCAGGCCTTCGGTATCGCTGGCGTGCACCAGATTGCCTACGTCCAGCCGGCGCAGGCCGACACGGCCGCTGACCGGGGCGATGATGCGCGTGTACTGCAACTGCAGGCGTGCTTCGTCCACCGATGCCTGGTCGCTGAGGCGGCGCCCCTGCAGCTGCCGCACCTTGCTCTGCTGGTCGCTCAGTTCCTGTGCCGACACGTAGTTCTGTCGCTGCAGTTCGCGATAGCGCTGCAGCTGGCGCTCGGCATTCTCCAGCTCGGCCAGGTTCTGCTGCTGCGTACCCTGTGCGTGCGCAAGCTTCACTTCGTAGGGGCGGGGATCGATCTGTGCCAGCAGGTCGCCGGCGTTGACCTGCTGGCCTTCCTGGAAATGCAGGCGCATCAGTTCGCCGTCCACGCGGCTGCGCACCACCACGCTGTGCAGCGGAGTGACCGTACCGACCGCCTTCATCCGCAGCACCAGCGGCTCGGCGCTGGCAAGGGCGATGCGTACAGGCACCGTCTTGCCGCTGCCGGCTTCGCCACTGCCCGCCTCGGCCCGCGGCCACAGCCACCACGCCAGGCCAGCGACAAGGGCAAGACCGGCAACGACCAGCAGCAGGCGGGCACGACGTGAGCGGGAGTTTTCGGCGACAGACATGGGCATCCTGCGCCCTGCGTGCACGCAGGGTCATGCGGGCCCGTCGGCACCACGAAGGGCCACGGGCAGCGGGGAGGGGGATTGTCTGGCGGGGCCGCGGACGCGGCGTGGCTGGATGCCGTCGCGCGTGCGACGGGGCGCTAATGGTAGCGGTTTACGGGGGTCGTCGCCGCGTGACCTTGGTCATGCGACCCAACCAGAAATGCCGGCTGCCGGCTGGCAACCTGTTGGAATCTGCAGGCGTGCGCAGTGCTGCCGGCCAGCGGCCGGCACCACCGTCAAACGATCAATGCACTTCGTCGTGGTACACGAACTTCGGCATTTCCCAGCGGTAATGGATCGCCAGCAGGCGCACGGCGAACCCGCCACCCAGGCAGCACAGGATCGCCGTGGCATCGGCCACGCCCCAGTGCAGCAACAGCAGATACACCGCACCGGTCAGCAGCGAGATGATGGCGTACAGCTCTTTCTGGAAGATCAACGGCACCTCGTTGCAGAGGATGTCGCGCAGCACGCCGCCGAAGGCACCGGTGAGCATGCCGGCGATCAGCACGATCGGCAGTGCATGGCCGGCCTCGCGCGCGATCGAGCAGCCGATCAGCGTGAAGGCGATCAGGCCCAGCCCGTCCAGCACCAGGAAGGTGCGGCGGAAGTGGTGCATCCAGCGCGCCACCCAGGTGGCGATCAGTGCGGCGCACACAGTGAAGCCGAGGTACTCAGGGTGTTTCACCCAGCCCAGCGGATAGTGGCCAAGCAGGATGTCGCGCAGCGAGCCGCCACCGAGGGCGGTGACACAGGCGATCATCACCACGCCGAACAGGTCCATGCGGCGGCGGCCGGCAGACAGGGCACCGGTCATGGCTTCGGCGGAAATGGCGATCAGGTAGATGATGGACAGCAGCATGGGACAGGCTCCGGGCGCGGTGTGGCCGGCCATGCATCACTATCGCCACTGCCTGCGCAATGACGGGATGACGATGACCGGTGCCGCTCCCGCTGTCCTTTTGCCTGAGAGTTCAGCGGCGTGAGCCGCGTGCCCCTTCGGCGGATCGTCCCGGGCGTGCCCGGTGACCTCTCTCCAGCTCGGCGAGTCGAATGCATGGTTGGTGGGATTCCAGCCCACCGGCCTGAGCGATCATGGGAGCCTGCGCCTTCGGCGGGCGCCAGCGCGGCGCCTCTCTCCTGCATTCGGTCGCCAGTATATCCGCTGCAGTGCAGCACGGCATAATCCGGCAATGGTTTCGCCCTCCCGCCCGTGGTTCCTGTACCTGCTCGAATGCCGCGACGGCAGCTATTACGCCGGCATCAGCACCGACGTGCAGGCCCGTTTTGCTGCACACCAGGCCGGCAAGGGGGCCCGCTACACCCGGTCGCGGCCGCCACTGCGGGTCCTGGCGGTGCGTGAGTACCCGGACCGTGCAGCGGCCTCGCGTGCCGAATGGGAGCTCAAGCGGCAGCCGCGCGAACGCAAACTGGCGTGGCTGTTGCAGTAGATCCACGCCATGCGTGGATGGGGCGCATCCGGCCATGCCATGATCGCCCAGCCCTCAGCGCTGGAGACCCGGATGTCCACCGTTGCCCTGTTGTTCGCACTTTCCGCAGCAGCAAGCCCCGCCGCCGACGCCGCCACGATCGCAGCCATCGAAGCCACCTGCCATGACTACGTGGATGGCCAGCTGGAGGCCGACCCGCAGCGCGTCGCCCGCTCCCTGCATCCGGACCTGGCCAAGCGCGCGGTGCTCGGTGATACACCGGACGAACGCCTGGGCCTGCGCCGGATGTCGAAGGAAGAGCTGGTTGCGTTGACGAAGCAGGGCGCGTTGAAGACCCCGAAAGATCAATGGGATCGCCGCTGCACGGTGCTGGACGTGACCGGCAACGCCGCATCGGTGCGGCTGGAAACCCCGTGGTTCGTCGACTACTTCCACATGGGCCGCTTCGAGCAGCGCTGGGTCATCGTCAACGCGCTGTGGTACCCGAAGCCGAAGACGGAGTGACGCATGCGTGCTGCTGGCCGTGCATGGATCGCGCTACTGCTGTTGCTGGCCTTCGTTGCCCTGCTACCGGGGCTGTTGTACCTGCTTGGGCTCGCTTGGGTGGAGGGCTGGCCGCAGCCCGCCGACCGCGCGCCCAGTGGTGTGGCGGCATGCAGCAGTGAGCCGCGCATGGGGCACCAACCGATTAGCCCCTGGAGCTTCACCGCGCAGTTTTTCGACAAGGATGCGATGAAGAAGAAGGTGCCGGATGTCGAGCGGGAGGCCTACTGGATTGCCCGCCGCCACCTGTGGCGGCAGCCGCAGCACGACATGCTGCGCTGGCATCTGAGCAGCACCGCGTTGGCGATCTGGATCACCCGGCATTGGAGTGCCGCACAGATTGCCGATACCGCGAGGAAAGAAGATTTCTGCCGGGCATGGTCGAAACGGCGGGTCCCGGGCGGTCCCATGAGGCAGTAGGGCCACGCCACGCGAGGCCGCGCCTCATGCAGCCTGCACGGGGATTCATCCACGCATGGCGTGGATCTACTCTCAGGCGTAGAACTCCTGATAGTCGTGGCCCTACTGCTTCGGTCGCCGATCATCCTGATCATCACCGAAGATGATGACCGCGCTGCGATCTATGTCGTTTCCGGCACTCGAATCTGCACTCAGGTCGTATGGGCTGCCCGCTGTCGATTGGCCTGTCGGATGGCTGCAACCGTTGAAAATCGAGATATCTCCACATGCTGTCCCACGGACCATATCGGCATAGGTCTTCGTGCGCGGAGTGGCAGATTTGTTTGATCGATCGATTTTCGGCAAACTTTGGTGTCCGGTGTTGTCCCGTAGGACGTCGATGCAATCGCAGATCAGATCCATCATTTCGAGCGAATCACCCAACATCGTTGATGCACTGGATGATGTTGAAGCCACCGACAAGGTGAATCAGTTTCTGAATGCCAGGATCCAACAGGTAAACGTCATTGACTTGGAAGGATGGCGACTGCTGGTGGGCGTGACGATCCGCAACACCAACGCCATTGGAATCTTCAAGCGCGCGAGGCGATTTCCTTCCGATAAGGAATTCGAGCTGAGTATCTCCATCCCCGTGCCCGGCGTCGACGATGCGCAGTACGGTTTGCCTGACAATGCCCTATGTGGAAAGGGCTTCTTCTCTCCCGTGAATGATGCGAAGTTCCATGTCATCAGCCCGCAGTATTCAAAGTATCAGGGGCTACAGGAATATGTCGTGGGTAGCGCGGAACGTGCTATCGACATGGCGTTTGAATTGGGCTTCAGTTGCAACGGAAAGGTGATTCGATATGTTGCTTGATGAGTGCGGCGGAAGGCACAGCCATCATTCCTGACTGCGGCTGCTCAAAATACACGGGGCTGACGCGTGGCTGAAGATGGGGGGAGTGCGGGAACTCATCCACGCATGGGGTGGATCTACTGCAGGGGCGGGTCAGAGCCCTTTCCTGCGGAAAGGGATCCGACCCCGTTGCACGTGGACCCTACCGCTTCGGTCGCCGGTCTTCGCGGTCGTCGCCGAAGATGATCCGCGCGCTGCGCTGATAGCTCCAGTACGCCACCGCCCAGTTCAACAGCACCACGACGCGGTTGCGGAACCCGATCAGGAAGAACACGTGCGCGGCCAGCCAGAACCACCAGGCCAGCACGCCGGACAGCTGCAGCTTGCCCAGGTGCACGATCGCGGCCATGCGGCCGATGGTGGCCAGGTTGCCGAAGTCGGCGTACTTGAACGGCCCGGGTGCGGGCTTGTCGTGCAGGCGTGCGCGGATCGTTTCAGCAACATACTTGCCCATCTGCTTGGCGGCAGGCGCAACGCCCGGTACCGGCTTGCCGTTGGCCTGGTTCAGCGCAGCAAGGTCGCCGGCCACGAACAGTTCCGGGTGACCAGGCAGGGTCAGGTCGGGCTGCACCTGCACGCGACCGGCGCGGTCCAGCGGTACGTCCAGAGTGCGCGCCAGCGGTGAGGCGGCCACGCCGGCGGCCCAGACCACGGTGCGCGCGGGCACGAACTGGTCGCCCAGGTTGAAGCCCTGTCCATCGATGTGGCTCACCGGCGTGCCGGTCATCACTTCCACGCCCAGCTTTTCCAGCTGCCGGCGTGCCTTCAGCGAAAGCACTTCGGGGAAGGTGGACAACACGCGCGGACCGGCCTCGACCAGCCGTACCTTGGCGCTGGCCGGATCGATGTGGCGGAATTCATTGCGCAGCGTATGCCGGGCGATTTCCGCGAGGGTGCCGGCCAGCTCGACGCCGGTCGGCCCACCGCCCACCACGGCAAAGCTCAGCCATGCCGCCTTCTTTTCCGGGTCCGGTTCGGCTTCGGCGCGTTCGAACGCCAGCAGCAGTTTGCGGCGCAGGGCGATGGCATCGTCCAGGGTCTTCAGGCCGGGCGCATCGTCCGCCCATTCGTCGTGGCCGAAGTAGGCATGGGTGGCGCCGGTGGCCAGCAGCAGGCTGTCGTAGTCCAGCGTGCTGCCATCGGCCATGCGCACCTGGCGGGCCTGCTTGTCGATGGCTACCACTTCGCCCAGCCGCACCTCCACGTTGCGCTGGTGGCCGAGGATATGGCGCAGCGGTGCGGCGATATCCGGAGCGGACAGCCCGGCGGTGGCCACCTGGTAAAGCAGCGGCTGGAACAGGTGGTGGTTGCGACGGTCGACCAGGGTGATGCGTATGCGTTCGCGGGCCAGCGCACGGGTGGCCCACAGGCCGGCGAAACCGCCGCCGACAACGACCAGGTGGGGGACGCGATCACGACTCATCGACTCACTCCAGGGGGGCATGGGGGAAGTGCCTGGCATCTTCGCACGGCCGCTCCTTGTCACGTCAGCGTGCATCGGGATCGGCGATACTCGGGTTCAGGCAACTGCCCGTGAGGAGTCCATGAGCGAACCGGAAAAGCGCATCGCCCTGTTGATCGACGCCGACAATGCACCGGCCTCGAAGATCGACGAAGTCCTGGCCGAGGTCGCGCGCTACGGTGTGGCCAACGTCCGCCGTGCCTACGGCAACTGGAAGAGCCCTCGGCTGAAAGGCTGGGAGGCGGTGCTGCACGAGTACGCGATCCGGCCGATCCAGCAGTTCGCCTACAGCAAGGGCAAGAACGCGTCGGACATGGCGATGGTGATCGACGCGATGGATCTGCTGTACGCGCGCAACCTCGATGGTTTCGCGATCGTGTCCAGCGATGCCGACTTCACCCCGATGGTGATGCGCCTGCTGACCGATGGCGTGAAGGTGTATGGCTTCGGCGAAAAGAAAACGCCGGAACCCTTCGTCAACGCGTGCTCGAAGTTCACCTACCTCGAAGCGTTGGGCCAGACCCACGCCAGCGTGCAGGATGTGGAGCAGGCAGCGAACGAACAATCATCGAACGGACAGGCGCCCAGCGAGCAGGCCACCAGCGATGATGCGCGCCCACGCAAGAGCGGGGCGGAGATGCGCAGCGACACGCGTCTGGTGAAGATGCTGCGCCGTGCGGTGTCCTCGGCAGAAGGCGAGGATGGCTGGTCGCACCTGGGTCCGGTCGGCAGCCAGATCGGCAACCAGGCCTCGTTCGATCCGCGCAACTACGGTTACGGAAAACTCAGTGACCTGCTGGCGGCGATTGGTTTGTTCGAACTGAAGAAGGACGGTAAATCCTCCTACGTACGCGCGCTGCCGAAGAAGAACCGGTAGCGCCGGGCGTTGCCCAGCGTGTGCCGGTCGCGCAGCACTGCGGAAGACACGGTGAGGCTACAGCGTACGTGCGCTGGAGCCGGCGTAGCCTTCCGCAAATCCGTTGGCGAAGTCTTCAACGCCATTGAAGGCCAGCAGCAGTACGCCGGCGCACAGCAGCATGTTGCGGTTCGAGCGCCGGTACCCGAGCACCAGCATCACCAGTCCTGCTGCCAGAAGCGTGTAGTTCACTGCATCCCATGCGGTCATGTCGTCTCTCCCTGTGGATGGGCGTATCGTAGCGGCTCCGCGCCATCGCGGCGCACTGCTGCACGCAAGGAAACCCGCATGTTGAAGATCTGGGGCCGCCGCAATTCCAGCAACGTCCGCAAGGTGCTGTGGTGCGCCGAGGAAATCGGCCTGCCGTACGAGTCCATCGAAGTGGGTGGCAGCCACGGTGGCACGCAGTCGCCGGAGTACGTGGCGATGAACCCGAACGGCCTGGTGCCGGTGATCGAAGACCACGGCCTGCCGCTGTGGGAGTCGAACACCATCGTGCGCTACCTGAGCGCGCGCTATTCGCTGGGCACGCTGTATGCCGAAGATCCGATGGAACGCGCCCAGGCCGAAAAGTGGATGGACTGGAGCACCTCGCGGATGGCGCCCCTGTACTCCGAACTGATCTGGGGCATCATGCGCACCGCACCGGCCGACCGCGATGAGGCGCGCATCAATGCGGCGATCGTGCGCGCCGGTGATTTCCTGGCGCTGCCCAACGCAACCCTGGCCAAGCAGCCGTGGCTGTCGGGCGAGACGTTCGCCATGGGTGACATCGCGCTGGGCTCGTTGATCTACGCGTGGTTCGAGCTGCCGATCCAACGCCCGGACCTGCCGCACCTGGCCGAGTGGTATGCACGCCTGCGCGAACGCCCGGCGTACCAGCGCGGCGTGATGTCACCGATGACGTAAGCGAAGGGGCGACGTTCGGGGTCAGAGCCCTTTTCTGCGGGGATCCGACCTCAAGCCATCGGGGCCGGATCCCACCCAGCGGGTGGGCTCCGACCCCAGCGCGTTGCCCTCAGTACAGATCCGTCGGATCCACATCCAGCGACCAGCGCACCTTGCGTGCCTCCGGCAGCGCGTACAACTGCGGCACCAGCTGTGCCAGTACCCCATGCAGCGGCGGCCGCTGTGCCGCCGACAGCAGCAGCTGCGTGCGCTGATAACCGGCACGGCGTGGCATCGGCGCCGGCATCGGCCCGTAGGCCTCCACCATGTCCTGTTCACCCAGCAGTTTCCGCGCAGCGAGCAGGAACGCGTTGGCGTGCTCGACCTGCTGCGCTTCGGCACGCATCAATGCCAGGTGCGCGAAGGGCGGGAACCCGGCTGCCTGGCGCTGGTTGAGTTCGGCCTGCGCGAACGGGTGGTAGCCACCGTTCACCAGCGTCTCCAGCAGCGGATGGCCCGGATGATGGGTCTGCAGCCACACTTCACCCGGATCGCGCGCGCGACCGGCGCGGCCGGCTACCTGGATCAGCTGCTGCGCCAGTTTTTCGCTGGCGCGGAAATCGGCCGAGAACAGGCCTTCGTCGATGCCCACCACCACCACCAGCGTCAGCTTGGGCAGGTCGTGGCCCTTGGCCAGGATCTGCGTGCCGACCAGGATGCCGGGCGCGTTGCCAAGCTTGGCCAGCTGCTGCTCCAGTGCATCGCGGCGGGCGGTGGTGCCACGGTCGATGCGCACCACCGGAAAATCGGCGAAGGCACTGACCAGGTGTTCTTCCAGTCGCTCGGTGCCGATGCCCTGTGGCTGCAGCGCCAGGCTGCCACAGGCGGGGCAGGCCAGTGGTGCCGGCTGCCGCGCACCGCAGTGGTGGCATTGCAGGCGACGGCCACCGCCATGCACGGTCATCGGTGCATCGCAGCGGTTGCAGGGTGCAGTCCAACCGCAGTCGTGGCACAGCAGCACCGGTGCATAGCCGCGGCGGTTCTTGAACACCAACACCTGCTGGCCACGCTGCAGGTGTTCGCCGATGCCGGCCAGCACGTCGGCGGAAAGGCCATCGCGCAGCGGACGCTTGCGGACGTCGAGGATGCGCACGCGCGGCGGTCGGGCATCACCGGCGCGCTGTTTCAGGCGCAGGTGCTCATAGCGGCCGGCATAGGCGTTGTGCAGGGTTTCCAATGACGGCGTGGCGCTGCCCAGCAGCACCGGAATGCCCTGCGCCTTGGCCCGCACCAGAGCGAAATCACGTGCGTGGTAGCGGATGCCGTCCTGCTGCTTGTAGCTGCCGTCGTGCTCTTCGTCCACGATCAGCAGGCCAGGTTGCGGCAGCGGGATGAACACCGCCGAACGCGTACCCACGATCACCCGTGCTTCGCCGCGCGAGGCCGCGGCCCAGACCCGCGCGCGCTCGTTGTCGGTCAGTCCCGAGTGCAGCGCGTGCACGGCAATGCCGAGACGGCCGCGGAAGCGTGCCAGGGTCTGCGGGGTCAGGCCGATCTCGGGCACCAGCACCAAGGCCTGCTTGCCCTGCGCCAGGCAATGGATGATCGCCTGCAGGTAGACCTCGGTCTTGCCGCTGCCGGTCACCCCGTCCAGCAGGAATGCCTGGAAGCTTTCGGTGGCGGTGATCGCGGCCACGGCCTCGGCCTGCTCCGGATTGAGGGTGGGGCCGGGCAGGGGCTGGGCGTGCTGCGGCACCACGCTCAGGGCGATGCGCTCGGCCAGGTCGCGCTTGCCCAGGCTGCGTGCGGCCACCCGCCAGTCCTGCATGCGTGCGGACAGGACATCTTCGTCCACCACGGCTTCGGCCAGCAGCTCGGCCAATTGCCGTGGACGGCTGCCGGCGCGCAGCTTCTCGCGCTGGGCATGGCCTTCGGCTGTCAGCTGCCAGCCCCAGTGATGGGTGTCGGGCAGCGGTTCGCCATGCCGCAGCGGGCCGGGCAGGGCGGTGCTCAGTACTTCGCCCAAGGGGGCGTGGGTATAGCGGGCCAGCCACTGCAGGCTCTGCCACAACTCGCCCTGCAACAGCGGTGTCGTGTCACACCAGGCCAGTGCCTGGCGCAGCCCCTGGCTGTCCTCCACCTGCCCATGCCCTGCCACCACGCCGATCAGTTCGCGGTTGCCGAACGGCACCTTCAGCCGGCAGCCGACCGCTACCGACGGGCCTTCGCCCTGCGGTGGCAGGTAGTCGAACAGGCGCGGCAGGGGCACGGGCAGGGCAACCTGCAGGGTCGGGACAGGGCCGGATTCAGGGGCAAGCATCGGGTCAGTGTAACGGCCCATGCGAGGGCGCATGGCAGTGGCAGATGCGACTGCCATGCCCTCCGGCGAATCATAAATGTCACCTAAATATCGGTGTCTATTGGAGATTCAGTCTTATCCACATCTTCTGTGGATAAGTCTGTGCGTTAGCGGCTCATGGCGCCGTATGAGGCCGATGGCGACGGCCTCACGCTTCGGTTGGTCAAAAAATAGCCACACTTTAAAAGTAATAAAAATCAATAACTTAAGTGTGAAACATTGCTGAAACAGGGTGAATTCAGCCATTCACGCAGGAATCGCCCGGTTCCCGCGTGGTGCTGTGCACAACCTGCAGCAGAAAGCGTCTGCAATCGCAAGTCCTGCCGGGCAGCGATGGGCTGCCGCTATCATGCCGGCAGACCTTTGGAGTGACCGATGACGGCTGTGCCCGCCCCTGTTTCCTCGACCGCGGCCGGCGCGCTGTCGGCATTTCTGCGTGGCGTCGAACGCCGTGCCCTGGTCGTGGCCGAACTGCAGTGCGGTGACCCCGCCCGTGCCGAACAGACGCTGGTGGCGGTGATGCGCGCCTTCGCCGCGGTCGCCAGCGACCTGCCGATGGCGCAGTGGCCCAGCCGCTTCTGGACCCTGCTGGGCCAGCGCCAGGCGCTGCGCGAGCCCGCCACCGGTCAGTGGCCGCCTTCGCTGGCCGCGCTGGGTGAGATGGCACCCTTGCCGCGGCTGGCCCTGCTGCTGCGGGTGGGGGGCAGCCTGGACGAAGGCATCGCCACCCGCGTTCTGGATGTCGACGAAGAAGGCTATCAGCGCCTGTTGGCCACGGCCTGCCCACGCGATGCCGATGGCCAGCCCGACGCCGCTGCATGGCGCGCTCTGGCCGAACAGGTGCAGCTGCGTGTCCGCGATCTGCCGGCCAAGCGCCTGCAGCAGCTGCAGCAGCCGTCCGCGCCAGCGGCCAACAACCAGGCACCTGCTTCCAGTTGGCGTGCGCCGCCGCGCGACGAACGCGCATCTACAAGCGGCAAGCGTCGCCGCCCCAATGCCAAGCCGCGCTGGCGTGGCCCGGTGATCCTGTTGATCACCGTGGCGGTGCTGCTGCTGGCTGCGTTGGGCTGGCGCCATTGGCAGGGCCGTGCGCTGATTGCCGATGGCCCCCTGCCCGAAGGCGTGGTGGGTGAGGCCGGGCCGGTCACCGTCGAGGCGCTGCCAGCCAGCGATGTCCGCCCCGCTGCGGGCAGCGATGCGCAGGCCAGCGAAGATGCCGCGATGCTGGCCGACCGCGATTACCCGCTGCTGGCCGAGGCCGACATGCATGCCTGGAGTGCCGCCGGTGGCCCGTTGCCGGTGGACGAGTCACAACCCAAGCCGACCCGTCCGGAACCGGTCGGCGCAGCGCTGGAAACCTCTGCTGCCGATGAATAAGCTCTTCTTCGCCGGCCTGCTGCTGGCCCTGCCGCTGTCGCTGGCGGCTGCTCCGCAATCAGTGAACGTGCCGCTGCCCGCACCGTCGGCAACACCATCGGCCGCGCCCACTGCGGCGGCGGCATTCGCGCAACTCGATCCCGCCCAGCAACGCCAGCGTCGCAGCGACTACGCCGCGTGGCGCGCCCTGCCGGAGGGCGAGCGCGAGCGCATCCGCCAGGCCGCCAGCCGCTTTGCCGCGTTGCCGGCCGATCAGCAGCAACGGCTGCGCGCGCAGTTCCAGGCACAGGACCAGGCTTTCCGCGAAGGCTGGCGGCTGGGCCCGCAACTGGGCGCCGAGTTCCCCAAGCTGCACGGCCTGTTCGGCTTCGTACCGCCGCAACAGCGCGATGCCGTGCTTGCCGTGCTGCGCCAGTTGAGTCCGTCGCAGTTGGCGCAGCTGGCCCTGGTCGCCCAGCGCACGCCGCCGCAGGAACGCGACAGCGTACGCAGCGCATTCCTGACGGTCCCCGCCGCCGAACGCGACACCTGGCTCAAGCGCCAGGCCGGGCAGTAAGCAAAAAGGGGACGGAGGGAATTAAGTCGTTTTTTGGCTCGACTGTGCCGGATACGACTTAATTCCCTCCGTCCCCTTTATGGGGCAGTCATGGGAATGACCGCCCAGCGCGCGTAAGATGGCCGGCCGCAACCCGGTGCCTGTGCCCTTCGCGCGCAACCGTAGTTCGCGTCAAGCACCTTATGTCTACTGCAACCTCCGCGCCGCGCTTCAGCAAGGAAGTCGGCGCTACCGGTCTGCTTGCCCTGCCGCTTGTGCTCGGGCACGTCTCCACCGGTCTGATCTCCTTCGTCGACAACGTGATTGCCGGCCACCATGCGACATCCACCCTGGCCGCAGTGACCATCGGCACTGCGCTGCTGTGGCTGCCGATGCTGATCCCGATCGGCACGCTGATATCGCTCACCGCCTCGGTGTCGCAGCTGCATGGCGCCGGCCGTGAGCGCGAGATCGGCCCGCTGTTCCGGCAGGCGCTGTGGCTGGCGCTGGGCCTGGGCCTGATCATGTTCACCTTCCTCACCGTGGTGCCGCCGCTGCTGCCGGCATTCGGCATCGCCCCGGACATCGTGCCCGGCGCAACGGCCTTCCTGCATGCGGTGCGCTGGGGTGGCCCGGCGCTGACGCTGTACTTCTGCATGCGCTATCTCAGTGAAGGCATGCATTGGACGCTGCCGACCATGCTGCTCGGTTTTGGTGGCCTGCTGGTGCTGGCGCCGATGGGGTACGTGCTGGCCAACGGCAAGCTGGGCTTCCCGGAAATGGGCGCTGAAGGCCTGGGCATCGCCTCGGCGGTGATGATGTGGCTGCAGGCGATCGCCTTCGGTACCTACCTGTGGTTCACCAAGCGCTTTGCCCACCTGCAGCTGTTCTCGCACTTCGAGGGGCCGCGCTGGTCAGCGATCTGGGACCTGCTGCGCACCGGCCTGCCGATCGGCATCACCGTGCTGATGGAAGGTGGCCTGTTCATCGTCACTGCATTGCTGATTGGTCGCCTGGGCGCCAATGAAGCGGCCGCGCACCAGATTGCGATCAACGTGGCGCAGCTGTGCTTCATGATCCCGATGGGCGTGGCCGAGGCGACCACCGTGCGGGTCGGCCATGCGGTTGGCCGTGGTGATGGCTTCGGCGTGCGTCGTGCGGCGTGGGCCGGCTACGCGATCATCATGGGTACGCAGACGCTGTCGGCGGCGGCACTGCTGTTCGGCCACGACGCCATCGTCGGCGTCTACACCAACGACCTGGCCGTGGCCGGTCTGGCTTCGACCCTGCTGCTGTACGCGGCCACCTTCCAGTTCCCCGATGGCATCCAGGTGCTGTCGGCCGGCGCGCTGCGCGGCCTGAAGGACACCCGCGTGCCGATGTTCATCGCCATGTTCGCCTACTGGGGCCTGGGGATGCCGCTGGGTGCCGGGCTCGGCCTGGGCCTGGGCATGGGGCCGCAGGGCATGTGGATCGGCCTGATCGTCGGCCTGACCGCCGCCGCCATCCTGATGGGCTGGCGCCTGAGCCGCAGCAGCAAACGCATTGGCCAGTCCAGGCTGGCCTGACATCACGCCGGTCCCGGGCAACCGTGACTGGCGATCCCCTGACTTGTGTCCGATGCTGCCTCACGCGGCACCGGCTATGCTGTTACCACGGCAAGAAGCCATCCGGAGTGCTCCATGAACCAACCCGTGCCGCCGCTGCCCCCGGCGAACCGCAATCCTGTCGCCAGCTTCTTCATCGGGCTGTGGGACGTGATGAATTTCACCCGCCGGTTGATCCTCAACCTGGTGTTCTTCGGCCTGTTGCTGCTGGTGCTGGTGATGTTCATCGTCGCTGCGGGCATGGGCGCAGGTGCCAGCAAGGCGCTGCAGGACCGCACCACCCTGGTGATCGCGCCGGAAGGCCGCCTGGTCGAGCAGTACAGTGCCGATCCGGTCAGCCGCGCGCTGGCCAAGGCCGTCGGTGACAACGGTGCCGAGGAAGTGCAGCTGCGCGATCTGATCCGGGTGATCGAGAGCGCGCGCGACGACAAGAAGATCGAGCGGGTGGTGCTGGAACTGGACAAGCTGCAGCCGTCCGGTTTCGCCTCGCTGCGCGAAGTGTCCGCCGCGCTGCAGGAACTGCGCGCTTCGGGCAAGCAGCTGGTGGCCTTCAGCGAGAGCATGGGGCAGTCGCAGTACCTGCTGGCCGCACAGGCCGACGAGGTCTACCTGGACCCCATGGGTTCGGTGGTGCTGGAAGGCCTGGGTCGCTACCGCCAGTATTTCCGCACCGGCCTGCAGGACAAGCTGGGCGTGGACGTGCACCTGTTCAAGGTGGGCGAGTACAAGTCGGCCGCCGAGCCGTACGTGCTCGACGCGGCGTCGCCGGCATCCAAGGAAGCCGATCTGTTCTGGATGAACGATGTGTGGCAGCGCTACCTCGGCGATATCGCCAAGGTCCGCCGCCTGGATCCGGCACAGCTGGCGGCCGGCATCGACACCCTGCCTGAAGGCGTCGCTGCCGCCGGCGGCGACCTGGCCAAGTTCGCCCTGCAGCAGAAGCTGGTTACGGCGCTGAAGACCCGCGAGGAATTCGAGGATCTGATGATCGAGCGCGGCGTGGCCGATGAAGACGCCGACGGTGGTTTCCGCAACATCGATTTCGGCACCTACATGGCCCAGCTCGATGCGCGCCGCAACCCGGTTGATTCGCGTCCGCAGGTCGCGGTCATCGTGGCCTCCGGTGAAATCAGTGGCGGCGATCTGCCGGCCGGCCGTATCGGTGGTGAATCGACCTCGGCGCTGCTGCGTGCGGCCCGCGACGATGACGACGTCAAGGCCGTCGTGCTGCGCGTGGATTCGCCGGGTGGCGAAGTCTACGCCTCCGAGCAGATCCGTCGCGAAGTGGTGGCACTTCAGGCTGCCGGCAAGCCGGTGGTGGTGTCCATGGGTGACCTCGCTGCGTCCGGCGGTTACTGGATCAGCATGAACGCCGATCGCATCTATGCCGATCCGTCGACCATCACCGGTTCGATCGGCATCTTCGGCATGATCCCCAACTTCAGCCGTGCGCTGGACAAGTTCGGCGTGCACACCGATGGCGTCGGCACCACCCGTTTCGCCGGTGCCTTCGACGTCACCCGGCCGATGGACCCGGCGGTGGGCCAGGTCATCCAGTCGGTGATCAACAAGGGCTATGCCGATTTCACCGGCCGTGTTGCCGAGGCCCGCAAGAAGCCGGTCGAGGCGATTGACGAAGTGGCCCGTGGACGCGTCTGGAGCGGTGCACAGGCCAAGGAGCGCGGTCTGGTCGATGCCTTCGGTGGCCTGAAGGACGCCGTGGCTGACGCTGCTGGCCGGGCCAAGCTGGGCGCGACCGACAAGTACCGCGTGCGTTACATCGAGAAGGCGGCGACGCCGTTCGCGCAGTTCGTCAGCGGCTTCGCTGGCAGCCACGCCGGCGCCTGGATGCTGGCCGATTCCGGCGTGGGCCGGATGATGCTGGCGCGCACGATGCCGGAAATCGATACGCAGCTGCGCTTCGTTGAGAACGCGGCCCGCGAGAAGGGCAATGGTGCACCGGTGAAGTCGCTGGCGTATTGCTTCTGCGGGTTCTGATGGCCCATCCACGCATGGCGTGGGTCTACTGGGGATGTCCACGCATGGCGTGGAACTACTGAACGCACAGCGCCCGGCCTTGGCCGGGCGTTGTTGTATGCGGGCATCTACTGCGCGTCGGCCTCTGCCTTGCGCTCGCGTTCGGCCGCCTCGTCCAGGGTCTTCTGCACGCCTTTGGCGCGGTCCAGTGGTTGATTGACTGCCTTGGCCAATGCCTGCGGTTCCGGTGGTCGTTCCGGATTCGGCGGTGCGGGACGCTGGCACCCGGCCAGCAGTGCGGCCGACAGCAGAACGGGAATCAGGACGCGCATGGCAGCTCTCCACGAGGGACGTGTAGTCAGTGTCGCATCCCGGGCGGTGGACGGTCGTGAGCGCGTATCCTTGCCGCATCGAAACACAGTGGGCGCGGCCCCGGAGGACATATGACCCAGCAACGGTGGCGCCTGGATGGGCAGACGGCCCTGATCACCGGTGCCAGCGCCGGTATCGGCCTGGCGATCGCGCATGAACTGGCCGGTCTCGGCGCCGATCTGATGATCGTCGGCCGCGACCTGGACATGCTGGAGAGTGCCCGCGACGAACTGCTGGATGTGTATCCGCAGCACCAGGTGCACGCCTTGGCCGCCGATGTGTCCGACGACGAAGACCGCCGGCAGATCCTGGACTGGGTCGAGGACCACGCCGACGGCCTCCACATCCTGGTCAACAATGCCGGTGGCAACATCACCAAGCCCGCCACGGAGTATTCCGAAGACGAGTGGCGCGGCATTTTCGAGACCAATCTGTTCTCGGCGTTCGAACTGTCGCGCTATGCGCATCCGTTGCTCGCGCGCCACGCTTCATCGGCCATCGTCAACGTCGGCAGCGTGTCTGGCCTGACCCATGTGCGCAGCGGCGTGGTCTATGGCATGACCAAGGCGGCGATGCACCAGATGACCCGCAACCTCGCGGTGGAGTGGGCCGAGGATGGCATCCGGGTCAATGCAGTAGCGCCCTGGTACATCCGGACCCGTCGCACTTCCGGTCCGCTGTCCGATACCGACTACTACGAGGAAGTGATCGGACGCACGCCGATGCGGCGCATCGGTGAGCCGGAGGAAGTGGCCTCGGCCGTGGGCTTCCTGTGCGTGCCGGCGTCGAGCTATGTCACCGGCGAATGCATCGCGGTGGATGGCGGCTTCCTGCGATACGGGTTCTGACGGGACCACCCGCTGCGGATGGAGACATCCACGGCGGGCGTGGATGCTCTCTACTTCGGTACGGGGCAGTCGCTGGCTTCCAGCACGGTCTGCAGGCGCTCGCGTTCGCCGCGCGCTGCCGGTTGGTTTTCCGGCGCAGCAAAGCGCTCGCGTCCGCGTGCATCGCGGAAGCGCTGCTGCCAGCTCCCGCAGCGCTGCGCTTCGACCACTTCAGTGCAGCGGTCCCTGACCACCTCGCAGCTGGCGGCGTTCACCGGTGTCGCTCCGCCCAGGCCCTGCACGTTCAACAGTTCGCAGCGGCCTGGTGCAGCCTCGTACTCATGCAGGTAGGAACCGCCCTGCGTGTCGATGCACTGGAAGATCGTCGGCAGCGGAGGCTTCGGTGGCACGCTGCCATCCACCGCCGTGGCGTCGGTCGCCCGTGGCAGCATCGCGCTGTCGAGGATGGCGTCGCCGCCTTCGTGCTCGACCATGCGTGCTTCCATGATCGTGCGGCCCTCACGTGGCTGCGTCGCGGCAGGCTCGGCGGCGGCGTCCACGGACGGCATCGCTGCAGGCGGCGGAAGGGGGCGGTCCTGCACCGGCGCAGCTGGTGCTGCGGCAGCTGGCGCAGGGACGCGCTGGATCTGCTGGCGGGTGCCGGCGGGGCAGGGGGTGCGTTGCAACGTAGGAACATCGCTGCTGCCCATGCAGCGGTAGATCACCATGTCGTCGGCCAACGCGTTGCCGGACAACAGGCCCATGGCCAGCCAGATCAGTCTTCTCATGCGATCAGCCTACAGCGGTGGCACATGCCCCGGTAGTTGCCAACCTTGGTTGGCACCCGCAGTGCCCATGCCGTGGTAGTTGCCAACCTTGGTTGGCACCGCTGTTTGCCAGCGCCCACCAAGGTGGGCGTCTACCAAAGCGGGGGTACCGTCCTCAGCGTGGGTCTCAGCCGCCGCAGTCCTGCGCCAGCCGCGCGTCGATGCCACGCTGCTCCTTGCTGATCGCGGTGCGCTCGCTCTGCAGCGCGCTGTTGTAGCGCCGGTCCAGTTCCCAGCGACGATCACGCAGGCGTGCGCACACTTCCTGCGGGGGCAGGGCGTGGCAGGTATCGCGCACCAGGATGTTGCCGGCAGGCACGTTGACACCGACGCCCACTGACGGCGGGCGATACACCGCAGGCCCGCCGCCGATGGGGGTACCGATGGTGTTGCCGCTGCCGGCCGGACGCGGCCCCGGATGCGGTCCGGGGTACGCACCGCCAGGATGACCATGCGGGTACCAGACCGTGGTCCACAGCGGCACCCAGCGCGGATTCCCTTCGTTGTTGTCGCTGGTGTAACGGTCGCCGTCTTCACTCACGCATTCGTACATCGGCTGTGGCGGCTGGATGTAGACATGGCGCACCTCGCGCTCGCGCATCGCTGGCGTCTGCACCGGTGCGGGCGGCGCGGCCTCAGTGCTGACCACCCGTGGCGGCGGGTCGCGCGGCCGTTGCAGGTCGCGCACTTGCTGGCGGCCGGCCGTGCAGGGCTTGTCCTGCAGCGCGACGGCACCATTGCTGGCGACGCAGCGGTAGACCCGCACGTCGTCGGCGGCAAGGGCCGGCAACGACAGCAGCAGGGCCAGAGACAGGACAGGGCGCAGCAGGGTCATGGGCGCAGCGTGCGCGATCGGCAACGCCGACGCAATCGACCTGTCAGGAGCGCAGTACGTTGCCACTGAGCGCGTCGCGGATCGGCGTGGGTTGGGCCAGGCCGCCGGTCTGCCCATCGAGGATGCCGTCGAGCAGGCGCAGCAGGCGTGGGTCCAGTTCTTCGCGGCTGCGCGCGGGGGGCTCGCCGGCAAGGTTGGCGCTGGTTGATACCAGGGGGCCACCCCAGGCCTGGCACAGCGCTGCGACCAGCGGGTGGGCGCTGATGCGTACCGCGATGCCGCTGTGTTCGCCGGTGATCCAGCCGGGCGCGCGGGTACCGGCGGGCAGGATCCAGGTGTTGGCGCCGGGCCAGCTGGCGAGCACTGCGCGCTGGCGTGCATCGGGCAGCGCCTGCAGGCGCACCCAGCCCTGCAGCTGCGACAGGTCAGCGGCCACCAGGATCATGCCTTTCTCGATCGGGCGCTGCTTCAGTCGCAGCAGCGTGTGCACCGCTGCCTCGTGCGCAGGATCGCAACCCAGGCCCCAGACCGCTTCGGTCGGGTAGGCAATCACCCCGCCACTGCGGAGCGTGGCGACTGCGGTGTCCAGTGTGAGTTCTTTCATGGCGGCGACCGGGCCCGGCGTGGGCCTTCATTATCCCCCCGCTGCGTGCAGAGCGGGTGGAGCGGTGGGTGCGGACCGTTGGTCCGCACGCCTTGGCACCTCATCCACGCATGGCGTGAATCTACTTGGCAGCCTTCTTGACGGCCTTCTTTGCCGGTGCCTTCTTGGCCACGGCCTTCTTCGCAGCCGCCTTCTTTGCCGGTGCCTTCTTGGCAGCGGCCTTCTTCGGCGCGGCTTCCTTCTTCACCGCCGCCTTCTTTGCCGGGGCCTTCTTGGCGGCGGCCTTCTTGGCGCCGAAGCCCTTGCGCACCGGCTTGCCGGTCTCTTCCATCAACTGCTGCACCTCGGCCAGGGTCAGCGATGCCGGTTCACGATCCTTGGGGATCTTGCCGTTCATCTTTCCGTCGCTGATGTACGGGCCGAAGCGACCGTTCAGCACCTGGATGTCGCTGCCGTCGAACTCCTTGATGATCCGGTTGCGCGCGATTTCTTCCTTCTCTTCGATCAGGAACACGGCGCGGGCCAGGTCGATGGTGTACGGGTCGTCTTCCTTCTTCAGCGAGGCGTAGGTGCTGCCGCGCTTGGCGAACGGGCCGAAGCGGCCGATGCCGACGCTGACGTCCTCGCCCTTGTCCTCACCCAGCGCGCGCGGCATCAGGAACAGCTCCAGCGCGTCTTCCAGGGAAATGGTGTGCATTGACTGGCCCGGCCGCAGCGAAGCGAACTTGGGCTTGTCCTCGGCATCCTCGGCGGTGCTGCCGATGGCCGCGTATGGCCCGAACCGGCCCAGGCGCACGCTGACCGGCTTGCCGGTCTTCGGGTCGGTACCCAGTTCGCGCGCACCACTGGCCTCGGCACGGTCGACCGATTCCTTCTTGTCTTCGACCAGTTCCTTGAACGGTCCCCAGAAGCGCGACATCAGCGGAATCCACTCTTCCTCGCCGCGCGAGACGGCATCGAGCTCGTCTTCCAGCTTGGCGGTGAAGTCGTAGTCGACGTACTGGGTGAAGTGGCTGGACAGGAACTTGGACACCGCACGGCCAACATCGGACGGGCGGAAGCTGCGGCCTTCCATTTCCACGTACTTGCGGAACAGCAGGGTCTGGATGATCGAGGCGTAGGTCGAAGGACGACCGATGCCGTATTCTTCCAGCGCCTTCACCAGTGCCGCTTCGGTGAAGCGCGGCGGAGGCTGGGTGAAGTGCTGGTCGGCCACGATGCGCTCCAGCGGCACGCGGTCGCCCGGCTTCATCGCCGGCAGCTTGCGGCCTTCGTCGTCATCCTCGGCGCTCTTGCTGTCCTTGCCTTCCTCGTACACGGCCAGGAAGCCGGGCACCACCACCGTGGTGCCGCTGGCGCGGAACACGTGTTCGCTGCCGGCCGACAGATCCACGCTGACGGTGTTGAGCGTGGCCGGGATCATCTGGCAGGCCACTGCACGCTTCCAGATCAGCTCGTACAGCTTGCGCTCGTCGTCGGTCAGGAACCGCGCGACCTGGGCCGGGGTACGCAATGCCGAGGTCGGGCGCACCGCTTCGTGCGCTTCCTGGGCGTTCTTGGACTTGGTCTGGTAGGTGTTGGGCTGGTCGGGCAGCGAGGCGATGCCGTAATCACGGGCGATCACGTCGCGGATTTCGGCCAGCGCGTCCTGCGACAGGTTCACCGAGTCGGTACGCATGTACGAGATCAGGCCGACCGTGCCTTCGTCGCCGCCGATGTCCACGCCTTCGTACAGCTTCTGCGCAACCTGCATGGTTTTGCGCGTGGTGAAGCCGAGCTTGCGCGAGGCTTCCTGCTGCAGCGTGGAGGTGGTGAACGGCGGCGCGGGGCGGCGCTTGCGCTCCTTGCTGGCCACGTCTGTGACATGCAGGGCGCCCTGTGCGGCCTGCTGGATGCGCAGGCGGGCGGCCTCGGCGGTGTCGCCGTCGGTGACGGTGAACTGCTCGAACTTCTGCCCGTCCAGTTTGACCAGCTTGGCGTTGAAGTGCTGCGAGGGATGCGCGCACTCGGCGGCGATCGACCAGTACTCGCGGGCGATGAAGGCTTCGATCTCTTCCTCGCGCTCGACGATCATGCGCAGCGCCGGGCTCTGCACGCGGCCTGCCGACAGGCCGCGCTGGACCTTGCGCCACAGCACCGGCGACAGGTTGAAACCGACCAGGTAGTCCAGCGCGCGGCGCGCCTGCTGGGCATCGACCAGATCGCTGGCGATCTCGCGCGGCTGGCTGATCGCTTCCTTGATCGCGCGCGGCGTGATCTCGGTGAAGACCACGCGCTGCATCGGCTTGTCCTTGACCAGCCCGCGCTCTTTCAGGATCTCGGCGATATGCCAGCTGATCGCTTCACCCTCGCGATCCGGATCGGTCGCCAGCAGGATGTCGTCGGCGCCCTTTGCGGCCTTGGCGATCGCATCGACATGCTTTTCGTTCTTCTCGATCACGTCGTAATGCATGGCGAACCCGTTGTCCGGGTCAACCGCGCCTTCCTTCGGGATCAGGTCACGCACGTGCCCATACGAGGCCAGGACCGTGTAGTCCTTGCCGAGGTATTTGTTGATCGTCTTGGCTTTGGCCGGCGATTCAACGATGAGCAGGTGCTTGGGCATGGCAGCAGGGTCTGTGGGTAAGCCGCGGGGAAGGGCCGCTAGGGTGGAGCAAACGGCCGCATTAGTGAAGCGGCCACGGGCAAATCAATAAACTGAACGCCCGGGACTGTGCCGGGCGTTCAGGTTTCACCTTATTAGAGGAATCACGCCCGGCCTGCCATTGTCAAGCAGGGGGGCGTGAGGATGGCCGTCCGCGACGGCGCATTGGCCCTCGATCCCCGATCACGACGCCATGTTGGCGATGACGCCGACGGCGATGATGATCGCGGCGAAACCGGCCAGCATCAGCAGGCCGCCCAGCACCAGGATCACGATGGTCACCGTGCCCAGCTCGCGGCGCTGCAGCTGCGGTTGGTCGGTGTAGGCCCAGCGGTCGACCACTACGGTGTCGCAGATGAGGTCATGCAAGCCCTGCTTGCGCTCGGTGAAGGCGGCCATCAGGTAGCCGATGCAGAGGGTCAGGCCACTGAGGATGGTGGCGAAGTAGCGGCCGATGCTGCGACCCAGGGTCAGGCGATCGCCGTTGCCGCGCACGACCTTGATGCCGATGGCCATCTTGCCGAGGGTGGCGCCGCCACGGGAGGCATGGAACCAGCCGTAGTAGGCGGCGGCGATGAACAGGCCAGCCAGGCCACTGATCAGCTGGGTAACCACTTCCACCGCTGTTTCGCCGCTGCCGGTCGCCCCCATGCCGGCGCCGAGCACGAAGCCCAGCACGCCACCGACCACGCCGCTGGGAATCAGCAGGACGAAATAGTCGATCAGGTAGGCGGCAAAGCGCTTCCAGAAGCCCGCGTAGACCACTTCGCCACCCTGCACCGGCTGCGAATAGTCACCACCACCTGCGCCGGGCGCAGTGTACGGCGAGCCGCTGAGGGCGCCGGTGCCCGGCAATGGCGCGGTGCCGTTGTCGATCGCGGCGTAGTCGTTGCGCAGGTCGAAGCCACCGGTGGCGGTGGAGGTGCTGGCATCAGCCAGGGTCTGCAGGCCCAGTTCGTCCACCATCTGTCGCAGCGGTGCCCACTGTCCCATGCCTTCGCGCCAGACCAGGGTGTCCAGGGTCAACTGGCCGCGCTGGAAACGCTGGCGGATCTCGGTGATCTCCAACGGGCCTTGGCGTTGCTGTCCTTCGGCGTAGTACCACTCAGTCATTGCATGTCCCCTGTTGGGTCGTCCTTGGTGGGTTTGCCCGATGCGCGGCTCAGCCGTGGCATTGCGTGGGCAGATACTTGTCGTCGCTTTCGCCGCTGCATTCCCAGCGCCCGCTGTCACGGTCGTACTCGAGCCACAGCAGGTCGCCGTCCTGGCTCTTGCCCGGAACCGCCAGCGTTGCTTCGATGCCGCAGTGACCATTGTTGAAGCGGCCGATATGCACGGCCGACAGGCCCTGGCCTGCGAATTCGTCCGCTGCCGGGAAGCCAGCGTCGTTGGCGCCCGGGCAACGGCCCTGGTCATCGGCGAAATGCTGGACCTTGTCCTTCAGCGGCTGCAGCGCCGTGATCGCGCCGGCGACCTTGGCCTTGATGGTGTAGTCGTTGTAGGCCGGTAGGGCGATGGCCGCCAGGATGGCCAGGATCGGCACCACCACCAGCAGGGCAACGCCACCGATGATGGCGGTCAACGCGCAGCCGGACAGGCCCTTCTTCGCGGCCGGTGCAGCGTCCATCGGCGTGGTCGCATAGGGCGACGCAGGTGGCAGGGTTGGCGGCAGAGGAGCGGCAGGAGGTGGCGGCGCCGCAGCGGCAGTGGCGGCTGCATCAACAGCGGGCACGATCAGGCCCAGTTCGTCGACCACGTTGCGCAACGGCTGCCATTGCGGCAAGCCGTCGCGCCAGACCAGGGTGTCCAGGGTGATCTGGTTGCTACGGAACAGCTCGATCAACTGTTCCGAGGGCAACGGGCCTTGCTGGCGGTTGCCTTCGGCATGGAACCACTCACTCACGGGGGACGCTCCTGAATGCGCACGGCCCCCAAGTGTACGGTCAGTGCAGGGGTTCTGGCTCGTCCACGAACATCTGCGTTTCCATCCAGGCGTAGGCCGCCTCGGCGCCGGGCTGGTTGAACAGCACCATCAGCACCACCCATTTCAGGTCGTCCAGGTCCAGTTCGTCCTGGTCCAGGGCCATTGCCCGGTCCAGCACCAGCTCGCGCTGGCCGGCATCGAGGATGCCGTGCTGTTCCAGGTACAGCAGGAAACCACGGCATTCCACATCAAGTTTGTCCAGCTCCGGGCCGTGATAGATGCGCACCGGGCCATCGACCCGGGCCTGGGCCGCGCTTGGGCGCTGCGCTGCCAGGGCATCGAGCCATTCGAATGCCTTGTTGATCTCAGTGGGGCTGAAACCGGCCTGGATCAGGCCATTCTGCAGTGAGTCGCGGTCACGGATCAGGTCCGCATCTTCGCTGAAATAGTGTTCAAACAGGTACAACAGTACATCCAGGATGCTCTCTTTCATTGCCCCTCGGCCTGCGTCGCGCGACGCTGTGGAGGTGAAGAAACTAGGGACGTCGACAGTAGCGGCCGTGTACGCACACCACGATCCCCGCAAGTTCCATGGCCAGCAGCATGGAGGACACCTCCGACGCCGTCAATCCACAGTGCGTGATCAGTGAATCCATACTGATTGGGTCGTGCCCCAGCGCCTGCCACAAGCGCTGGTAGTCAGCGTCGTTCGCCCAGCAAGCCGGCAGGTCCGCCGGCGCTGCCTGTTCAGTGGGGGTGGCAAGCCGGGTTTGCAAGCCCGGAAGCTGGTGACGCAATGCCGGGGCCAGCAGTTCCAGCACTTCCTCGGGACGTTCGACCAGGGCAACCCCTTCACGGATGAGCCGGTGGCAGCCAGCGGCGCGTGGATTGAGCACCGAACCGGGTATCGCGCAGACCTCGCGGCCGGCTTCGGCTGCCAGCCGGGCGGTGATCAGGGCGCCCGAACGTTGCGCGGCCTCGACCACCACCGTGGCCAGGGTCAGCCCGGCCACCAGCCGGTTGCGCGCGGGGAAGTGGCCCGGCCGTGCGGGCGTGCCTGGCAGGTACTCGCTGAGCACTGCGCCTTCGGTAGCGATTGTTGCCTGCAGGCGGGCATGGCTGGTGGGATAGGCGCGGTCCGGGCCGGTGCCGATCACCGCGAGGGTGCAGCCGCCTGCGTCCAGCGCCGCCTGGTGGGCGGCCGCATCGATGCCCGCCGCCAATCCACTGGTCACCGCCAGCCCGGCCTCGACGAAACAGGTGGCAAACCGGGCGGCGAGGGCGCGACCGGCAGGAGTGGGTGAACGACTGCCGACCAGGGCCACCGCGGGGCGCCAGGCGATGGCTGGATCCCCGGCAACGAACAGGGCCAAGGGCGGGTTGGGTGCATCAAGAAGGAGGGGCGGGAAGGCCGGATCGTTGCAGGCCAGCAGATGATGATCAGGCTGCTGCAGCCAGCGCTGCGCAAGTGCGAGGGCGCGGGTATCGGGACGCTGCAGCGCAGCGCATTGTTCCGGCGTGCAACCGTGGGCTCGCCAGCCTGCAACGCCCAGCGCCAGCGCTGCATCCGCATTGCCGGCGGTCTGCAACAGGGCGCGCCTGGGTGCCAGGCCTCCCCCCGCGATCAACAGGCGCAGCAGCGCCTCATGTACATGTTCAGTCATCCCCCGACTATCGGCCTCACGCAACAAAGGCGCCCTAGGGCGCCTTCGCGTATCGCTGTCAGGGTATCCCGGAGGTTGCCGGCCGATGCGGCCGGCACTCCCTGCCGAAGCCGGGCGGGGCCCGGCGCTGGCTCATTTCGCGTCCGGATGCAGCGCGCTGTAGCCCACACGTACCGGCTTCACACCTTGCATCACCAACGCATAGCTGACGTTGTCGAAGGTGCGGAAGACCATGGCATGCGCGGCGTACTCATCCGGCAGGCTGACCCGGCCGGCGCCAGTGCTGACCGAATCGTCCATGCGCGAGGACCCCGGGAACTTCATCCGGTGCGCCACGTGGCTGCCATGGCGCCACAGCGAGAACACGGTGCCGTTGTCCACGCCCTGGGCGCGGCCAGCCGAAATCGCGATCACATCGCGCGGGCCGCCGGTGCTGAACATGTCGGTGACTGCCAGTACGCGCACATCCACGCCTTCCACGCCGGCTGCGGGCACATGCGGGAAGAACTGCAGGTCGTACGGCGTGGCCTCGACCGGCACCAGACGGTCGCCGGCACGCACTTCACGGCCGCCACTGGCGTTGTCCAGGACCAGGGTCGACGCTTCGGTCTTGCCGCCAGCCACCTTGGTGATGGTGCCGGTGCCGACCTGTGCCAGCTCGTAACCCAGTACGCCACGGCGGTGGTTGGGCGCGCTGAAGGCCTTCCAGAGGTTGCCGCTGCCCGGGGTGACATCGCCATTGGCGGTCAGGTCCTCGGTTGGCTTGGGCTGGGCGTAGCGCACGGTCGGGCGGACCACGGCCCAGCGCTGCCCGGTCTGGGCGTCGGCCAGGCGCACATAGGCGGTCTGCCCACCGGTGGCGCGCAGGCGGTTGTCTTCCAGCGCGACCACGTACGGCAGCTGCTCGATGCTGTCGACCACGCTGAGCTGTTTCAGGAACGGTTCCACCTGTGCCAGCGGCACGCCGGTGACCGGGGCTTCCTGGCGCGGACCGGGCTGGGCCGTTACACGGTCCAGGTAGGCCAGGCTGAGGACGTCACCGGGATAGATCAGGTGTGGATTGGCGACCTGCGGATTGGCCTGCCAGATCTCCGGCCACAGCCATGGTTTCTGCAGGAAACGTCCTGCGATATCCCACAGGGTGTCCCCTTTGCGGACCACATAGGTGTCCGGGTGCCCGCCATTCACTTCCACGGCGGTAGCATAGGCAGCCACGGTCAGCATCGCCGCGGCGACGACCGTACGAAAACGAAGCAACATAGGTGTGAAGCCCTGATTCCCCAACAGGTTCGCGCACTATAGTCCAGAAACCGGGGCGCAAGGCAAGCGTTGGAGCTAGAATCTGCGACGTATGCCGGCGTAACCCGGCCCCAACCCCGGAAACTGCCATGGCTTTACTCCCCATCCTTGAGTTCCCCGATCCGCGCCTGCGTACCAAGGCTGCGTTGATCGATGCCGCCGAAGTGACCACGCCGGCGTTCCAGGAGCTGCTCGACAACATGTTCGAGACCATGTACGACGCGCCGGGCATCGGACTGGCTGCCAGCCAGGTGGACGTGCACCAGCGCTTCATGGTCATCGACGTAAGCGAAGAAAAGAACGAGCCGCGCGTCTTCATCAACCCGGAAATCGTCGCCAAGGACGGGGGCCAGGTGTACCAGGAAGGCTGCCTGTCGGTGCCCGGCATCTTCGCCGACGTGACCCGTGCCGACACCATCACCGTCAAGTTCCTGGATCGCCAGGGGCAGCCGCAGGAGTTGACCACCGACGGCCTGCTGGCGGTCTGCGTGCAGCACGAGATGGACCATCTGGACGGCAAGCTGTTCATCGACTACCTGTCGCCGCTGAAGCGCGAGATGGTCCGCAAGAAGCTGGCCAAACAGCGCAAGCACGTGGCGTGATGGCTGTTGTGGGCCGCCCTTCGGGGTGGCCCGCGCCTGCGCGTGACGCGCGGGCTGCATGGCGCCGGCCGACGGCGCCGTTTTTTTTCCTGCACGATTTCATCCTGCAAGTGGGGTTGCCATGAGGATTGTCTTTGCCGGTACGCCGGAATTCGCGGTGTCGTCGCTGCGCGCGGCCGCGCGTCATCACGAGGTGGTGGCTGTCTATACGCAGCCTGATCGCCCGGCCGGTCGCGGCCGTGGGTTGGCGCCTTCGCCGGTCAAGCTGGAAGCGGTCGCCCGCGGCATCCCCGTGTACCAGCCGGAAACGCTGAAGGACGAGGTGGCCCAGCAGCAGCTGCGTGACCTGCAGCCGGACCTGATGGTGGTGGTGGCCTATGGCCTGATCCTGCCCAAGGCGGTACTGACCATCCCGACCCATGGTTGCTGGAACGTGCATGGTTCGCTGTTGCCGCGCTGGCGCGGTGCTGCACCGATCCAGCGTGCCATCCAGGCCGGTGACGACAAGACCGGCATCTGCCTGATGCAGATGGAAGCTGGCCTTGATACGGGCCCGGTGCTGCTGCACCAGGAGCTGCCCATCGCCGCCACCGATACCGGTGGCCAGCTGCACGACAAGCTGGCCGAGCTCGGCGCACAGGTGCTGTCCGACGGACTGGGCCTGCTGCGCGCCGGCATCAAGCCGATCGCGCGGCCGCAGCCGGAGCAGGGTGTGACTTACGCGCACAAGCTGGACAAGGCCGAGGCAAAACTGGACTGGGCGCAGGACGCCGAAGCGCTGGCGCGCACGGTGCGTGCGTTCAACCCGTGGCCGATTGCCGAGGCACTGCTGGCCGGTGAGCGCGTGCGCATCCACGGCGCGGTGGCGCTGGATGTGGCCCATGGCCAAGCGCCGGGCACGGTGCTGGCCGCTGGCCGTGAGGGCATCGACATCGCCTGCGGGCAGGGCGCGCTGCGTCTGCGTGTACTGCAGCGGGAGGGCGGCAAGGCGATTACCGCCGCCGACTACCTCAATGCCCGCCGTGACCTGCGCGTGGGGGTCTGACGGGTGAGCAAGGCAAACGATTTCTCCATCGCCAAGGCGGCGCCGGGCGCGGCCACCCGTATGCTGGCTGCGCGCGTGCTGGCGCAGGTGTTCACCCGCGGTCGTTCGCTCAAGGCCGAGCTGGCCTGGGCGCTGCCCAAGCTGGCCGACACCCGCGACCGCGCACTGCTTGAAGCGTTGTGCTTTGCGGTGCTGCGCCGTCGCAGCACCTATGACGCTGCCCTGCAGGCGTGGATGCAGAAGCCGCTGTCCGCACGCGATGCCGACCTGCGCACGCTGCTGATGGTGGGCTTCGCCCAGCTGGATGTGCTGGAACTGCCCGCCCATGCGGCGCTGTCGGCCACGGTCGATGCTGCGCGCGCACTTGGCCGTGAACGCCAGGCGGGTCTGGTCAATGCGATCCTGCGCCGCGCCCAGCGCGAGGGCTTCCCCGAACAACCGGCACGCGACGCATTTCCGGTCTGGCTGGCCGAGGCCATCGAGCGCGACTGGCCGACACAGGCCGAGGCGATCTTCGCTGCCAGCCTGCAGCCAGCGCCGCTTTGGCTGCGTGCCAACCGCCAGCAGGGCGGGCGCGACAAGATGATGGCGGCCTTGGCCGAGGCGGGCATTGCCGCCGAAGCCTGCCCACTGAGCGCCGATGCGCTGCGGCTGGCCGTGCCGGTTCCGGTGAACCAGCTGCCCGGTTTCGGCGAAGGCCTGCTGTCGGTGCAGGATCTGTCGGCGCAGTGTGCTGCTGACGCGCTGGCGCCGCCGACTGGCAGCCGCGTGCTCGACGCATGTGCTGCCCCGGGCGGCAAGTCGGCGCACCTGCTCGAGCGTGACCCCAGCCTGCAATTGCTGGCGCTGGATATCGATGCGCGTCGTCTGGCGCGCGCCAAGGATACGTTCGCCCGTACCGGTGTGGGCGAAGGCGCGCAGGTGCAGGTGGCCGATGCCAGCGATCCGGGGGCATGGTGGGACGGCGTTCCGTTCGACGCGATCCTGCTGGACGCACCGTGCTCGGCCACCGGCGTCATCCGCCGGCAGCCGGACGTGATGTTCCATCGGCGGGCGGAGGACATTGATGCGCTGCTCGGCATCCAGGCCCGGTTGCTGGAAGCCTGCTGGTCGATGCTGCGCCCAGGTGGCGTGCTGCTTTATGCCACCTGCTCGATCCTGCGCGCGGAGAACGTCGATCAGGTGAAGGGCTTCCTGAAATGGCACGCGGATGCGGAAGCGGTCGCGCTGGATGACGCATTTGGTCTGGATTGTGACGGTATTGCTCGCCAGCGCCTGCCCGGTGAAAACGATGCTGACGGATTTTTCTACGCGCGTCTGCTAAAAAAGGGCTGACCCAACCGCTGTCCGAGCCCCCATGCTGAAAACCCGTGCGTCACGCCAGACATGGCTGTTCGTTGTGATGGCCCTGTTGGTGTTGGGTGCCGGGCTGGGACTACGCGATCCCTGGCCCTCGGACGAACCGCGCTTCGCCCTGGTCGCCAAGCAGATGGTGGACAGCGGCGACTGGCTGTTCCCGCACCGTGGGCTGGAGCTGTACTCGGACAAGCCGCCGATGCTGATGTGGTGGCAGGCCACGCTGTACAGCGTGATCGGCAACTGGCGCGTGGCGTTCCTGCTGCCTTCGCTGATCGCTGCACTGGGCACGCTGTGGTGCGTGGTCGACCTCGGCCGGCGCCTGTGGACACGCCAGATCGGCCTGTACGCTGGCTGGGCGCTGCTGTTCGCCCTGCAGTTCACGTTCCAGTCGAAGAAGGCGCAGATCGACCCGCTGGTGGTGTTTTTCATCACCCTGGCCAACTATGGTCTGCTGCGCCACCTGCTGCTGGGGCCCGCCTGGCGCTGGTGGTGGTTGGGCTGGTTCTTTGCCGGCATCGGGGTGATCACCAAGGGCGTGGGCGTGATCGCGCTGCTGATGATCGTGCCAGCGGTGATCGGTTCGGCGCTGCACTGGCCGCGGGTGCGGCTGCATGCACGCGACCTGCGCTTCTGGTTGGCGCCGTTGGCGTTCGTGCTGGCCGTCGCGCTGTGGCTGGTGCCGATGGTGATGACCGCGCTGGCGACCCGCTCCGGCGAGTACCTGGCGTACATGAACGACATCCTGTTCCGGCAGACCGCCAAGCGCTATGCGCAATCGTGGGACCACCACCAGCCCTGGTGGTACTTCCTGGGCACCATGCCGTCGATGTGGATTCCCGCCTTCCTGGCGGTGCCGTGGGCGATCCCGGCCTGGCGGCGCCGGCTGCAGCGTCGGGACGCGCGCTATCTGTTGCTGCTGGGCTGGTGGGCGCTGATCGTGCTGTTCTTCTCGATCCCCAATGGCAAGCGCGACGTCTACATCCTGCCGGCGCTGCCGATGTTCTGCCTGGCGCTGGCGCCGTTGCTGCCGGGGCTGCTGCGCCGGCGCGATGTGCAATGGCTGCTGGGCGCGTTCACCCTGCTGCTGTCGCTGGGGACGTTGGCCGCCGGATTGTCTGCCCTGCTGGGCAAGCCCGGCTTCGAAGTGCGGCTGATGCAGACGCGGGGCATCGGCAATGGCGAGATGAACGCCCTGGCCTGGGCGGCCATGGCAATGGGCGGCTGGGGTGTGGCCAGCCTGCTGTTGTTCGGGCGCGGCCGCCGTCAGCTGGCACTGGTTTCGACCCTCACTGCCGTCTGGGTGCTGTACAGCCTGATCGGCTATCCGCTGCTGAATGATTCAAGTTCCGCCCGCGGCCTGATGCGGCACACCGGCCAGCGTATCGGCGCCGATGCGGAGCTGGGGCTGGTGGCCTGGAAAGAGCAGAATCTGCTGATGGCAGACCGCCCGGCAGCCACCTTCGGTTTCAACGAGCCCTGGGATGCGCAGCTGGCCGCAGCCGTGGAATGGCAACAGCTGGCGCCCCGGCGCCGCTGGCTGCTGGTCCACGAAGACGCGCTGCTGCCCTGCATCGACCGCGACCGTGCCGAGCTGGCCGGGATCGCCAACCGCCGCCGTTGGTGGCTGGTACCGGCCACTGCGGTGCAGGGCCGGTGCGTGGCCAGCGCGGAGGAGCGCGAACGTGAACGGCGATTGCAGCGTGAGGAATAACCATCCTGGCCCGCGCTTGTCCAGACTGCCCAAGCGGCAGCAAAGGCAGTAAAACGTCAGCGTGGGATCGGCCGTATCGGTGATCCCGTTCATTCCGCCGGATTGCAGCGAACTTTTTCGACGTGGCAGCTTCAAAGCACAACCTGGAATCCACGATCGGCGATCCGCTGGGCGTCCCCGCAGGGAGGCGTCCGCGTGCGGCGCACTGGCTGGCGCAGATCGGCCTGTTCTGCATGCCGGCGCTGGTGCTGACGATTCCGATCAACCTGTTGCCCTACGCGCTGCTGCTGCTGGTCAGCACGGCGATGGTGCCCGGCCTGCTGTGGCAGGCTCGGCGTATGGACATGCAGCCGATCAAGGTCCTCAGCTGGCTGATGCTGGCGGTGCTGGCGATGGCCCTCGTGTCGGTCGTGCTGTTCGAACAGGGCCTGCGCGATGTCGACAATCGATCCCGCTTCCTGGTCATCCCGTGGATCGCACTGTGGGTGTGTGCGCTGCGCCCGGACATGCGCTGGCTGTGGCGCGGTGCATTGGCCGGGCTGGTGGGCACCTTCGTGCTTTCGGCGCTGCAGGTGGCCCAGGGCGCGCCACGCGCCGAACTGTTCACCAACGCGATCGTGCTCGCCGACATCGTGATGATGCTGATGGTGCTGCTGGTGTTCTGCCGGCCGTCGCGGCGCTGGTCGCTGGTAATCGTCGGCATGGCCGCCGGGTGCGGAACCATCATCCTGACCGGAAGCCGAGGCGTGTTCGCGGCTCTGCTGGCGCTGCTGGTGGTGCTGGCACTGAGCCTGCGCTGGCGCACCGGCGTGGCGCGTCTTTCAGTGCTTGCCGGCATGCTGGCCATCGGCGCGACCCTGCTGCTGTCGGTGCCCGAACTGCGCCACCAGGTGCGGTTGTCCGAACTGCACAGCGATGTGCAGCGCATGGAGCAGGGTGACAGTGACTCTTCGGCCGGGGCGCGCGTCGAGCGCCTGCAGGTGGCGTGGGAGACCTTCCTCGATCATCCGTTGACCGGGATAGGCATCGGCCACTTCGACACGGCCATGAAGCGGGTGCCGGTCTGCCGCGAGAACCCGCAGGAAATCCGCTGCCACCTGCGCCATGCGCACAACGATCTGGCCGAGTGGGGAGCTACCCAGGGCCTGCCGGGCGTGTTGCTGCTTCTGGCCGTGTATGGCGTGCCCCTCTGGGTATTCGTACGCCTGCACCGGCGCAGCGGGCACACCACCTTCCGCGGCCCCGCCGCCGCCGGCGTGATGGTGGTGGTGTCCTACATCCTGTGCGGGCTGACCCAGTCGATGTTCGCGCACCAGATGACCGCAAGCTTCTACGTCACCATCGTCGGCCTGCTGACCGGCCTGTCGATCGTGGAAGGTGCCCGGCACCGGGCAAAGATCGCGCCGTAGCGTCCAGCCCTGGCCGACTTCCCGTTCAGGGGTTGGGCGGGTCGGACACGGCCTGACCGTTGCCCAGCATCCACAGCATGATGGTCTTCTGCCGCACATAGTTGGCGCGCACATAGGCATACACCAGGCCATGCCAGCCGTCGCGGAAGCCGCCACGGAACAGGAAGCCGCGCCAGAACCGCCAGGCTGGCGCCAGTACCAGCTTGCCGAGGGTGGCCCGCTTGCCGCGCGCGAACTCGTGCTCGGCCATCATCCGTGCGTACTTCTCGGTCTTGGCCAGCTGCTGCTGCAGCGAGCGGTAGGGGAAGTGGATGAGGTCCCCGCGCAGGGTGCCGACGGTGCCATCGACGCTGGCCGCCTCATGGATCTCGCGCTTGCCGCGCCAGCCGCCCTGGCGGCGGTCGAACAGGCGCAGCACCCGGTCCGGATAGGCATTGCCGTGGCGCAGGAACCTGCCGAAGTACTCCGACAGGCGCGCGAAGCGGTAACCCGCATGACCTGCAAAGCCGCCGTCGCGGGCCTGCTCGATGGCCGTGCGCAGTTCCGGGCTGATGCGCTCGTCGGCGTCCAGGCACAGTACCCACTCGTGGGTAGCCTGCTCGACGCAGAACGCCTTCTGGCTGCGAAAGCCATCGAACGGACGCTGCAGCACGCGGGCGCCGGCAGCCTCGGCGATGGCCACCGTGGCGTCGGTGGACAGGGAGTCCACCACCACGATCTCATCGCAGAAGGCCAGCGAGGCCAGGCAGTCGCCGATGCGCCCGGCCTCGTTGAACGCGATAATGCAGGCCGAGATGCGAGGCCGTTCGATGGGAGCGGTCGTGGAGGACATGATGGCCGGGTACCTGTTGTTTGCGACGGAGCGCTATGCGCTGCCTATTCTCGCCCCGTTGGTGCAGGCCTTGCACGCTTCCGGCCAGGAAGTGGCGGCCTGGTTCGAAGATGGTGCGGCTGGCAGCCAGCTGCCCGGCGTGCCCAACATCGGCCTGAAGCAGGCCCTGGCGATGCGGCCGCGGGCGGTGTTCAGCGCGGCCAACTGGGTGCCGACCTTCCTGTCGGGGGCCAAGGTGCAGCTGTTCCATGGCTTCAACGTGGAAAAACGCGACAGTGCGCGTGGCCACTTCCGGGTGCGCGGCATGTTCGACCTGTACTGCACGCAGGGCCCTGCCACCACCGCGCCGTTCCGCGAGATCGCGGCAGTGCAGGGCCATTTCGCCGTGGCGGAAACCGGCTGGCCGAAGCTGGACCCGCTGTTCCGCGACGACGGCGGCGACAGTGCCGCGTTGCGCAGTGCAGCCGGTGGACGCCCGGTGATCCTGTTTGGATCTACCTTTACCGAGCGCTTGAGCGCCGCCCCGCACCTGCATGCGCAGATCGCGGCCGACATCGCCGCCGGGCAGCACTACTGGCTGCTGACCCTGCATCCGAAGTGCCCGCCGGAACTGTTCGAACGCTACCGCGCGCTGGCCGGCGCCAATGCGCGGTTCATCGAACCGGAGCAGGTGATGGCCGCCCAGCGCGCCGCCGACGTGCTGGTATCGGACACCTCATCGATCGTTTCCGAGTTCATCGTCCAGCACAAGCCGGTGGTGACCTTCCGCAACCGCGTGCCGAAGCCGCACATGATCGATTTCGACGATCCGCAGCAGTTGCCGGCAATGCTGGCGCACGCGCTGCATCCCGATGCTGCGTTGCAGGCGGAGATCGTGCGCTACGCCGATGCCATCCACCCCTACCGCGATGGCCTGTCCAGCGAGCGGGTGATCGCCGCCACCGAGGATTTCCTGTCCGGCGAGATGGGCACGCTGCGTCGCAAGCCGTTTGGTAGTTGGGTCCGGGACCTGCAGATCCGCAAGGACCTAGGCTACTGGGGGCCGTCGCAGCGTTGATGTGGGTAGTGCCGGGCGCTGGCCGGCAACCACCGGAATGCCTGCGTTTGCCGGCCAGCGGCCGCCACTACCGTAGAGCAGCGCGTGTAGTAGTAGATCCACGCCATGCGTGGATGGCGGTTCAACGATCGACCGCTTACCAGCGCAGCTTGCGCCGTGCCAGCGCCGTCGCCAGTTCTTCCATCAAGGCATGTGCGCGCGCCTGCGGCAGGTAGCGCAGTGCCAGTGCCACATCGCCATGCGCACCGGCGGTGTCCAGCTGCAGGCTGGCCGTACCCAGCAGCTTGTCCAGCGGCGAACGCTGCAGGCGCAGGCCCTGCACCTTGTCCAGCTCGGCCCAGCGCCACCAGCGCTTCCACCAGCCACCTCGCACCGCCACGAACTGGCCATCCAGGTGCCAGCCCATCCGTGCCATCTGCCGGTGCGCGATCAACAGGCTGACCGGCAGCCAGGCCAGCAGTACCAAGGCCGGCAGGCCCCAGCGCCAGTACAGCGCGGCGGTCAGCAACGGCACCGTCAGCAGGGTGGACAACGACAATCGCCACCAACCGCGTTGCGGTATCGGCTGCCACTGCTGTGGTGGCCATTGCAGCTGTGGCAGCAGATGGCGCACCAGGTCGTCGCAGGTGCCCGCGCCAGCCAGAGGAGCAAGTTCGCGCAGCGCGCGGTCGTCGTCGCGCGCGGGGCCACCGGCGGCGCTGTCGATACGCAGCTGGCGCAACCCGAACCAGCGCTGCAGGGTGCTCTCGCCCAGCGTCCATGCCTGGATGCGGCGGCGCGCGACGCTGCTGCGGGTGCGGCTGAGCAGGCCGGTGGAGACGGTCAGGCGCCGCTCGCGCTCACTGAGGGTGAAGCCGTGATAGCGCAGCAGCGTCAACACCACCGACAGCACCCGCAACAACAGCCAGCCCAGCAGCAACGCCGCCGCCAACAGCACCAGCCCACCGGTCACCCCGGCATGCAGATGGCTGGCGTAGCCGAAGGCCTCGCGCCCACCGCGCTGGATGGCATCGTCCATCGTCTGGCGCGGTACGGTCTGGAACAGGACGCCGAAGGCGGCGATCGCCAGCGCCCAGCCACGGTTGGACAGCAAGCCCATGCGCAGCACATCCCAGCTCGACAGGCGCAGCAGTACCTGCTCGTCGTCGGATGGCACGACATCGGCAGCCGGCGCGTCGCCCGGCGTTGGCTGGGGCGCCTGTCCACGCTGGCGCACCAGTTGTTCCAGGGCCAACGCCTGGTCCAGCCGCAGCACGCGCATCTCCGCTTCCGGACGCACCCCGCCGGCCGATTCCAGGCGCAGTTCGGCAACCCCGAACAACCGGTGCAACGGGTTCTGCCGCACTTCCACGTTGTGGATGCGGGCGAAGGGAATCTCGCGCCGGTTGCGCGCCAGCAGGCCGCTGCGCACGGTGATCGCATCGTTGCCGATGCGATAGCGGTAGCTGAGGTACTGCAGCACCGACACCAGCACCAGCGCGGCGATGGCGGTCAACGGGATCAACTGTGCCCACATCGGATCGCGGTCGCCGCGTTGGCCGAACACCAGCAACGCGACCAGTGGCAGGAAATAGTGGCGCAGCTGCATAAGCAGTACGAACAGCCACGACCACGGGTGCAGTCGATGCTCTTCGCCACCGCTGGGCAGCGACGGCGGCAGGGGCGGCGGCAGGCTCACAGGGCGTCGGCGTCCTGGTCGAGCTGATGGGCCAGGGTGTCACGCAGGCGCTCGGCATCGGCTTCGTCCAGGCCGCTGACGGTGACCGCACTCAGGCGGGTGCCGGCGGTGTGCACGATCAGCGTGGCCAGGCCTGCACGCCGCTCCAGAGGCCCGCGACGCAGGTCCAGGTGCTGCACGCGCGAAATGGGGATGCGGGTCTCCAGCTGCCACATCAGGTCGCGGCGCAGGCCCAGACCCTGCGCGTCCAGCCGCCAGCGGGTGCGGGTCATGCGGCGATGACCGATCCAGCCACCGAAGGCGAGGCCGACCAGCAGGCCCAGCATCGCCGCCCACAGACCACCCGGAAGATCGAAGAACCACCAGAGGGCGACCAGCGGTGCGCCGGGGATGAACAGACCGCCGAAGGCGCCCTCCAGTGCCGCCAGCCGGGCAGCGCGCCGCGGCAGGGGGTGCCAGTGGTCGAGGGGCATTTCGGTGGCAGCAACAGGCAAAGGAAGTTCGGTCACGCGGGCGTCCGTCGGGCAGCAGGGCGGGCAGGCGCGGTGATGGCCGCACCGCGCAGACGTTAGCAGGTCGCCCGCGTTACTGGGCGGCCTGGATCAGCGCGTCGACATCCAGCAGATGGCCGGCGCGGTCGGCCTTGGTGCGCAGGTAGTGCTCGTTCTCGGCGGTGATCTCGCCGGTGACCGGAATACAGTCCAGCACTTCGATGCCGGCATTGCGCAGGCGCTGTGCCTTGGTCGGGTTGTTGCTGAGCAGGGCAACACGGGATACACCCAGCCCGCGCAGCATCGCCACCGCGCTGCCATAGCGGCGCTCGTCGGCGCCGAAGCCCAGCTGCGCATCGGCCTCGATGGTATCCAGGCCGTCATGCTGGTAACCGTAGGCGCGCATCTTCGCGGCGATGCCGGTACCGCGGCCTTCCTGGTCCAGGTACAGCAGCACGCCGCCGCCCAGTTCCTTCAACTTGCGCAGGCCACGTCGCAACTGGTCGCCGCAATCGCACTTGAGCGAACCGAACAGGTCGCCGGTGAGGCAGGACGAATGCACGCGCACCGGCACCACTGCGGACAGGTCCGGTTCGCCGACGATGATCGCAACCTGGTCGCGCTGGGCGACGCCACCGCGGAACACCGCGAAGGTGGTCATGCCGACGTCGCGCAGCGGCACCGGCGAACGTGCCACCAGTTCGTAATCATGTGCGGCGTGCGCAGCGCCTTCGGCCAGATCGCACAGGGCAACCTCGGCCGCGCCATCGAACGTGGCGTCGTCTGGGTCCAAGCGTACGGCCACCATCGCCGGCAACAGCAGGCCCAGCCGGGCCAGTTCCACCGCGCCGGCATCGAACGCATCGCCTGCGCTCCAGGCTGCGGGCATCGGTCCGGGTTCGCGCAGGTAGCCCAACGAGGGCAGGGCATCGAACGCAACGCCAGCCAGTGGCAGGCGCGCGCCCTCGGGCGCCTCCACGCCGAGCACGCGGGCGCGGGTGGCGGTCAGATACAGGTAATGGCGCTCGCTCGCGGCGCTGGCGAAGGCGGCAAAGCTGCTGGCAGTGGCGCTGTCCAGCGCGATCACCGCCAGGCGCTGGCCCTGGCCATCGTGGAGCAGGACCGGGCGACCGGCGCGCAGTTCGGCGACTGCGCGCTCGCAGCGGATCGCTGCCGGGTCACCGAACAGGGAGGAAGCAGACATGGCAGGACCGGGGGAGGCGGACATCGGTGTCTCTATGGGGGCGCCAGCGTCGTATTCAACGTGCTGCGGCGGTGTGTCGCAGGCCGGTGCAGCGGCTCTCAGTGCGGATGTTCGTCGGTCGCGTACGGGTCTTCCTCGCCGCTGCCCGGTGGCCGCAGCGTATAGCGCTTGTAGGTCCACTGGTACTGCGCCGGGTCGCGGCGGGCGATGCGTTCGATGCCCGCGTTGAGCGCGGTGGCCGCCACGTGCGGGTCCGGATCGGCCACGGCCGGGTCGGTCGGCTCGATGTGCAGGGCAAATTCCATGTCCGGGCCGATGCGCTCGCACCAGCCATACAGCACGGTCGCGCCGGTGCGCTCGGCCAGGCGGTTGACAAGGGTCATGGTCAACGCCTGCACGCCGAAGAACGGCACGAACACCCCGTCGCCGGCCTTGGGCTGCTGGTCGGGCAGGATGCCGGTGGCACCGCCGTCCTTGAGCACCTTGAACAGCTGGCGCACGGCCGGGCCTTCGGCACGCACCTGCTGCACGTTGTCGCCGCCGCGCACGATCTGCAGGAAGGCATCGCTGGCCTCGTCCTCCGGCGGCTTGTAGACGATGGCGATCTGGCCGCGCGAGGCCAGCCACTGGTTCAGCAGCTCCCAGTTGCCGTAGTGCGGGGCCGCCACGATCACGCCCTTGCCGCTGGCCAGGGCCGCGTCGTACAGGGCCTGGCCGTGGCGCTCCTTCAGGTGCAGGCGCAGGTTGTCGGCGGGCTTCCGGCTCCACAGGCGCAGGGTCTCGATGGCCTGCAGGGCGGTGGAGCGCAGCAGTTCACGCTGCAGGCGGCCGCGCGCCGGCGCGTCCAGCTCGGGGTAGGCCAGTTCCAGGTTGCGGCGGGTGACGCGGCTCTCGCGGGCATCAAGGCGCACCCACGTCCAGGCCAGGGCGCGCGCGAACCCGCGCAGCAGTGGCCAGGGCAGGCGGGCGAACAGGGTGGTGGCGCGGTAGACCAGCCGGGCTTTGCGGTGTGGATTCATCGGCCCCAGTTTAGCCAAGGGCGCTGCTATCGTGGCCGGCCCTTGCCTGGAAGCCCGCCGATGCTCGTCCTGATTCAACGTGTCAGCCAGGCTGCCGTGCATGTGGAAGGTGAAGCGGTAGGGCAGATCGGCCCCGGCCTGCTGGCCCTGGTCGGCATGGAGCCGGGCGATACCGAGGCCCAGCTGCAACGGATGGCCGAACGCGTGCTCGGCTACCGTGTGTTTGCAGATGAGGCCGGCAAAATGAACCGCTCGCTGCGTGATACCGGCGGCGGCCTGCTGCTGGTCAGCCAGTTCACCTTGGCCGCGGACACCCGTTCCGGCATGCGGCCGAGCTTCACCAGCGCGGCACCGCCGCAGGAGGCTGAACGCGGGTTCAATCGATTTGTCGACATCTGTCGTGAAAATCACGCGCCGGGGGTGGAAACGGGCCGCTTCGGTGCCCATATGGTCGTCAGCCTGGTCAACGACGGTCCCGTGACCTTCCTCCTCAGGCCCTAGGCCACCGGGACCACCGCCCGGCAGGCCGGGCCCCGGGCTGGTATAATGCTACGTTCCCTATTTCCCCCTAGCCGGTGGCGCGAGCACTACATGGCCAACGAACGTCCTGCCCAATCCGAAATCAAGCAACTGATCAGCAAGGGCCTGGAACAGGGCTACCTGACCTATGCCGAAGTCAATGACCATCTGCCCGACGACATGGTCGACCCGGAACAGATCGAAGACATCATCGGCATGATCAACGGCATGGGCATTGATGTCCATGAAGTTGCTCCGGATGTGGAAACCCTGCTTCTCAATGACGGCAACACGGGCAACCGTGAGGTCGACGACACCGCAGCCGAAGAAGCTGCCGCCGCGCTGAGCGCGCTCGACACCGAAGGTGGCCGTACCACCGACCCGGTGCGCATGTACATGCGCGAAATGGGTACCGTCGAGCTGCTGACCCGCGAAGGCGAAATCGCCATTGCCAAGCGCATCGAAGAAGGCCTGTCCCAGGTCCAGGCCGCACTCGGCCAGTTCCCGGTGTCGGTCGAATCGCTGCTGACCGATTACGAAGCGCACAAGGAAGGCCGCAAGCGCCTTGCCGAAGTGATCGTCGGCTTCAATGACCTGTCCGAGGAAGTGCCGGCCCCGGCCGCTGTGGTGGCCGATGACGCGGACGACGCCGATGCCGACGCCGACGAGGAAGAGGACGATGTCGACGGCGGCGATGAAGAAGCCGCGCCGACCGGTCCGGATCCGGAGGAAGTGGCTGCGCGCATGCAGGCGCTGGGCGATGCCCTCAACGCCTTCAAGAAGGCTGCCGCCAAGGGCGACAAGAAGAACCTGCTGAAGCTCCGCGAGGAGATGTCGGCGGTGTTCGTCACCCTGAAGCTGCCGCTGCCGCTGACCGACGTGCTGACCAAGCAGCTGCGCGACACCATGGGCAGCGTCAAGGCCCACGAGCGCCGCGTGCTGAACCTGGCCACCGTCACTGCCCGCATGCCGCGCAAGGACTTCATCCGTTCCTGGGAAGGCAACCAGACCAACCTGGAATGGGTGGAAGACGCACTGAAGCGCAAGCAGAAGTGGTCTTCGGCGCTGCGTGAAGTGAAGGACCAGATCGTGTCCGAGCAGCAGGCCACCATCGACATCGAGAAGGTCACCCTGCTGGACCTGGACGAGCTGAAGGAACTCAGTCGTGCCATGGCCTATGGCGAAGCCAAGGCGCGCAAGGCCAAGAAGGAAATGGTCGAGGCCAACCTGCGCCTGGTGATCTCCATCGCCAAGAAGTACACCAACCGCGGCCTGCAGTTCCTCGATCTGATCCAGGAAGGCAACATCGGCCTGATGAAGGCCGTGGACAAGTTCGAGTACCGCCGCGGCTACAAGTTCTCCACGTATGCGACCTGGTGGATCCGCCAGGCCATCACCCGTTCGATCGCCGACCAGGCGCGCACCATCCGTATTCCGGTGCACATGATCGAAACGATCAACAAGTTGAACCGCATTTCCCGCCAGATGCTCCAGCAGTACGGCCGCGAGGCCACGCCGGAGGAGCTGGCCAAGGAAATGGACATGCCGGAAGACAAGATCCGCAAGGTGATGAAGATCGCCAAGGAGCCGATCTCGATGGAAACCCCGATCGGCGACGACGAGGATTCCCATCTGGGCGACTTCATCGAGGACACCAATGTGGAGTCCCCGATCGAGAACACCACCAACATCAACCTCTCTGAAACCGTGCGCGACGTGCTGGCCGGCCTCACCCCGAGGGAAGCCAAGGTGCTGCGCATGCGCTTCGGCATCGACATGAACACCGACCACACCCTTGAGGAAGTCGGCAAGCAGTTCGACGTGACCCGCGAGCGCATCCGCCAGATCGAAGCGAAGGCCCTGCGCAAGCTGCGTCACCCGAGCCGTTCGGAACAGCTGCGCAGCTTCCTGGATATCGATTGATCTCCAGCGAGTGCTGACGTGTTGAGAGAAACCCCGCTTCGGCGGGGTTTTTCTTTGGGGGATCCGGTGTGGAGTTGCGGCCATGCTCGGCTCCCGTTGGCGTTGACGCATCCGCCCTTTGACGTTCCGGGGCGACAAACGCACTCTGGCGTCGCAGGTGCTCAACACACCTCGTGGGCGGGCCGGATCACCGGCACCGAGGCGGACGCGCTGCGGGGACACGTGCAATGCGTGTATCTGCTGCATCAACCCTGTTGAGCATCTGGAGCTTGGCCATGAAGGCTGTTGAACACGATGTGCCTGTTGTTGCTGCCCTGGATTTCCCGCCGTTGATGACGTGGGAGGACGTCATGCAGGACGAGCTGGAGGATCGGCTGGGCTTCGCCCGACGGGCCACGCTGGCGCTGCTGACGCAATCGGGAGAACAGCTGGTTGCGGGGTTTGCCAGTGGCAACCCGAAGGGACTGGAGGGCGCAATGAAGGCGGTGGCGCTGTTCCAGGCGCATCTGCAGGAGATGGAGCGGTTGGCGGGGATGGCGGAGAGACGGTTGCAGCGTGTTGGCGAGGCGCTTGCTGCTGCCGGCTGAGTAGCCGATTCCGGCCGTGCTCCACTACACTGTGACGCTGCGCAGGGCCTATAGCTCAACGGTTAGAGCAGGGGACTCATAATCCCTTGGTTTCAGGTTCGAATCCTGATGGGCCCACCATCGAATCAGGCACTTAGGATCATCCCCAGTGCCTTCTTCGTCAAGCCAGCGCCGCCCGGTGACCGCTCGGTGACCGTTTACGCTCCGCTGCTGTCGCAGTTGGCCGCGGGTTGCCCTGCATCATCGGGCGTCCACTGAGGAGCGTTCCTGCGTGCGCGAATCCAACGCTGGATATCGCTCTGGTACCAGCGAGTGCCGCCACCGACCTTGTGCTTTGGTGGGAAGGTGCCCCTCTCCATCTCGCGGTAGATGTAGCTCTTCTTCATTCCGGTCTGGGCTTCAACCTGCTCGAGCTTTAGCAGGACTTCTGGGATGTTCTCAGCTGCGCCCATGGCCGACCTCCGTTGCTTCATTGGCGACCGCCGGCAGCAGCGCGGTCTGTGAATTCGAGCGTGCAGTGGTTACCAGGCTCGCGATCAGTGTCAGGTCCATGGTGGGGTCATTGAAGAGGGCGAGTCCGATCTGGGCCGTAAGCCGCTGGGTCGCTGTCGCCGCTACAGGCGCCGGCGTATCGATCGTGGCGAGGGCGTATGCGCGCCAGGCGTCGCACGCGGCCTGCAGCTGCGGCTCGCCGGCAAACGTGAAGGTCAGTGCGCGGCCGCCGCCGCTGGCGGGATGCGTGCTGGTCAGCGCAGTTTCGAGCGCTGCTGCAACCGCAATGGCCGCGCGCTGCTGATTGACCAGTGCTGACCGGTCACCGGCGGCGGCGATGTTGTGCTCGACGTTCAAGGCGATTTCTCCTTCGTGTGCTGTTCGATCGACTTGCGCAACTGGGCAATTTCACGGTTCCATTTGTCCCGCTCCTGCTTGCTCTCTCGCTTCAGTGCCCGCTCGAGCCGTTCAAGGGCAGGTAGGAACCAGCTGGGATTGAACGGCTGGACTTTGACGGGAATTGACTGCGGCGCTCGGGGCGGATTGCAATACGCCTCGGCCCAATCGAAAGGGTCATTGCAAACGACGCAGTGGGTTCGATCGGCTGACCATTTGTGGTCACGGCGGCTTGTGGAGCGCTCGCCCGGCAGCGGGTGAACGTACAGAGCACGGACCGGTCGACCGCGCTTTCGCGCGAGATGCCACTGCTGCTCATCGATCTGGATCCAGTAGGGCGTTCCTGTGCCCAGTTCCTCAAGCCTTACCGGACGTTGGTCGGCGAACAGTTGGTTGCGGAGGGCCAGGAACCATTCGGCAACGATTGCTGCAGCGATAGGATCGCCCACACGTGCCGCGTCGCGCATGGACCTCAGCGTGTCGCTCACGAGGGGGGCGCCCTTAATGGGGGGCGGATCGATGCTGGTGTTGGTGCTCAAGCTTCCTCCAGCAGCATTGACGGGTCGATCTTCCAGCCGGCCTCACGCGCTGCGCGCAGACGCAGTTCGTTGGCATCGAACTCGTCCAGTTGCAGGACTGAGATCGCACCTTCCACCTGGTGCGGCAGCAGCGGGCGCGTGGTTCGACCAAATGCGCGCCACACGCTGAACTCCTTACAGCCCCATGCAGGAGCAAGGCTGGCGAGTTGCTTGCCGTGCTCTCGGCAATGCCGGCGGATAATGTCGCGCGCCGACACGTGGGAAGGGGCACGGCCGCGTAGGGCTGCACGGATGGAAGCGGCGTTGCGGCCAGGGCTCATGGGAACAACTCCATTTGGGCCGGAAGGGGCGGCAGAGCCGGTTGCGGTCGCTGGGGCTTGGCGCGCTGGCGCGCGCGCTGAGCAGCACTGAATGCGAACCAGAAACCGTGGCCATGCCGGCGCGCGCGGCACTCGCTCAGGAACACCCGGGCGGTGTGGATCGCCTGTGTTGCGATAGGCAGTCGGTCAGTCACGGTGCGGCTCCGGCCACGGCAACAGCGGCTGGTCGGCGCGCACATAGAGGGGGTGCCTGGGCGCGCCATGCTTGGTGATGCCGAGGCACCACAACCGCGCGCCAGCGTCCGTCATGAGCCGCGCGACGATGGCGCCACGGCCGGACGCCATCGAATGGGCGCCCCAGGCGCACACCACATCGCCGTATTCGCGCGCGACCCGCCGCAGCCAGTCATCGTTGAGAGGTCCGATTGGATCTGCGTGCACCAGCAGCTGCGCCGGATCGGTCGAGCGGAGGGCGAAGAGGTTGGCGACGGTCAGGCCGTTGCAACCCCATGCCTTGGCGAACCCACGGCACCGGCGAATGGTCGGATCGTCCACCGAGGCATCGGCCGTGCTGGGGTTGAGCATCAAGAACAGGGCGGTGCCGCGCTCCGGTTGCAGCACTTCGCTGGGGCGGGAGAGCAGGTAGCGATAGTGGCCGCAGTCGCTGATGACAGCACTTTGCATTTCGGTGTCCTCTCGATGGGGGCTACTAGAATTGGCAGCCGCCGCTGAAATGACCTTGTTTCGCCGGCGAAGTACCGGCGCGGTGGGGAGCAGCTGGTCAGCCATGGACGTGCTCATGCAGCCACCGCCATGTCGGCCGGCACCCGGTCAAGATTGGCCTCGGCCAAGGCGCGCAGCGGCGGCGGGCTGACGCTGTTGCCCACCATGCGGACGGCGGCGCTGGTTGTGAGCGGCGTTCCGTTGGCCGTGCGATCGATGATGTACCCGGTTGGGAAACCCTGCGCGCGGTACAACTCGTGCGGCTTGAGCATGCGCAGGCCGATATCCACGATGACGTAGGGCGTGCCCTGGATGTGGACAGTGACCAGCGCCAGGCGATCCTTGGTGGTGACCGTGTCCAGAGAGTCGCGCAGATCCACGGCGATGCCGCTGCCGTAGTACTTCACCAAGAAGGCGGCGACGCGCAGGGCGCCGGCTTCCTGTTCGGGGCTCAGGGTGCATTCCACTTCGGCGAAGCGCGTTGCACCGGCGAGTACGGTCGGCAGAGGCACGCGCAGATCGTTCCCCACCACGTTCTGCGCCATCGCCGTCAGGTGTGCAGCGACCAGGCGCTGCTGGCTGCCGCTGGCGGTGATGGTGCTCACGGGGTCGCGCGCATCGTTGCCGTCGCCCTGATAGAAACCGCCGTTGGCCTGCTCAAGGAAGGCAGTTGCCACCGCATGGTGTTCGGCCTGCGCTGCAACTGTCGTGAGCGGCGTCCGTACATCGGCGCCGACCATGTTCCGCCGCAGGGTTACCAGCGAAGCGGAAGCAAGGCCCAAGGCGTGTGCTGCGCCGGCCGGTCGCGCTGCGCCTGCGCCGGAGGTGATTGTCGGAACCGGCTCGGTCGCGGGCGATCCGATGCTGTCGCCTCGGAACTTCACCAGGTGAGCGGCGGCGACGGCATGTTTGACGCCGCCGGCAACCCCCGTGCCCAGCGGCTGCTGCAGGTCCAAGGAGCGAGGGGCCTGGCCCTCGCGCTCGCCGTAGCCGGTCTGCACCAGCGTCGGTGCCACCACCGAGAAGTGTCCGCCCTTCACTTCGGCGCACATGGTGCGAAGCGGTTCGGTCGCGGCCATCGTGCGTTGCGTGCTGGCGTTGGCATGCTCAGTGAGGAACGGCGCCAGTTCCGGCGCGGCCAGCATCAACTCGCCGCGGTTGGCGGCAGTGATCGTGCGCATGGGCTCGCGCACGTCATGCACACGGTCGCCGCCCTGGTGCGTCACGGGGACAATGAACGGATCAGCCGACTTGATGACGTGGCGCATGACGCCCTTGGCGATGCGGCGCATGGTCGCGTCGGCCAGCGGCCGTGCACGGGTGAAGATGGACGGGCAGGGAATGGAGAAGTCCAGGCAGTCGGCAGCGGTGACGGTCGGCGTCTGGCCCGGATTGGGGCCGTGGCTGGCAGCGGGCCACACGATGGGCTCGCCGTCCCGGCGGCCGAGCAAGAACAGGCGCTCGCGGCTGGTGCCGGCGCCGTAGTCGCTGGCCACCAGCTTGCGCCACTCGACCACGTAGCCCAGCGCTCGCAGGGCGGCGACGAACTGGCGCCAAGTGCGTCCGGTGTGGCGCCTGTCAGGCACAAGTGCCTGGCGCTCGACGGGGACGCGCTCGCCCTTGTCGGCAATTCGATTGGTCATCACCGGCTTGCCCCTGCGGAATACGGGCTTCCCGGTGCCCTCATCGACGGCCTGGATCAGGTCCAGAGTGACGACGCGGCCGGTCTTGCTGCAGCGCTTGGCCACCAGTGGGCCCCACGTGAGGATCTGCCACACGTTCTCCATGGAGAAGATGCGCGGAGCGGTGTTGGTCCCGTTGAGCAGATCCGCGCGCTGCAGCATGCCGATCCACTTGAGCACGACCCACGACAGGGCGCGGGTCTTCCTGCTCCGCGGCTGACCGCCCTTGGCCTGGCTGAAGTGCGTGCAGTCCGGGGAGGCATGGAACCAACCGATGGGGCGCCCTGCCACGTCCACGCGCGGGTCGGCGTGCCAGATATCCTCGCGGTGGTGCTGGGTAAGCGGGTGGTTGGCAGCGTGCATGCCGATGGCCAACTCGTCATGGTTGTAGGCCAGTGCGGGATCGATGCCCAAGGACTGCTTGAGCCCTTCCGATGCACCGCCGCCGCCGGCGAACAGATCAACCACGATTTCGCCTGGGCGCAGGCGCGAGCGCTGCGGGGCTGGGAAGTTGAAGGAGCGGGAGCCGTCAGCCATCAGAATCTTCCTCGTCGTCGTCCTGGTCGCCTTCGTCGGCGTCCATGCAGGTGGAGCAGGTGTGTTCGCCTCGATGCCACTGGCCGCACTCGTTCCAGCAGAAGCCGTTACCGCAGGTCTTGCAGATACCCGCATCGCTCAGGTCGAGCGGGTCATCGCATACGCAGCACAGGCCGATAGGCATGCCTTTACCCATGGGGTGCGACCTCGTGGCCAGGGCAACCGCCGCCGGTGTAGTCGAAACCCTCGCAGGCCGGTCCGAGCGGGATGACCTTGTGGCCGGCGGCCAGGTGATCCATCAGTACGTCTTTAGCTTCGTCAGCGGTGAGCTTTCGACCCGTAGTGGAGTTGGTGAACATGTTGGCCAGCTCGCGCCGGGTCATGTTTTTGAGTGCGCCCCGCACATCCAAGTGGACATGGCCGATGAAGTTACCCATGGGTGCCCACCTCCGCGCGCTGTGCTATCACATTGCGCAGGACGATGGCGCGCTCGAAGTTCTGGTTGCTGATCGCCTGGGCGAGTTCCTGCTGCAGCCGCTTGTTGGACTGATAGGCCGAAACCACCTTGCGTGGCAAACCCGGGACGTAGGAAAAGAAATTGCCAGCGATCTCGTGCATGTGGTCACGTTGGCCAGGACCATAGACAAGCATCCACATGCCGTTGATGCCGCCGTAAACCCGTCCCCTGCGCACCCGGCCTTGCCTGTCGCGAATGCAACGCACGTCGCCATGCTGGAGGGCAACCCCGTCTGCATCCTTCCTGCACCAGCTCCGGAGCGCCTTTTCAGAAGGCCAGCCGTCGACGCCGCGGTCGAACCGGTGGGCTCCGCGCCTCTTTTCGTATTCGCTATCCCAGCGCTCGTTGAAGTAAGCCAGAGGGCATGGATTGGGACTGGTGATCGTGGGTGCCTGGAAGGAATAGCCATCGAACACGTTGACCAGGTAGTCGCGCAGCTTTCGACGGGTGTGTTCCATCTGCAGGCGCAGGAGATACGGCATGCGCTGCTCTTTGTCGAAGTCGTAGCGCCCGCCGTTGGGGCTGGAGACGTTGTGCAGCTCCTGCCAGACGATCAGCTCGATGTGTCTGCCGCCAATGCTCAGCTGCGCGTGCAAGTCGCCTTTCCGGCAGTAGCGGTCACGTCGCGCGAAGTTGATCCCATAGCGTTCGATCATTTCCGCGGGCACTTCGCATGCCCAGCCCATCCGATTCAACTGCTGCACGATCCGGGCGAACACGTCAGCCTTGAACTGGCGCTCCCAGGCGTTGCCGAACGTCAGGGGCATGCCAGGCTCTTCCCATACGTTGAGGCTCGCATCGCCGAAGCTGACGACTCCGGTACGAGAGGGCGCGCTCACGGGGCCACCTCCTTGCTCTCGTCCTTCCGGATCGCATCCAACTCGGCGCCAGCCGTTTCGGCCCAAGCGGCGCCGTGGGAGAGGTAGTGATTCAGCATGAACCGGATCACGGCTGCCTGTTCTTCCTCCGCCTTGCGCGGGATCGTGTCACCGCGCATACGCAGGACATTGGCCCACGGGCTGCACCAGAAGTTGGGGCGGCCAAGAATGTCGCGCACCTCCGGCGTGTCCGGGATCACGGCGGGCCCCAGGTCCACGGCCTGCGCGGGCTTGTACTCCTCCGCCGCCTCAATGGCGTTCTGCCAGGGACAGTTGGTGCTGCTGTGTTCGCCGATAGCTACGCCAGTGATGGCTGCTATGTGGCCGGCCAGATCGTCGGCTACTTCGTGGTAGCGGTCGCGCTGGTCGATGGCCTCGCCTAGCGCGCGATCCAAGCCGTCCAGATAGACCTGGGCGGGCTGCTGCGCGGGCGGCGCTGCATAGACCTCGCCGGCGCCGTCTTCATCGGTGATTGCCCGATTGGACACCATCAGTACGTCACCGACCTGCAGTTCGCCGATGCCGTTTTCCAGAAGCCAGTTGATGCTCAGGCCGTACTCTGGATGGTTGAAGATCTCGGCCACGGCCTCCACCGTGATCGGCTCCTGGCCCTCCGGCTTGGGGGCGCCATGGGCAGCGGTCTGGATCGCGGCAATAACCCACTCGTGCGGCTGCCAGTTGTTGGCCTCTTCACGGGTCTGCGGCAGGTAGGCGTGCTCGCTGCTGTGGGCGAATGCCGACTCACGCGCCAGCTTGATGGCCCACGCATCCCCCTGACCACTCGGGGAGGGCTGGGCGGAGAGGGCGCACATCCATGCGTCCCAACAGCAAGCAGTGCTGAGATCGTCGTAGTGATCCTTCATGCCGCTAGCGGAACACTTCGTGGTGTCCAGACCCCGCTCATCTGCAAACGCCTCAAACCGCTCGCGCTCCGAGGTGCCCAACTGCACGCATCCGCCGTGCTTCGCGGTCGCCAGGGTGGCGGGGGTCTTGTCGGTGGTCACAGGCGCACCTCCGTCGTACCCATCAGCACCACTTCACGGACTGCGCTGTCGCTCAAGCTGCGGGCGCCATCGGCCAAGTCTTTGAACACCTGTCGCAGGTGGTGCTGCGCACTGATCGGCATCGTGGTCAACACTGGACCGCAGCGGCGCCGAGATTCCGCCTGGCACTGGCTCAGCAGGTCGGCCAGTGCCGGCGCGCGCGAAGCGTTGGCCTCGCCGTTCAGTGCTACGTCCAGCTGTTGCACCAGGTAGTTGTGCGCGTCCTGCTCCAACGAGAGCATGGCGTCTTGGCTGATCAGCGGCGCTGCAGCGGCTAGGCCGGCGCGGAGGGCATCGGCGTAACCGTTCTGGGTGCCGTGGGTGGCGTAGGCGGCGCGGAACGCTTCGATCGCGCTGTCCGGAATTGGCGCACCAGTGGGTGCAAGGTTGGTGCTGGGCTGAGGCTGTTTCATCGGGAGATCTCAGGCTGCGGTGGTGGCCGGCTTCTCGGCCATGGCTGCCAGGCGTTCAAGGCGCTCGGCTTCGGTGATGTAGTAGTCGTGCCGGTCCTGTCGGACCTGTGCAGAGAAGAACGGGTCGGTCAGCGCATGCTCGGCGGCTGCACGGTTCGCTTTGGCCAACCGGGCTGGGTCGTGGTCGAAGATGTCGAGCTGGTTCCTGTGGTCCACGTGCACCGACCTCTGCGTCAGCCGCGACTCATCGGTGGCCAGAGCGCTGGCATGCGCTTCTGCCAAGCGGCGTAGTTGATGCGGTGTCCGGCCTTGATCGCGCGCTGCTGCACCTCTCCGAAGTGCACGCGCAGTGCGTGGAAGCGGTCAGGGTGCAGAGCCAGCGCCACCCTGTAGCGCTGCAGGCGCTGCTCAGGGGTGGGCTGGATGGTGCTGGCGATCACAGCGTCGATGCCGCCTCCCAGGAAGCGTAGGCCGGCCATCACCGCACCATCCTGTGCTGACCAGGGGCGATGCGCTCACGGCGCTCTGCAGCTTCACGCTGCGCCTGGGCGGTAGCCTGGTGCACGCGGTACGGGTGCAGACTTGGCCTCTTGGCGCGATCCAGCGCCGCGCGCTGATCCGGCGTCAGGGTCGGTGGTGGCATCTTGATGGCTGGGGCCTTCATGACTGGCCTCCGGCGCAGAGCGTGGATATGCGCATCGCGGTGCGCAACTGGTCTCTGGCTTCGCTGATGGCACGAGCGGCGCTGCAGCGGCCGGAGATGAAGTCTTGTCGGGCCAATGCCGCAGCGAAGCCTGCATCGGCAGGGCCATAGCCCAGCCGCACGGCCACGCGGTGCACGGCATCGACTACCGCTGCAGCTCGCAAGCGCGTCAGCGGTACGTGGAGTGCGCTCATGCCACACCGCCTTGGCTGATGGTGTAGCCACGGCCGCGAGTAGCGTTGATGCGATATCCGTGCTGCAGCAGCTTCTGACGCAGACGGCAGATGGTCACCTCCACCGTGTTCGACTTCCGGCCGTTGGAGCCATACAACTGGTCTTCCAGCGTCGCGCGGCTTATCGGCGTGTCGCCAGCGTCGATGATCAGCTGTAGCACCTTCGATTCGGTGGGGCTGAGCGGCATGCGGAGGCCGCCAACCATCGCGGCGCGCGGCTCGGTGCGGAGGCCGGTGATCACGGGATCACCTCCACGAAAGCCAGGTCATGCATGACGCACTGCGCCCGGGCCAGCACCGGTGAGGCGCTCGGCTCTTTGCCGTCTGCGGTCGACAGGGGGACAACCGCATTGGCCCGGACGCATGCCGCCGGGGAGACTTGATAGGACCCGTTCAGTACGGCGTCGGCCGCGTCGAGGGCCATCTGCCAGTGCGCAGGCTGGAAATTCTGGGTGAGGGCCTTGGTGATGCCGGGGGCGCAGTCGGGCACACGCTCTGCGTTGCGGAAGGCGTTGAGGCTGGTGCTGGCGATGGTGGCGCGCAGGCCCCAATCGTCGGCGGCTGCCAGCTCGTAGACGGCAAGGGCTGCGCAGATACGCGGGCTGGTGATTACCAGCCCATCCGGGGTGTCTACGTTGGTCGCTGCCGGATTATCGGCCGGGTTGGCCCAGGCGACCACGCCCAGGAGGATGAAGCACGCCAGTGCGGCCAGGCCGACGCGTGCGGTGCGCTTTGTGCTGAGGGTCAGGGGCATTGCATTTCTCCGTGGGCGGCAGAAGCCGGCTGCGCGACTATAAAAGCACGCTTATACGGGCAATGCAAGCACGCTTATTCAGCGTGCTTCTACGCTAGGCCTGAATCGGAGCAGGGGAAAAGGAATGGACTGGCGTAAAGCCTTGTTGCTCGTGGCATGTAGCGGAGTTGGGACTGCGAACGCAGATGCGCCGCCTCTGGTTGTTGTAAAGCGGGAGCCGATCCAGACAGATGCGGGCTCACCTAGAGCTGAAGTGCCTATCGGCACTCCATTCGAGTTCATGGGGATCATGGTTGGCGCGCCGCTGGGCCCCGAATGCCCGCAAGAGCAGATTCCGTATGCCGGATCCGTCTACAAGCTGGAAGCTGCAAAGACAGCGTGCTGGGCTGCGTTAGGAATGGGACCGGGTGCACGCACCGATACGCGCAACAACGACAACCTGACCGTAGTGCCGCTCAGCAACAAAAGGCCGACTGGCACAGGATCGGTCAGCGCCGTAGTGGTCAATGGGGTAGTCGAAGGTCTATCAGTATCGACAGATGGCTTTGTGCATGCCCAGGAACTGTTCGAACAGCTAAAGCAGAAGTTGGGCACACCCAGTAAGCAGGACACGGTGAAAGTCATTTCCGGTGTCGGTGCGAGCTTCACGAGTCCCCGTGCGGTCTGGGAACTGCCTGGTGCGTACGTTCAGTTCAATGGGATCGTTGGGGCAGTCAATACGGGCATCATCCTGGTGTACACCGATGCCGAAAAGGCCAGGGAACAAGCGCGCCAGCAGCAGCGCGCTAAATCCTTCTAGCGTCAGACTTCCTGAGCGCTTCGCAACAGCGCAAGTCCTAGAATCTTGCCGCCTACATGAAGCTGATCCGCTTCCTGTGGCGGCACGACTTCGCTCAGGTACTTCCGATTGGTGCTGATGACGTGCAGACCGTCGCGCAATAGCTGTAGGCGCTTCACGTAGGTCAGCCCATGAAGGTTGATCAGGTACAGCCCGTCGCCGTCGAAGTAGTCCTTGGCGACGTCCACGAACACCACATCGCCGTTCTTGATGTCTGGATACATCGAATCACCGCGCACAGTGACCAGTCGCACGCGATCGCCCTCGGGCACAAAGCCCAGTTGCTGGCGGACCTGCCACTCTGCGATGTCGAGCTCCCGGACCACGTCCGGGTAATCCTGATTCATTGCGCCAAAGCCCCCTGATGCTTCGCCTTCCATTACTCGGAGGCGAACATAGCCAGCAGGCGTCTCACTGGTTGATATCGCAGAGCTATGAGACTCGTCCCAGCGCTCAGGCAACTCACCGGTGATCAGCCATTCAACGCGGAAAGGCCGGTACACGCGAGCAAGCTTCACCGCTGTCTCGCCGCTCAGCGACTTCGTTTTCCCGTCTTCAAGTTGATACAGAGCCGACGGAGTAATGCCGGCGCGACGCGCCGCGTCTGCGGGTTCAGTGATGCCGCACTCTGATCGTGCGCGCTTCAGGCGGGAGGCAAGGGCAGTAGTCATGTTAGCGAGCTTATTAGTCCGTTAAGTAAGCGTGCTTGCACAGCACATGAAAGCGTGCTTATATAGGGCAATGAACATGCCCCGGATAACCAAGGAAGAAGCCATTGCCGCCTTTGACGGCAATGCCGCCGCGCTTGCGCGCGCTCTCGGAATCACCCCGTCGGCTGTCTATCAATGGCCGGATGGTCAGATCGATGACCTGTGGGCGCTGAAGCTGCGGTTCGTGCTGATGCCTGCCCATTTCCAGGCACTCGAACGCCCACCCGAGGCCGACCCCGACGCCGACCGGATCGTTCCGGTAGATGCGGCCTGACCGTACATCCGCTCTCCATCAGCACCGCCTTTCGCCATAAGCCAATCCCTTGAATGTCGGTCGTCCTATCCATGGCGACCACTGTGCATCGCCTCCCGAGGTGCGTAAATGAAGCCTGATCCTCAGTACCACGAACCACGGTCCGCAGTGGTGTTCCGCCACACGACCGACGCCATCCGTAACAGCGGTCACACCGATAGCAGCCTGGCCCAGGCCATCGCCGAGCAGTACATGGCGGACGTCGCACCTGGTGAGCGAATCCTGCAGTTCCACACAGGCGACGACGCGGACAGCACCGAGCGCGCGCTGAAGGCCAACGCCCAAATTGTGGGCCGAATCCGCAACGGCACGGTAAAGATGCCAGTGGACCTAGAGGAATCGTGGGTCCGCGCGCTGCCGCCGCAGTGGCGTGACGCGTGTTCCCGTGAACTGGCGCAGCGCTATGGCTTCCTCGGTGCCCGCATTCCCATGATGGAACCGCATGCCGGCGTGCTGGCTGTAGCCCGCCTGTCGGTGGAGTTCGGCCACACCTTGGAGGCGATCACCAACGTCTTGGCTGACGGCCGCATCTGTCCGAAGGACATTCCAGAGCTGCGGCGCGCGCTGGACGAGATCGGGCAGTTGGAGGCCGAACTGATTACGGCCAAGCGCTACGTCTCGGGTCACCTGCAGGATCTTGCGCCGCGTGCAGTGCACGGAGTTCAACGATGACGCCCGCCGCGATGGTCAGCTGGGCAATCGCAGTTGTCGGCGAATTCGACAGTGCAGGTCGCCGCATTCCTGAAAGCGTGGTGCCGCTGCTGCCCATGGTCGACGTGGTCCTCTGGGCCAAAGATCAGCCGCAGCCACTGAGTGTGGACGCACTGCAGGAGCAGTTCTGCCTATCCAGGGCAACCGCCTATCGATGGCGGGTAGCGCTGAACGACCTACATGACCCTGTGGCAGCGCGCCGCAGGTTGCCGGGACTGCGGCAGCTGAGCATGGCATTGGCCCGTGAGATGCCTGTACCCACCCAGACAGGGCCGGCGCAATGAACATCGTCCCGACCCTTGGGCTGCGCTGCGGCGAATGGCAGGCCGCGTTGCAGGCAGGCCGTGAGCCAGCAGTGATCCCAGCGGAACCCGTACCACCGGTCCCGCGCCGATGCGCACCGCAGCACGCCCTCAGCGGCTACAACACCACCAGGATCGTCATGGAGTTCATGCGCTGGGCGGTTGAGCGCGATCAGTTCCCGACTGTGGAAGCGATTGTCCGGCGGTTCGAAGTGAGCCGCGCAACCGCATACCGCTGGCGCAACTACTTGGGCGAGACCTACTGCTTGGAGACCCTGCCACCGAACGAGCATGAGATTGCCCGTATCGGCAAACCAGGTGCGAAGGCTCGCGGGAAGCAAGCTGGCGGGCCAGGCCGATGATCTACTTCGAGATGTTCCCCGGCGACTACCTCAAGGACACGACACGGCTGTGTCTGACAGACCATGGCGTCTACTTCAAACTGATGCTTGCCTACTACTCGGAAGAGCAGGCGCTGCCGGAGAGCCTGGCCGAGCTGTACGTCATCGCCGGCGCGATCACCTCTGCTGACAAGGCAGCGGTCAAGAAGGTCGCCGACCGCTACTTCCCCGTGGCAGAGGACGGCCTGCGCCATAGCAGGCGCTGTGACGAACAGATCGCCAAAGCACAGGGCCGCATAGCTGAAGGGCAGGGCCGCCGGGAAGACCGGAAGGCCGCCGAGGCGGAGCGGCAGGCGCGCACGCGCGCGCGGCGCACGATGTTGTACGAGGACCTCCGCAACGTGGGAGTCGTGCCCAGCGGCATGGCCACCATGGCGGAACTGAAGGCGTTGCACGCCGCGCACGTGACGGGCGACGAGGGCGTGACCTTGGACCAGTTGTCAGGCGTGACATGTCACGGAGAGTCACGCGTTACAGGCGGTGTGAACACGGGTACCCAGACCCCAGGCCCCACTTCTTCTACTCCAGATACATCACAGCACGCTCAAGGATCTCTGAGCGGTGTGACCGATGCGGGGCGTGCGTGCCTGCTGATGCGGAAGGCTGGTTGCCATTCGTCCAACCCCAGCCATCCCGACCTTCTGGCCGCACTGGCCGAGGGCGTGACCCCGGAGACGCTGGGTCACACGGTCGCTGAAGGTCTGGCGCGATCGCCACCGATTACGAACCCGTTCCCCTGGGCAATCAGAACCGCCCGCAACCGACACGCCGCCGGCGCAACGCCGACGAACACCACCAACACCGGAGGCCCCAATGCAAACCCTCAGCTCGGTTCTGCCGACCACGTCGCAGAGGAGCGACGCAAATTCGAACAGCGCACGGCAGTTGGCAGCCTTGGCGGAACAGGCGGAGACGTCATCGATGCAGAGTTCCAGTGCGTCCAACACTGACCCGGACCAGCGCGCGGTGAGCGCCCTGTGGACGCTGTGGGAGCGCATGGCCGGCATGTTCCCCGGCAAGTGGGTGCGCGAGAACGGCTCTGCACCGGTGAACAACGCCGGCAGCCTAACCACCGCCGGTGAATTGTGGTTCCAGGTGATGGCCGGCATCACCCCACGTCAGGTCGCGGATGGCTTGGCCAACTGCCTGCGCAGCGCGCTGCAGTGGCCGCCGAACCCGGGTCAGTTCCGTTCCATGTGCCTCGGCGTTCCGGCCCTCGCCGAGGTCGACGGCCAGATGCGGCCGGGCCAAGCCCACAGCGGCTTTACCGTGCTGGTGCGGTCGAAGCTGGACCTGCACGCCTACGCCACGGCCGAGAGCGGCGCGCTGCAGCAGCGCATGCTGGCCAATGCCTACGAGCGGGCGGTGAAGCACGTCATGGACGGCGGGGCCGTGCCTGCGCCGGCGGCGGCGCTGCCAGCGCCGAAGCCCCAGCCGCAGGTGGTGCGCGATCGCGATGCCGCGCGCAGTGCCATGGCGCTTGCCGCTGCTGAGCTGGGTTTCGGGGGCGCACATGGAGCCGGCTGATATCCGCACCTACCAGCGGCAGCTGATTCTGTTCTGCCTTGGAATCCACGGCGACAGCACCGCGGCTGAAGCACTGGAACTGGTGGGCAACGCTGCGCTGGAAGTGGGCGCTCCGCGAGAGGCCATGCTGCTGACCACCGCCGCCGCCGCCGGCCTGCTGCGCGAACTGGACCGTGACGGCCTGGTGCGCCGTTGCGAGAACCGCGACAGTGGCCGAGATGGCAGGCCCGTGGCTACATGGGCCGTCACCGACTCCGGCCGCGTGGACACTTTGCCGCTCCCTCCCTCGGGACAGCAGCAGTTGGCCATGCCGCAGTTGGCCCCGGCACCGGCGCACCGCACGCGCGGCGGACTGTCGCTGGACCAGCTGATGGGGCTGCTCAACATCGAGTTCGACTGCATGCTCGAGCAGATGGACCGGGAACACCAGGCAGCGCAGCAGCGCGCCCGGCAGGAGTTCGAGGCGTTCCGCCAGCGTGCGATGCGCGTATGGGGCGCTTCGGAGGCGTCGGTCTGATGCCGCCGAAGAAGACGTCCCGCCGCTCGCTGCGCTACGCCACCACCCAGGATATGCCTGCGGGCATGCGTCGCCTGGTCGAGGCCAACACGGCAGCGGCAGCGCCGCCGCAGGCCACCACCCGCGCCTATCGGCCGGCGGCAGCCGCTCAGCCATCTGGCAGCGGCGATGCCAGCGGCAAGGTGGCGCGCGGCCGCCCACGCCATGTGCCTGGCGAGATGAACAAAACAGAAGAGGCCTACGCCGCCCACCTGGCACTGCAGCTGGCCGCTGGCGCGATCGCATGGTTCCGCTTCGAGTCCGTGAAGCTGAAGTTGGCCGAGAAGACCCATCTGACCATCGATTTCTTCGTGATGACGGCGGCCGGCGAACTGGAGGCCCACGAGGTCAAGGGCTATTGGGAAGAAGACGCCCGAGTGAAGGTGAAGGTTGCCGCCGCGATGTACCCATTCCGATTCCTGGCAGTCCAGCGCGCCGACGGCGGTGGCTGGAAAACGGAGGTGTTCTCTTGAACGCGATGATGATTGGCGGAGCCACTGTGCGCCGCGACGACGTGGGCAGGTTCTGCCTGAATGATCTGCACCAGGCAGCCGGCGGCGCCAAGCGGCACCAGCCGAGCGACTGGCAGCGCCTGAAGCAAACCGAGGAACTGGTGGCCGAACTGGTCAATTCCGGGGAATCCCGGGTTTACCCGGTGCATTCAGTGGCCGGGCGCTACGGCGGCAGCTACGTGGTGCGCGAGCTTGTCTACGCCTACGCCATGTGGATCAGCCCCAGCTTCAGCCTGCAGGTGATTCGCGCCTATGACGCGCTGACGGCCGGGGTGCCTGCGCCTGACCCGATGCAGGCACTGACCGACCCGGCGACGCTGCGCGCGCTGCTGCTGTCCTACAGCGAGAAGGCAGAGATCCTCGAGGCGCGCGTGCAGTACCAGGAACCACAGGTCCGCGCGCTGCTGCGCCTGACCCAGGCCGACGGCACATTCAACATCACAACCGCGGCCAAGATGCTGCAGGTCCAGCCACGGCAGCTGTTCGCCTGGCTGTCCGAGCATGGCTGGATCTACCGCCGCGCCGGCAGCAAGAACTGGCTGGCCTACCAGACCCGCCTGCAGCAGGGCGTGCTGGTGCACAAGGCTTGCGTGCAGCGGACGGAGGGCGACGAGGAACGCGTGCACGAGCAGGTGCTGGTGACGGCCAAGGGCCTGTCGCGCTTGGCGGAGAGCATCGACCGCGGGCAGATGACCTGGGCACAGGCCGATGCGGCGACCGGGCTGCAGCTGGCCGCTGAGGTGAATTCATGAGCTTGCAACGTGGGCCGATGCGAGGGATGGGGATTTCGAAGCCACACATCACCTTCAGCCGCTACTTTGATGGCTCGCAGATGGTGAGGGTTGACTACTGGCCGCTCTGGCCTGCCGACGAGGGATGGTCTCATGCCGCAGGGGAGGATCTTGTCGAAGCATGGGACGCACACATGCTGCGATACGAAGACGACGATGCGGAGTTGCCGTGATGGGCGTTTCGATCGTCAGACAGCGGGACGTTGCACCGGTGAGGCCGGGCACCGCTATGGAAGAGCAGTTGCAGCTGAAGGGAATTGGCCGGCTGCTGGCTGGGTTCGGGTATCGCTACGGATCCGAGGTGCAGCTGCATCAGGCACTGGCCACCGTTCTGGATCAGGCGGGCCATGCGCACGTGCGCGAGTACCGGCTGGACGCCAGCAACCGCGCTGACTTCTGGCTGGATGGCCTCGTGATCGAGGTGAAGGTGGCCGGCTCGCTCGCTGATGCCCTGCGGCAGGTCGGCCGCTACATCACTCTCCCGCAGGTGCGCGGCGTGCTGTTGGCCACCACCGAACGCTGGGGCGAACGCCCGCTCGTGGCCCGGCCGGCCTGGCAGGGCAAGCCCTTCAACATCATCCGCCTGAAGAGGCAGGCACTGTGATGCAGACGACCTATGGAACCCTGCAGTACAGCGCCGCCTGCAGCACTTGGCGGGTGATCTGCGAGCCGCAGGTGCGTGCGCGGATGAAGCGTGTGTTTCCTCGGGTGCGTCAGCACGCCGCAGAGCACATTGACCTGTCGGCCACGCCAGAGAACAGCCGGGAGCTGCAGTGGTTCACACAGCGCTACCCCCTGTCGATGAATGCAGACACCCAGCGCGCGCTGCAGCAGCTGGCTGACGAGCATGTGGACATGGAGCGCAGCCTGGGCGACCTGCTGGCCGGCCGCGTGCAGATCCCGGAGTTCACCCTGGCCAAGCCGCCGCGCGAGTACCAACGCGTGGCGGGGGCGCAGCTGTCCATCCGTGGCGGCCTGCTGTTGGCGGATGATCTGGGCCTCGGCAAGACGGTCACCGGCATCTGTCCGATGGCTGCTCCGGGAAACCTGCCGGCGGTGGTGGTGTACCCGGCGGCGCTGCCGAACCACTGGCCGGAGAAGCTGGCCGAGTTCGCGCCTCAGCTGCGCGTGCACCACATCAGGAAGGGGGCGCCGTACCCGCTCGTGCTGCAGCCGAAGCAGAGGATCAAGGATCTGTGGGACACGCTGCCAGACGTAATCCTGGTCAGCTACCACAAGCTCCGCGGGTGGGCTGAGACGTTGGGGGAGATCGCGCAGTACGTGGTGTTCGAAGAATGCCAGCAGCTGCGCAGCCCAGACAGCAGCATCCACCGCGCCTGTCGCTACTTGGCCAGCCGCGCGCGCCTGCGTATGGGGCTGACCGCCACCCCGATCTACAACTACGGGTGCGAGTTCTTCCACGTAGTCGACCCGCTGCTGCCGGGCTGCCTCGGCACCTATGACGAGTTCCTCCGGGAGTGGTGCATCTCAGCCCCGGGGGAGAAGGCCAAGCTTCAGGACGCTGAGCAGTTCGGCCAGTACCTGCGGCGGCAAGGGATCATGCTGCGCCGCACGCGAAAGGAAGTGGGGCGCGAGCTGCCGGCGCTGTCGAAGATCTCGCACGAGGTCGAGGCCGATGCCAAAGCGCTGGACGCCATCACCGGTGACGCCGCAGCGCTGGCTCGGATCATCCTCCGGGCCAACGAGCAGTACCGTGGCGAGAAGATGCAGGCAGCCGGAGAGTTCGACCGGCTGCTGCGACAGGCGACAGGCGTGGCCAAGGCACCCTACGTGGCCGAGTTCGTCAGGCTGCTGCTGGAGAGCGGCCAGAAGGTGTTGCTGTTCGGGTGGCACCGAGAGGTCTACAGCATCTGGCAAGAGAAGCTGGCTGCCTACAACCCTGTCATGTACACCGGCAGCGAGTCGCCGAGCCAGAAGCAAGTAGCGAAGGAGGCATTCATCGCCGGAGACAGCCAGGTGATGCTGATCAGCCTCCGCTCTGGGGCCGGCATCGATGGGTTGCAGCACGTGTGCAGCACCGCGGTGTTCGGCGAGCTGGACTGGTCGCCGGGCGTGCACGAACAGTGCATCGGCCGCGTGCACCGCGACGGCCAGACCGAGCCGGTCATGGCGTACTTCCTGTTGTCCGACAGCGGCAGCGACCCGATCGTGTCGGACGTGCTCGGGGTCAAGCGCGAGCAGATCGAGGGCGTGCGCAGCCCGGGGGAACACTTGGTGGAGCGTCTGGACGTAGGCGAGAACCAGCTGCGCGCGCTGGCCCAGCAGTTCCTTCAACAGCAGGGCGCGGCCCTGGAAACAACCAACGTTACAACCATGGAGACCTCCCGATGATTCTCAAATTCCTCAGCCTGGACGAGGCAACCCACCACCTGTACCTGGAAGGAAAGGAGGGCCCAATCAGGTGCAAGGTCGACGGCAACCTGTGGGAGGTCTGGCTCGACGGCCGGTCCCGCTGGGTCAGTACCTGCGAGGTGAACTGATGCTCGGTCTGGCCACCCATGGTGCTCAGCTGGCCGCTTGCGGTAACTGCGGCTCTGACCAGGCGCGAAACCGCGTGCGTGGTAGCAGCGGCAGCCGGCAGACCGCGCAGGTTGTCTGCACCCGCTGCGGTGCGCATGGACAGCTCTACGTGGGCACGGATGCCCCAGACCTTGCCGCGAAGGACTGGGCTCACAGGCCCCATTCCGTGCCGGCACCTTCTGTTGAACGGCTACCGCGCGGCCGGCTGCCGGCCCCGGAGCCAACCCTGCAGCGTGACCCGCTGGAACTGATTGCCCGGATGCTCGTTGGTGGCAGCTTCCGCGAACCGTCGGACGGGCGTTCAACCATGCAGCCGCTCACCTCTGCCGATATCGCTGGTGCTGTCGGTTTGATGCGGGATCCGGTCGCAAAGCAGGCCGTCGTAGCCGTGGCGCTACGAGGGCAGGGCGTGTCGCTGGCCTCGCTGGGGCGGTCGTTGGCCAGGCGCGTGATGCGGCAGATCCAATGGGACCGGCGGTACGGCGCAGGGCCGGTGCTTCGAATGGACGAGCCGGCAGACCGATGGCGGATGCGCCTGGTGCTGCAGGACGCCGTGAATGACCTGGTGTGGCCGGAAAGGAAGGTGGCGGCGCAAGATGCGGCGAAGGCGGCCAAGATGCGGAAGGGCGCATACCTGCGGGTCTATTCAATCGCCACGGCTGCGCTGCGGCAGGCGCTGGAAGACGGCCGTCAAGAGTTCAGCGCAAGGCTTTTTTCGGGAGGAAGGGAGGGCGGTTGACCGGGCTTGGCAGTCCGCCCATCCTTGACCTAACAGTGGGGGGGACGAATGGACAAAGTCCAGGTTGGAAGTGGATGGGGGCGGGCGAAAGGCCTGCCATGGGCTGGGATCGTCATAAGCGTCGTATGTCTGGCGTTGGTTGTGCTGAGGAATTTATTCCCGGGCATCTTTCATATGGACGCTGTTTCGATCGGGCTGTTGATTCTGGCGGTAGCGCCATGGATACGATCGGCAATCAAATCAATCGAGGTGACTGGGATAGGGAAGATCGAGCTCAATGACGTAGAGAAAGCGGCAAAGAAGGTTGAGGAATCTGACCTGCCGGGTCTCGAAGACGTTGGCAGCGCTGCCCCGATCGAAGTCACGGATCCAGAGCCGTCAGAGACATCGTCGCCCGAGGGGAGTACAGCAATCGAGTCCGCTCCGAACTATGGAGCTATCCCCATTGCAGAGACTCACTCTCCTACTCAGTCATTCTATAAATGGGCAGGCCATTCCCTGAATTTTGGCGGCAAAATCGGCTATCGCCCACTACTTGCCTTGGCGGCGCTGGAGATACAAACCTCCGAGTTGGCTGCCGAGAGCAGGACGCAAGCGCAACTCGGCTCTGTTCGCGACCTCATGCTTAAGGCTTTGCGATACTTGTGTCAGGTCAACGAGATCCCACCTTTGGGGCTCTCTGTTTCTGGCATGCTGAACCGACTGAAATCGAAGTCAGTACTAACCCGTAATCAAGGCGATGGAATTTTGGCCGCGATGGAAATGGTCAATGAAGTAATGCACACATCAGCAACGCCAGAAGCTGCTCAGAGGACTCTGGATGTCGCAAAAGAAGTTATCGGATCGCTCGACGTCATCATTCGAAGGACGGAGATTGAAAGGATGATAAGAGTAAAAACAGGACTTGGGACTAGTCCTGCTGATGATCAGGCGCAGTAGACCAGTCTAGACCTCTAAGGAACCTTACCGCAGTCGCCGCGAAACTTACCGCATTCGACCGAATGCGGTAAGGAACCTTACCGCAGTTGCATCGGGAACCGGGATTGCTGTTCAATCCATACCGTGGGCGAGGTTCCAGCCTTCCTGCACTCAACGGCCGCAGGTCTGGACTCGGGAGGTCCAGTGACCTGCGGTTCGTCGTTTTTGGGGTACGAGACCCAACTATCAAACAGAGCGACGCCCCGATGCCTGCAAGCACCGGGGCGCCGCCGCAGCACACGCGTTTCAGCCGCGTGCCATTGGCCTAAGCCCTGCCGCCCTCCGGAGAGCGCGAGCAGTTTGCTTAACGAATGTCGCAACAGCTGAGACTTGAACACAAAGACCCTATTCCCTTGGCCGGGCGGTAAAACGCGCCTGGTGAAACACCTGCTACCCCTGATCAACCAGCGGGACCACACCTGCTACGTCGAAGCCTTTGCGGGCAGTGCTGCGATGCTGTTCGAACGCTCGCCGGCGAAGATCGAGGTGCTGAACGACACGCATGGCGAACTTGTACGGCTGTACCGTGTTGTGGCGAACCACCTGGATGAATTCGTTCGGCACTTCCGCTGGTCTCTGACCAGTCGTGAGATGTACCGGTGGGCACAGCTGCAGCACGTCGACACGCTGACCGACATCCAACGCGCGGCCCGGTTCTACTACCTACAGAAGCTCAGCTTTGGCGGGAAGGTGGAAGGGCAAACGCTCGGGGTGGGCCCCACTGGCACGAAGCGGATCAACCTGCTCCGGTTGGAACAGGACCTGAGCGATGCCCATCTGCGGCTGCATGGAGTGGTAATCGAGCAGTTGACCTGGCAGAGGTGCATTGAAAAGTACGACCGGCCCGAGACGCTCTTCTTTCTTGATCCGCCGTACTGGCAGACCACAGGCTATGGCCAGGCATTCCCGCTGCAAGAGTACGAGCAGCTGGCCGCCGTGATGGGCGCGTTGAAGGGTAGGGCGATCCTCACCATCAACGACCACCCTCAGATGCGCGCGTTGTTCGATCGATTCCACAGCGTCAGCGTGCCTATTCGATACACAGTCGGCGGCGGTGCTGGGGTAGCACGCACTGAACTGATCTACACCACGTAGCTGGGCCACGGCCCAGCGTTCTCTATGCCCGTTCCCCGACCGGATCAACCCTCGCGCCTAGCCGGCAGCGGGGCGGGCGCCTTTCAGCAGGAATCTCCGATGGCCAAGATCACCGCTCAACAGGCAGGCGGTACCAACGTCGTTGCCTTCCTGGACATGCTGGCGTGGTCGGAGGGCACCAGCACCAGCCCCGCAACGAAGAATCAGGGTTACGACGTGATCGTGACTGGTTCCGATCGTGTGCCGGAGATCTTCACCGACTACTCGGTGCACCCGTTCTCTCGGGGGCGGAAATCGAAGGCCATCAACCGCAAGGGCCTGACCTCCAACGCATCTGGTCGCTACCAGTTCATGCTGAAGGACTATGCCCACTACTGCGCTCTGTTGAAGCTGCCGGACTTCGGGCCGCTGTCGCAGGATCTCTGGGCCATCCAGTTGATCCGCGAGCGCCGCGCACTTCCGTTGATCCAGGCTGGGCGCATCACCGATGCAATTCAGGCCGTGCGCAACATCTGGGCGAGCCTGCCGGGTGCTGGCTACGGACAGCCGGAACACGCCCTCGAGAAGCTGCTGGCTGCATACAGCAAGGCTGGCGGGGCAGTCGCGCCGTGACCGAGCCCGTGAGCACCTTCAAGATCGTCGTCGGGACGTTCACCGCCGCCGTTGTGGCACCGGCAACCGCAGACGCACTACGTGAGGCAGAGCGAATCATCCTCGGCGTTCCGCAGTCAGTACTGCTGCTTGCATTGGCCGGCGCGCTGATCGGTGTGCTGATCCTTCCGGACAAGGACGCTGGGCGGGTGGCGGCAGACGCCAATAGGCTCCGCCGGCATCGGCTGCTGCAAACGGCAGCTCGCTGGGCCGCGCTGGCCGTTGCGGTCGCAGCGTACGCAGTTCTTGCAGCCTGGGTGGTGGCCATCGCGGCATGGATCTGGCCCCAGCTCGCCGGTGCACCGCAGCTGCCGCTGGCGGGCATCTCCGGCGTTCTGATCCGCCGGCTGCTGCCCGGCTACGTGCGCATGGTGGAGAAAGCCACCGGCGCCATCGGAGGCGATAAGCCATGAGCGTACTGATTCGATTCCTTCGTGCCGCGTGGGGCTTGATCATTGGCGCGGCCGCCGACGCACTGCAGTGGCTGAGCAAGCCCGGCAGCAAGATTAAGGTGGTATGCGCAGTGCTGGCCTTCGGTTGCGCGGTGTCAGGGCTGACTGCCTACGAGAAAGAGCAGAAGATCCGCGACCTGAGCGCCCAGGTGATTAAGGTCCGGGCCGACTGGGACGCAGATGCGGCTCGACTGCAGGCCGACGTGGACACCCGCGATCAGCGCCTGGCCGAGGTCGCCACCGCGCTTAGGGCAGAGGCCGAGAAGCTGGAGGCCCTCAAGGCAGAAAGCGCGGCGGCACTACAGGCACTCGCCGGCAAGATCGAGGCGTCCGAGAAGGAAGCCTCCACTTGGCGCGGCCGCTATGAACAGCGGCCCGACACCTGCAAGGCGGCGCTGGAGCTGCTTGATTCCGCCTGCCCAGCATTGAAGGGGTACTGACATGCGCGTCATCGTGGTTGTCACAGCTGCGCTACTGGCTGCATGCCAAGCCGCACCTACCAAGCCGAATCCGCCTGCGCCTGCCTTGATCAAGGTTCCGGTGGCTACCTATGTCCCCATCGATGCCGCCCTGACCAAGCGCTGTAGCTGGGTGCGGGACGGTAAGCCCTCGGCAGTGTTCGATGTGAGCAACGGCCGCAAGCGCTGTCTGGTGCAGTACGAGGCGCAGCTCGATGCGATCAACCAGGTGCAGGGCAAGCCGGCTGCGGAGACGGGGAGATGAACCCGTGGAGCTTCATGCGGGCGTAATGTTTCACGGTTCACGTTCCACGAACGAGGGGGCCCCTGAGGTTATCCACAGCAACCGGGGGGAATTCGGACCCCGGTAATTGACAGTTTTTCGGCCTCTATGGTGCTCCACCACAGGCCACCTTTTCGGCGGATTTCCTCGGCAGAAACCGCAATTTCGGCCCTGAATAGGCTGCGCATCGGGTAGAACATGGCTGACATCCACGAATTCACCAAAGGCTGGTCCGTGGCCAGGCTGGCGGATGAGTTCGGGATGGACCGCCGAACGGCCAGCAAGCGCCTAAAGGAGGCCGGCGTTCCGCCGCTGACCAAGCGGGCAGGGCACGACGTCTACCGGCTGGCCGATGCAGCCCCCGCGCTGGTCAATCCGGGCGCTGCAGCATTCGGTGCTGAGGGCGTTGTCGACCCGCGCGACCTACCTCCGATGGAGCGGCGTGCCTATTACCAGTCGGAGAACGAACGCCTGAAGGTCGAATCGACCATCGGGCAGCTCGTGCCGGCCGCAGAGGTCGAGGCCGACTACGCCGAGCTGGTGAAGAAGGTCGTGCAGTTCTTCGACACGCTCCCAGATGTGCTCGAGCGCAAGGCCGGGCTCACTCCGGAGCAGGTGGTCAAGGTCCAAGACGAGTGCGATCGCGTCCGGCAATCCATGTATGAGGGCATCACCGATGACGACGTACGCGACAGCGCGTAGCGTGCGCCAAGGCGTTGCCGAGATGATTAGGCCGCCGCGTCGCATCAGAGTGAGCGAGGGTGCGCGGGTGCTGCAGGTGGCCAATGCCGCCGGCGCCGCTGGCGCCTGGGATCCGGATACCACGCCCTACATGGTCGAGCCGCTGGATACCACCGGCAGCCGCCACTACGAGGCTGTGGTGTTTGTAGGGCCGGCGCGGTCGGGCAAGACCATCTCGCTGATCGATGCGCGCCTGGCATACCTGATCACCTGCAACCCGGCCGATGCCATGGTTGTGCAGATGTCCAAGGATGCGGCCGAGGACTACAGCAAGACGCGAATCTCCCGCAGCATCTCGGCCAGTCCGGAGCTTCGCTCGCGGCTCAGCCCCAGAGCGCACGACGACAACATCCTGCTGAAGTTCTTTCGGTCAGGTATGTCGCTGCGCATGGGCTGGCCGTCGGTGTCGGTGCTGTCGGGCAAGGACATCCACGACGTCTTGATGACGGACGTGGACAACTACACCGGTGACCTGGCGATCGATGAGTGCTTCGGCCTGGCGCTGAAGCGCACGCAGACCTACATGTCAGCCGGCATGGTGGTGGCCGAGTCGAGCCCGGCCACCGACTACGCCGATGGTGCGTGGAAACCGCAGCACCCACACCAAGGGCCACCGGCCGCCGGGATCGCCGCACTATATGCGCGCGGAGACCGACGCCGTTGGTACTGGCCGTGCCCCGAGTGCGGCGAACGCTTCCAGGCGGCGCCAGGCTACGACGGCTTTGCGCTTCCACCGATGGACGAGTTGCTAGAGCGGGTCGTGCTGGATGACGTGCAGAAGATGGCGCGTCACTACTCGTTGCTGCATTGCCCCAACTGTGGGGTTGGCCTGAAGCATCGCTGGAAGGACGGCATGAATCGGGCCGGCGTCTGGGCAGCCGAGGGCCAGATTGTCCACGCGGATGGCACCGTTACCGGCGACCGGCCTGAGGCGCGCATCGCCAGCTACTGGCTGGGCGGTGTGGCGGCGGCGTATCAGTCGTGGGAATCGCTGGTCGAGCGCTACTTTCAGGCGCTGCGAACATTCGCTACCACCGGTGAAGAGCGGCCGCTGAAGACGACGCACAACGTCGATGGCGCAATCAACTACGTGCCCATGGCTGCGCGGTCGGCCAGCGATCCGGGCGAGATGCAGGAGCGGGCAGAGGTTTGGCCGACCGGGACGGTTCCTCCCGGCGTGCGCTTCCTGATCGGCACTGTCGACGTTCAGGCCAACCGCTTCGTGGTGCTGGTGCTGGGGTTCGGAATCGGTGAATCAGGCCAGCTGGAGCGCTGGGTGGTGGATTCCTTCACCCTTCGCACCTCCAAGCGAGAAGACGGGTCGGGCGGCTTCCTGCCGCTGGATCCACCGAAGTACCTGGAGGACTGGGAACGGTTGGTCGACAAGGTGATCAGCAGACGCTACACGCTGGCAGATGACACCGGCCGCAGCATGCCGGTGCGTGCTGTCGGCATCGACTGGGGCGGCAAGTCAGGTACGTCGGTGCGCGCGCTGGAATTCTGGCGGTCGCTGAAGGAGCGGAAGCTGCATGCCCGAGTGCGTTTGATCAAGGGCGAAGCGCGGCGAGAGGCTGGGCTGTTCCGCGAGACGTTCCCGGATAGCAGCAAACGACGTGACCGAAAGTCAGGGTCAAAGGGCGATGTGCCGCAGCTGCTGCTCAACGTGGACCGGCTGAAGGACACCGTCGACGCCAACGTGAAGCGTGCCGAACCCGGGCCAGGCTTCTATCACTTCCCCGACTGGCTGCCAGAGGCGTTCTACGCCGAGCTGACTGCCGAGTCGCGGACCGTCAACGGTTGGAAGAACTTGGCCGGCCGTCGCAACGAGGCATTCGACCTTACCGGCTATGCCGAGGGCTTGGCTCTCTGGTTGAAGGTGCCGGCCATCAAGTGGGACACGCCACCGGCCTGGGCTGCGGCGTGGGACGACAACCCCGACGTGAGGGCAGACGATGTGACGCCGGCGCCACCGCCGCGTACTCGCCGCCGTCCCGTCATTCGAAGCAAGTACCTGGGACGCTGATATGGCATTCACCAATGAGCAGGTCGCCAAGCTGGAGGGCGCGATCGCGGCTGGCGTGCTGAGCGTCCGTTACGCCGACCGCACCGTGACGTACCAGAGCCTGTCCGAAATGCGGAAGCTGCTGAAGCAGATGCGCGAAGAGTTGGGCGGACCCGCGGGTGCGCGCCGTCGCCCCCGCATCGTGCGCCTCTACCAGTCGGGGACCGGCAATGTCTGATATCTCCGAAAGCACCTACCGTGCGGCCGGTAACGGCCGCCGCCTGCGGACGTTCCGGCCCACCTCGTTGGGACCGAATGCCGCGTTGCTGGGTCTGCCCACGCTGTTGGCGCGTGCCCGGCACCTGGCCCGCAATGACCCGTGGATGGTCAGCGCGCTCAACAAGAGTGTGTCCAACGGCATCGCCACCGGCATCCAAGCAAAGCCGATCTGGGGTACGGACGACCACAAGAAGAAGCTCACAAAGTTGTGGACCCGCTGGGGCAAGTACGCTGATGCCGATGGCGTGCTTGGCTGGGACGGCCTGCAAGCGCTTGCCTGGCGCGAGTGGAAGGAGGCAGGCGAGGTGTTCGCCCGCATCCGGTATCGGCGGCCTGAAGACGGTTTGCCTGTGCCGCTGCAGGTGCAGCTGATCGAATCGGAGCAGTGCCCGCAGCACTACAACGGTGTGGCCAGCAACGGCAACGTGATCCGGCAGGGCATCGAGGTCGATAGCATCGGTCGTCGCGTGGCCTATTGGATGTACCGGGAGCACCCGGGCGACCTGCAGCTGACGGTCAACGGCAAGGAGCTGGTGCGCGTGCCGGCGGAGCAGGTGGTGCACCTGTATCGGCAGAATCGCGCAGGCGCAATGCGAGGCGTGCCGAGCTCTGCGCCGGCCTTGCTGCGCATGTTCAATCTGGACCGCCTCGATGACGCGGTGCTGGAACGACAGGCCTTGGCCAACCTGTTCGCCGGCTTCATCACCACCGATGCCAACGCGGAGGGGGACGAGGGCGAAGCCATCAGCGACCTGATCACCGGTGAGGATGCAGACGGCACGGCCATCGGTGGGCTCGAGCCGGGCACGATGCAGGAGCTGCCACCCGGTCGCAAGGTCACGTTCGCCGATCCGCCCAGCGCCGGCTCGGACTATGCAGAGTTCCTGCGTGGGCACCTGCTGGCGATCTGTGCCAGCCAGGACGTGCCCTATGAAGTGCTCACCGGTGACCTGCGCAACGTATCCGACCGCGCGCTGCGCCTGATCCTCAACGAGTTCCGCCGTGTGATCGAGCAGGACCAGTGGCTCTTCATGATCCCGATGTTCTGCCAGCGGGTGCGCGACGCTTTCATCGACCAGGCGGTGCTGTCTGGTCTGCTGAAGGTGCCGCGCTATGCAGCCCTGCGTGATGACGTGACCGAAACCCTGTGGGTGCCCGAAGGCTGGCCTTGGAGCCATCCGGTGCAGGACGTGACCTCCGAACTCAAGGCGGTGCGGGCGGGCTTCAAGTCGCGCAGCAAGGTGGTGCTGAGCGCTGGCGAAGATCCCGAACAGGTTGATGCCGAGCAGGCGCTGGACAACGAGCGCGCAGACGCGGCCGGGCTTCGCTATGACAGCGACCCGAGGCGAACGAACGCCTCTGGTGCCCGGCAGGACGACGAACCCGGCGCCCCTGGCGCCAACGACGATGAAAGGAATGACGATGACGAGTAAGCCTGGCCTGTTGGCCCGAATGCTGGGTCGCGGCAGCCGTGCGCCCGTGGTGGCCTCGCTCGCTGCCGCGGTCCTCAATCAGCCCCTGCTGGTGCAGCCGGCCATCGGTGAAGCGCTGGTGGGCGGCTATCTGGAAGGGAAGGTCACCAGCGACGACAGCGTGCTGAAGGCCGACCGCTTCGAAGTGTCCGGCCCCGATGGGCAGCCGGTGGGCGTTGCCCAGAACCTGATCGGTGTGATCAACCTGTCCGGTGCAATGGTGAACCGGCCCATGCCCGGCGCCAGTGGCCCCGGGCCGGTGAGCTACGCGGCGGTACGTGACACCTTCGATGAGCTGCTCAACGACGATGCGGTGACGTCCATCATCCTGCGGCTGGACTCGCCGGGTGGTATGGCGTCGGGCTGCTTCGACCTGGTCGACCACATCTTCGACGCGCGTGGCCAAAAGCCTTTGTATGCGTTGGTCGATGACCAGGCGTACTCGGCCTGCTTCGCCCTCGCTTCGGCGTGCGATGAGATCTGGATCAGCCGCACTGGCGGCGTCGGGTCGGTGGGCGTTGTGCGCTTCCACCAGGACTGGAGCGGTAACAACGCCCAGATCGGCCTGAAGGTCACCCCGCTGTTCGCCGGCGCCCGCAAGGTCGACTTCAACCCCAACTTCCCGCTCAGCGAAGAAGCGTATGCGGAGGCCATGGCCGACCTGGAGGACATGCGTACGATGTTCGTGGACACCGTGGCGCGGAATCTCGGCATGGAGGCGGACGCCGTGCGTGCCACCGAGGCGGCCTGCTACCGGGGCCAGGCCGCTGTGGCGGTGGGCTTTGCTACCCGGCTCGGCACCTGGCACGACTTGATCGCACACCTCGGTGCCGCCGATGCTGCACCGCCGCCGGCGCCAGGCAACCCCGATCCGGAAGATGATCCGGAGGCAGCGGCAACGTCGCCGGAGCGCGAGCCCGCACCTGCGCCGCCTGCAGCAATCGTGGTGAACCCGGCAGCAGCGCTAGCAGCTGCAATCGCAGCCAGTGAACTGCCGCCGGCGCTCGCAGTGGCCCTCTTGCGCCGCCCACCGCAGGAGGCCGAATCGGCTGCCAGCGCCGTCGAGTACGCGACCGCCGTGCAGGACGCCTGCGCTGCGGCGCTGCGTGGCGATGACACCCTCGCAGCCAGCTTCATCGAGAAGAACACCGACCTCGACACGGTGCGTGCACAGCTGCTGTCGATGAAGGCGGAGGAAGGCCGCAGCACGCAGGTCGTCACCGCACACCCGGCTTCCATGGCCGATCAACGCGCCGCCGACAACAAGGCGAAGCTGAATCCCAATCACATCTACAAGCAACGAGGTAACTGACGATGGAAATTTCCCTGGCCGGCACCCGTACCGGCGAATTCCTGCTGTCCGAAGCGGGCGGCGAGCGCAGCCGCGAACTGATCCGTCTGCCGGCCGGGCAGGGCATGCTGTCCGCTGGCACCCTGCTCAAGGCAGACAACACCGTCGCTGCCAATGGCACCGACGCAGTGAAGGTGCTGTACGGCCCGGTCGACACCGGGACCGAATCTGCGGCGCTGGCCGTCAAGGGCGCGGCGATCGCGCGCGACGCCGAAGTGTTCGGCGAAAAGTTGGTGTGGGCCAGCGGCGTCACCGCCGATCAGAAGCTCTTGGCCGCGTTGAGCCTGGCCGAGTCCGGCATCATCACCCGCTGGACCCAGCAGCCGATCGCGTCGAACGCCGCCGATCACCTGGTGTTCGTGTCCGCACCGCTGACCGGCACCGCCGGTGTTGCGCTGGGCCCAATCGTGGCGCACGTCAAGGACGTCTTCGGCGCCTTGGTTACCGGCAGCACCGTCAGCGCCACCCTGGCCAAGGCCAGCGGCACCGGCAACCTCGCAGGCGGCGGTGCGAAGGCAGCCGTGGGCGGCGTCATCACCTGGGATGCCGCGACGCTGAGCGCCGCCGGTGACTACACCCTCAAGGTGACCGCCACCGACTTGGACGAAGCCATCAGCGACACCATCACCATCGCCGCTGCCGGCGGCTGACCGCTGAACAGCACCCCTTTCACCCGTTGACCCTTGGCCCCGCTTCGGCGGGGCCTTTTCGTATCCCCTTTCGAGAGAGAAATCACCATGGATCTGCAGACCCTTCTGGCACTGGGCGTGCTGAGCTTCGACGCCCTGAACGCCTACATCAACAACCTGCCGCGCATCTCCACGCGGCTGGCCGATATGCGCCTTTTCCAGGAAGAGGGCTTGGTCGGCACCACCATCGTCAAGGTGGGCGTCAAGGGCACCAAGCTGGTGCTGGTCCCGAACGTCCCGCGCGGCGCGCCCGGCCAGCCCAAGGGACTGGAGCGTGGCAAGGTGAAGCTGCTGGAAACCACCCACCTGCCGCAGAACTCGACGGTCATGGCTGACCAGCTGCTGGGCGTGTATGACCCGGCCGACCCGGAAGGCAACAACGTTGCCGCGGTGGTCAACGCGCTGCAGGCGGTGCACAAGCGCGACCTGGATTTCACCATCGAATACCACCGCATGGGCGCGCTGCAGGGCAAGCTGCTCGATGCCGACGGCTCGGTGATCATCGACTTCTACGAAGAATTCGGGGTCGACCAGTCCGTCATCGGCATGGAGCTGAACAAGGACGCCACCAAGGTCCGCACTAAGTGCATGGCCATCAAGCGCGCGATCGAGGCAAAGCTGGGTGGCATCCCGTACACCGGGATCCATGTGTTCTGCAGCGCCGGCTTCTTCGATGCCCTGACCGACCACCCCGACGTGCAGAAGGCCTACGAGCGCTGGCAGGACGGTGCCGCGTTGCGCGATGACGTCCGCAAGGGCTTCGTGTTCGGCGATATCACCTTCGAGGAGCTGCAGGGCAACACCGGCGGAGATCTGGCCCTGGCCGACGGCGAAGCCATCGCGTTCCCACTGGGTGTGCCGGACATGTTCCTGACCCGCTTCGCGCCGGCGGACTACCTGGAAACGGTGCGCGGCATCGGCCTGCCGTACTACACCAAGACCGCCCCGATGCGCATGAACAAGGGCATCCAGCTGGAAAGCCAGTCCAACCCGCTCAACCTCAACACCCGACCGGACGCGGTGATCCGCCTGAAGGCCGGCGCGAAGTAAGCCAGCAGTGCCTGGCCCGCTCCGGCGGGCCGGGCAGGAGGGTGTATGGCCCAGATCAGGATCGGGGTGGACCCCGACAACGTGTTCGGGCGACAACTCACGGAGCTTGAGCAGTCGCAGTTGCCGTTCGCCGCCTCGCAGGCCGCCAACAAGGTTGCCTACGAGATCCGCGAACGGTGGAAGGGCCAGGCGCCTCGTGTGTTCGATCGCCCCACGCCGTTGACCACGAACGCGGCGATGTACCGCAAGGCCACCAAGGCCCAGCCGTATGCCGAGATCTACATCCGGGACGAAGCCTTCAAGGGCACGCCGCCGGCGAAGTACCTGCTGGCAGAAGTCGAGGGTGGCCAACGTCGCCGGAAGGGATTCGAGCGGCTGCTGCAGAGCCGAGGTCTGCTGTCACCGACGCAGTTCGCAGTGATGGGGCGGGGCGCCCAGGCCAACCAGTTCGGCAACGTGCCGGCTGGACAGGTGACGAAGATCCTGTCCCAGCTGGGGGCGCAGCGGGACCGCTACCAGAACCAGACCAACGTCAGCCGGAAACGGAGGCGAGGCAAGAAGAACAACCGGGATGGAGAGTACTTCGTCATCACCAAGCGTCGCGGCGTCCTGCGGCCCGGTATCTACGAGCGGATCGGTCGTGGCTCTGGCGTGCGTTCCATCTTCATTTTCACCAACACAGCCGCCTACAGCCCGCGCTACGACATCTTCGGCATGGCCGAGGACACCTGGAAGCGGCTGATGCCGTTCTTCCTGAAGCGTGAGCTTGAGAAGGCCATGGAAACAGCGAGGCCCTTGCCTTGAACCAGAAAGCATTCATGCAGGCCTTCGATGCAGTCGCGTTCGGTGCCTTCCGTGCCGCCGGCGTGGCAGACGCCGCTCACTATCTGGCCCCGGGCACAGACGCGGAGGTGCCGTGCACGGTGATGCTGGACGAGGCCGTTGAGCAGTTCACAGCGGAGGACGTGGCACCGATCGCCACCACGATTGATCGGATCACCCTGCAGCTGGCCGAGGTTGCCCCGCGAACTGGCGGCGTGGTGCGCATTGATGGCACCGGTCGCCGGCTGAAGCTGGTCCAGAAGATCCGTGCCGATGAGTCGACGGCGGTGTGGGAGGTGGCCAGTGCCTGATGCCATTTCCAGCCCACGTCGCCAGCTGTTGCTGGCGATGGGCAAAACGCTGCAGCTGATCAGCATGGAGAACGGCTACCTGACCGATGCCGGCGCCGGCTGGACGCTCGAGCCCGCCCCGGGCGACCAGGACACACAGGCCGTGCTGACTGCTGTCATCGAGAAGCAGCAGCGGGCGGAGACGCCGTCAAAGGTCAACACGCATCGGCTGACCACAGTGAGCGTCATCGCCAAGGTCCCCGCCGACACGGATGGCTACCAGCGGAAGCTGGACGACCTGGTAACCGACGTCGAGGCGGCCATGGACAGCCGCGAGACAGCGCGCAACTTCCCCGATGGCATCCAGGTGCCGGTCTACGTCGGCATGGAGCCGCTGATGCCGGACAAGGCCAGCGCCGGCTGGGTCGGCGTCCTGATTACCTACCAGACCCACATCCCAAAGAAATGACCCGCCGCTCAGCGGCAACCCAACTGGAGAGCCATCATGGCCGAAGACTACAGCTACCTGGGCGCAGGCATCGTCCTGCTCCGCGAGTGGAACACCAATGATCCGTTCCTCGAGGTCGGCAACGTTTCCGCGTACACCCTGGCGCCGCAGACCAGCACGATCGAGCTGGCCGACTATCAGAACCCGGGCGGCGGCACCGCCAACCGCGTTGATCGCGTCACCGGCTACAACCTCAACTACACCTTCCACGATTTCAAGCCCGAGAACTTCGCACGTGCGACTCGCGGCAAGGCCAGCAGCATCGCTGCCGGAACCGTGACCGATGAACTTGTGGTGGCGACGAAGGGCAGCTATGCGCCGTTGGTTCGCCTGGCAAGTGAAATCACCTCGGTCAAGCCCGCAACCGGCACTGCCACCTACGAGGCGGGCAAGGACTATCGTCTGGAGCGAGGCATGCTGTTCATTCCTGCGGACTCGGCCATCGCCCCGTCCACGCCAGCCGGCACTCCGAACGTCAAGGTCACCTACAAGAACGCTGACCTGGGCCATGTGGAGGCCGCTGTCACCTCGCAAAAGTTCTACGAGATGCAGTTCTACGGTGCCAACGAGGCCCGTGGCGGCAAGATGGTGCGCATGGTGGCGCACAAGGTCACCGGCGGCGTCATCGAAAGCATGGGCCTGATCGGAAACGAGTTTGGCGCTGGAAGCGTGCCGGGCGCACTGTTGAAGGACAGCGCAAAGGCCACCGGACAGGACACCTCGCCCTACTTCTACTGGCAGCAGGAGAAGTAAGACATGGCCGACGAGGACGTGATCAACCCGCCGACCCGCAATGTGGCGTTCCGTGGCGAGCTGCTGGTGGTGGGACCGCTGCGGCTGCAGCAGGTTGGCCCGTTCATCACCGCCAGCCGCACCATCATCGCCCGCGTGGCGATGATGGCCGGCGCAGTCGAAGCGGCGGAGCCGGCCGCCATCGGCGCAATCATGCTGGATCTGCTCGAGCAGGACGGCGCAGAGATCGCTGCTGCTTTGGCTGTAGCTGTCGACCGAGAAGCAGGCTGGATCGCCGCCGGCACCTTGGACGAAGTGGCCGATCTGCTGGAGGCCGTTGTGGGATTGAATCGGGATTTTTTTGCCCGCCGGCTGCAGCGCCTGCTGCTGATGGCCAAGCCGTCGGCGGCAGAGAGTACGGCCTCCCCGACCTCGTCCAGTACCTGATCGCGCACGGGCATTCTCGGCGCGACGTCCTGACATACACCTTGGCGCAGCTGCGGGCCTTCACCGCAGCTGCTGCCCAAGACGAACGCGATCGCGTCGCTGAGTTCGCTGTGGCCACTCGCATGGCTATGGCTGCACCTGCAGCCGAATGGCAGATGTACCTGGCCGCACTGCGTGGCCATGCCCCCGCAGGGCAGACACAAGGGAAGATGACCCATGGCTGAGCCTTCAGCGAATCTGCGTGTCCGCATCAGCGCCGACCTGGCCGACATCAGGCAGGGACTGGGCGTGCTCACCCGGCAGCTGCGCGAAGTGCGCAGCGAGGCAGCACGACCATTGCCGGCGAAGAACGGCATCACCGACCTCGGTGTGTCTGCGGGCCAGACGGCGCAGGCCATGCGTCAGCTGCCGGCCCAGTTCACCGACATCTTCACCAGCCTGCAGGGCGGCATGCCCTTCTTCACGGTGCTGGTGCAGCAGGGCGGGCAGATCAAGGACAGCTTCGGCGGTGTCGAGCCGGCATTGAAGGGAGTGTCGTCCGCAGTGCTGGGCATGGTTACACCGGTCACGGTGTCGGCCGCCGCTGTTGGGCTGCTGGTCTACGCCTGGTACGACGCCGAGCAGCAGGCCCAGGCCTACACGAAGGCGCTGGTGCTATCGCGCAATGAGGCCGCCGCTACGACCCTCACCCTGGTGACCCTCGCGCAGCGCACCAGCGATGCCCTGGACGTCACTGCTGGTGCTGGTGCCGAGGTGGCCCAGGCCGTTGGTGCGAATGGCCGCATTGCAGCGCAGAACATGCAGGCAGTGGCTGCTGCAGCGGTGGCGATGAAGGAAGTCACCGGGCAAGCGATCGAGGATACGGTTGCTCTGTATGGGAAGCTTGCCGAAGACCCAGTCAAGAACTCCCAGAAGCTCAACGAGCAGGTCAACTTCATGACCGTTGCTCTCTACGAGCAGGTCAAAGCGCTGCAGGAGCAGGGCCGTAACCAGGATGCTGTAACGGTGATCACCCGTGCGGCGGCCGATGAGACTGTGATGGCGCTTGCCCGGGTCCGTGCCAGCCAGAATCCGGTGATCCGCGGCTTCAAGGACCTGTGGGCTGAGGCGACGAAGGCGTGGTCCGCGATGCAGGCCAACGTCGGCCTCGGGCCTGCTGCGGCGCAGATGCAGCAGCTGGTCGCGGAGAACCAGCGAGAGCTGGCGAAGCTGAACGATCTGGCGTCGGGAAACCAGCGCGGACTGCCCTTGGCCAGGAATCCCATCGCGTTGGCAGCGATGGAGAAGTCCATCAAGGAGCGCTCGGAGAAGATCAAGGTTTTGGCCGCTGATCTGATCAAAGAGCGAAAGGATGCAGAGGTCAAGGCTGCGCAGACCGCGTCCACCGAGTTCGTGTCCGAGATGGATACCATCATCGGTGCGCAGGCCAGCAAGGAATCGAAGAAGCGGCAAGAGGTCGAACGGATCAATGGCGAAGCAGCATCTGCACGTCGCAAGGCTCAGGCCTCAGGCCTCCTGAAGGAGGTCGAGGCAATCGAACAGCGCCGGGCTGCAGCCGTCGAGGCCATAGAAAAGAAGTACCGCGAAAAACCGACAGTAGGCACAGGCACAGCCTCACGGGCAGCTGGTCTACAGGGCTACAAAGATGACCTGGTAGCCGAGCAGGCGCAGATCACCGCTGGCACCCAGATGCTGCGTGCCCAGTACTCGGCCCGGGAGATCACGGCCAGCGAGTACTACGGCCGCATGAGGGGTCTGCTGCAGCAAGGAACGGATGCCCAAGCGAAGTCGTTGGAGGGGCAGATCGCCTTCCTTCAGAGGCAGGTAGTCGCGGGCAAAGACGCCATCAGCGTGAACCGGCAGATCGGCGACCTTGAAGCGCGGCTCACTAAGGTACGCACGGAGGGTGCCAGCGCACTCCAGGTGCTGACGACCGAAGAGACGGCAGCGGCCAAGGCGCGGACCAACGTCATTGCGGCCTACGCCAACGCTCTGGACGCGAGCAACCAGGCGCTGGAGCGGCAGCTCTCGACGCAGGCCCAGCGTGTCGGCATGGGTGATCGCGAGTACGAGATTCAGCAGCGCATTAACGACGCCTACGCTGACCAAGCGGACAAACTGCGCGAACTGCAGCTGCAGATGAACGCGGGGCAGATCGATCAGGAGACGTTCGAGGCCGAAAGGGCGGAGCTGCTATCCAAGACGCTCGACCGCCTGCAACTGATCCGAGATGGCTATGAAGAATTGCGGCAGGCTGAGGGCAACTGGCTGGCCGGAGCGAGTGCTGCTTGGGCGAACTACCAGCAGACCGCAAGCAACTATGCCCAGCAGATGGGCAACACCGTCGGCACGGTCATCGGCGGTTTCGAAGATGCCTGGGTACAGTTCACGACCACGGGCAAAGCAAGCTTTTCTGACATGACGAAGGCCATCCTTGCCGACTTGGCCAGGATCGCAGCACGCCAAGCCATCATGGGCATCGTGAACGCGGTGGCCAGCGCCTGGGGCGGTGGTGGCGTTACTGCCGCTGGTAATCAGGCTATCAACACGGGCACCAGCAGCATCAACAATCAGCTGTTCCAGAACATGAAGCTGGGCGGAGGCTACTCCACTGGTGGCTACACGGGCGATGGCGGCGTGAGCGAGCCAGCAGGTGTCGTGCACAAGGGCGAGGTGGTGTGGTCACAGAAGGATGTGGCGCGCGCTGGTGGCGTCGATGTGGTCGAGGCGATGCGCAAGGGCTTGAAGGGGTACGACACCGGCGGCGCCGTCGGCACTCCCGCGGCGGGTGCCGGGCGGGCAGGTGGGTTGACCATCCAAGGCAACCTGACCATCAACGCCTCCGAGCAGGACAGCGACCAGCCCGAGGTCACCGACAAGCAGATCCGGGACAGCTTCACGGGCGCGATCAACGAGTGGGCGGTCAAGAACCTCCGGCCTGGCGGGCTCCTCTACGGGGCGGGATATCGAGCATGAAAGAGACCTTCGTCTGGTGCGTGTACAGCGCGCCGCCGAGCGTGGAGTACGAGGCTGTCACCCGCGCAGTCGCGTTCGGGGACGGCTACTCACAGGAAGCGCCCGACGGCATCAACAACGAAAAGCAGGTCTGGAGCCTCGAGCTATGGGGCCACCGAGAGCTGGATCAGCTGGGGGCGGCGAAGACGTTTCTGCGGCTCCGGCGGCGGCAAGGCGAGTCCTTTCTCTGGACGCCGCCCGACGAGCTGCAAGGGCTCTACCGCTGCACGAAGCTGACCGCCGTGGACGAGCTTGAGGGCTATCTGCGGATCAGCTGCACCTTTGAACAGACCTTTCAGCCATAGGGAACAACCATGCCCAAGCAAGTAATTGACACCGCAACAAATCATGGTTCCTACGTCGGCGACCTGTTTCCCGTGGCATTCGGAAAGGCCAATGACAACTTCAATGAGCTCTATGACAAAGACACGGCTCTGACCGCGAGCATCGCCGCCACCGACCAGCGCGCAGTGGCGGCGAAGACTGCGGCAGATGCGGCGGTGCCCAAGGCCGGCGGTGAAGCCGGCGCGATGACCGGGACACTGGTGATCCGCGGAAGTGGAACGGCCACGCGGCGGGCGAACTTCTACCACAACGCAAACGCGAGCGTAGATTTCGGTGCCAAGCTCACGTTGTCCTATGCGGCAAGCACTACCGATCTGGCCGGATTGACTCTTGTGCCCGTTGGGGCCAATGGCTACGAATGCCAGGCACAGGTGTGGTTGAAGGATGGGGACTTCTTCAACTCGGGCTATGTCCAGGCGATGACCATAACCCGCTCCGCTGTGACCTTCCGTGGAAACACCATGTGGCATGCCGGAAACACTACGGTGGATGCCAATAACTTCATCAAGCGAGCATGACCATGCAAGAGATCTGCTCTGCGGCGTTCAACATTCAGCCTGACGGCGCCATCGTGATGGATGGCGACCACGCCCCGGCAACCAGTCTGGGCTGGCCCTTCGATAGCTTGGGCATTGTCTGCAGTCGCGAGGGTATCGGCCTTTATCGCGTCACCGGCGCCGGTGTTGAGGCTGCCTCGGGTTGGCGGGCCAGCGTCTACCGTGACGAGAACGATGCCCCAACGATCCGGCTATCAATCCAGCAGGAGGAGGATGCCGTGCTCTATGCCTGCACCGACCCGGCAACCGGCCAGCCTAAGGACATCGTGTACATGTTGACGGTTCGGGTCAGCATCAACGTCTCTTCCTTGGCGGCGATATCCGGAGACGAGACCGATTCGGGGGGCGAATCATGATCACGGCAGATGCCCAGCAACTGGAGCCAGGCGGCCGCGTCACCCTCTACGAGCTGGATGCCAGCGGCTTTGGCGCCGACCAGCTGTTCTTCCACCAGCACCTGCAGTCGGGGGTGATCTGGTGGCAGGGCCAGGAGTATGGGGCATGGCCAATCAAGACTGAGGGCTTCGCTCGGAATGGCGATCAGCAGCCTATGCCGAAGCTCAGCGTGAGCAACATCGACGGCCGGATCACTGCCCTATGCCTGATGTTCGGTGACCTGGTCGGTGCAAAGGTTATCCGCCGGCAGACGCTAGTGAAGTATCTGGACGCAGCGAACTTCCCCGAGGGCAACCCAACGGCGGACCCGAACGAACACTTCCAGGACGAGGTGTGGTTCATCGAGCGCAAGACCTCCGAGGACAAGGAAACCGTCGAGTTCGAGCTGACCACTGCTATCGACCTCAATGGTGAGCAGCTGCCTGGCCGACAGATCATTGCTGGCGTCTGTGGCTGGCTGATACGTGGCGGTTACCGCGGCCCCTACTGTGGCTATACCGGCCCGGCCGTAGCCGACGCCAACGATGTCCCGACCGACGATCCAGCGCGTGACCAGTGCAGCGGACTGGTACGCGGTTGCAAGCTGCGCTTCGGCGCGGACAAGGAGCTTCCTTACGGAGGCTTCCCGGCGGCCGGACTGCTTCGAACCTGACCACCTGCAGCATACGGAACGTCCTGCGCTTTCCCGCTGCACCTGCGGCACCACAAAGCCCGCCCAGCGCGGGCTTTTCTATGGGCGACACCCATGCAACAAATCACCCTGAAGGCCATCCAGGCGCATGCCGTGGCCGAGTACCCGCGCGAGTGCTGCGGACTGATTGTGGCTACGGCCGGCGGTGAGGCCTACGTTGCCTGCCGCAATGTGGCGACGACCCCCAGTGAGCACTTCATCCTGCCCGCCGAGGACTATGCAGCGGCTGAGGACCAAGGCGAGGTCCTGGCGCTGGTGCACAGTCACCCAAACGCGCCGGCCACCCCTTCCGATGCTGACCGTGTCATGTGTGAGGCCAGCGGCCTGCCTTGGCACATCCTCAGCGTGGGCCAGTGCACCGGTGCCGATCCGGAATGCGGCGACCTGCAGAGCATTGAGCCATGCGGCTACGTCGCACCACTGGTGGGCCGGCAGTTCGCCCACGGCACCCTCGACTGCTACACCCTGGTGCGGGACTTCTACGCGCGCAAGCTGGGCATCACCCTCAACCAGTACGACCGCGAGGACGACTGGTGGGAGAAGGGGCAGGATCTTTACAGCTTGGATCGGCTGCACGCCGAGGGCTTCGAGCAGATCGCAGACGAGCCGCGCCGCGGCGACATGGTGCTGATGCAGATCCGCTCCACCGTCCCGAACCACGCCGGCATTTACCTCGGCGCCAGCCAGATGCTGCACCACCTGCATGGTCGGCTTTCGGAGGTGGTGCCCTACGGCGGCATGTGGACCGAGCGCACCCGCTACATCGTTCGCCATAAGGAGGCACGTCATGGCTGAGCGCATGCGTACCGTCCGCCTGTACGGCCAGCTGGGCAGCCGGTTCGGGCGCAAGTTCCGCTTGGCCGTGGACAGCCCTGCGGAGGGCGTCCGCGCGCTGTGCGCGATCGTGCCGGGCTTCCAGCAGTATCTGGCCCGTGCGAAGGAGCAGGGCATGGCGTTTGCCGTATTCATCGGCAAGCAGAACATCACCAAGGATCAGCTGCAGGATCCGCCCGGTGGCGAGGACATCCGCATCGCCCCTGTGCTGCTGGGCAGCAAGCGCGGCGGCGTGCTGAACATCATCCTCGGGGTCGTGCTGATCGTTGTGGGCGCCTATACCAGCAACGTCAATCTGATGGTTCAGGGCGCCGTGATGGTGATCGGCGGCGTCGTGCAGATGCTCGGCCCGCAGCCGAAGGGGCTTGGCGCGCAAGACGATGTCGATAACAAGCCGAGCTACAGCATGAACGGCACGGTCAACACCCAAGCCCAAGGCAACCCTGTGCCGGTGCCCTACGGAGGGCACGACACCAAGGGCATGCTGGTGGGCTCTGCCGTAATCAGCGGTGGCATCCAGGCGGAGGACCAACTGTGAACCCTCCGGCTGTAAGCACGCCGCTGGCCCATGACGTTGGGCAGGCCGTTCGCCTGGCAGGCGCAGGTGGCAAGAGCGGATCCAACTCGCGCACGCCCGTCGAGACGCCGGATAGCCTCCACTCGATGGCCGTGGCCCGGATCGTGGACCTGGTAGGCGAGGGCGAGATCCGGGGACTGGTGGCTGGGAACCAGTCGATCTACCTCAACGAGGTGCCGATCCAGAACCCCGACGGTACGTTCAACTTCTCCGGCGTGACCGTGGAGACCCGTTCGGGTACGCAGGACCAGTCCTACATCCCCGGCTTCCCCTCGGTCGAGAATGAAGTTGCGATCAATGTCGAGCTGCGCGGCGGCGAGCCGGTGGTTCGCACGGTCAGCGGCCCGGATCTGTCCGCCGTCCGCATCCGGTTGGCCGTGCCCGCATTGCAGGAGGTGGACGGTGATAACGGCGACCGGAAGGGCTACTCGATCACCTACGCGGTGGATCTGGCCGTTGACGGTGGTGCCTTCACCACGGTGTTGACCGAAGCCATCACCGGAAAGACGACCTCGCAGTATGAGCGCAGCCGTCGCATTGACCTGCCAGCGGGATCGCAGTGGCAAGTGCGCATCCGGCGCATCACGCCGAACCGGAACAACTCGCTTATTTCGGACACGGTGAACGTGCTGTCGATGACCGAGATCATCGATGTGAAGCTGCGCTACCCGAACTGTGCCTTGGCGGCTGTGCAGGTGGATGCCAGTGCGTTCCAGAGCATCCCATCGCGCTCCTACCGCATCTGGGGTCGCGTCGTGCGCGTGCCAGCCAACTACGACCCGCTCAGCCGCATTTACTCGACCAGCGGACCGGGAACCACCAACGGCGCCTGGGACGGCTCCTTCAAATCGGCGTGGACCAACAATCCAGCCTGGGCCTTCTTCGACATCGTGACGAACGATCGCTTCGGCCTGGGCAACCGCATCCCGTTGGACTGGGTGGACAAGTGGCGCCTTTATCAAATCGCGCAATACTGCGATCAGCTGGTGAGCGATGGTCTGGGTGGGCAAGAGCCGCGATTCACCTGCAGTCTCTATCTGCAGAGCAGGGCGGACGCGTACCGCGTGCTGCAGGATATGGCCAGCATGTTCCGCGGCATCAGCTTCTACGCGGGAGGGCAGGTCATGGCCTCGGCCGATATGCCGAAGGATCCAGGCGCGACCTTCAGCCAAGCCAACGTCATGGGTGGCCGGTTCCGCTATGAGGGTAGCGGCCGCAAGGCACGGCATACGGTCGCGCTGGTGTCGTGGACCGATCCTGACGACTTCGGTCGGCAGAAGGTCGAGCCGGTGCAGCACCTCGAGGGGATCGCCCGCTACGGTGTCAATCAGACCGAGGTGACGGCCATCGGTTGCCATTCGCGCGCGCAGGCCCAGCGTGTCGGTAACCACATTCTGTACACCGAGAACCTCGAAACGGAGACGGTGAGTTTCTCGGTAGGCTTGGACGCGCTGAATTGCATGCCGGGCGATGTGATCCAGATTGCGGACCCCAACCGCGCTGGCCGCCGCAACGCTGGCCGCATCCGTGCAGCTATGGAAGACACCCTGACGCTCGACCGCATCCCGGATGAGATGGCTGCCGGTGACCTTCTGCACGCGACGCTGCCAAGCGGGAAGGTTGAAGGGCGGACCATCACCGGTATTGACCGCGCCGCCGGCGTGGTCAAGGTGGCCGCGCCCTGGTCCGCGGTTCCCGTGGAGCAGTCGGTCTGGGCGACCGAGTCCAGCGAGCTGGCGCTGCAGCTGTTCCGGGTGGTTGGCGTGGCTGAAGGTGAAGACCTCACCTACAACATCACTGCCCTGAAGCACGTGCCTGGTAAGTACGCTGCGATCGATGACGGCACTCGTCTGGAGCTGCCACCCATCAGCATCATTCCGCCGAGCGTTCAGCCGCCGCCGACCAACGTGACCCTGTCATCGCACGTGATGATCGATCAGGGTATGGCCACGCCCACGCTCACCATCCAATGGGATGCCGCTGACAAGGCAATTGCCTACGACGTGGAGTGGAAGCGCGACGATCTCAACTGGGTGCGCCAAGGCCGGGTGGCCACGGCCAGTATCGATATCCCAGGCATCTACGCGGGTCAGTACCTGGCCCGCGTGCGGGCAGTGAATGCGCTCAACGCGGTTTCTATCCCGGCGACGAGCATGCTGACCGATATCCGCGGAAAGACTGAGCCGCCGCCGGCGGTCACCTCGCTGACCGCGACACCGATCGTTTTCGGGATTCGACTGGCTTGGGCGTTCCCACCCGGGGCAACCGATACGCAGCGCACCGAGATATGGCGCAGTGCTGGACCAGACCGCGACACGGCGGTGAAGCTCGGGGACTACGCCTATCCGCAGAACCGGCTGCAGCTTGATGGCCTGGCCGCCGGCGCCAGGTTCTACTTCTGGGCGCGGCTGGTGGACAGGACCGGCAACATCGGGCCTTGGTATCCGACCGGCGCCGGCGTGATGGGCGAGGCCAGCACCGATGCGACCCTCTACGACACCTACTTCTCCGGCCTGATCAACAAGAGCGCGCTGGGACAGGAGCTGTTGTCGGAGATCGAGAGCACCAGCGGTCTGGTGCCATTGATCTGGGACGCTGAGGCCACCTATGAGCTCGGGGCGAACGTTGTCCATGACGGCAAGATCTGGAGCTGGCGCGACGATACACCCGGTAACGAAGAGCCGCCAGGCACCAACTGGGTGAGCGTGGGCACCGCGATCGCAGAGGCAGGGGCCTTGGTAGGGAGGATGGACCAGGTCGAGCTGGACATCGGCGAACTCGACGGGGAGGTTGCCGCTCAAGGCCAGAAGATTGATGGACTGTTCGCCCAGGTCGATGCGCGCGGCGCGGGTGATGCGGATGGTGGCGCTGGTGACACGACGGCCTACGCCGGTTCCTATAGCGTGCAGGCTGTTGCAGCGACCGCAACCTATGCCCAGTCCAAGCGGACCGATACGGTTGAGGCACGGGTTGATGACACGCAAGCGATGGTCCAACAGACCTCTCAGGCGCTGGTCGACCTGAACGGGAAGGTCAGTGCATCTTGGTCTCTGAAGCTGCAGGTTGCTGCTGACGGCAGGTACTACGCCGCCGGCATGGGCATCGGCATCGAGAACCAGCCCGATGGCAGCTACCAAAGTCAGATCCTTTTCCACGCTGACCGGTTCGCTTTGTTCAACGTGGTCAATGGACAGGTGACCTCGCCGTTCGTGGTGCAGGGCGGCCAGACCTTCATCAGCCAGGCGCTGATCGGCACGGCGTGGATCAACAGCGCCAATATTGCCGATGCTGCGATCACCAACGCGAAGATCAGCGGGGTGATCCAGTCTGATGACTACGTGCAGGGGCAGACCGGCTGGCGGATCAACAAAAGCGCAGGTGGTGGTTTCGAGTTCAATGGAACAGTGGCCGGTGGCTACAGGCTCAACATCACCAACCAAGGCGTCTACATCTACTACCCCAACGGCGCTCCCGCCGTGGAGCTTGGAGTGTTGCTGTAATGGCTGATGTGGGACTGCGGGTGAGAAGCGAAAACGGCTACGTTGAGTCCTCGGTCACCACCAGGCTGTCGAAGATGATCGGGTCGTACACGTTCCCGCTCTACAACCCGGTGAACTCCAACAACAAATGGGTCGCTCCGCCCGAGGCAAACGGGGGGCTCGTCGTCAACGACTTCTTGGGCGGCGAGCCCTTTTACTACTTCACGTGCGAAGGGCAGAAATCGGCTTATGGAATGCTGGTGCCGTCGGTGACGATATCGGGCAACAGCATGATCTGGAACTGGGACCCTGACGTGGTGAACTACCACGTCAGGATGGAAATGTTCCCTAGTCAGCCGACCACGAACACTGTCGGCGGCATCACGCTTCACTACGGGGTATACAGCTGATGGCTGTCGGACTGCGCGTACGGAATCAGGGCACCGGGCAGATCCAGATCGGCCTCGGCTATCGCAACCTGCAGCTGGCCAAGTCGGGGACGCTGAACACAGGCAGTTTCGCCGGCGGCGCGACCGGTGGATCGCCGCCGTTTGGTTCGTGGTCGCCGGGTGGTGTTCTTGCTTCAACGAACGGAACGACGAACCTCCACGTCTGCCGATACATCAATGATGCTGTTTCGACCAATACAGGATTCACCCTGGTTCAGACCGGGGTTACGTGCAACGTTTATGCCTCCAATGCAGCGCCAAACAAGGTGCTTGAGTACTACACGTTCAGCGCCGCCGAGCGCGCAGCCACCGGGCCGGTTGGGTTGCGCATGCGCGGCGAGGACGGCACGGTGTTCTATGACTCAAGGCGCAAAGGACTTCGCGTGCTCCAGGTGGTGCCGCTGCCAACGGTGCCCGGGCCACCCGTTGAAATCGGCCAGTTCTTTCCCGGCACAAAGATCGGAATTGCAATCCCGTCACCGCGGTTCTACTACAACTCGGTATCGCAGGACCGATGCACCATGACGGCCGACCATTTCCACATGACCAGCGACAACCGAATCTTCATTTCAAGATTGCAGGTTTCCCAACAGACGCTGATCACCAACACTTTCCCGGTTGGCGGCGTAACGATGGGGCCTCAGAACGCTTCGATCTTCATCGTGGACCTGACCGAGGTGCCGCTGGGGTTCGGCTGACGACAGGCCCATCACGCCGCCACAACGCCACCTGCGGCCAGATTGCAGCCATGTGCTATTCCGCCCAGATCGAAGCCGCCTACCAGAAGCTGGTCCGTATGACCGGCGCCACCGTGTCGCTGCAGGAATTCGCCGCGCTCTACGCCCACGACCCGGGCAAGAAGCGGCCCAAGACCCCGAAGGCGATGGATGATGCGTTCCGTGCCGGCACCAGCCCGGCAGAGCGGGCAGTGTGGGCTGAGATCCAGCAGTGGAACCAAGCCGAGGCCGCCATTCTGGAGCAGGAGCTTTTCGCCAACCGGAAGCGCCTGGCCGATGCGGAGCGAGCGCTGCAGGCCAAGGAGACGAAGAAGGCCAGGGAGGACGTACGCATCGCCGGCAACAAGATCGAGCGCGCCATGGGTAAGCTGGCCGACCTCAAGCGCGCCGACGGCAAGGACCGGGACAGTCGGATCTTCCCCGGGGTCTACGCCCCGGTGATTGTCTCCGAGGGGGGCAAGCTGACAATCAAGCCGATGCGCTATCAGTGCCGTCTGGCCGGGAAGCCGGCCAACTACGACCAGCGTTTCCCGGGCACCTACAACGCCCGCCGCGACAGCCTGGAGAAGTTCTGGGCGCCGGCCTTCGGCCACACCCACGGTTTGATGGTGGTCGATACCTTCTACGAGAACGTGGAGGGTCCGGACGGCAAGAACCAGGTGGTGCAGTTCACCCCGCGCACGCGCGAGCCGATGCTGGTGGCCTGCCTGTGGTCGCATTGGGTGGACCCGGCCGGCAAAGAGCCGGATCTGCTGTCGTTTGCCGCGATCACCGACGACCCGGAACCCGAGGTGGCCGCCGCCGGCCATGACCGGACGATCATCAACATCAAGCCCGAGCACGTCGACGCCTGGCTGAACCCTGATCCTGCCGACCTGGCCGCGCTGTACCGGATCTTTGACGACAAGCAGCACCCGTTCTACGAGCACCAGCTGGCGGCGTGATAGATCAAGCGGCGTGTGGTGATCTACTCCCAGCTCCGAGGATGTGACCATTCCACCGGGCGTTAACAGCTTGCGCACCGGTTATCCACAGGCTTGTCCATGGCGGGATTAACCTCCGTCATGTGAACCTGTCATTGTTCTGTTTTCGCAGTCCTCTATACCGCCGCGATAACCGGTTTAGAGCTTGACTGCGCAGACGGTTCAAGCAGGTCAGAAGCCTTTAAATGCAAGGCCGATGGCATGATCCTTGCGGCACAAGGGATTGCCGAATTTCACTACATTTGGCGTTGACGCACTCTATTACCCCCACTATCTTGAGGCGTCGGTTGGGGTTGCTGAATTCCCCCAGTCCCGATCGGCAAAAACGCAAAACCCCGAGGCCTTCTATCAGGTCAGCCCCAGGGTTGCGCAAATCTCAGACAGTTGTACCGGTGGCATGGCCACCAAGAGAAGCTGCGATCGACGGCAATCGATCGATGCTTCCGTTCCATCGTTCAGCTACGAGTAGCTGCGCGCTAGAACGAAGTTGATCTTATCGGGTTTCCGAAATACGTCAACGCTTGGTGGTTCATGCTTCCCTCAATCGGATGCATGAAAATGTTTAAGAATCATAGTCTTATGAAGCTACCCGGGGTTTCGGAATTTCCGAAACTGCAATGGGTTTCACTGTCCCAGCTGAGCGCCACTACGAGCATTCCTGATGCTGATCTGCTGATCCCAGCCAATCAGGCCTTGCCCCTCGTGCCAGCGTTTGCAATGTCACCTGGCCCTGTCGCAGTCCAGGTTGATGGCATCCGGTGCTTCACTCCCACTGAATTGGGTGGCCGGATGGGTCTCTCGCCTCAGAAGTTCAACCGGCTCTTGGTAGAGCATGGCTTGCAGGAAAAGCGAGACGGTCAGTGGTGTCCTACGGAGGCTGGCGAAGCGTTCGCCGTGTTGCTGCAGGTCCACAAGAAGCAAAAGGCTGGGACGGATGTGCAGCAGCTGAAGTGGAAGGAGAATGTCCTGGGGCTGCTGTCTGGCATGCACTGACGTAAGTTCCTGCGGCCGTCATTCGGCGGCCGCAGGCTATCTACCTGCACTCTCTTGATCCAGGCGCGTTAGCAGCGCGCCGGAGGGATCTCGTGCACGGAGGTCGTGTAGTTCGGTGAGAGCATGTGCTGCCGCATGCCCCAGGCCGGCCGAGCCTGCCAACCTGAGGCGCCTAGTCCCGCAGTGCCCCGCCCGAACTTCTGGTTGATTCGGTCCATGGTGGCCATCAGCTTTTCGTTGCCGACCACTGCAGGTCCGAACAGATCCGCCTGCACCTCATCCGGCCGGGCCAGGTCCAGAAGCGCCACGCCTGCCTTCTTGTAGCCGATACCTTCGCGCAGCAGGCCGCGCAGCAGCCGGCGCACCACACCCAGCACAATCATGGTGTCGGCGGTAGCGGCTGGCAGGCTTACCGACCGGGTGGCGTTGTGCTGCCGCAGCTCTGGCCGGAATTCGTCCGAATGGGCGAATACCCAGACGCCGGCGGCAACCAGGCCGCGCGCGCGAAGCTTCTCGCAGGCTCTAATGGCGAAGGTAGCCAGCGCCTGAGCCACAGCATCGTGGTCTCCAACCCGGTCCGCAAAGGAACGGCTCACCATGATCTGCTGCCGATCCGGCTCGACTTCCTCCAGCTCCATGCACGCGTGTCCCTGAAGCTCGCGCTGGGTGCGTGCCAACGTGACCCCGAACGTGGCCAGGATGTCGTCTGCCGCCGCGTCGCGCAGTGCTGCGGCGGTGCTGATGCCCATGGATTCCAGCCGCGGTGCCAGCCGCCGCCCGACGCCCCATAGATCACCGACAGGGAATGTCCGCAGCACGGTGTCCCGGCAGGCGGCATCGCCGAGGTCGATCACCCCGTCAGCACTCTTGGCCACCTTGTTGGCCAGTTTGGCCAGCGTCTTCGTGGGCCCGATGCCGATGCAGTTGGGAATGCCGGTCCAGCGGTGCACACGTTGGCGCAGATCCCGGGCGAACTGCTCGCGATCCCGAATTCCGTCCAGGTCGATGAAGCTCTCATCAATGCTGTAGACCTCCACCCGCGGTGCGGCCTCCCGTAGAACGCTCACGACCCGGGCGCTCATATCCCCATAGAGCCCGAAGTTGGCCGAGCGCATCTGCAGGCCATGCCGGCGCACCAAGTGCTTCAGTTCGTGAGCAGGCTGGCCCATCTTGATTCCCAGGGCTTTGGCCTCGGCCGAGCGCGCGATGGCGCAGCCATCGTTGTTGCTCAGCACCACCAGTGGGACGCCGCGCAGGGCTGGCTGGAACACGCGCTCGCAGCTGGCGTAGAAGTTGTTGCCGTCAACGAGCCCGAACATGGCCGCCTCGGCGCTTGATCTGGCGGACAACCCCCACGACGGCGAACACTTCCACCTCGGTGGCCTGCTCGAGCACGATGGGCGGGAAGTCGGGGTTGGCCGAGTGCAGCTCCATGTGGCTTTCGAACAGCTGCAGCACCTTGCATGTGGGCTGGTTCCCATCCCAGATGGCAATGACCAGATCGCCGGCCTGCGGCGTGACGGACCGATCCACCACCAGAATGTCGCCGTCGCTGACGCCGGCGCCACTCATGGACCAGCCATCAGCACGGTAGAGAAAGGTGGCGGCCGGGTTGCGGACCAGCAGCCGGTGCAGGTCGATGGCCTCATCCATGAAGTCGTCGGCCGGCGACGGAAAGCCAAGTCGGGCGCGCGCTGCCGCCAGAGGCACGAACTGCGCGGGGCCATCGATTAGCGCGGGGCCGATGGGCTGCGCCAGGGTGTGGGGGAAGGGTAGGGACTGCATGGGCGTACTCTGGGAGCGGCGTGTCTCAATGGTCGAGACGGCCCGCATCTTAGTACAATTACTAATGGATGGCCGGCGCATGGCCCAGTCCGTTTCCTGAACGCGTTCCGATTGGGAGGCGTGGAAGCCGCACCAGTCGCGGCTTCCGCGACGCCGCGTTGGCATCCTCCAGCAATGGCGAACTTGTGGAAGGATCGGGCCTCGTTGGAGGCAAAGGCGGCTTCGCAGCTCCAGCAGGCAGTAGAGCTCGAGCGGGACTCATCTGGTTCTTGGCGGGCGCGGGCGCGTCGCCGGCAGAGCGCGCAACGTCTCCGGGCGGCCGCCAGCGGCCACCAACGTGCCGCCAGCCGCTTGGCAGGCCTGGAGCTGCCCGACGATCTACCGTTCTAGGAGCCCGCGCTCTTGCGTATCGGCACCACCGTTGCACCAGCGCCGGTGAGCAGTTCGAGCAGCGCCTCCACCGCAGCACGCTTCTCCGCGTCGTACTCGAAGAAGTTGTAATGCCGCTTCTGAACGCCGCTCAGACCGTGGGATTGCAGATGCCCCCGGACTTCTTCGGATAGGCCCAGCGCTGCGAGCCGCGTTTCTACTGTGCGGCGCAGGTCGCCCGGCGTGAATGGTGATGCCAGTTCTTCAGCGGCCACCATGTTGGCCACCACCGGATCCATGATCCCCCGGAACTCGTCATAGGTGGCCGGTGCCTTCCCGGCTGTAAGCGAGAACAGGTGCGGCCTGGCGCCGTCGCCATCGCCATCGTTATCGCCGCGCAAGGTGGCGAGATCCGCAGCCATCCGGGGGAGCAGTGGTACCAGGTGCACGCGGGGCAAGCGGCGGCGGCCCTTGATGTCGAGCAAACGGACGGATCCGGTACCTGTGTCCGCATCGTGATCGTGATCTGACCACTTCAGCCGCATCAGCTGCGCAATGCGCTGGCCTCCTGTCAGCAGGTGGAAGCGCAGAAGCGCCCCGCGCCGCCCAGGCATGGTCTCGATCCTGCGCCAGTAGGCACGCAGCTCGGACACCGAGAGCACGCGGTCGCGCGGCTGACCGCTGTCGAGCGTAGCCAGGTCGCGCGCAGGGTTCCTGGACACGTTGAGTGCGCGCAGCGCATCGGGAGCGGCAGCATCCTGCTTCGCCGCGATCGCCGCTGCGTAGGCTGCACGCAAGTACGACCGGATCTTCCCGCCCTCACGCAGTTTCTTGGCGCGCACCATGCGCGACAGGATCGGGAGCAGGTCGTCCAGTTCGAGCTCGGACGCGGGGCGGGCCCACAGAGCAGGCCACGGTTCTTCGATGTGGCGTTTGATGGACGCGCGGGTGGCCGCAGCAGACACCTTGCCGGCATCCTCCAGGCTCTGGGCATAGGCCGTCATCAGCGCGCCCAGAGTTGCACCTGATCGGCGCGTCGATTCGGCCAGAGCGTCGGCCTTCGCGCTTTCCGCTGCAGCTGCCTCGGCTGCTATCGCATCTCGCAGATCCCGGTCGCCGGCCTGGTATCGGCGGGACAACGCCGCCGCAGCCTCGCGCGCCGCGGACAGGGCCAGGCCCGTGCCGATCAGCAGTCGATCGCGTTGGCCGTTGGTCTTGGTGTACCTGTAGTAGTACCGCAGCTGCCCGCCGGCCAGCTTGCGCACGTCCAGGCAGCCCGCGCCGCGCGGGGCCGGATCTGAGGCCCATTCGCCTACCGGCAATGCGGCAAGTCCCTTCGCTGTAAGCATTCCTTTCATTGCGCCCATTGGTGACCGCTCGGTGACCGTTTGTCCGTGGAAAGAGGTGGACGATGATGGGCGCAGGTGGTCGCACAGCCTGAGAAAATCAACGACTTAGCTTAAAGTCGGGACGCCTATGGAAGCGCGTGGAAGCCCTGTAGAGGCCTCATAATCCCTTGGTTCCAGGTTCGAATCCTGGTGGGCCCACCACGTTGATCGCGCAATGACCCTCCGTTGCGTCACACCCTAGGCCAGCGCCAGGCCAGTACGCAGATCGCCAGCGAAACCACGATTTCAATAGCCCCCAGCGTGATGTAGAACCACCAGGCGCCGGGCATGGTCAGCACCATGATCGCGGTGTAGAACAGCCCAAACAGGATGTTCAACCATCGGGTCAGTCGGGCGGGCGCAAGCAGGGATACCGCCACCATCAGGCCGGGGATGGCCAGCATCAATGCCGTGGCAACCAGCGTGCCCTCATTGACCGGACCGACCGGGCCCGCGCCGTTGATCATGCCCTGCAATTTGCCTGGCACGTAAAGGCCGAAATAGTCGCCGTAGATGTAGCAGAACATCAGTGCCGCCCATAGCGCGGACAGCCTGAAACGGACATGGATGCGGATGTCGTGCAGTGCGCCGGATGCCATCGGGAAATCCTCGGATAGGAGCGTCAGATTGTCGCGCGCACGCGTGCACGCACACCGACCACAAGCAGCCACAGACAGATGCCGATCTCGCCCAGCGATGCGGGCGCGGTCGCGTAGTTGGAGAAGGCCATTTCGGCATAGCCGGGTATCAGCAGTTCGCCGAACACGTTGGCCGCATACCCCAGGCAGCCCAGCATCAACAGCACGCCAAAGACCTTCGGCAGCACGCCGGATTTGAAGACCAGCCAGCCGAACGGCAGCAGCCACAGACCCCAGAACAATGAAGCGATGTGGATGCCGTTGCTCCAGGACTGCAGTGACTGCAGCGCCATCGCATTGCGCACCTCAGGGGCAACCAGTGCGCTGAAACGGGTATCGGTCAGCACCGCCAGCGCATCCAGCCGATGGCTGGCAGCAACAAGCGCGATGGGCACCGCAGTGACGGCAAATGCAACCATCGCCACCGCTGCGGCGCGATGCACGTGCTGCAGCAGACGGAACAGGATCAGGGGCAGCAGCAGGAAGGCGACCTGTTCGATCAGGAAGGCGGCAACGCCCCACTGGAACAGCTGCTGGTGGGCCACCAGGTTGCCCAACATCGCCTGCGGGTCTCCCGCCACGCGCAGCTGCCCTGGTACATAGCCCAGACTGAAGATGCCGGTGACCACCACCAGCAGGTACACCGCACCCGCGCCGCGGCTGATTGCACGTTCCGTTGCCATGTCCGGTACCCGCACAGGCCCAGAAGGTGGGCAGCCCGCACGCTACGAGATGCATTGGCCGGCGGTGACTGCCAGAAGTCAGGGGGACAGCTGGCATCGCAGGTGCCGCGCCCCCGCCCGTGATCCCGGCTTCACGCCCCGCGCGCTATCCACGGCGGTCATGGACCTCATACGACTGCTGCGATCGCTGGAAGAATTCCTCTACGAGCTGGTCGGCTGGCTGGTGTTCTATCCGCGGATGTTCTGGCGGGTACTGATTCACCCCGGCGAGGTCGCCCTCTACACCCGCCGCGAGCTCGGCAAGGATTCGGACCAGCGGTTTTCCGATGCGATCAGCCCGGTGCTGATGCTGATCCTGTCGGTGGCCATCGCCCATGCGCTGGAGATGGCGCTGCGCATGTCCTCGCCCCGACTCAGTACGCCGGTGGGGCAGCTGCTTTTCAGCAGCGAGCAGGGGCTGCTGCTCACCCGCTCTGCGGTGTTCTGCGTGTACGCGCTCGGCGCCGCACTGGGCACGCTTCGGCGCCAGCGGCTGCCCGTGAACCGCGAGACGCTGCGCGAGCCCTTCTCCATCCAGGCGTTCATCGCATGCCCCTTCGTGGTGGCACTCGCGCTGGCGCAGGCGGCAGCTGCTTCCCCGTCGCAGGCCGGCCCGTTCACCGCGCCAGCCATCGGCGCGCTGGCGGTGGCGTGGTACCTGTGGGCCCGCATGCGGGCCTTCGTGGCCTTGAATGGAGGATCAGCGCTGCGTGCGCTCGGCTCGGTAGTGGTCTCGTTCCTGCTGACGACGATCGGGGTTGTCGGCCTGTTTGCTGCCGTCATTCTCTGATCTTCAACAGGGCGGCGATCACTCGAGAGCGTGATCGGACTTGCGCGGTGGCACTGCCGTGGCCTCACCGCGCTGCAGGAGGTCGAAGAAGTCCACTGCCTCCGCCGCCAGCGCGTCGTGGGCGTCGAAATCCCAGTTCTGCTTGTACTCGCGGGCGAGCAGATCACAGACGGCCTTGGCCTGCTGGTAGGTCTGCGACTTCTCCCCGCGATCGGCCAACTGGTCGCGGTGGATCTGGCACAGCATGAGCTGGTGGGCATCTTCGGCCCGCTCGCGCTCCCAGCCGATGTCGGGCAGGGCGGACAGTGCTGAGGCAAGCGCGATGGCAATCAAGGGCATGATCCGGTTCCGGGCGGGGGGCGGAACCTGAGCGTAGGTGATGGTGCAGTGCGCGTGGTGGCACGCGCGATGGCCGTTTTACGGGGTGTTCACCATTCGCAGCAGCATGGTGGCTGCGCGGAAAATGGTCATGTCGATGGCTCGCCTGCCGCTGGTTTCTGCTCCTGCCACAGCAGCAGCGCGTCCAGTGCCGGGCACAGTGCCTGCCCCCACGCACTCAGTCGATACTCCACTTTCGGTGGCACCTGCGGATACACCGTGCGCAGCACGATGCCGTCGGCTTCCAGCGCACGCAGCTGCTGCGCCAGCATCTTCTGCGAGATGCCGGGGATGAGCCGCTCCAGGTCGGAATAGCGCTGCACCTTGCCGTCGAACAGGTGGAAGAGGATCAACAGCTTCCAGCGGCCTTCCAGCAGTGCGAGTGCACTGGCCACGTCCGCGGCGGCGGTCTCAGGGGTGTAGGCCTTTCTCATGGGGTGGGTCACTTACCTTCAGGTGCGTTCTTGTGGCGGCCAGGGTGCGGTTCGAGAATAGCGCCTGTCCCGCCTGGAGTGCCTGCGATGTCAATTGATCTTCCCGCGCCGTTGTCCCGCTATTTCCTGCTGGCCAATGGCGAGCCCGGAACGCACGTGGAGCAGTGCTTTGCCGCAGACGCGACGGTGCGCGATGAGCGCCAGCAGCACCAGGGACACACGGCGATTGCCGCCTGGGTGGCGCAGACGCGTGCGGCCTACCAGCATCACGTGGTGCCCCTGAAGCTGCATGTGCAGGACGGTCGCCACATCGTATCTGCACAGGTCAGCGGCACGTTCCCGGGCAGCCCGGTGGTGCTGACACACGCGTTCACCCTGGAAGGGGATGGCATCGTCGCGCTGGACATCCACTGATCCAGTGGCGGTTGCTTCCGGAGATCGGGTGGCACGCGGATGGCTGCCGATTGACGCGTAGCAGTACCAATGGATGGCGAACTCCACGCATGGCGTGGAGCTACTGGGAGCGGCGTGGAGCTACAGGCTCTGGAACACCGCCAGCTGCGCGGCGAAGGCACGCTGGTAGGCCGGCCGCGCGGTCGCGCGGTCAACGTAGGCAGCAAGGTCTGGATACTCGCCGACGATGCCGCTGCTCTGCAGCCGCAGCAGCACCGACACCATCAGCAGATCGCCGGCGCTGAAGTCTCCGTCCAGCCATGGTGCATCGCCCAGCCGGGCGGACAGCTGGCTCAGCCGCCTGCGCACGCGCTCGTCCAGCATCACCAGCCGTTGCGCGTACCAGGGCTGTTCGCGTTCCAGCACCCACGCCATGGAGCGTTCGACGATCGGCGGCTCCACAGTGTTCAGCGCGGCGAACATCCAGGTGATCGCACGCATGCGCGCACCCGTATCGGCGGGCAGCAACCCGGGGTGCTGTTCGGCCAGGTGCAGCAGGATCGCGCCTGATTCAAACAGCACTACGTTGCCATCCTCATAGGTGGGAATCTGACCGAACGGATGCCGCGCCAGGTGTGCGGGTTGCTTCATCTCCTCGAAGGTGAGCAGATGGACGTCGTAGGCCACTCCCAGCTCTTCCAGCGCCCAGCGCACGCGCATGTCGCGGGCCAGTCCTTGGCCACGGTCCGGGGAATGCTTGAATGCGGTCAGGATCGGCGTCATCAGGATGTCCATCGGCGTTGGCTGCCACGTTGGCCGGCCTTTCTTCTCTCGACGCACGGACGGCTCGGGAATCGACACGCCTCCGCTGACCGAGGGCCCGGCATCGCCGGCCCGGATGAACCGTTCACGTCGGACGGTTCGCACGGGGGGCGTGGTGACGCGATACTGCCCATCTGCACACCCTTGGGGAAGTACGTGAGCACGTCCAGACTGCCGCGGATCGTTGGGTTCGACGTGCCGCGGCTTCACCAGCAGGTGGATGCGGCTGCCGATGAAGCGATCACTGCGCTGCTCGATCAGGCACCCGATGAACAGTGGACCGGCCGCTTCCTGCAGCACTGCGCGACGTTGGCGTCGCAGCTTTCATTGGCGGAAGTGAGGGTGGAGGGCACCCGCATTGCCTTCCATGGCTCCATCGCCGATGCGCGTGCGTTGGCCGATGCGGTCATCGCGCTGGTGAACCGGTTGAATGATCAGCTGATGCAGGAAGGCAACCAGCTCGCGGGCGAGAAGTGATCTGCCCGCAGCCGGTGTCAGCCCGCCTGCGGGGCCAATGCCGGCCCGGACAGGCGCGCCCAGCAGCCCATCGCCATTTCCGCCGACCCCGGGTGGCCACGCAGGCTGGTGCGCAGCGCAAGCCGTGACTGCAGATCGGTGAGCCACGCCGTGCGCGTGCCATGTGGGTTGCGGACATAGATGTCGCACGCCAGGCGGATGACCGGTGCGACCTCGTGGCGGAAGTTGATGGCGGGCAGATCGCCCGTCTGGAACGCGGCCTGCCAATGCTGCAGCTCGCGCTCGACGTCAACGAAGTCCTTGTTGGTGATGCGTTCCATGAGACTTCTCCTGTTGGAACGCCAACGTACACCTGTGCATGTCAGGAGCCTGTGTGCGCGCAGCGCCGTTCATGGTGCCCGTTCATTAATCTCCGGCTTTCATGCAGTTGCGTAACCGGCCCACGCCCACAGTGGCGCTGCAGCAGATCGCTGCGGTGGAGCAAGACATGAACAACAATACGCCGCAAGGCCAGACCGACCGCACCAACGCACCGACCGGAATCAAGCAGGCCGCCCAGCACGGCCAGGCTGATGACAACGCAATGGGCGGCGACCGCAAGCAGGACGGCAAGCAGCGCCAGCAGGAGCAGCAGGTCCAGCAGGATGCAAAGCCGGTCGGCCCGCAGAAGTCCGGGCAGGAACAGAAGAGCGAGCCGGGCCGTGACAGCCGTCGCTGAGCAGTAAGCGAAGAAGAGGCCGCGCGTTGCGCGGCTTTCCTCTGTCCAACGTTCGGGAAGAGCGCTGATGCCATCCCATGCCCGTGCGGTAAGCCTGATGACGAAGATCATGTACCAGTGCCGTCCGGCAAGAACGACGACGATGGCGCGCTGCCGCGCCTGCCAGGCCCCCAGTCCGGGTGGCATGGAGTGCGCGCGTTGCCTTACCGAAGAACTCGGGGGCGTGATCGGCAACCGCGGTGCTGCGGCACGCTGGCTGGATTCGTTCCTGAAGGTGCAACAGGACGAGGCGTTCGTTTTCGTGTGCGCCAAGCGGGTCGAGGAAACCGCGTCGGCGGGTCGCAGTCTGGAGTGACATCGCGCAGGCGTATGCTCGAACTCCAATGGGAGCGAGCGTCATGTCTTTTCAGATCAACCTCTATGACAGGGATGGACGCGGGCTTCGCCTTCCCGATGGATGGTGGATCGACCTGCACACCGATCCCCCCGCGCTGGTCAACGGCGCTGTCCGCATCGAACTGCCGGCGTCCGCGCGCAACGAGCATCCTGATCTGCAACCTGACGTCCTGAACCATCTCCGCCGCCGTATTGAAGGTGCGCAATGGCTAGCCTGAACTACCATCCGCCGCTGGGCGTGCGCTGGCTGACGTTCCGCCTGCGCAACGGTCAATCCATCGGCCCGGAGAAGCTGCGGGCCGTGTGGTCCGACGCCGCAGAAACCAACAACTGTTCGGTCCGCCGCGAGCACGTGGAAGGCGCCGGCTTCGTCTATGCGCTGTACGCACCGAGCGGGCTGTGCGTTCCGCGCCGGGCGGAACTGCGCATGCGGCTGTTGCTGGAAGAAGCGGGCTACGCGTTTTCGATGGGCGTGCTTACTGGCAGTCATCCTGCCTACGGTTGAGCGCAGGGTGATCTGATCGGCCCGGAGGTTGCTAGACTGCGCGCCCGGCGCGTTGCCGCAATCACGGAAGATTCCCCATGCCGAAGCTGTCTGCTCTTGCTGTTTTCCTGACGCTCGCTGTCTGCGCGCCAACCGCACACGCCGAGGAACAGGACAGCGCCTCGACCATCGCGTTCAAGTCGATCAGCCCGGTGCTGAATGCCCTGATCAATGCCGACGATGCGCAGGACCTGATGGAGCGCGCCGAGGAAGACGACGCCACGCTGCTGCAGTCGCTGGCGCTCTATCTGGCCGCAACCCGCGAAGACCCCACGTTGGCGCAGGCGCCGTACCACGCAGCGGCATTGTTCGCACGCCGCGGTGACGATGCGCTGGCCGAGCGCTATCTGCGCCAAGCCGATGAGCGTGGCATGTGGTTCGCGCCCGCGCTGGCCGACAACGATGACTTCGAGCACCTGCGGGGAACGCCGTTCTTCAAGCAGGTGCTGGCCAATACGCAGGCACGCTACGCGAAGGTATCGGTCGGCAAGGTGGGCGCCATCTCGGTGCTGGCCCCTTCGAAGGGTGTTGCGATGCCGGCCTGTGCGCCAGTGCTGGTGTGGCTGCACGGCTACGGCATCAACGGCCACCTAGATAGCAGCGAGCAGCCGCTGGCCGATGCTGGTGTGGTGTTGCTGGGCATCAACGGTACGGAGATGCGCGAGTCGTTCGACAGCTTCAGCTGGACCGGCCCGTATGAGGGCACGCACAAGGTGGTGCAGGCGGGGCTGGAGCAACTGGCCGCGCGCCAGTGTATCGACCGCAAGCAGGTGTACCTGATGGGCTTCTCGCAGGGCTCGCAGCATGCCGGCGCGCTGCTGGCGCAGCATCCGGATGACTATGCCGGTGCATTGCTGGTGTCGCCGGGTGGCTGGCGCCAGCCGGTGCCCACGCAGAGCAGCGCGCACGGCAAGCGGGTGTTCGTCATCAACGGCGAACAGGAAGGGCCGGCGAACCAGAAGATGAGCGCGGATTTCCGCGCCCTTTTCAGCGATGGCAACGAGCTCCGGTCGCGTACCCATGAGGGTGGCCATTTCTACCCGGACGACTGGAAGACCTCGTTCCCACAGGCCATCCGCTGGCTGATGGGCAAGGGCGGCTGAGCGAAGCCCACCGGGTGGCAGGCGGTGGGCGGGAACCACCTCGCCCACTGCTTCCCAAAAGGCAACGCCGCGAGCCCGCCTGCGGGCCTACTGCGCGCTGCCTGCGTTGCCTACGCTGATCCCACACGGCCCTTGCCGTGCTCCGGGGCCACGACAGCTCGTGGATCCCGTCTTCAATCGAACCAGCGGCGCTGTGCTGCAGGGCATTGCTGCCCGGCAACGCCATGCCCTGCGCCGTGCGAAGGCGTACCCCGGAACTGTCCGCCGGCCCTGCTTCACTGCCTGCCAGCCAACCTTCGTGGAGATCGCCTCATGTTCAGCCTGGAAAACACCATTGCCCCTGCCGCGCCCGCGCTCGACGAGCTTGTTCCCTCGCGTTACGCCCTGAAAGTCGGTGATATCGATGTGCTGGTAGTCAGCGACGGCGTGCTGCCGCTGCCGACGCAGATGCTCGGCCACAACGTGCAGGCGTCCGAGCGCGCCGAATGGTTCGACGAGATGTACCTGCCACAGGATGCGTTCGACTGGGCGTTGAACGTGATGGTGGTGCACAGCGGTGAGCGCACCATCCTGATCGACGCCGGCCTGGGCATGGACCCGGACCTGCAGCTGCCGCGCGCTGGCCAGTTGATCCGCCGCCTCGGCGCTGCCGGTATCGATCTGCGCGAGATCACCGACGTGGTGATCACCCACATGCACATGGACCACATCGGTGGCCTGCTGGTGGACGGAGTGAAAGCACAGCTGCGGCCGGACCTGAAGATCCACGTCGCGGCGTCTGAAGTGGCGTTCTGGAAGTCGCCCGACTTCACCCGCACCAACATGCCGCAGGGGTTCCCGGACGCGCTTCGCGCAACGGCCACGCATTTCTGGGCCGAGTACGGCAGTTTCGTGCACACCTTCGAGGATGAGCATGAGATCGCACCCGGTGTAGTCGCGCGCCGCACCGGCGGTCACACGCCGGGCCATTGCGTGGTGCGCGTTGCCTCGGGGGGCCAGGCGCTGACGTTTGCTGGCGATGCCGTGTTCGCCGTCGGTTTCGATCAACCGAACTGGCATAACGGCTTCGAGCACGACCCGGAGGAAGCGGCGCGGGTGCGCATCGAACTGCTCAACGCGCTGGCCGGCACCGGCGAGATGCTGGTGGCCACGCACCTGCCGTTCCCGTCGGTGGGCCGCGTGTCCCGCGAGGGCGAGGCGTTCCGCTGGGTGCCGGTGTTCTGGGATTTCTGATCAAGTTGTCTGGACTTAACGTCACCAATGGTCCCGGGCAGGGGCGCAAAGTAGCCCCTGTCGAAACCCACCCATCCGCTGGAGGTCCACCATGAACACCGTTACCCGCACCCTCGCTGCAACTGCCCTGGCCCTGTCGATGCAGGCGGGCCTGTCCGCCCAGGCCGCCGAGCCGGCACACCCGTCCGCGCCCAGCGCTGTCACGCGCACCGCCAGCACCATCACCACCGCCGATGGCGTGCAGCTGTATTACAAGGACTGGGGGCCGAAGAACGGGCCGGTGGTGACCTTCAGCCATGGCTGGCCACTGGATTCGGACAGCTGGGAATCGCAGATGATGTTCCTGGCGGACCACGGTTACCGGGTGGTCGCACACGACCGCCGTGGCCACGGTCGTTCCAGCCAGCCCTGGGATGGCAACGACATGGATCACTACGCCGATGATCTGGCCACGGTGATCAATACGCTGGACCTGAAGGACGTCACGCTGGTGGGCTTCTCCACCGGCGGCGGCGAAGTGGCGCGGTACATCGGCCGCCACGGCACGGGACGGGTGAAGAAGGCCGTGCTGATCAGTTCGGTGCCGCCGTTCATGCTGAAGACCGCAGACAACCCCGGTGGCGTTCCGATCGAAGTGTTCGACGGCATCCGCAAGGCGCAGCTGGAGAACCGCTCGCAGCTGTACAAGGACATTCCGTCCGGGCCGTTCTATGGATTCAACCGACCGGGCGCGAAGGTCAACCAGGCGATGGTCGATGCATGGTGGGCGCAGGGCATGCTGGGTGGGCAGAAGAACACCTACGACTCGATCGCCGCGTTCTCGGCGACCGACTTCCGCGCTGACCTGCAGAAGTTCGATGTGCCGACCCTGGTGATCCACGGCGACGACGATCAGATCGTGCCGATCGACGTGGCGGGACGGATGTCGGCCAAGCTGATCAAGGGCGCCAGGCTGATCGTCTACCCGGGTGCGCCGCATGGTCTGACCGAGACCCACAAGGACAAGGTCAACCAGGACCTGCTGGCCTTCCTGCAGCAGAAGTAACCGCAAGGGCAGCCGTCAGGCAGCACGGAGAACCAGTAAAGCCACGCCATGCGTGGCTCTGCTGTGTATGAAGCCAGCCGCATCCACGCATGGCGTGGATCTACTGGATCGAGGTTGGCTGGTTCAGGCCCTGCAGCTTGTGCGGGTTGCGCTGCACCAGGATCTGCACGATCTGCTCGCCGTTGGTATCGAAGGCCATTGCCGATTCCAGTACGTCGTCGAAGTAACGCAGCAGCCCCAGTCGTCCATTGATCATGCTCGGCACCATCCGCAGCTGGTCCTTGCGCCGCAGGTGCGGGGCGTACAGCAGCTGTGCGATGCGTGCGCCGCCGACCATCGGTTTCGGGAAGCTGGTGACGATGCCGCCGCCATCGCCGATCAGCACGGCCGATTCGGCCATCAGGGTTTTCATCGTCCTGAAGTCGCCATTGGCGATGGCCTCTGCGAAACGCCGCATCAGTTTCTGGTGCACGTCCTGTGGCACGTTGTAGCGCGGTCGCTCCTGCCGCAGCTGCAGGCGTGCGCGGTGCACGATCTGCCGGCAGGCGGCTTCGGTCTTGTCCAGCGTGCGTGCCACCACGTCGTAATCCTGGTCGAACACATCGTGCAGCAGGAACGCGGCGCGCGCGTCCGGGGCCAGCCGCTCCAGCACGTTGAGGAAGGCCACCGACAGATCACTGGCCGTTTCCAGCATGTACTCGGGTGTGCCGGTGTCTTCGGTGAGCAGCGGCTCGGGCAGCCACATGCCGACATAGTGCTCGCGCGTGCGCCGGGCCAGGCGCAGGCCATCGATGGCGCGGCGGGTGGTGGTGGCCACCAGCCAGGCTTCGGCGTTCTCGATGTCCTGCTGGTTGGCGCCATGCCAGCGCAGCCAGACATCCTGCACCACGTCCTCGGCCTCGTGCGAGGAGCCGAGCATGCGGTAGGCCACGCCGAACAGGCGCGGGCGTAGTCGGGTGAACAGTGCGGTGGGGTCGTCCATGCCAGCAGAGACGGGACAGGTCCGCCGATTGTGACACCGGCGGACCTGTGGGAGTGGCGGGTACTGCCCCGGACCGGTGGCGGTCAGCGTGGTGGCAGTACCGCCGGCTTGCCGATGTCCTTGATCAGGAACACGACGAATGTCGCCGGTTCGGTCTGGCTGGCATTGCGGCCGACGGTATGCAGATCGTCCGGGCCCTCATGGAAGGCCTCCCCCGGGCCGAGGGTAACCGCGCGGCCGCCGGCCACGCCCATCACGATGCGGCCCTGCAGCACATAGACGAAGCCGTGGGCGTTGTGCCGGTGCACGGGATCGGCGCCGCCGGGTGGGTACTGCACCGTCAGGATCAGTGCTTCCTTGCCCGGCTGTTCCGGCAACGGACGGGTCATGACCTCGCGCACGATGGGCTCGGGCGCGGTGGGCGGCGGCGTGGCGGCGATGCTGGTCAACGGCAGCAGGGCCAGCAGCACCAGGGAACAGAGAGAACGCATGGCAGGTCTCCAGCAGGAAAGTGTGCAGTCGACGCTCAGGCCAGACCGGCCTTGTCCAGGCCAAAAGCCTGGTCCAGCGAGCCGGGTTGCGTACGGAAGGCGACGTTGGCGCGGTTCCAGGCATTGATCGCCATCACCGCGTAGGTCAGATCGACGATTTCCTGTTCGGACAGCTGACTACGCACGCGCTCATACACGTCGTCCGCAACCCCCTGCGCTGGGAGGTGGGTAAGTGTGTCGGTCCACGCCAGGCAGGCCCGTTCGCGCGCACTGAACAGGTTCGATTCGCGCCACGCCGCGACATGGTGCAGGCGCAGTGCGCGCTCGCCACGGATCGTCGCTTCCTTCACGTGCATGTCCAGGCAGAACCCGCAGCCGTTGAGCTGCGAGGCGCGGATGTTGACCAGGTCGATGATGGCCGCTTCGACCGAACTGTTGTGCACGGCATGGGAGAAGGTGCCGAGCTTCCTGAAGAGTTCGGGCGACTGTGCGGCGTAGTCCAGGCGTTGGCTCATGACGGTGTTCCGATGGGAGTTGAGGGACGCAGCGAGGCTAGGCCCGCTGCGCGTGGGGCGGTAGGCGAGGGCAGGGCTGCACGGTGTTGCACGAAAAACACCAATGGACTGTCACAGGAGCGGATGCTCGCCCGTCTGCCGGGCATGGACACCTCATCCGCCCCGAACCGCGCAGCAGCCTGCCCCGCCAGTGAGCGGGTCTGGCAGGCCTTCCTTGCCGCATTGCACGAACTGCCACCGGACATGCGGGCCGTGCTGTTGCTGCATGACGTGCTGGGCGCGGGCTTTGAAGACATCGCGCCGCTGCTGGGGCTGGAGCTGCCCGCATGCCGCCAGCGACTGGCCCATGCACGCGCCCACCTGCTTGCCCGACGCGACTTCCAGGAGCCCGGAACACCATGAATGTCATGCCGCAGTCCTGCCTGGCCAGCGACGGCCGCGATTCCCTCACGGCGTCCTTTTCCGCCAGCTATGCCGGGGTCCTGGCATTCATCGCGGTAGCCGCCGAGGGCAGCTTCGCCCGCGCCGGTGATCGCCTCGGCATCGGTCGTTCGGCCGTCAGCCGCAGCGTGCAGAAGCTGGAGGGACAACTGGGCGTGCGCCTGTTCCTGCGCACCACGCGCTCGACAACACTCACCCGCGAAGGCGAGCTGTTCCTGGAGGGCTGCAGCCCGGGCGTTGCCAGCATCCTGCAGGCGCTGGACGAAATGCGCGACCTGCGCGAGGGACCGCCGCGCGGGCATCTGCGGATCAGTGCGACCCATGGCTTCGGACGCCGGGTGATCGCGCCGCTGCTGTCTGCGTTCCGCGCGGAGTATCCAGAGGTCTCTGTGGAGCTGCTGCTGGACGAGCAGGCACCGGACCTGGCCGCCGATCGCATCGATGTGGCGTTCCGCGATGGCGTGCTGGAAGACAGCCAGGTGATCGCCAAGCAGCTGGTGCCGATGCAGCTGGTGGTCTGTGCATCGCCCGCGTATGTGCAGGCACATGGCCTGGCAGACACCATCGAAGTGTTGTCCAGCCATGCCTGTATCGGTCGACGCCTTCCCGGTGGGCGCCTGCAGCGCTGGGACTTCCGTGTGGACGGCCAGGATGTGAATCTGCAGCCGCCGGCGGAGGTGGTGTTCAATGATGCCGATCTTGTCCTGCACGCAGTGATCGACGGGTTGGGGATCGCCCAGCTGCCCAGCTACCAGGTAAGTGATGCGTTGCGCACAGGCGCTGTAGTGACCTGCCTGGACCGCTACGCGCCGCACGATCGTGGCCATTACCTGTGCTATCTCAGCCGACGCCAGCTGCCCAAGCGGATCCGCGCGTTCATCGATTTCAGCACCCAGCGCATACGCGCGCTGGATCTGGATGTGTTCTCGCACTGGGAAGCGCGGCAGCAGGCGGCAGCGCAGCGCGATTCGGCCCCGGCATGGGCATGACCGCATTGGTGCCGATGCGGCAACAGTGCGTGGCCCGCTGCGGATCTACTGCGCCGGCCAATGCGTTCCTAGCATGCAGCCACATCCGAACTTTCCACGTTCCAGGAGACCTGTCATGAAGATCCTCGTCATCGGTGGCACCGGCCGCATCGGCAGCAAGGTGGTCGATCGCCTGCATGCGGCCGGCCATGACGTCGTCGTCGCTGCACCCTCCACCGGTATCGATGTGCTGAGCGGCGAGGGCCTGGCCGCTGCGATGGCGGGCACCGAGGTAGTGGTCGACCTGGCCAACTCGCCCTCGTTCGAAGATGCGGCGGTGCTGTCGTTCTTCGTGACTGCCGGCCACAACATCCTGGCGGCCGCGGCGCAGGCAGGCGTACGCCATCATGTCGCGCTGTCGGTGGTGGGTACCGACAAGCTGGCAGCCAGCGGCTATTTCCGCGGCAAGATCGCCCAAGAGCGCTTGATCCGCGATTCGGGCCTGGCGTACACGATCATCCACTCGACGCAGTTCTTCGAGTTCCTGCCGGGCATCCTCCAGGCAGCCGGTGACGGCCAGACCCTGCAGCTGCCGACCGCCGCAGTGCAGCCGATCGCCGCCGAGGATGTGGCCGATGCGGTTGCACGCATCGCGCAGCAGGCACCAGCCAATGGCGTGGTGGAGATCGCCGGCCCGGAACGCGAATCGATGGCGGTGCTGGCGCAGCGCTTCCTGCAGGCAACCGGTGACGCGCGTGAAGTGGTTGGCGATGCCCAGGCGCGCTACTTCGGCGCGCAGCTGCAGCAGGACACGCTGGTGCCGGTGGGCCAGGCATGGCTCGGCTCGATCGGCTTCGAGCGCTGGTTGCAGGAGTCCGGGCTGGCACAGGGCCAGCCGGCCTGATCGGCGGTGGACGCTCCCAGCAGGAACCTGCGATGACCGGGCTGAAACCGCCTCCGCACACGGTGCTCGACAAGTACCACGGTGATGAGGTGCGCCCGCTGTATACCGGACGGGTGCGGGTCAGCGGTGGCGTGGCACAGCACGGTCGTGCGTCGGGCGTGGTGCGGTCCGATGATGGTGCGCTGTCAGTGGACCTGCGGTTGCCTGCTGAGCTGGGTGGACCCGGTGGCGGTACCAATCCCGAGCAGTTGCTGGCGGCGGGCTACGCCGGCTGCTTCCACGGTGCGATGGTGCTGGTGGCTGCGCGTGCGGGAATGGAACTGGTCGAGCCGAGCATCGAGGTAGCGGTCACGTTCGCGCGAGATCCCGTGGACGGCCTGTACCTGCTGTCGGCCGAGATCGTGGTGTGCCTGCCTGGCATGGACCCGATACGTGCAGCCGAACTGGTGCGCAACACCGAGCGGGTCTGTCCGTACGCGAAGATGTTCCATCGGGGCATCAGCCACGTGGTGCGGGTAGCGGTGGACTAGACATGCCGTGCGGATGATCGGGCAGGTCATTGCCAGGATTCAGATGCGGTGAAGACACCGCGTCGCCCGCGTGAGTGGGTGGGGCGCCGTTGGGCAGCATGATCACCGCATCAATCGATGCTCACCCGCGAACCACACCCGGTCGGCCAGTCTGGGCTCGCAGGCAACGGATTCCACTGTTGCCCTTTTTCCCCCAGAGGAGACTACACATGAGCACCCAGTCCACCATCGAGCATCGCCTCAACGACCTGATCGAGATCGCACGTGATGGCAAGTCCTTCTACGAGGAAGCCGCAACCAAGGTGAAGGATGGCGAGCTGTCGGCATTGTTCGTCCGCATCGCCGGCGTGAAGGGCCGCATCGTGTCCTCGCTGAGCAGTTCGGTGGCCGCTACCGGCGGCAAGCCGGCCGAGCACGGCACCATGGTCGGTTCCATGCAGCAGTTCTACGGCAAGGTGCGTGCGGCCTTCGGTGACACCAACTACGGTTACGTGGCCGAACTTGAAGAGTCCGAGGATCGCCTGCTGGGCGCGTTCAAGGACGTGCTGAAGGACAACGACCTGCCGCCGGCGGTGCGCCAGGAAGTGACCCAGTGGCTGCCGGAAGTGCAGGAATGCCACTCGGTCATGCGCGACCGCAAGCATGCGATGAAGGCTGCCTGATCGCATCCGGCGATCGTCCCCCCACATCGCCGCGACCAGGGCAGCCCAGTGCTGCCCTGGTCGTTTCTGCGTCTGCCATCTGCGATCAGGCGCGTGGCCTGAGCAGGACAACGGCCAGGCTGGCCAGCGTCGCTGCTGCGGCGGCAGTCCACAGGGACGCGGCAAAGCCCTGGCTGTAGATCGCCCGCGCCAGATCAACCTGGGCTCCTCGGGTCAGTGCACCGGTGGCGATGGTGTCGGCCAGACGCATGACTTCATCTGCAGGAACGCGTGCTGAGAGTCCGGCGCGGATGCCGACGGTCAGGGCGCTGGAGAGGACCGTGAAGCCGAGCAGGATGCCGACGAAGCGCGTCGTCGCACTGATGCCCGAGGCCATGCCTGCGCGGTCGCGGGGCGCCGAACCGATGATCGCCTTGGATGTTTCGCCGTTGAGGATGCCACCGCCTGCGCCGATGATGACCATCGCCAGCAGCGCCACCGTCGGCTGGTTGTGCCATGCACCGACACCGGCCAGCGCATTGCCGGCGGCAGTGATCGACAGGCCGATGGCCAGCACCATCCCACTCGACAATCGTCTGCCCAGGCGCCTGCCCACGCTGGGGAACAGCAGCATCGCCGCAGCGAACGGCAGCATGCCGGCGCCCGTGGCCAGTGCACTCAGGCCGACGCCGTTCTGCAGGTACTGCGGCAGCATCGAGGCCATCACCTGCGCGCTGACCGCGTAGCCGACCATGGCGATCAGGGCACCGACAAAGCGCGGGCTGGCAAGCAGCCGCAGGTCGACCATCGGATGCCGACGCTTGAGCTCGATGCAGGTGAACAGCGCGGCCATCGCGATGCCCAGGCCCAGGCCGGCCAGGGCCACCGCCGATGTCCATCCCTGCGCGAGTCCTTCCACGAGGAAGAACACGATGCCGAAGATCGCCACGCTGAAGGTGATGATGCCGGGCGGATCGAGCGGGCGTACCACCGTGTCGGCAGTGTCGGGAATCCAGCGGATCGCACCATGGGCCAGGAAGGCGAGGAAGGGCAGGATCGCGATGAACACCGAGCGCCATCCCCATAGCGAGGACAACAGCCCACCGATAAGCGGCGAGAGCACCATCATCATGCCCATTGCCGTGCCCCAGAAGGCCCAGGCATCGTCGCGTTGCTTGCCCTCGTGGAATTCGTGGCCGATCACCGACAGTGATGGGGCCAGCAGGAAAGCGGCACCCACGCCCTGCAACGCTCGGGCCACATACAGCGCACTGGCCGTGGGGGCCAGCGCGCAGGTCAGCGATGAGAGGGCGAACAGTGCGATGCCGATCAGCAGCACACGCCTGCGGCCATGACGATCGGCGATGGCACCGGCGGGCAGAAGCAGCGAGGTGAAGGTGAGGATGTAGCAGCTGATCACCCATTCGATGTCGGCGAAGTCAGCCTGCAGATCCCGCGCGATGGTCGGCAGGGCGACGGCCACGGCGTTGGTTTCCAGCACCGTCATCGTGCAGCCGAGCGAGGCGATGATCAGGATCCAGTTGGGCGGTCTGCGGAGGGGGAAGAGGGACACCGGGCACTCGGGTGGGGAAGGAAGAAGGCCCATTCAAGCAACTTCGACTGTTTGTTTCATTGCCGGTGTTCTTCAAGTACGTTAGGCCAAAGCTAACGAACCGGCACGCATGGACCGTCGACATCTGCAGTACTACGTCGCACTGGCCGAGGAGCTGCATTTCGGGCGCGCCGCGCTGCGCCTGGGCATCGCCACGCCGACGCTGAGCGTTCAGATCCAGCAGATCGAGCGTCGCCTGGGCACCCCCTTGTTTGATCGCAGTAGGCGCGAGGTCACGCTGACCTCTGCCGGTGCGATCTTCCTGGCCGAAGCACGCAACGTGCTGCGCCAGTTCGAGCAGGCAGAGGCCGTGGGCCGCCGCGCTGGTCGCGGGGAAATCGGCAGGATCGAGATCGGCTACGTAGGTTCGGCGGTCCATGCCGGCGCGCTGCAGGAGCAGTTGCAGCGTTTCCGCAGCGCATCGCCCGACGTGGAGCTGAAGGTCGGCGAATGGCCGATGGCCGACCTGCCGGACCTCCTGCTGGACGGTCGCATCGATGTGGTGTTCTGCCGGCTTCCGATCGAGGTGCCCGATGCGCTCGGTTCGCACATCCTGATCGAAGATCAGTTCTGCGTGGCGTTGCCGGCATCGCATGCGCTGGCCCACGCGGGGGTGCCGGTGCAGCCGGCGCTGCTGGCGAAGGAGGCGTTCATCATGCCGGAGCAGCCCGCCGGCACGCTGGAAGTCGCCCGCCGTGGCGGATTCGTGCCGGACATCCGCTCCCGTCCCGGTCATCTTGTCGCGGTGCTCGCGCAGGTCTCGGTGGGCGATGGCGCCGTGGCGATCGTGCCGTCGGTGCTGCAGCGGACGCTGCTGCTGCCAGGCGTGGTGTATCTGCCTATCGCCGGGCCGGTCATCGCCTCGACTATCGCTGCGCTATACCGTGAACAGGAAACATCGCCAGCGGTCCGCCGGCTCATCGAACAGGTGCGGCGTACCCCCTCCCGGCGCATCGACATGCTGCCCTTGCCCTGAGGCCCTGCCGGACGACGTTGCCGGGCTGCCCCGCAATGGCCTTGCTACACTGGCCGCACTCGATCTTCCACCGGATCATCAGATGAACGGGAACGGTCCGCAGACAGTCCGCTGAGCCGCAACAACGGTACGCACGTTGTTGCGGTGATCTTGTCCTGCGATTTCCACGCACTGGGTTGATCACCGCCGGATTCCCTCCTGAGCGGATGTTTCCCCATGTCTGATCGAAAAGCCCTTCGCTGGGCCCATTCCCTGCCGGGCGCCATCGCATTGATGGCTCCCTTCGACCTCCTGGCTTCGCTGGCCATGGATATCTACCTGCCGGTCGTATCGGCCATGCCGCAGGCACTTGGCACGTCGCCCGCCCTCATCCAGTTGACGCTGAGCCTGTACATGCTCGTGCTGGGGCTGGGCCAGCTGATCTTCGGCCCGCTGTCGGACCGGATCGGGCGACGGCCGGTGCTGCTGATGGGCGCGCTGTTGTTCACGCTGGCGTCGTTCGCGCTGGCCGCGTGTAGCGGTGGTGCGGCATTCCTTGCGTGGCGCGGCGTGCAGGCGATTGGGGCGTCGGCCGCACTGGTGGCCACCTTCGCCACGGTGCGCGACGTGTATGCCGACACGGCCGAGGGCGCCACGCTCTATGGCCTGTTCGCCTCGATGTTGGCGTTCGTGCCGGCGCTCGGTCCGATCCTCGGCGCATTGATCGCCTATACGCTGGGCTGGCGGGCCATTTTCATCGCGCTGGGTGTGCTGGGACTGCTGGCGGGTGCACGCGCATGCCGCGGCTGGCAGGAGACACGGCCACCGCAGCATGTCCACGTATCGCCAGCCTTCGCGCGCATCCTCGGCAATGCCGGCTTCTGGGTCCATGCATTGGGATTCAGTGCGGCGATGGGCACGTTCTTCGTGTTTTTCTCGATCGCCCCGCGGGTGCTGATGGGGAGGGCCGGCTATTCGGCGATGGGCTTCAGCCTGGCCTTCGCGACCGTGGCGCTGGTGATGATCGTCACCTCGCGCTTCGCTGCTCGATTCATCGGGCGATGGGGCATTGGCGGCAGTTTCCTGCGTGGGCTGATGGTGATGATCGGCGGCGCGCTGGTCATGGCGATGACGGCGATGCTGCCGCCATCCTTTGCCAGTGTCGTGTTGCCGATGTGGCTGGTGGCCATCGGCATCGTGATGGTGGCTGCGGTGGCGGCCAACGGTGCGCTGCGCGATTTCGCCGATGCCTCCGGCACGGCAGTGGCGCTGTACTACGCCGTGCAGAGCCTGATCGTGGCAACGCTTGGCACGCTCGCGACGCTGCTGCTGCCGGGCGATACGGTCTGGCCGCTGGTGGCCTTTGGGCTGCTGCTGCCGTCGTTGAGCCTGGGTGGCCTGGTGATGCTGAGGCGGTGAACTGTGCAATCAGCATCAGAAAGACAAACTGCTGGCGTGATACGTTCCCGCGTCGGGCAATTGAACAGTGGCTGCCCGGATCGGTTCCGTCTCCATGCTGTCCTTCCGTTCGGTCACCCAGGTCGCTTCATGACACCAACCTCCCGCAAGTCCTTCCGCAAGCCCCAGATCGCCATCCTGGGGAGTGCCGATCCTGGCTCACCGGCGTTCGACCTCGCTGCACAGGCGGGCAGGTTCCTCGCCGAAAATGGAATCACCCTGGTCAGCGGCTGTGGCAGCCCAGCCACGCGGGTGGCAGCCGAGCATGCAGTCGCAGCCGGCGGCACGGTGCTGAGCGTGATTCCGGAAGGCAACATGCCCGCAGCAGACTGGCCGGCAACGGTGGTGGTGCCATGCGGCATGGGCGATGCCCGCAACCTGATCATGGCCTTGGCCGGCGATGCCTGCATCGTCATCGGTGGGCGCGCGGGCACGATTTCCGAAGTGTGCCTGGCTTGGCTGCACAAGCGGCCTTTGCTGCCGCTGGTGGGCGCGGGTGGCTGGTCGGATGGGCTTCCGGGCAACCCTCCCGATGAGCGCGGGAACTCGCCGATACTGCCGTGGCATGACATCGCGGAGCTGCGCGCGCAGCTGCGTGATCTGCAATTGCTGGCAGGCTGAACCGGCGCCTTCACGTCCTATCCCGCACGCACGGCTACGGTGATGCAGCCTGGAGTCACCAGGCCTATCAGGGAGTGATATCGATGCGAGCCATCAGGAAAGCGATCGTTGCTGCAGTGTTTGCACTCGCGTGTACCAGTTCGGTGGCGGTGGCCGGTCCGGTCCAGCCGTGCGACTTCCCGTGCTGGAAGGCCTACCAGGCCTGCGTTTCCGGCGGCGGTGATGCCATGGAGTGCCAGTTCGAATACGATCGCTGTGTCATGGACAGGTGCGGCGCCGTCTGAGGCCAGCATACCGTTCGCAATGGGGGCCCGATCCAGGGGCCCCTTTTCATCTGGCCGCAGGCACGAAGTCCGCGGCCCTGATCGTCTGGAGCCGCAACATGTCCGTCAAACGTGTCGTCGCCAACATCGCCAGTGCCGATCCTGCGCAGGCGGCCGCGTTCTACGGCGACATCCTCGGCATGGACATCGTGATGGACCACGGCTGGATCGTCACCTACGGTGGGCAGGGCACTGCGCTGGCACAGCTCAGCGTTGCCAGCGAAGGCGGATCGGGTACGCCAGTGCCGGATCTTTCGATCGAGGTGGACGACCTGGATGATGTGCTCGAACGCCTGCGACACGCCAACATCGCTCTTGAATATGGCCCGGCCGAAGAACCATGGGGCGTGCGCCGCTTCTACGTGCGCGATCCGTTCGGGCGCCTGTTGAACATCCTCACCCACGCCTAGTCGGCGCGCGCCGGTTCAGCGGCGTTTTTTCGCAGCGATCGCCGCCACGCCGACCATGCGCAGGCAATCGGCGACCACCGCAGCGATGAACGCATCGGGTGACTGTTCGGGGGCGGCGATCAGATCGTCAGTGGCGCCATGCACGCCGGCATAGATCAGCGAGGCGGTGACCCGTGGCGCGGGCAACGACCACAGCCCTGCCTCGACGCCGCTTTCGAGGATTGCCGACAACTGCTGCTGGATGGCGTTGCGGTCGGCGTTGCCGCGTTCGTGGTGATGATGGTTGGCGTAGACCACGTCGTGCAGCGCATGCGTGCGCGCGTAGATACGGATATTTGCCTCGATCCAGGCGCGCAGGCGGGCCTCGCCGGCGGTGGCCGGATGCTGCTCGACTGCCAGTTCCACTTCGGCCATGAAGCGCTCGGTATAGCGCTTGGCCAGCGCCTGCAGGATTTCGCCCTTGGACGTGAAGTACGTATAGAACGTTCCCTTGGCGACGTCGGCTGCAGCCACGATGTCACTGATGGTGGTCGCTTCCACGCCGCGCGACAGGAACAGCGCCTCGGCAGCGTCCATCAACTCCTCCAGACGGATCTCTGCGGGCTTGGTGCGGGACTTGGCTGAGGCGTGCGGCGGAATCATCGGCGGCGATCCGGAGTGGAAGAGGGGCGAGCGCCATTCTAAGGCGCGGACAGCATTGACTGACCGCCAGTCATTGACCGACGGTCAGTCAATGGCTAGTGTATGCGTCGATGTTCCTTCTGGGTTTTCCAGCATGCAACGCTTTCGACGCCCAGCCCTGGTGCTGGCGGCCTATCTCGGTACCTTCCTGGCGTCGTTGGACATCAGCATCGTCAACGTCGCACTGCCGACACTGCAGACCGCGCTGCGGACCGACATCGCCGGGCTGCAATGGGTCATCAATGCCTACGCGATCGCACTGTCGGCATTCATGCTCTCGGCCGGTCCGTTGGGCGATCGACATGGCCAGCGGCGGGTGTGGCTGGCCAGTGTCGCCACCTTCATCGCCGGCTCGCTGGTATGTGCCTGTGCCGGCAGTCTGCAGGCGCTGGTGATGGGACGTGCGATCCAGGGAGTCGCCGGTGCGCTGCTGATTCCCAGCGCGATGCCGATCCTCAGCCATGCCTTTCCCGATCCCCGGCAGCGGGCAAAGGTGATCGGCGGCTGGTCGGCCTTCAGTGCCTTGGCGCTCGTGCTGGGGCCGCTGCTGGGCGGTGTGCTGGTGGAGCGGGCAGGATGGCCGAGCATCTTCCTGATCAACCTGCCATTGGGGTTGCTGGCGATCGCGCTTGGCGCCTGGGGCATTCCCGAGCGTCGGCACCCGCAGCATGCTGCGCTGGATCCGGCGGGACAACTGCTGAGTATCGTGGCGTTGGCGGCGCTGAGCTACGGACTGATCGGCATCGGCGAGCATGGATTGACGGCGCCTCGGACCGTACTGGCTCTGGTCGTGGCCGTTGCTGGCCTGGTGGCCTTCGGCTGTGTGGAACGACGGGTCGCGCGCCCGCTGCTGCCGCTGGACTTGTTGGCCGATCATCGCTTCCGCCTGCTCAACGTTGCGTCCTTCGTGCTGGGCTTCAGCGCCTACGCCAGCCTGTTTTTCCTGTCGCTGTTCTTCCAGCAGGTGCAGGGTGGCAGCGCCGCCGCCGCGGGGCTGCAACTGGTGCCACAGTTCCTGATGATGGGTGGGGTCTCGCTGCTGTTTGGCCGCATTGTCGGGCGGATTGGCTTGCCGGCAGCGCTGGTGACCGGCTACGGGCTGGCTGGCATTGCCCTGTGTGCGATGCCAGGTCTCGATGCCAGCAGCACGCGCGCACATGCAACGCTCCTGCTGTTGCTGCTGGGGGCCGGCATGGGGCTGGCGGTGCCCGCGACGGGCATGGCCGTGATGGGCCACGTGGCGCAGGAGCGCGCGGGCATCGCTTCGGCAACGATAAATGCACTGCGCCAGGCGGGGATGAGCGTAGGCATCGCGCTGCTGGGCAGCGTGATGAGCCAGCGCGCCGTGCAGCACCTCGTTGCAGTTGCGCATGCCGCGGGCCAACCGCAGGTGGCGCTGCAAGCGCGGCTGCTCATCTTCGAACCTGCGGTGGCGTCCAGTTCACCGCACCTGCTGGACTACTACCGCGCGGCGATGGCCAGTGGGTTTGGCTGGGCAATGGCGCTGGCTGGTGCGCTGGCAGTGCTGACAGCCTTTGCCCTGCATCGCCGCTACGTGGTGCAGTGACCGCAACAACTCAGCCTTGTTGACCGCTGCCAGGTTTGCCGGGCATGTCCTGCGGTTGCAGCTGCTGTTGCTGGCGGGCACTGGCATGCCGTGCATGCCCACCTTCACGCCCGATCGCGGCCATGTGCTGGCGATCCTGGCTGATCGCTTCGCCGCCCTTGCGGCCCGCCACGCGGGCCTCATCCGGGCTGAACTGGTGCGCATTGCCGGATGCGTGTGCGGCACGTCCGCCTTTCGACGCGATCGCGCGCTGTTTGTCCTCGTCCATCGAGGCGAAGCCACGATTGCTGCTGCCAGTGCGTGAGTTGGCCATTGCCGGTCTCCGGAGGTGGAATGGGATGCCGCCATCAGCGACGGCTTCATGCTCCACATCGCGGGCTAACGGCGGGTGGACGTCGGCCACATTGGACTCACATGCCCTGCGCATGCGTTTGACAACCCGTTACCGCGCAGGGAGCGCCGAGATCAGCAGCCGGTCACCGCGGCAGACATCGGTGTTGCTGTACAGGATCCGGCGCCCATCGTTGAAGGAGATGCGCAGATCGACGCGGCAACCGGTTCCGCGCAGTGCCACGGTGGCCTGGCCGCCACCTCCCGCGATGGGCCCGGCCAATGCCAGAGCATGGAATGCGTCTGTTTCACTCGCCGCGACTTCCACCGACGTGGCAGGTGCATGGGCACGGTTGATCAGGGTCAGGTAGTGCAGCGGCGCAGCGGGTGTGCTGGCGGCAGCGCAGGACAGGCTGGCAGCGAGCAGAGCGCGGGACAGATGCATGAGCGATCTCCGTTGGGGACATCGCCATCTGGCGGTGGAGGCCACGCGCCTGCAATCGATCCGGGACGAATCGTCGCGACAGCGGGACCAATCGCAATCGGCCATCGCCGCCCTTCATTGCCGGCCATGCTGTGCCTAAGATGGCGCTGGCCCGCTCCGGGCACCGGGACGCATGCGATGAAGATCCGCCTTGGCCATACCCAGATCGACGTGCTGCGTTACCTGCTGCTGTGGCTGGCGGTCGCCTTCGCCTTCACCCTGCAGAGGGTGCTGAGCCACAGCCTGCAGGGCCAGTCATTTCCGTTTGAGGTCTACCTGCGCTGGTCGATGATCCAGTGGTTCACCTGGGCGGCGCTGGCGCCGCTGGTGTTCGCCCTGGGCGAACGCTATCAGCTGCGGCCCGAGCGAAGGCTGGCCGGGCTGGGTGTGCAACTGCTGGCCAGCGTGGGGGTGACCGCGCTTGCGATGGTGGTGGGCGCCCTGGTGTCCACCTGGTTCGAGCCCAGCAGCTTTGGCGAGCAGTTGTGGTATTTCATCGCCCAGCATTTCGCGATGGGCCTGCTGACCTACTGGGCCCTGTTCGCGATCCAGCAGGCGCTGCATTTCCAGCAGGAAAAGGTGCGCCGCGAGGTCGAGGCAAGCAGGCTGGCGACCGAGCTGGCGCAGTCGCGGTTGCTGGCGTTGAAGTCGCAGCTGCAGCCGCATTTCCTGTTCAATACGCTGCACGCCATCATCACCCTGCTGGATGAAGACAAGGCCAGTGCTGAAGACATGCTGCTGCGCCTGAGCGAGCTGCTGCGTGCCTTTCTGGAAGACTACGACGGCCAGGAAATCAGCCTGCGCCAGGAACTGGAACTGATCGAATTGTACCTGGGCATCCAGCGCACGCGTTTCAAGGATCGCCTGCACAGCCGCATCTACGTTGCACCGGAGCTGCTTGATGGCGCGGTTCCAAGCCTGATCCTGCAGCCGCTGGTGGAAAACGCGCTGCGCCATGGCATCGGCCGCAACCTTGGCGAGGACACCATCGAGATCGAGGGCCGCCGCGACGGTGACATGCTGTGCATCGAGGTGCGCAACCAGAACAGCACGCTGCAGCAGCCCGGGACGCCTGGTGGCCATGGCATCGGCCTGTCCAATACGCGGCTGCGCCTGCGCGAGCTGTACGGCGATGCGGCCGAGGTGCGCCTGGACCTGCTCTGGCCGCAGGGTGTGGCCTGCCGGGTCCGGTTGCCACTGCGGATGCTGGACGATGCCGATGACGCTCCCGAGTTTATCGTGCACGGTGGTACCGCATGAGCCTGAGCGTGCTGGTGGTGGACGACGAGCCGATCGCCCGGCGCGCGGTGACGCGCCTGCTGCACGGCGATGCAGACATCGACAGTGTGGCCGAGTGCGGTGACGGCGTGTCTGCCGTGGCAGCCATCCGTGCACGGTCGCCGGACCTGGTGTTCCTGGATGTGCAGATGCCTGGCATCACCGGTCTGGACGTGCTGGCCACCATCGGTGCCGCGCGGATGCCGGCCACGGTATTTGTCACCGCCTACGAGCAGTATGCGGTACGTGCATTCGAAGCCAACGCGCTGGATTACCTCGTCAAGCCCTTCAGTCGGGAGCGTTTCGCGGCCACGTTGCTGCGCGCGAAATCCCGGCTGGCCCAGGCTGCCAATGCAACCGACAACACGCGCCTGCTGCAGGCGCTGGATGTGCTGCGCAGGCGCGAGGATCATCTGCAGCGTATCGCCGTACGTGATGGCGAGGCGGTGCTGCTGCTGGCGGTGCAGGACATCCTCTGGATCCGCGCCAATCGCAATACGGTGCAGCTGCATCTGGCTGATCGCGTGCATGAGCTTCGCGAAACGATGAACAGCCTGGCTGAACGGCTTGATCCCCGGCATTTCGCTCGGGTGCATCGCTCGGCCATCGTCAACATAGCGCGGGTCAGGACGATCCACCCTTGGTTCAACGGCCATCACGTACTCACCCTTGAGAACGGCCAGCAGCTGCGCATGAGCCGCTACCAGAACGAAGCCTTCCTGCGGCTGGTATCGGCCCGCTCGGAGGCGTGAGCCTGTTGCCGGGTCAAGCGCCGCCGACCCGACGGCGATGGCATGCAGAATGTCATCGGTTCCTATCGCCGATGCCATCGGGCTTGCCTAGAATCGGGATATCCCGGTAGGTCCCGGGCGCTGTCGAGTGAATGGATTCAATGAAGATTCTGTTGACCGGAAGTTCCGGGCGGATTGGGCGAGCGATCTTCGGTGCGCTGGCGGGTGCCAATGAGGTGGTGGGGCTGGATCGCAGTCCGTTCGCCACCACGCGCGTCATTGCCGATGTCACCGATCGCCGGGCGCTGGAACGCGCCGTGCAGGGGGTCGACGCCGTGATCCACACCGCGGCCCTGCACGCCCCGCACGTGGGCCTGGTACCCGACGCGGTGTTCCAGCAGATCAACGTGGAGGCTACCGCGAACCTGCTGCAGCTGGCGCGCGAGGCCGGCGTGCAGCGCTTCGTGCTGACCAGTACCACGGCGTTGTACGGCCATGCCGTGGTGTCCGGCGGCTGCCGTTGGATCGACGAGGACACCGAGCCGCTGCCACGCACTATCTACCACCGCACCAAGCTGCAGGCTGAGGCGGCTGCCGAAGCGGCGGCCAGCGCAACATTCACCGTGCGCGTGCTGCGGATGGCACGTTGCTTCCCCGAGCCGCCTGACCGCATGGCGATGTTCCGCCTGCACCGTGGTATCGACGCGCGCGACGTGGCCAGCGCGCATGCCGCGCTGCTGCACGATGAGGGCGCGGCCTTCCAGCGTTACCTTGCCTGTGCACCGACGCCCTTCCGGCGCGACGACTGCCTGCAGTTGGCCGCCGATCCGCGCCAGGTGCTGGCGCGCCGCGCACCGCAGCTGCTGGCCGAGTTCGAGCGCCGTGGCTGGCCACTGCCGCTCAGCATCGATCGGGTCTATGACAGCAGCCGGATGCGTGCAGCGCTGGGCTGGCAGCCACGTTTCGGTCCGGAGGACGTGCTGCAGCAGTACGCCGCGGGCAGCATCGAGGTCCTGCCCCGTGCGGAGTGGATCCGCGACCGCGTCGCCGAGTAGCACGGGCGAGCAGCACAGGCCTGGGTCGACGGCCGCGGCTGAGCGGGTTCAGGTTTTGTGCGTGCGGCGAGCCTCAACCTCGCCCGGCCATGGCCGCTAACCCGGTGCGCGCCTTCCCGCGCCGGGTTCCGATCCGGTGGGCAGGCGGCCCGCGCGACGGATCGCGCATCTGCGCGGTGCCCTGGTGGCACCGGTCGACCTGAACTGCCTGCGGATCCTCCCATGTCTTCTTCCCGTTCCGTCGCTGCCCGTCGCCCCGGCAGCATCGCCCACAAGCTGATGCTGGGCACCGCGGTGATCGCGTTGCTGTGCTTCGGCGCGACCGCGTTCCTGATCTATCACCAGGCCAGTTCGGCGCTGGTGTCGTCCTCGCGGCAGACCATGGCCAGCGAAGCCCGTGCCGAGGCGCGCCAGGTGGCTGCCGACCTGGGCACGGCCTTTGCCAGCAACGATGCGATGGTGGAAACGGTGCTGGCCCAGCGTGCGCGCGGTGATGCCCCTGATCGCGCCAGCCTGGCCAATGTCATCGGCGAGCAGTTGCACGCGCACCCGGAATGGCTGGGCAAGAGCACCATGTGGGAGGCCAATGCCTTCGACGGCAAGGATGCTGAGTTCGTCAACAGCGAGGCGCACGACGCCACCGGCCGCTACATGAGCTACTGGGCCTGGCAGGACGGCAAGCCGCAGCAGTCGACGATGACCGACTACACCGAGACGCCCAGCGGCTCGGGCAACTGGTACATGGTGCCCAGCCGCGACAAGCTGCCGCTGGTCAGCGAACCGTATGCCTACGACATCGGCGGCAAGCAGGTGCTGATGAGCACGCTGAGCACGCCGATCGTCGAGAACGGCACCTTCCTCGGTGTCTTCACCGTCGACTTCTCGCTGGATGCGCTGCAGAAGCACCTGGCCACGCTGACGCCGATGGGTGCCGGTCGCGTCGAACTGCTGTCGCCGAAGGGCGTGGTGCTGGCCTCGGCCGATGCCGCCGAGATCGGCAAGCCGCGTACCGATGCCGCCACCCTCGGCATGCTGGCGCAGATCGCCGCCGACAAGACCTACGAAGCGTTCGAGCCCGACGCTGCCGGCAACGTCCGCCTGTACGTGCCGCTGCAGGTGGGTGACGCGCCGCAGCGTTTCGCGCTGGGCGTGGTGGTGCCGCATGCGGTGATCATCGCGCAGGCCCGCGAGCTGCTGTGGATCATCCTGCTGGTGGGTGTGGTGGCCGCGCTGGTGCTCAGTGGTGGTGTCTACCTGCTGCTGCAGCGTCTGGCCGTGCGACCGCTGGCGCAGGCGGTGCGCATCGCCGGCGACGTGGCTGCGGGCAAGCTGGATACCGCCATGCCGGCGCTGGGCAACGATGAAGTTGGCCGCCTGCTGGACGCCATGCAGGGCATGCGTGGCCAGCTGCAGGCGGTGATGGCCGCACAGGCGGAGATGGCGCGCCGCCATGATGCCGGTGAGATCAGCTACCGCATGGATGCCTCGGTGTTCCCAGGCGAATATGGCCGCATGGTGGCCGACAGCAACCAGCTGGTGGCCGACAGCAATGCGGTCACCCAACGCCTGGTCGAGGTGATGCAGCGCTACGCGGTGGGTGACCTGAGCGTGGACATGGAGGCACTGCCGGGCGAAAAGGCGGTTTTCACCGCTGCCATGGCAACCACCAAGACCAACCTGGCGGCGATCAACGAACAGATCCAGCAGCTGGCCGCTGCGGCGGCGGCAGGCGATTTCGCGGTGCGTGGCGATGCCCAGCGCTTCGAGCATGACTTCCGCCGCATGGTGGAAACGCTCAACACCATGATGCAGGTCAGCGACCAGAACCTGGCTGCGCTGTCGACGCTGCTGCGCGCCATCGCCGCCGGTGACCTGAGTACACGGATGGAGGGTGACTTCCACGGCGTGTTCGCGGTGATGCGCGACGATGCCAACAGCACCGTGCAGCAGTTGACCCAGATCGTCGGCCAGATCCAGCAGTCTGCATCCAGCATCCGCCTGGCCGCAGGCGAGATCGCGTCGGGCAACAGCGACCTGTCACGCCGTACCGAGCAGCAGGCGGCCAACCTGGAAGAGACCGCCGCGTCGATGGAGGAACTGACCTCCACCGTGCGCCAGAACGCCGATCATGCCCTGCAGGCCAACAAGCTGGCGGCCTCGGCCGCAGGCGTTGCCAGCGAAGGCGGGCAGGTGGTCAGCCAGGTGGTGCAGACCATGGAGCAGATCGAGACCTCTTCGCAGCGCATCGCAGAGATCATCTCGGTGATCGATGGCATCGCTTTCCAGACCAACATCCTGGCATTGAACGCGGCGGTGGAAGCGGCGCGCGCCGGTGAACAGGGCCGTGGCTTTGCGGTGGTCGCCAGCGAAGTGCGCGCGCTGGCACAGCGCTCGGCGGGCGCGGCCAAGGAGATCAAGGAGCTGATCGACGCTTCGGTCGGCCATGTCGGCGCCGGCGCGCAGCTGGTGCACGGTGCGGGCCGCACGATGCAGGAGATCGTCGGCCAGGTCGGCCGGGTCAACGAGATCATGGCCGAGATTTCGGCCGCCTCGCGCGAGCAGTCGGCCGGTATCGAGCAGGTCAACCAGACCGTGGTGCAGATGGACGAGACCACCCAGCAGAATGCTGCGCTGGTGGAAGAAGCCACCGCTGCGGCGCGGGCGATGGAAGAACAGGCCGAGCAGCTGGCGGTGGCGGTGTCACGCTTCCGCCTGCAGGCCGACACCCGGCCGGCTGCTGCGTTGCGCGCCGCCTGAGCCGGGGCATGAACGACGACGCCCGGCCAAGGCCGGGCGTCGATGTGCCGCTGCGTGTATGGTGCGCTGGGCTTAGAACATGCCTTCGAAGGGGTTCCAGCTGGTGTTGCCCTTCACCTGTTCCAGGTAGTAGCTGTAGTTGGTGCTCGAGGCGACCAGGAAGTTCATTGCGATGAACAGTGCGCGGGCCACGATGTCCGGCAGCACCAGGCTGACCGCGATCAGCACGATGTTGATGCCGATCACCACCAGCGCCTTGCGCCACATGCCCAGGATGAACAGATAGATCGCGCCGAAGAAGAAGGCGAAGAAGTTGAGGTTGATCTTCAGGCGGTCACCGAAGGACAACGCCTTCCAGGCCTGCTTGAAGCCGGGCTCCTTGGGAGCACCGTGCTGCTGGAAGAAATTGAAGCGGAACTGCCACTTCGGGCTGAAGCGGGTGAGGTCGACGGTATTCATATGAGTAGGGACTTCCCTGTTAGGAAAACGTTTTCATGATAAGTGAGTCACATTCAGCAAACCAGCTTGGGGCGTCAAAAATGTGACGTTCCTACGGCGAAGGGCTTGCGTCCCAGCGCCGCACCGTCACCCATCCGCCTTGTTTTTAGGATAGGGTGCGCAGTTCCGCTGCCACCCCGGTTGTTCACGGGTAGCAGCGGTATGTCCATGGAGGTTGCATGACCACACCAGCTACACCGGAAAACGCACCCGGACCGGTGCTCCTGCCGACACCCGAAGTGGTGCAGGCACAACAACTGCTCGCCCGCCAGCAACTGGCGGTGGCGATGGACCGTGCACGCATCGCGGCCAGCCGCGACGCTGCAACGGCTGTACTGGAAAACGACTGAGCCTGGAAAAAGCCGCCACGATCGCGCTGGCCTGCTGCCAGCGCGATCGCAGTGCGCATCAGAAGCGCGCGGTCATGCTGAGGAAGTAGCTGCGGCCCGCCACGAAGTAGTCGGTGGCGCCGTCGGCGTACAGCTTCTTGTCGGCCAGGTTGCTGACGCCGCCACGCAGGGTCAGCACCTCGTTGACGTTCCAGGCAGCGGTCAGGTCATACAGCGTGTAAGCCTTCAGGAAGGTATTGACCACGCCGGTCTGCTTGCCGGTGTACTGCGCCGACAGGCTGCTGGAGAACGTGGTGTTCGGGGTCCAGTCCAGCGACGAATAGCCTGAGAACTCCGGGGTGTCGATCAGGTTGCGGCCGGTGGTCAGGTTCTTGGCTTCCTTCATCCAGGTCGCCGACGTGCGCCAGCGCCAGTGATCGCCGAAGCGGAAGTTGAGGTTGCCTTCCATGCCGCTGGTGCGCGCGCGCTGCACGTTGCTCATGCGCGTCCACCAGTAGCCGTTGAAGAAGCCCAGCGCTTCATACTCGATCTTGTTCCTGAAGTCGGTATGGAAGTAGGTCAGGCCGGCGTCGACCAGATCGTTGTCGAAGCTGACGCCGATCTCGCGGTTGGTGCTGGTTTCCGGGTCCAGGTCCGGATTACCGGCCATGTAGCAGCCGCCACGCACGTAGCCCAGCGGGTACAGCGAGGTGCAGCCGCGGCCGCCGGACTGGGTCGCCGCGCTGGGCGAATTCTCGGTCAGGCTCGGCGCGCGGAAGCCCTTGGACACGCCGCCACGGATCGTCCACTGCTCGCTCGGGTGCCAGACCAGGTAGGCACGCGGACTGACGTGGCTACCGAACTGTTCATGGTGATCCAGGCGCGCGCCCACGGTCAGTGCCAGGGTGCGGTGCAGCTTCAGCTCGTCTTCGACGAACAGCGCCCAGGTGTCCACTTCCAGGCTGGAGCCGACCACCGGGTTGCCGGCGTAGTCAATTGGTGCCTGGCCGATGGTGTCGGTGTTGGTCAGCTCCTGCCGCTTCCACTGGCCGCCCACCGCGAACTGGTGGTCCACGCCCAGGGTGAAGGGCGTGCTCAGGCTGCCTTCGATGATCGTATCGGTTGCCTCGGAGCGACCGGTGGCGCCGATGTCGTTCTTGTACTCGGTCCAGTACGCGCTGAGCTTGGAGGTGCCGAACTCCCACTTGCCGTCGTGGTTCAGCGCCAGCGAACTGCGCTTGAGCTCACTGGCACCCCATGCGCCCTCGTCCTGCTTTTCCAGCGCCTGGGCGATGAAGGCCTGCTGCACACCGTGGCCAGCTTCCAGCGACACCTCCTGTGCCTCGCTCAGCTTCCACTGCAGCAGCGCGTCGACATTGCGGTCCTTCTCACCGGCGTAGGCGTTGCCGTACACGCCGCCGTTGGAGCGGTCCGAGTCGCGGCGCATGCTGTTGGCACCGATGCGCAGGCCGAAGCGCTCGCCCAGCGGGCCGGAGAAGGTCGCGCCGATCTGCTGGGTATCGCCACGGTCGCCATCCTGCGGCCGGGTGTAGCTGTGGGTCGCGCTGCCGTTCCAGCTGTCACCGATGCGCTTGGTGATGATGTTGATCACCCCGCCCATCGCGTCCGAGCCATACAGCGAGGACATCGGGCCGCGCACTACTTCGATGCGTTCGATCTGGTCGGGGGAAATCCAGTTCAGGTCCTGGCGGCCCAGGTCGGGGCGATAGTTGGTCGAGGCCGAGCTGCCCATGCGCTTGCCGTCCACCAGTACCAGCGTGTAGTTGGACGGCATGCCGCGCAGCTTGATCTTGGACTGCTCGCCAATGGCGCTGAGCCCACCGGTCACGCCCGGAATACGGCTGAGCAGGGTGGCCAGGTCGTGCACCGGCTGGCGTTCGATGTCTTCGCGGCTGATCACGCTGATGCTGGCCGGGGCATCCTTGATCCACTGCTGGTTGCCCGAGGCGGTGACCACCACGGTATCCAGGTCCTTGGTCGAGGCATCGGCGCTGGCTTCAGCGGCGGCAAGGGCAGGCAGGGTCAGCAGGCAGGCGACGGCCAGGGCGCTGGCCAAGCGGGTGCGCGACGGGCGCGCGGAACGAAGAGGGGACATGACGGCTTCCAAGGGAGAGGAGAGACCCGGTGGAAGCAGCAGGCGCACGCAGACAGCAGGCAGCCACCCCTTCCCTGGGTCGTCGGGCGCGCGGTAGGTCCGGCGCAGCTGGGTGGGTCCGGTGCGCGAAGCGCGGCGACCTGCCTGGTTAACGGAATGATAACCGTTCTCGTTTGTTACGATCCAGTACTTTCCGGGATGGATCGACACCCGCGGGGCGCACGGCGTGGTTCGCCTGCTGATTGCTGAATGGGGAGATTTCCCGGCGTAGACCTTCGCACCCGGCTTACATTCGGGGCCATAGACTGGGCCGCATTTTTGGATTCCGCCCCGTTGGAGATCGTGTGGGTTCTGGTAGTGACAGACAGCGACTGCGCGGCATGACGCCGTGGCAGACAGGACAAGTGCGGACGCCGGGAATGCGTGCCAGGAACCTTGGTGCGTGCAGCCTGGCCGGGACGGCCGGTCCTGCGGCCTGCAGGGAGTAGGCGGCCATGGGGAGTGAAACCATCGAGGCGGAACCGGTCACGGCCGGTCCTGACGCGGGCTGGGCCCTGCTGCCGGCCGAAGCACCGCTGGTGATGCCCGAACAGACGCTGCGGCAAGGCGCGCTGAAGGTCCGCCGCCATCGCACCTCGCCACGCATGATCGGCCTGCGTCGCCTGTACATCCTCGGCGGCACCGTGGCGATGACCGCCGTGGCCACCCGGATGATGTGGCGGGTGCTGTCCGGCAACGGCATCAGCGTGCTGGAGGCCTGCCTGCTGGTGCTGTTCGTCGGCCTGTTCGCATGGATCGCGCTGTCCTTTGCCAGTGCGGTGGCCGGCTTCCTGACGGCCGTGTTCGACCGGGGCTACCGCCTGGGCATCGATCCGGACAAGCCGCTGCCCACCGTGCACAGCCGTACCGCGCTGCTGATGCCCACCTACAACGAAGACCCGCGCCGGCTGCTGGCCGGCCTGCGTGCGATCTACGAATCGGTGGCGGCCACCGGCCAGCTGCAGCGGTTTGATTTCTTCGTGCTCAGCGATACCCGTCGCGAGGACATCGCGCGGGCCGAAGAGCAGGTGTTCGCCGAGCTGCGCGAGCTGGTGCCCGATGGGCGTGCGCGACTGTTCTATCGCCGCCGTGGCGACAACAGCGCGCGCAAGGCCGGCAACATCGCCGACTGGGTACGCCGTTTCGGCGGTGCCTACCCGCAGATGCTGATCCTGGACGCTGACAGCCTGATGACCGGTGACAGCATCGTGCGCCTGGTGGCCGGCATGGAGCACAACGCCGATGTCGGCCTGATCCAGACCCTGCCGTCGGTGATCGGCGGCCGCACCCTGTTCTCGCGCATGCAGCAGTTCGGCGGGCGCGTGTACGGGCCGGTGATCGCCCGTGGCGTGGCCTGGTGGCACGGTGCCGAAAGCAATTACTGGGGGCACAACGCGATCATCCGCACCCGTGCCTTCGCCGACCACGCCGGCCTGCCGGAGCTGCCGGGGCGCAAGCCGTTCGGCGGCCACGTGCTCAGCCATGATTTCGTGGAAGCAGCGCTGATGCGCCGTGGTGGCTGGGCCGCGCACATGGTGCCCTACCTGGGCGGCAGCTACGAGGAAGGCCCGCCGACGCTGACCGACCTGCTGGTGCGCGACCGCCGCTGGTGCCAGGGCAACCTGCAGCATGGCAAGGTGGTGGGCAGCCGTGGCCTGCACTGGATCAGCCGCGTACACATGCTGATCGGCATCGGCCATTACTTCACCGCACCGATGTGGGCGATGCTGATGCTGATCGGCATCGCCATCCCGCTGTTCCAGGAAGGCATCGATTTCAATGCCCTGCTGCACCTGTCGCCCAGCGTGTACTGGCGCGCGCAGGATGAAGAACAGGTGGTGCGCCTGTTCGCCGCCACCATGGCGGTTCTGCTGATGCCCAAGGTGCTGGGTTACCTGGCGATGCTGCTCGATCCGGTTGAACGCCGTGGCTGCGGTGGCGCGATCCGGGCGTTCCTGTCGATGCTGGTGGAAACCGTGCTGGCCGCGCTGATGGCGCCGGTGGTGATGTACGTGCAGTCGCGCGGGGTGGCCGAAGTGCTGTCCGGGCGTGACTCGGGCTGGGATGCACAGCAGCGCGATGACGGTGGCATCTCGTGGATTTCGCTGGTGCGCGGCTACGGCGGCCTGGGCGTGTTTGGCGCCTTCATGGGCGTGCTGGCGTGGGCGGTGTCGCCGTCGCTGGCGGCCTGGATGGCGCCGGTGGTGATCGGCATGGTGCTGGCGGTGCCGGTGGTGGCCCTGACCTCGCTGCGCGGGCCGGGTGCCTTCCTGCATCGCCTTGGCCTGCTCGACATCCCTGAAGAGAACATCCCGCCGCCGGTGCTGGTGCGCGCCGCACAGCTGCGCCGGGAAGCGGCCGAGCAACCGCCGCTGTACTGATCGCACCGTGCCAGCGGCATAATGCGGCTCGAACGTACAGGAGCCGCAACATGCTGCAAACGGTGGAACAGGAAACCGGCGCCTCGCCGCAGTGGTCGGTGATCTGGCTGCACGGCCTCGGTGCCGACGGCCATGATTTCGCGCCGATCGTGCCCGAACTGGTGCGTCCGCACTGGCCGGCGCTGCGCTTCGTGTTCCCGCACGCACCGGTGCGGCCGATCACGATCAACAACGGCGTGCCGATGCGTGGCTGGTACGACATCGTCGGCATGGACTTCCGTTCGCGCGCCGACATGACCGGCGTGCAGGAGTCGGTGGCGCAGCTGGATGCGCTGATCGCCCGCGAGATCGAACGCGGTGTCGCCGCCGATCACATCTTCCTGGCCGGCTTTTCGCAGGGCGGGGCGGTGATCCTCAGTGCCGCGCTGGCACGCACTGCACCCTTGGCCGGCCTGATCGCACTGTCGACCTACCTGCCGGAGGCCGAAAGCGCGTCGCGCGTCGATGGCGCGGTGGACGTGCCGGTGTTCATGGCCCACGGCAGCAGCGACCCGGTGATCCCGCTGGCAGTGGCCGCGCACAGCGCCGAGACGTTGCGCACGCTCGGGCTCGACGTGCAGTGGCACAGCTACCCGATGGCCCACCAGGTCTGCGCCGAGGAAATCGACGCGTTGGGCGACTGGCTGCAGGCACGCCTGGGCGTCGCCTGACCCATGGCCGCAAGCGCTGCCACCCCGTGGATGCCGGAACTGTGCCGCTTGCCGCGGTTGGCAGCGATGCTCGGCCTGGCCGAACTGGTGGTGGTGGTGCTGGCATTGGCGCCCGATGGCAGCCGCCATTGGACGATGGGTGAACTGGCCTCGGCCAGTGGTTTCGCGCTGTGGCTGGCGCTGGCGGTCACCGCCAGCCTGTGCCTGCTGCGGCAGGCGCTGTCGAAGCTGCCGGAAACGCTGGGCGCCGTCGCCGCCGTTGGCCTCGCCGCGCTGATCGCCATCCTGTGCGCGGGCATCATCCACGCCCTGTATGCCGTGCTGGGCGACAACTTCGCGCGCGGCATCGGCTTCTGGCGCTTCACCCTGGGCAGCGCGGCTACCACGGCGCTGATCACCGCGTTGGCGCTGCGCTACTTCTATGTCAGCGACCGCTGGGCGGCGCAGGTGCAGGCCAATGCCCGTGCGCAGGCTGACGCTCTGCAGGCGCGCATCCGCCCGCACTTCCTGTTCAACAGCATGAACCTGATCGCCAGCCTGCTGCATCGCGACCCGGCGGTGGCCGAGCGTGCCGTGCTCGACCTGTCCGATCTGTTCCGCGCCGCACTGGGTGCAGGCGAGGGCGATTCGACCCTGCGCGATGAGTGCGAACTGGCCGAGCGCTATCTGTCGATTGAATCGCTGCGTCTGGGCGACCGCCTGCGGGTGAACTGGCAGCGCGATGAACCACTGCCCTGGCATCTGCCGATGCCGCGGCTGGTGCTGCAGCCCCTGGTGGAAAACGCGGTGCTGCACGGCATCTCGCGCCTGCCCGAAGGTGGCACCATCGAACTGCATCTGGCCTGTGTGGGCAGCGAGCTGCAGATCCGCGTACGCAATCCCGCACCGGATCCGCAGGTGCCCGGGCTGGCCCTGGCGCAGGGAGCAGGCCACGCCCAGCACAGCATCGGCCATCGCCTGACCTGGCGCTTTGGCCGCGCCGCGCGGATGACGGCTGGCTGGAGCGAGGGCTACTATGCCTGTCAGGTGACGGTGCCGATCCAGTGAGGGGACGATCGTGAGGGTAGTCATCGCCGATGACGAACCGCTGGCGCGCGAGCGCCTGCGCAGCCTGTTGGCCGCGCAGGAAGGGGTGGACGTAGTGGCCGAGGCCGGCAACGGCGAGCAGGCCCTGCACGCGTGCGCCGAACTGCAGCCGGACCTGGTGCTGCTGGATATCGCCATGCCCGGCCTGGACGGGCTGGAAGCGGCCCGCCATCTGGCCAGTTTTGAGCCGAGGCCGGCCGTGGTGTTCTGCACCGCCTACGATGCGCATGCACTGTCGGCGTTCGAGGCAGCGGCCATCGATTACCTGATGAAGCCGGTGCGCGCCGAGCGGCTGGCGGCGGCGATCGCGCGTGCCCGCACCTTCCTGGCCGGCCGTGATGGGCAACCCCAGCACACCGGCGGCCAGGCCCGCAGCATGCTGTGTGCCCGCCTGCGGGGCAGCCTGCGATTGATTCCGCTGGACGATATCCACTATCTGCAGGCCGAAGAAAAGTACGTGGTGGTGCATCACGCGCGTGGCGAGGACCTGATCGAGGAATCGTTGAAGTCGCTGGAGGAAGAGTTCGCCAGCCGCTTCGTGCGCATCCATCGCAACTGCCTGGTGGCGCGCCACGAACTGGTGGAACTGCGTCGTGGCAGTGGTGGCCAGGTGCAGGCGGTGCTGCGGCATGGCAAGCAGCCGCTGGAAGTGAGCCGGCGCTGCGTGGCGACGCTGAAGCAGGAATTGCGGCATTTGTAGGTTTTCCGCGCGGCCTGCGGCCGCGACTGCTTCGAAATCAACAGCAACAGCAACAGCAACAGCGGGTCATGGCTCGGTGTTGCTACGTGCTGGGTCGGGCCGGGGTGGGGTGGCGGGACACGCCGTAAACCCATCCCTGGGGGCTCGATGGCGCCATCCTTGGCGCCAACGGTCCCGTCACCCCACCCCGGCCCAACCCTCTCGTTGTCCACTGCGTCGGACGGCAAGAGCATTGTTGTTATCGGGCGGGAAAGAGGGGTCAGATCCCTTTTCCTGCGGAAAAGGGATCTGACCCCGGAAGCCGTCGGCTGTTGCTTCTGCTTCTGCTCTTTCTTTTTTCTTTTGATCTTCCGTGGCTGGCGCGCACGGAAACTGTCAGAGGCCGGGCGGGGTGGGCTGCGTGGGGGTGTCCGCGGCATGGATGCCGCGGCCAAGCCCCCAGGGATGGGTTTACGGCGTCCCCCGCGCAGCCCACCCCGCCCGGCCAAGCACAGCTGTTGCTTGCACGACCACACCAGCCACGAGGGGCTCCGCCGTTGGCCGTATCCCGCCGATAGGCGCGATAATGAAGGGATGGAAACCGTCCGCATCGCTACCCGCAAGAGCCCGCTCGCCCTCTGGCAGAGCGAACACGTCGCCGACCGCCTGCGCCAGGCACATCCCGATCTGCACGTGGAACTGGTGCCGATGAGCACCCGCGGCGATGAAGTGCTTGACCGCTCGCTGGCGGCCATCGGTGGCAAGGGCCTGTTCCTCAAGGAACTGGAGCTGGCCATGCTGCGTGGCGAGGCCGACTGCGCGGTGCACTCGTTGAAGGATGTGCCGATGGAACTGGATGCGCCGTTCGCGCTGCCGGCAATGCTGACCCGCCACGATCCGGCCGATGGTTTCGTCTCCAACCTGTATGCCTCGCTGGATGCACTGCCGATCGGTGCGCGCGTCGGTACCTCGTCACTGCGCCGCCAGGCCCAGCTGCGTGCGCTGCGCCCGGACCTGGAGCTGCTGGACCTGCGCGGCAACGTCAACACCCGTCTGGCCAAGCTCGACAACGGCGGCTACGACGCCATCGTGCTGGCCGTGGCCGGGCTGGAACGGCTGGGCCTGGGCAATCGCATCGTCGCCCGCCTGCAGCCGCCGCAGTGGCTGCCGGCGCCGGCGCAGGGCGCGGTGGCGGTGGAGTGCGATGGCGGCAACGCCGCGCTGATGGCCCTGTTCGCAGGCCTGGATGACGCCGCCACGCGCGCCTGTGTGGAAGCGGAGCGGGCGATGAACCGCGCGCTGCATGGCAGCTGCCATGTGCCGGTGGCGGCGATCGCGCAGTGGCAGGGCCAGGACCTGCACCTGCAGGGGCTGGTCGGCAGCGCCAGTGACGGCCGCGCGGTGCGTGCCGACGCCGCGGGCCCGGCCAGCGACCCGGAAGCGCTGGGCCAGCGCGTGGCGAAGATGCTGCTGGATGCGGGTGCTGGCGAGCTGTTGAACGTCTGAGCCACCGCAGGTACTGCCGGCCGCTGGCCGGCAACCTCATGATCCCGATTGAATGCAGTTGCCGGCCAGCGGCCGGCACTACCAAAAGCAGAACGGGCGCCAGGCGCCCGTTTCGCTTATTTGAACTTGTAGACCACGTTCATCGTGGTCAGCGTATCGGTCTTGCGCTTGTCCTCGGCGACGTCGCTGTTGTAACGCGCCTGCCAGCCGGCCTTCAGCGCCAGGTGCTCGTTCATGCTCACCGATACGCCGAAATCGTTCTGGCCGAAGGTGTTGTACGAACCCGATTCGACCAGCAGCGTGTTGATCAGGTCGGTGTTGTCGGTCAGCGAGTACTTCAGGTCGAACAGGCCGCGACCGATCAGGCCGGTGCGGGTGCGGTCGTCCTCGGTGCTGTGGGTGCGGCGCACACCCGGGCCGATCTGCGCGTCGAACGAGAAACGCTCGGTGTTCCACAGCCGGGTGCCGTAACCCAGACCGAACGAGCTCTGCCGGTCGTAGGTGGCAAAGTCATCACGCTCGGTACGTACCGTGGCCGTCAGCTGGCGATGTTCGCCCAGCTGCAGCGCGCTGCCTGCACTGCCGGTGTAGCGGTTGGCGGTGGTGTTGTTGCGGCGCGTGGTGGTGCCGTCGTCGCTGGTTTCGGTCACCTTGGAGCTGGAGCGCAGGCCGAACAGGTCCATGCTGTGCACCCAGTCGCCATCGGTGTAGCGCAGGCGCAGTCGGCCGTTGAAGCTCTCGGTGCTGCTGTTGCCACGTGCCGACGCGAAGCCGAGTTCGCCACCACTGCCGCTCCACGGCGAGGACATCGCCGCCAGTTCGGAGGCATCCTGCGCATACGCCAGCGGGGCGCAGAGCAGCAAGGGGACCAGCAGGGACACGCGCAGGGACATCGAGGCTTCTCCGAAGCGGTTGGCAGCCGGTGATGATACTGGAAGCGTGATGACCGTCCGAATCGCCCGTCCCGACTGCTTCAGCAGGCGTTGTCGGGCCAAGCCCATTCAGGGCAGGTCGACCTGCAGGGCAGGATCGTTGAAGCGCGAGTACCGCAGCCGCAGCTGGAAGGGCTTGCCGTTGTTGTGGCCGCTGCGCACGATCTGCCGCGGCAGGCCCTGCGGATCCACCCAGTACTCCAGCCGCTCACCGGCCGTGGCGCCACGCAGGCGGTAGTGGCGGGTGCTGACGCCATCCAGCGTCTGCTCGCCCAAGTCTTCGGCCTGCAGGGCCTGTGCGGGGATATCGGCGGGCAGCGGGCTGCGCCATTGCTCCAGCAGCCCCGGCGGGGTCGGCACCTGGCGGATCGCATCGTCGGCCTGCAGGAACATGGTGTCGCCGATGATCACCTGCGGCCCGGCAGGGGTCTGCACCCGGAAGCGGTCCGGGGCGACGAAGTCCATCGCGGTACGCACCGGTTGCTGCGCGCCCAGCACCTCCAGCTCGGCATGGAAGCTGCGCAGGGCGGCAAATCGCTGGCTGGCAGACAGCACCGCCTGCGCCGGATCGGCAGCGGGGACGGGCGTCGCAGCGTCGGTGGGCGCCGGTGCGCGGTCGCAGGCGGCCAGCAGCAGGCAGGCCAGCAGGGGCAGGACAGACAACCGGCGCATCGGGCGCTCCACGGGGCAGGGGGCGCCCACGATAGCCCAATCGTCCGCCACAACGCCCGAGACTCGGACATAATCGGGGGCATGGACCGATACGAACGCATCACCGCCCTGCATCGTCTGCTCAAGTCCGCACGCTATCCGGTGACGGTGGCGACCCTGCAGGACAAGCTCGGTTGCTCCCGGGCCACCGTCTACCGCGACCTGGCGTTCCTGCGCGATGCGCTGATGGCGCCGATCGAGGGCGATGGCGAGGCCGGCTTCCGCTACCTGGCCGACGAGAGCGACCGCTTCGAGCTGCCCGGCCTGTGGCTGAGCTCGGAGGAGCTGCACGCCCTGCTGGCCTCGCAGCACCTGCTGGCCCGTACCGGCGGCGGGGTGCTGTCTTCGGTGCTGGCGCCGCTGCAGCAGCGCATCGAGAGCCTGCTGGCCGCGCAGGCCGGTGTTTCCAGCTGGCCGGTGGATCGGGTGCGGGTGATTCCGCACCGTGGCCGCAAGTTCGACGAAGCCAGCTTCCGTTCGGTGGCCTCGGCGGTGCTGGAGCGCAAGCAGCTGGGCTTTGAGTACCGCGCCCGCTCGACCGACGAAGCGACCAAGCGCACCGTATCGCCGCAGCGGCTGACCCATTACCGCGACAACTGGTACCTGGACGGCTGGGACCATGATCGCGAGGCCCTGCGCAGCTTTGCGGTGGACCGCATCTACAAGGCACGGGTGATCGACAGCACCGCCCGCGATGTCGCCGACAGCGAACTGGACGAGCAGCTCGGCGCCAGCTACGGCATCTTCTCCGGTGCGCCCAAGGGCTGGGCAACCATCCTGTTCAGTGCCAAGGCCGCGCGCTGGGTGGCCGACGAGCACTGGCACTCCAAGCAGCAGGGACGCTTCCTCGCCGATGGCCGCTACGAACTGAAGGTGCCCTACAGCGTGTCGCGCGAACTGTTGATGGACGTGTTGCATTACGGGTCCGATGCCGAGATCGTCGAGCCGATGATGCTGCGCGAGCAGGCCAAGGCACTGCTGGAACTGGCCCTGACCAACTACGAAAAATCCTGACACCTCCCCCGAGATCGATTGCGCCCATGAAGAAGACCCTGTTGCTGCCCCTGTTCGCCGCTGTGCTGGCCCTGACCGCCTGCGGCAAGTCCGGTGAGCCTTCGCAGAAGCTGGTGGTGGCCGCCACCGCCGTGCCGCACGCCGAGATCCTGGAAGTGGTCAAGCCGATCCTCAAGCAGGAAGGCGTGGAGCTGGACGTGCGCGTGTTCAACGACTACGTGCAGCCCAACGACCAGCTGGTGCAGAAGCAGGTGGATGCCAACTACTTCCAGACCGAACCGTACCTGGACGCCTACAACCGTGATCGCAAGACCGACCTGACCAAGGTGGTGGGCGTGCACATCGAGCCGTTCGGTGCCTACTCGCGCAAGATCAAGTCGCTGGCCGAACTGCGTGAAGGGGCCGATGTGGTGATCCCCAACGACCCCAGCAACAACAGCCGCGCGCTGATCCTGCTGCACAAGGCCGGCGTGATCGAGCTGAAGGATCCGACCAACGCACTGGCCACCCAGCGCGACATCGTGTCCAACCCGAAGAGCCTGAAGTTCCGCGAGCTGGATTCGGCCATGCTGCCGCGCGTGCTCGACCAGGTCGATCTGGCCCTGATCAACACCAACTATGCGCTGGATGCCGGCCTCAACCCGACCAAGGACGCGCTGGCGATCGAGAGCAAGGACTCGCCGTACGTGAACTTCCTGGTCGCCCGCCCGGACAACAAGGACGACGCCCGCGTGCAGAAGCTGGCCAAGGCGCTGACCGGCCCGCAGGTGAAGGCCTTCATCGAGACCAAGTACAAGGGCGCGGTGCTGCCGGCGTTCTGACTCTGGGGTAGTGCCGGCCGCTGGCCGGCAACCCAGCAGGTGTACCCGAAGATCACGGTGTTGCCGGCCAGCGGCCGGCACTACCGTCAGTCGACGTGGAAGGCGAGGGTGGCGGCCACGGCCTGCTGCCACCCTGCGTAGAGTTTCTCGCGCCGGGCCACCGCCATCTGCGGTTCGAAGCGGCGATCCAGCCCCCACTGTGCCGCGATCTGTTCGCGGCTCTCCCAGAAGCCGACCGCCAGCCCGGCCAGGTAGGCCGCACCCAGCGCGGTGGTCTCGGTCACCCGCGGTCGCAGCAGGGGGACGCCGAGGATGTCGGCCTGGAAGCTGGCAAGGAAGTCGTTGCCGATCGCGCCGCCATCGGCGCGCAGTTCACTGAGCGAGATGCCCGCATCGGACTGCATCGCATCCAGAACGTCGCGGGTCTGGTAGGCCATCGCCTCCAGCGCTGCGCGCACGAAGTGGGCCTTGCCGGTGCCACGGGTCAGGCCGAACATCGCGCCGCGCACGTCGCTGCGCCAGTAGGGTGCACCCAGGCCGACGAAGGCCGGCACCAGGTACACCCCCGCGCTGTCCGGCACCTGTGCGGCCAAGGCCTGGCTGTCAGCAGCGCGATCGATCATGCGCAGCCCATCGCGCAGCCACTGCACCACCGAGCCGGCGATGAAGATCGACCCCTCCAGCGCGTACTCCACCTTTCCCTCCAGGCCCCAGGCAATGGTGGTCAGCAGGCCATTGCGCGAGCGTACGGCCTGCGTGCCGGTGTGCATCAGCATGAAGCAGCCGGTGCCATAGGTGTTCTTGACCATGCCTGGCTGGAAGCAGGCCTGGCCGAACAGCGCGGCCTGCTGGTCACCGGCGATGCCGGCAATCGGGATCGGATGGTCGAAGAAGAACTGCGGGCGCGTGTGCGCGTACACCGAACTGGAATCGCGCACCTGCGGCAGCATCGCACGCGGAATGTCCAGCAGGGCCAGCAGGTCCTCGTCCCATTCCAGGGTGTGGATGTTGAACAGCAGCGTACGTGCGGCGTTGCTGTAGTCGGTCACGTGCGCCTGGCCGCCGCTGAGATTCCACACCAGCCAGCTGTCGATGGTGCCGAACAGCAGCTCGCCGCGCTCGGCCCGTTGCTGCGCGCCGTCGACGTGGTCGAGGATCCAGCGGATCTTGGTGGCCGAGAAATAGGCATCGATCAGCAGGCCGGTACGCTCGCGGATCAGCGCTTCGTGGCCGTCGGACTTCAGCCGCTCGCAGATCGCCTGGCTCTGCCGCGACTGCCAGACGATGGCGTTGTGGATCGGCTGGCCGCTGGCACGGTCCCAGACCACGGTGGTTTCGCGCTGGTTGGTGATGCCCAGTGCGGCGATGTGGCGGGGATCGATCTGTTCGCGGCTGAGCAGTTCGGTGATCGTGGCATAGACGCTTGTCAGGATCTCGCGCGGGTCATGCTCGACCCAGCCCGGCTGTGGAAACAACTGGGCAAACTCGCGCTGCGCGCTGCCGACGATGTCGCCGGCGCGATCGAACAGGATCGCGCGCGAACTGGTGGTTCCCTGGTCGATGGCCAGCACGTAGCGGGGCGTCATGCAGCGTCTCCAGTGGCGATGTTGGGATCGTAGTTCATCGGCGGCGCCGGGCCGCGCGCGGCATTACCGGCGATGTGAATCCATCCAGGCCTGCAGCCGTGCCGCCTGTGCCGCGTCCATCTTCAGCCCCAGCTTGCTCCGCCGCCACAGTACATCCTCGGCGCTGCGGGCCCACTCGTGGTCGCACAGGAACGCCACCTCGCGTGCGTGCAGGCCCGCGCCAAAGTCTTCGCCCAGATCGAACAGGCTGCGTGCGCCGTGCAGCAGATCGATGCTGCGACTGCCATAGGCGCTGGCCCAGCGCCGCAGCGTGGCCTCCGGCAGCCAGGGGGCCTGGTGCCGAAGCTGTTCACGTGCCTGCCCGGCATCGCCCCAGTCGCTGCCGGGCAGTGGCTCGCCTGCCGCCGTCCAGGCGGGGCCGGCGTGCGGCAGATAGGGGCGCAGCAGGTCCACTGCCTCCTCGGCCAGTACCCGGTACGTGGTCAGCTTGCCGCCCAGCACGTGCAGCGCAGGCGCACCTTCGGCGTCCAGTTGCAGGCGATAGTCACGGCTCAGTTTGGCCGCGCGCGGGTCCGGGTCGGCCAGCAGCGGGCGCACGCCGGCGAACTGCCAGACCACCTCGGCAGGTGCGACCGGATCGCGCAGGTAGCCGTTGGCAGCGCTGCACAGGTAGTCCACTTCCGCGGGCAGCACGCTGCAGCGTGCGGGGTCGCCGCGATAGTCGGTGTCGGTGGTGCCGATGAGCAGATGGTCGTGGAAGGGCAGCAGGAACACCACGCGGCCGTCGGGCTGCTGCAGCAGGCAGGCGCGGTCGTTCGGCCAGGCGCGGCGCAGCACGATGTGGCTGCCCTGGACCAGGCGCAGCGCAGGTCCGCCGCTGCGGGCGTGCATGCGCTCCAGCAGACCGCCGGCCCAGGGGCCTGCGGCGTTGACCACCGCCTGTGCCTGCACGGTCTGCTGATGGCCTGCGGCGTTTTCCAGTATGGCGTGCCAGCGTCCGTGCCCGCGTTGCAGGTCCACGCAGCGCGTGCCGATCAGGATGCATGCACCCCGCTGCGCAGCATCGAGCGCGTTGAGGAGGACCAGCCGCGCGTCATCCACCTGTGCGTCGGCGTAGCTGAAGGCGTGCTGCAGCTGTGGCGACAGCAGCACGCCGAGTGGATCGGCGTGCAGGTCCACGGCGCGCGACGCAGGGAAGGCGGGACTGCGCCGGCCCAGATGGTCATACAGCCAGAGCCCGAGCCGCAGCATCCAACGAGGACGCAGGTGCGGCTGCCACGGAAGCACGAAGCACAGTGGCCGCACCAGGAACGGCGCCTGCCGACGCACCACCTCTCGTTCGCCCAGTGCCTTGCGCACCAGACCGAACTCGCCCTGTTCCAGGTAGCGCAGGCCGCCATGGATCAGCTTGCTGCTGGCGCTGGAGGTGTGTGCTGCCAGGTCGTGCTGTTCGCACAGCAGCACCTTCAGGCCGCGGCCGCTGGCATCACGGGCGATACCGGCGCCGTTGATGCCACCGCCGATCACCAGCAGGTCGACCTCGTGCATCGCGCCTCCGCATCCCGTCTGTGTAGATCCGACTGGCAGTCGACTCTACAGAACCCGGGTGACGGAAACGACGACGGGCCCCGAAGGGCCCGTCGCGGTACAACAATGACGCAGAAGCGCTTAGAAGCGGGCGCCGATGCCGAAGCCGACGGTCCACGGATCCATCTTCGCTTCGCCGATCTTCTCGCCGCCGACCTTCACGTCCGGACGCGAGCGCATGTAGCGGGCGTCGGCACGGGCGAACCAGGTCGAGTTGATGTTCATGTCCACACCGACGGTGCCGATCACGCCCTTGGCGTCCTTCAGGCGGATGTCGGAGTCGCTGCCGTCGGCCAGGGTTTCATTGCTGAAGGCCGACTGGAAGTAGCCCACGCCCACGAACGGACGGAACACGTTGTCAGCCTGGCCGAAGTGGTACTGGCCGCTCAGCGCGACCGGCTGCTGCTCGACGCTGCCGAGGCGGGCATTGCCCGGGCCCTTCACCTTGTGGTCGAACTTGTCTGCAGCGCCCCACAGCTCAACGGCCCAGTTGTCGTTGATGTAGTAGCTGAAGCTGACGGTCGGTGCCGGACCGCCATCGACCTTCTTGATGCCGTCGATCGGGTCATTCTTCGGCTGCAGCAGCGAGACGCCGCCAACCACGGCAAAATGCTTGCCCGAGGCGGTATCGGTGGTGCTGCTGTCCTGCGCGAAGGCAGCCGGTGCAAACGCGGCGGAGGTCAGCAGGGCGAGGCTCAGGATACGGATGGAGCGCATGGGGGAATCTCCTAATGTTTCTTGTTTTGGGCCCCCGGTTGCGGGGCGAGCACACCGTAGTCGCCCCAACATGAATCGAATCCGACGCGCGTTAAAAATTAGTTCGCACTGTTCAGCGAACAGCGCGAAATCCTTGTTTTCCTGTGGTTTCTGCCCTTCCGGAATATTCATGCAGTTGGAGAAGATGTGAGCGCCGCAACGTTGTGCATCGGCCTGCCTGCGCAGGTGAACACGGATTGCCGGGTGTTGCTGCTGGGTTCAATGCCCGGTATCGCTTCGTTGCAGGCACAGCATTACTACGCGCACCCGCGCAATCGCTTCTGGCCCTTGCTCGGCGATCTGTGCGGCTTCGACCCGGCAATGGCGTACGCGCAGCGACTGCAGGCGCTTGCAGCCAATGGTGTCGGCCTCTGGGATGTGATCGGCCGCTGCGAACGACGCGGAAGCCTGGATGCGGACATCGTGCGTGGCACGGAAGTGGCCAATGCGCTTCCCGCACTGATCTCCGCATTGCCTGACCTGCAGCTGATCGGCTGCAACGGTGGCGCGGCGATGCAGGCCTTCCAGCGCTGGGTGCAGCCGCAGCTGGCCACGTCGGCCAAGGTGCTGGCGCTGCCATCCACCAGTCCGGCCAACGCAGCGTGGTCCTTGCCGCGCCTGCGCCAGGCCTGGCAGCCGGTGGCCGTCGCACTGGCGACATCAAGCGGACATCGGCAGGACAATACGCTACCGACTGGAAGCGCCGGCGGGCCATGAGCAACAGCGTGTCCCGGCTGCGTGCGTACTGAAAACACCTGTAACGGTTGGCGCTGGCTCCCGCTGGCCGCACAATAGACGTTTCCCTACACCAGATTGCCGGAGTTCTCCCCATGGCCGAAATCAAGGAAGCACGTGTCCCCGATATCGGTGACTACAGCGATATCCCGGTAATCGAGGTGCTTGTTGCCGTCGGCGATACGGTGAAGAAGGACCAGGGCCTGGTCACGCTGGAAAGCGATAAAGCGACCATGGAGGTGCCGTCCTCGGTGGCCGGCGTGGTCAAGGAAATCAAGGTCAAGCTGGGCGACAGCCTGTCCGAAGGCAAGGTCGTGGCACTGATCGAAGTGGCCGACGGCGAGGCTGCCCAGCCGGCCGCTGCTGCTGCACCCGCACCCGCACCGGCCAAGGCCGCTGCTCCGGCGGCTGCCACCCAGGCCGCTCCCGCTCCGGCCGCTGTTGCCGCCCCCGCTGCCAGCGGCGGCGCGGTGGAAGCCCTGGTGCCGGATATCGGCGATTACAGCGGCATTCCGGTCATCGAAGTGCTGGTCGCCGTGGGCGATACGGTGAAGAAGGACCAGGGCCTGGTCACGCTGGAAAGCGACAAGGCCACCATGGAAGTGCCTTCGTCGGTCGCCGGCGTGGTCAAGGAGATCAAGGTCAAGGTCGGCGACAACCTGTCGCAGGGTAACGTGGTCGCCATCATCGAAGCCGAAGGCGCTGCGGCCCCGGCCCCGGGCAAGGCTGCCGCCGCTGCTGCCCCGGCCGCCGCCGAGACCGCCACCAAGGTCGAGCCGGTCGCCGTGCCGGCCCAGCCGGACAAGCTGGCCGCCCGCGAGATCGCCAGCGCCCCCTCGGCCGGCGCGCCGACCAGCCCGCCGGTACAGTTCAACGCCGATGGCGTGCTGCCGGCCAAGGTACCTTACGCATCGCCGGTGGTGCGCGTGTTCGCCCGTGAGCTCGGTGTCGACCTGCTGCAGGTCAGTGGCAGCGAGAAGGGCGGCCGCATCACTAAGTCCGATGTGCAGAAGTTCGTCAAGGCTGCGCTCAGCGGCGGCGCTCCGGCAGCTGCCGGTGGCACCGTGGCTGCCGGCGGTGGCCTCAACCTGCTGCCGTGGCCGAAGGTTGATTTCAGCAAGTTCGGCGACGTTGAAGTGCAGCCGCTGTCGCGCATCAAGAAGATCTCCGGCGCGAACCTGGCCCGCAACTGGGCGATGATCCCGCACGTCACCCAGTTCGAGCAGGCCGACATCACCGACCTGGAAGGCCTGCGCGTGGCGCTGAACAAGGAGAACGAGAAGGCCGGCATCAAGCTGACCATGCTCGCCTTCCTGATCAAGGCCAGCGCTGCGGCGCTTAAGAAGTTCCCGGAGTTCAACGCTTCGCTGGATGCCAGCGGCGAGAACCTGACCCTGAAGAAGTACTTCAACATCGGTTTCGCTGCCGATACCCCGAACGGCCTGGTCGTTCCGGTCATCCGCGATGTCGACAAGAAGGGCGTGGTGCAGATCGCGCAGGAAACCGGCGAGCTGGCCAAGAAGGCGCGTGACGGCAAGCTGGGCCCGGCCGACATGAGCGGCGGCTGCTTCTCGATCAGCTCGCTGGGCGGCATCGGCGGCACCGCGTTCACCCCGATCGTCAATGCCCCGGAAGTGGCCATCCTCGGCGTCTCCAAGTCGTCCATCCAGCCGGTCTGGAATGGCAAGGAGTTCGCACCGAAGCTGATGCTGCCGCTGTCGCTGAGCTACGACCACCGCGTCATCGATGGCGCCCTGGCCGCACGCTTCACCACGTACCTCTCGCAGGTGCTGGCCGACATGCGCCGCGTGCTGCTGTAAGGCACCGCTTCGCCCCCACCGTGCGGCCGCTGCCCCTGGCGCGGCCGCGTGTCGAAACGCAGTGACAGCCCGCCGGCCACGCCGGTCGGGCACGAGGAAAACCCACCATGGCCACGATTGAAATCAAGGTTCCCGACATCGGCGATTACAGCGATGTGCCGGTAATCGAAGTGCTGGTCGCCGTTGGCGATACGGTGAAGAAAGACCAGGGTCTGGTGACCCTGGAGTCGGACAAGGCGACCCTGGAAGTGCCGTCCTCGGCAGCCGGCGTGGTCAAGGAAATCAAGGTCAAGCTGGGCGACACCCTGTCCGAGGGTGCCGTTGTCGTGCTGCTGGAGTCCGAAGGCGCTGCTGAAGCGCCGGCCAAGGCCGCTGCGCCGGCCCCGGCGGCCGCCGCCCCGGCCAGCAAGCCGCCGGTGACGCCGTCGCACCGCGCCCCCGCCGAGCCTTCAGCACCGAAGCCGGCGCTGGCCAGTGGCAAGGCCGCCGACATCGAATGCGAAATGGTCGTGCTGGGCTCGGGCCCGGGCGGCTACACCGCCGCCTTCCGCGCCGCCGACGTCGGCCTGGATACGGTGCTGGTCGAGCGCTACGCCAGCCTCGGCGGCGTCTGCCTCAACGTGGGCTGCATTCCGTCCAAGGCCCTGCTGCACGCCGCAGCGGTGATCGACGAAGTGGCCCATGCCGGTGATTTCGGCGTTGAGTTCGGCAAGCCGACCATCACCCTGGACAAGCTGCGCCAGTACAAGGAAAAGGTCGTCAACCAGCTGACCAAGGGCCTGGCTGGCATGGCCAAGCAGCGCAAGGTCCGCAGCGTGCAGGGCGTTGGCAAGTTTGTCTCGGCCAACGAACTGGAAATCACCGCGGCTGACGGCAGCACCCAGCTGCTGCGCTTCCAGAAGTGCATCATCGCTGCCGGTTCGCAGGCGGTGAAGCTGCCGAACTTCCCATGGGACGACAAGCGGGTGATGGATTCCACCGACGCGCTGGAGCTGGCCGAAGTACCGGGCTCGCTGCTGGTCGTCGGCGGCGGCATCATCGGCCTGGAAATGGCCACCGTTTATGGTGCGCTGGGCAGCAAGGTCACCGTGGTCGAGTTCATGGACCAGCTGATGCCGGGCGCCGACAAGGACCTGGTCAAGCCGTTGGCCGACCGCCTGAAGAAGCAGGGCATCGAAGTGCACCTGAAGACCAAGGCCTCGGGCGTCACCGCCGATGCCAAGGGCATCACAGTGACCTTCGAAGCCGCCGAGGAAGGCCAGGCGCCTGCGCTGGCGCAGGGCACCTTCGACCGCGTGCTGGTGGCCGTGGGTCGCTCGCCGAACGGCAAGAAAATCGATGCCGAGAAGGCCGGCGTGCAGGTCACCGACCGTGGCTTCATTCCGGTCGACCGGCAGATGCGCACCAACGTGCCGCACATCTTTGCCATCGGCGACATCGTCGGCAACCCGATGCTGGCCCACAAGGCCACGCACGAGGGCAAGCTGGCGGCCGAAGTGGCTGCCGGGCACAAGAAGGAGTGGGTGGCACGGGTGATTCCGTCGGTGGCCTACACCAACCCGGAAATCGCCTGGGTTGGCGTCACCGAGACCGAAGCCAAGGCCAAGGGCCTGAAGGTTGGCGTGGCCAAGTTCCCGTGGGCCGCCAGCGGCCGCGCGATCGGCATCGGTCGCACCGAGGGCTTCACCAAGCTGATCTTCGACGAGGACAGCCACCGCATCATCGGTGGTGCCATCGTCGGCGTGCACGCCGGTGATCTGCTGGCCGAGATCGGCCTGGCGATCGAGATGGGTGCCGAGGCCGAGGACATCGGCCACACCATCCATGCGCACCCGACGCTGAGCGAATCGGTGGCGATGGCCTCGGAAATTTACGACGGCACGATCACCGATCTGTACATGCCGAAGAAGAAATAAGGCGCCCGCGCCCTTGCGAACGAAAAGCCCCGGCATTGCCGGGGTTTTTTTGTTGGGCCTCGATCATTCTCGCTGCAAGCGTTCGGGCCGCTGCGCGGGCGGCAGGCAATTCGACAAATGTCCCCCGTCGTCCGCCTTCGGCGGTCGCCTCCTCCTTTACTTTGTCGAAACGCCTGCCGCCCGCGCAGCGGCTCGGCTTGCGGACGCAGAGCAGCCACCGCAGCGGCTGCCTGGATGCCTGACGCGCGGAGGGAGAGGGGGCTGGGTGCGAAGTAAAGGAGGAGGTGGCGGCCGCAGGCTGGCGCCGGGGGACATTCGCGCACAGCCCCCTCTCCCTGCAGCGCTCGACCAACCCGCTTCTGCTCGACGACGCAAAGAAAAAACGCGGCCCCCGATGTTCCGGAGGCCGCGCCAGGAGAGAGAGTGCTGTGGAAGGGGAGCAGGGCTTAGAAGGTGACGCTGATACCCGCCACCGGGCCCTTGAATTCCTGCTTCAGGCCGATGGTGCCGTCGCTGCCCTTCTTGTCCGCATCCAGCTTGAACCAGTCGTAGCCGGCGAACACGCCGAAGTTCTGGGTGAAGCGGTAATCGACGATCGCGTTGGCGCGGCTGAGGTCACCCTTGTAGTCGTCGAAGCTGCCCCAGCGCGTGTTGAGGTACTGGCCCTGCAGGGTGATCATCCACTTTTCGGACGGGGTGAAGCTCAGGCGTGCACCGACCACCGGCGCCACACCGTCGGTCTTCTCGTCCAGGAACTGGCCTTCATACACCGTACCCAGGTCGGCGTAGCCCTTGGTGCTGACCTTGGCGTATTCGGCACCCAGCTGCAGGCCGAGGTCGAACTTCTCGGTGTCCACCACCGAGTAGTCATACACCAGGCTGGCCACCTGGTACTTCAGCTCAGCCTTGACGAAGCTGTCGGCCGGCACGTTGACGTTGCCGAAGGAAATGTCCTGTCCAAGCGTCTCGCGGCGGTCCTTGTCGTACTTGAAGTAGTTGAACAGCAGGCGCTGGCGGTTGCTGATGCGGAACATGCCGTCGATGCGCGGCTCCCATTCCTTGCCACCCAGCTTGAAGTCCTCGGAGAAGCCGATGTCCTGGCCGGCGACATTGGTGTTGCCGCGCAGGGTGTTGTCCGAGTCGATGTTCATCGCACCCAGACGCAGGGCGAAGCGGTCATCGCCTTCGGCGGCATGAGCGGCGGAGGCGAACGACGCGCCGGCGGCGAGAAGCGAGAGGGCGAGCAGGGTGGGGACGGAGCGCATCGAAAGAGTCCTTGCAGTGGTTCATCGGAATGAAGGCCACTTTGCCGGACGTCGCTGTCCACCATTCGTGAAGGTATGGTCCACGCGATGTGGACGGTTCAGCGCTGTCAGCGCCTTGCGAAAAGATGGCCCCGGAGCGGCGCTTCGGGGCCATCATGGGGACCTGCAGGCGAAGCGTCGACGAGGTAGCTGCAGGCAGGTCGGAAGATGGGACCACTGCCGTCGGCGGAAAGTTCCGCCGCCTGCGACCAAAGTTCAATGCGCTGCACCGCAACATCGCGCAGATGGCATTGTCCCCGTGGTGGGCTGCAAAACCGCAGCCCTTACCGCAACTTGCGCTGTTCCGATATGAACAGGCACCGGTTGTCTCGCAAATTGTCCCATTGCTATAATTTGGCGGCTCGATGAGGCCCCCCTGCTGTAGTCGCCTCAGCCATCCACTTGTAACCACGCGGGACGTCCTGTGCTGAACTCCGTAGAAACGGGTCGGCGACTGATGCTGCGCGCCGCGGTCTACCCGCTGGCCGCGGTGGCTGTCCTGGCTCTGGCCTTCCTGCTGGTGGGGCCGAAGTATGCCCTTGGTGCCCTGGCATCAGGTGTGGCGGTTTCGGCCGGTGGTTGGGTGGCGGCACGGATGGCGCTGGGTGGTGGTGCGCTGGGGGCCGGTTCGGCCATGGCACGCCTGATCGTTGCGATCGTGGCCAAGTGGGCGCTCGTTTTTGGTGTCCTGATGGTGGGGTTCCTGGTCTTCAAGCTGCCTGCACTGGCGCTGTTGGCCGGTATCGCCGTCGGGCTGATGTTCCAGGTCCTGGCCATGGCCAGGCGCTAATCGAATTCATTTAACTTAAGGTTCCGGACACATGGCAGGCGAGGCGCTTACACCCACCTCCTACATCCAGCATCACCTGCACAATCTGACGGCAGGTCATGGCACCCCGTGGGCGATCCACGTGGACACGCTGGTAACCTCGCTGCTGATGGGCCTGGTGATGGTCGTCGCCTTCTGGATGGCGACCCGCAAGGCCACCTCCGGCGTGCCGGGCAAGTGGCAGGCATTCGTCGAGATCTGCCTGGAGTTCGTTGACCGCCAGGCCAAGGACACCTATCACGGCACCAGCAAGCTGGTGACCCCGATCGCGATCACGATCTTCTTCTGGATCCTCCTGATGAACCTCATCAAGATGATCCCGGCCGACTTCATCGCCAAGCCGCTCGAACTGATGGGCGTGCCGTACTGGAAGCCGGTCCCCACCGCCGACGTCAATGCCACCCTGGGCATGTCGATCAGCGTGTTCTTCCTGATGCTGTTCTTCGCGTTGCGCGCCAAGGGTATTGGTGGTTTCACCAAGGAATTCCTGACCGCACCGTTCGGCAAGTGGATGATGCCGTTCAACCTGATCCTGAACATCGTCGAGTGGCTGAGCAAGCCGATTTCGCTGGCGATGCGACTGTTCGGCAACATGTTCGGCGGTGAAATCGTGTTCCTGCTGATCTGGGTGCTGGGCGGTGCAGGTATCGCCGGCATGTTTGCAGGCGCGTTCGCCGGCTTCGGCTGGATGCTGTTCCACCTTCTGGTGATTCCGCTGCAGGCCTTCATCTTCATGATGCTGTCCATCGTGTACCTGAGCCTGTCGGAAGACGCTCACTGAGTTTCGCTTCACCCTTCATCCGTTTGTTTCTAAACCCTTAGCAATCAAGTTCCTGGAGAAAACCATGTACTTCGCCGTCCTGACCAATCTCGCCCAAGTTCAGAGCTCCACCGTCCTCGCCGTCGGCATCATGATCGGCCTGGCCGCGCTGGGCGCCGGTCTGGGTCTGGCCATCATGGCCGGTAAGTTCCTGGAGTCGGCCGCGCGCCAGCCGGAACTGATCCCGGTCCTGCAGGTCCGCATGTTCATCACCGCCGGCCTGATCGACGCCGCCTTCATCATCTCGGTCGCCGTGGGCCTGCTGTTCGCCTTCGCCAACCCGCTGGTCGGCGAGTTCGTCTCGCGCCTGCCGGCAATCGCTGGCTGATCCAGCGAAAGTGAAACGACCGGGCGCCGCAGGCGCCTGGTCGCGGATGAAGGTTCGGAGGCGCCGCCCGTGTGGCGGCGCATCCATCCCGTCACAACCGACTGAGCGAACCCCATGGATATCGGTTTTACCCTCATCGCCCAGGCCCTGGCCTTTGCCGCCCTGATCTGGCTCATCGCGACCAAGATCTGGCCGCCGCTGATGAACGCGATCGAAGAGCGCCAGCAGAAGATCGCTGAAGGCCTCGCTGCTGCCGACCGCAGCCAGAAAGATCTGGCCCAGGCGCAGGACAAGGTCAATGAAGCGCTGAAGGAAGCCCGCACCAAGGCCAACGAGATCATCGACCAGGCCCACGCGCGTGCCAACCAGATCGTCGACGCGGCCCGCAACGAAGCTGTTGCCGAAGCCACCCGTCAGAAGGACCTGGCCCAGGCCGAAATCGACGCCGCCGCCAACCGTGCCCGTGAAGATCTGCGCAAGCAGGTGTCCGCGCTGGCCGTGACCGGTGCCGAAAAGCTGCTCAAGCGCGAAATCGACGCCAACGCCCACAAGGCGCTGCTCGACGAGCTGGCCTCGGAGATTTAAGGATGAGCCAGGCCCTCACGCTTGCCCGCCCGTACGCCCGCGCCGCCTTCGCGACCGCGCGTGACGAAGGCGCGTTCGCGCCGTGGTCGGACGCTTTGGCGTTCTCCGCCCACGTCGCCGCCGACCCGCGCGTGGCGGCCCTGCTCGCCAACCCGGAGCTGGGTCGCGATGACGCCATCGCCCTGCTGGCGCCGGAGTCCCGCGGCGAGACCTACTCGCGCTTCCTGGCTGTGCTTGCCGAGTCGCATCGTCTGCCGCTGCTGCCGGAGATCGCCGGCATGTTCGACGCCCTGCGCGCCGAGGCCGAGCACGTGGTCAAGGCCACGGTGACCTCCGCGGCCGAGCTGTCGGTTGCCGAGCTGGACGCGATCAAGGCCGCGCTGCGCAAGCGCTTCAACCGCGAGGTCGAAGTGGCCACCGCGGTCGACGCCTCGCTGATCGGCGGCGCTGTGATCGACGCCGGCGACGTGGTCATCGATGGTTCGCTGAAGGGCAAGCTGGCCCGTCTGCAGACCGCGCTCGCTAACTGAATTCATTTAACGTCCGGCCCCGCTGCCGGCACTAGGACTTGACGATGGCAACCACGCTCAACCCCTCCGAAATCAGCGAACTGATCAAGAACCGCATCGAGAAGGTCAAGCTGGCCGCGGAATCGCGCAACGAAGGCACCGTGACCAGCGTGTCCGACGGCATCGTGCGCATCTTCGGTCTGGCCGACGTGATGCAGGGCGAAATGATCGAACTGCCGAACAACACCTTTGCCTTGGCCCTGAACCTGGAGCGCGACTCGGTCGGCGCCGTGGTCCTGGGTGGCTACGAGAACGTGCGCGAAGGTGACGTCGCCAAGACCACCGGCCGCATCCTGGAAGTGCCGGTCGGTCCGGAACTGCTGGGCCGCGTCGTCAACGCGCTCGGCGAGCCGATCGACGGCAAGGGCCCGCTGGCCACCCAGCTGACCGCTCCGGTGGAGCGCGTTGCTCCGGGCGTGATCTGGCGCAAGTCGGTCGACCAGCCGGTGCAGACCGGTTACAAGTCGGTCGACTCGATGATCCCGATCGGCCGTGGCCAGCGCGAGCTGGTCATCGGTGACCGCCAGACCGGCAAGACCGCGCTGGCCATCGATGCGGTGATCAACCAGAAGGGCACCGGCATCAAGTGCGTGTACGTAGCGATCGGCCAGAAGGCCTCGACCGTTGCCAACATCGTGCGCAAGCTGGAAGAGAACGGCGCCCTGGCGCACACCATCGTGGTGGCTGCCACCGCGTCCGAATCGGCCGCGATGCAGTACATCAGCGCCTACTCGGGCTGCACCATGGGCGAGTACTTCATGGACCGCGGCGAAGACGCGCTGATCGTGTACGACGATCTGTCCAAGCAGGCCGTGGCCTACCGCCAGATCTCGCTGCTGCTGAAGCGCCCGCCGGGCCGTGAAGCCTACCCGGGTGACGTGTTCTACCTGCACTCCCGTCTGCTCGAACGCGCTGCCCGCGTGTCCGAGGAATACGTCGAGAAGTTCACCGAAGGCAAGGTCACCGGCAAGACCGGTTCGCTGACCGCGCTGCCGATCATCGAAACCCAGGCCGGCGACGTCTCCGCGTTCGTTCCGACCAACGTGATCTCGATCACCGACGGCCAGATCTTCCTGGAAACCGATCTGTTCAACGCCGGCATCCGCCCAGCCGTGAACGCCGGTATCTCGGTGTCGCGCGTCGGTGGTTCGGCGCAGACCAAGATCATCAAGAAGCTGTCCGGCGGCATCCGTATCTCGCTGGCCCAGTACCGCGAGCTGGCTGCGTTCGCGCAGTTCGCCTCGGACCTGGACGAAGCCACCCGCAAGCAGCTTGAGCGTGGCCAGCGCGTCACCGAGCTGATGAAGCAGAAGCAGTACGCGCCGATGTCGATCGCCAACCAGGCGTTGTCGATCTACGCCGTCAACGAGGGTTACCTCGACGACGTGCCGGTCAGCAAGCTGCTGGCGTTCGAAGAAGGCCTGCACGCGCACTTCGCCAACACCCAGGGCGAGCTGATCGGCAAGGTCAACGCCACCGGCGGTTGGGACAACGACATCGAAGGTGCCTTCAAGAAGGGCATCGTCGAGTTCAAGACCACCGGCAGCTGGTAATCGAGGTCCTGTAGAGCGGAGCGATGCTCCGCTGGACCAGACGATCAAACGGTTGAACAACGCGGGGCCCAGGCCCCGCGCCACGGGAATAAAAGATGGCAAGCGGACGCGAAATCAAAACCAAGATCAAGAGCGTGCAGAACACCCGCAAGGTGACGCGCGCCCTGGAAATGGTCTCGGCCTCCAAGATCCGCAAGGCGCAGGATCGGATGAAGACCTCGCGTCCGTACGCGCAGGCGATGAAGCAGGTGATCGGCCACCTGGCGCAGGCCAGCACCGACTACCAGCATCCGTTCCTGGTCGAGCGTGAGCAGGTCAAGCGGGTCGGTTTCATCGTGATCTCCTCCGATCGCGGTCTGGCCGGCGGTCTCAACAACAACCTGTTCCGCAGGATGCTTGGCGAAGCCAAGGCCTGGCAGGACAAGGGCGCCGAAGTGGACCTGGTGACCATCGGCCAGAAGGCGTCGACCTTCTTCCGCCGGGTCAAGGTGAACATGGTCGGCACGGTGACCCACATCGGCGACACGCCGAAGCTGGAATCGCTGATCGGTGTGATCAAGGTCATGCTCGACGCCTTCACCGAAGGCAAGGTCGACCGCGTGTACCTGGTCTACAACCGCTTCGTCAACACCATGGTGCAGAAGGCCAGCTTCGATCAGCTGCTGCCGCTGCCGGCCGCCGAGAAGCAGGTTGCGCACCACGACTGGGACTACCTGTACGAACCCGATGCCGCGACCGTGCTGGAGCACGTGATGACGCGTTACATCGAGTCGCTGGTGTACCAGGCGCTGCTGGAAAACGTCGCTTCCGAGCATGCCGCGCGCATGGTGGCGATGAAGTCGGCCAGTGACAACGCCAACAAGCTGATCGGAACCCTGCAGCTGGTCTACAACAAGGCCCGCCAGGCAGCGATCACCCAGGAAATCTCCGAAATCGTCGGCGGCGCGGCAGCAGTCTGACCGCGTTCGTTAAAAGCACACATTTAGAGGATGCAGCAATGAGTCAGGGCAAGATCGTTCAGATCATCGGCGCCGTCGTCGACGTCGAATTCCCCCGCGAGTCGGTGCCGAAGGTGTACCACGCGCTGAAGGTGGACAACACCGAAATCACCCTGGAAGTGCAGCAGCAGCTCGGTGACGGCGTGGTCCGCTGCATCGCGCTGGGCTCCACCGATGGCCTGAAGCGCAACCTGGTGGCCACCAACACCGAGCGCGGCATTTCCGTGCCGGTCGGCGCTGGCACCCTGGGCCGCATCATGGACGTGCTCGGCCGCCCGATCGACGAAGCCGGCCCGGTCGCCTCCAGCGACACCTGGGAAATCCACCGTGCTGCTCCGTCGTACGAAGACCAGTCCCCGGCCACCGAGCTGCTGGAAACCGGCATCAAGGTCATCGACCTGATGTGCCCGTTCGCCAAGGGCGGCAAGGTCGGCCTGTTCGGCGGCGCCGGCGTCGGCAAGACCGTCAACATGATGGAGCTGATCAACAACATCGCCAAGGCGCACAGCGGTCTGTCCGTGTTCGCCGGCGTGGGTGAGCGTACCCGTGAGGGCAACGACTTCTACCACGAGATGAAGGACTCCAACGTCCTGGACAAGGTCGCGATGGTGTACGGCCAGATGAACGAGCCGCCGGGCAACCGTCTGCGCGTTGCCCTGACCGGCCTGACCATGGCCGAGTACTTCCGCGACGAGAAGGACGAGAACGGCAAGGGCAAGGACGTGCTGCTGTTCGTCGACAACATCTACCGCTACACCCTGGCGGGTACCGAAGTGTCGGCACTGCTGGGTCGTATGCCGTCGGCGGTGGGTTACCAGCCGACCCTGGCCGAGGAAATGGGCGTCCTGCAGGAGCGCATCACCTCGACCAAGAATGGTTCGATCACCTCCATCCAGGCCGTCTACGTGCCGGCCGATGACTTGACCGATCCGTCGCCGGCGACCACCTTCGCCCACCTGGACTCGACCGTGACCCTGTCGCGTTCGATCGCCTCGCTGGGTATCTACCCGGCGGTCGACCCGCTGGACTCCACCAGCCGCCAGATGGACCCGCTGGTCATCGGCCACGAGCATTACGACACCGCCCAGCGCGTCCAGCAGACCCTGCAGAAGTACAAGGAACTGAAGGACATCATCGCCATCCTGGGCATGGACGAACTGTCCGAAGAAGACAAGCAGGCCGTGTCGCGCGCCCGCAAGATCGAGCGCTTCTTCAGCCAGCCGTTCCACGTGGCCGAAGTGTTCACCGGCTCGCCGGGCAAGTACGTGTCGCTGAAGGACACCATCCGTGGCTTCAAGGCCATCGTCGATGGCGAGTACGACCACCTGCCGGAGCAGGCGTTCTACATGGTCGGCAGCATCGAAGAAGCGGTCGAGAAGGCCAAGAAGATGGCCGAAAAGGCCTGATGCGGCGGGGACGGGCATACGCCCGTCCCGACCGTGACACGGGGTGGGCCTGCGCCCACCGCTGCGGAATCCCTGCGGTGGGTTCGACCCGCCCCCTAGCGAAGAGAGTTACATGAGCACCATCCGTTGCGACATCGTCAGCGCCGAGCAGGAAATCTTCCGTGGCGAAGCGACCCTGGTCGTGGCCACCGGTGAGCTGGGCGAACTGGGCATCGCGCCCAAGCACGCACCGCTGATCACCCGCCTGAAGCCGGGCAAGGTGGTAGTGACCACGCCGAGCGGCGAGCAGCTGGATTTCGCCATTTCCGGCGGCATCCTGGAAGTGCAGCCGCAGGTGGTGACCGTGCTGGCCGACACCGCGATCCGCGCACAGGACATCGACGAAGCCTCGGTCCGCAAGGCCAAGGAAGAAGCCGAACGCATCCTGGCCAACCGCGGCGAAGCGATGGAAGTGGCCGAAGCCCAGCAGAAGCTGGCAGAGGCCGTTGTCCAGCTGCAGGCGCTTGAGCGCCTGCGCAAGACCCTCAAGCACTGAACCGTGCCGAGGTGACATCTGTGCCTGCAAGGCACGGGTGAATGCAGGAACGCCGGCTGCCATGCCGGCGTTTTTGTTTGTTTTCCACGGAGGCAGGGAATGCAGCAGTCATCGACAGCGACGCAGGACATGGGGGGCTGGCAGTGCCGCTGGCGCACACCGGAAGGCATGTTCCTGATTGCCTGGGTCGTGCTTTGCCTGCCGTGGCTGCTGGGCATCAAGACCATTCCGTTCGACGCCGTGCAGCAGTTCTTCCCGGCGGTCAGCTTCAGCGCTGAGCAACTGCGTCATCTGCAGGCGCCGTGGTGGAATCCGTATCTGTACGGGGGCTACCCGCAGCTGGCCGACCCGCAGATGATGACGTTGCAGCCGAGCATGCTGCTGCCGATGCTGTTGGCACCGACGTCGCTGCACCTGTTCAACGTGGTCGTGCTGCTGCACGTGCTGGCAGGTGGCTTCGGTGCCTTGCGGCTGGGCCGCGTGCAGGGAATGCCGCCACCGGCGCGGCTGCTGTTCGCGCTGGTGCTGATGTTCGGTGGGGTGGCCGCATCGCGGCTCCAGCACACGCCGATGATCGTCAGTTACAGCTTGCTGCCGTGGCTGTGGCTGGGCATGGAGCAGGTCCGCCGCCAGGGTCGGCTGCGTGACGTACTGCTGGCCGGCATCGCTGGAGGCTTGTGCGCGCTGCAGCTGACCCAGGTTACCTACTTCATCATCCTCGCCTGTGCGATCCATGCGGTGGGCGCGGTTCTGCTGGCGAAGGGCCAGCGCGTGCGGCTGCTGCTGCGATTTGGTCTTGTCGGCGTGCTTGCCGGCGCGATCAGCGCGCCACAGTGGTTGTCCACGCTGGCCTGGCTGGGCGAGACAAATCGGGATGGTTTCTCGTTGGAGGCTGCGTTGCCGGGGGCCATGCACTGGCAGACCCTGGCCACGCTGCTGTCAGGCAACGTGTTCTCGCAGGGGCGTGGCGACAGTTGGGCCTTTGGTGACATCAGCGCCGATTACCTTTATCTCGGCGCGGTGCCGCTGGCGCTCTGGCTGGGATGGGGCGGCGAAGTGCTGCGGCGCAAACCCGCTGCGGCGCGCATCGCGCTGGCCGTGGTGATTCTGACGATCCTGATCGCGCTGGGTGGGGCAACGCCACTGTTCCCGTGGTTGTTCACCTGGCTGCCAGGCCTGGATCTGTTCCGGCGTCCTGCTGATGCCTTGTTCCTCACCCTCCCAGCAGCAGCTTGGCTGGGTGCCAACGCCTTGCAGGCTGCATTGCAGCCAGGCCCGTTGCGGCCGCCGTGGATGTCCGTAGGTGCCGTCGTGCTGCTTGCCGTCTCCAGTGCCTGGATGGCGATCGACCGCGGTCATCTGGCGGCCTTTGCCTGGCTCGGCATCAGCGCAGCCGTGGGAATCGCCGCGGTGCTGCTGCTGCGTCGTCACCGGGCACCCGAGCGCTGGCTGTTTGTGCTGGTGCTGTTCGACCTGCTGCTGTTCAACGTGGGGACCAGCTTCAACGCAGGCAGTGGCACCAAGTCGGTGCTGACCGCCGACCGCGCCGGGCCGGCGCAGCGGGCCTACGCGCTGCTCGCAGCAGAGCGGCAACCCGGATTGCCCGAGCGCGCCGTGGTCTTCGGCATCGGTGGGCTCACCAACGGCGCCGCGGTCCATGGGATCGCGCTGGCAAACGGCTACAACCCGATGTTGGCCAGCGACTACCTGCAGATGACCGGCATGCCGGGTGAACCGGTGGATACGTTCCAACAGAAGCTGCCGACGGCCTGGGCAAAGGACACAACAGCGCCTGTGTACGATCTGCTGGGCGTGCGCTGGCTGCTGGCCCAGGATCCGTTCCCGGGTTCAAGCGCGCAGGGTGACCAGGTCGAGCTCGCGCGACGCGACAGCGTGCTGCCGCGCGTGCTCAATCCTCGGAACGTCCGACGCCACGATGCGCGTCTGCCGCCTGCGGATGAATTCAACCAGACCGATTTCAGCCGGCAGCTCTGGCTGCCAGCCATGGCCGGCGCCGCATGCCCGGAGCATGATGCCGGTGAGGCCAACATCCAGGTGCAGCACTACCAGCCTGGCCGTATCGAGCTCACGGTGGAAGCCGACCGCCCCGCGTGGGTCGTGGTCAACGAGGTGACTGCCCGTGGCTGGCAGGCCCGCTTGCCCGATGGCACCGTACTGCCGCTGCTGCGTGGCAATGGCCTGTTCCATGCGCTGTGCGTGCCGGCAGGCCGCCATCAGGTGCAGTTGCGTTACAGCCCGCTGCAGTTGTGGCGCGAGGGATTGAGCGTGCGCCTGGCCGGCGACAGTGGCCTTCACTGAACGCAGGTCAGCGGTACACCACGTGCCGCAGCAGCATGAACGACACCAGCGCCAGACCACCTTCCACCAGCGGCTTGGCAAGCCACGCGTACTGCAGTCCCAATGCATGGTCGGCCGCAGTCACCAGCAGGGTGCTGGCCGCGGTCAGCAGCATCCAAAGCAGGAGGAAGCGCGCGAAGCGCTTCCAGCCCAGGCGCTGTTGGCCGGCGGCAGCAAAGGTATAGCGGCCGTTGAGCCAGAAGCCGAGCAGCATGCCGGCCAGACGGCCGACGACGTTGGCAGGGGCGACGGGCAGCCCGAGTGCGGTGCTGCCCACGAACACCAGCCAGTCCAGCAGCAGCTGCACCAGCCCGATGACGATGTATGAGCTGCCCTGGCGGACGAGGGTCATGGCCGTGCCTTCCCGGTGCCGCCCGGCAACAGCGGGCCCATCCAGTACAGCAGATCGAGCAATCGTTCCTTCAGGCAGCGCACGGTTCACGTCAGGCAGGGAATGAGCTCGGCTATCCTATCAGCCAGTCCTCAGATCGCCGCCGCTGCGCGGCCCCCCTCCATGACCCAACCCCTGCACGTCATCATCCTCGCCGCTGGCGCCGGTAAACGCATGAAATCGGTGCTGCCCAAGGTACTGCAGCCGATTGCCGGGCAGCCGATGCTGGCGCATGTGATCGCCACGGCGCGCGAACTGCAGCCGGCTGCCATCCACGTGGTGTACGGCCACGGCGGGGACCAGGTGCGGCACTACTTCGCTGACCAGCCGGACCTGTTGTGGGCGGAACAAGCGCAGCAGCTGGGTACCGGCCACGCCGTTGCCCAGGCCATGCCGGAGGTGCCAGACGCCGCACAGGTGCTGGTGTTGTACGGCGATGTGCCGTTGATCCGTGCGCAGACCCTGCGCGACCTGCTGGCCCAGCCGGGCCGGCTGGCCGTGCTGGTGGCCGATGTCGAGGATCCCACTGGCTATGGTCGCGTGCTGCGCGATGCCGAAGGCAAGGTCGGGGCGATCGTTGAGCAGAAGGACGCCGACGATGAACAGCGTCGGGTGCGCATCATCAACACCGGCATCATCACTGCCGAATCGACGGCGCTGCGCCGCTGGCTGTCGCAGCTGTCCAACAGCAACGCGCAGGGCGAGTACTACCTGACCGATGTATTCGCCTTTGCCGCCCGCGAGTTCACTCCGGCGGAGATGGCCCTGGTGGCCGATGCGCAGGACGCCGAAGGCGCGAATGATCCATGGCAGCTCTCGCAGCTGGAACGGGCCTGGCAGCGGCGCGCGGTCCGCGCGCTGTGCATCCAGGGCGCGCGCGTGCGCGATCCGGCGCGGGTCGATATCCGTGGTGAGGTGGTCGTCGGCAGCGATGTGATGATCGATGTCGATGTGATTCTTGAAGGCAAGGTGGTGCTCGGCGATGGCGTGACCATCGGCCCGTTCACCCGGCTGAAGGACGTCACTCTCGGCGCGGGCACCGAAGTACGTGCGCACTGCGATGTGGAAGGCGTCATCAGCGAGGGTGCAGCCCAGATCGGCCCGTTCGCGCGCCTGCGCCCGGGCACCGTGCTGGCCGATGGTGTGCACGTGGGCAACTTCGTGGAAACCAAGAAGGTCACCCTGGGGGTGGGCAGCAAAGCCAACCATCTGACCTACCTGGGTGATGCGGTGATCGGCAGCAAGGTCAACATCGGTGCGGGCACCATCACCTGCAACTACGACGGCGTGAACAAGTCGACCACCACCATCGGCGACAACGCTTTCATCGGCTCCAACAGTTCGCTGGTGGCGCCGGTGCTGATCGGTGAAGGGGCGACGATTGCTGCAGGTTCGGTCATCACCCGCACTGCGCCGGACGGCAAGCTGACCGTGGCCCGTGCGCGCCAGGAAACGATCGATGGCTGGCAGCGACCCATCAAGAAAAGCTGAGCCGAGACCACCGCGCGCCGACGAACTCGACGCGTTGCCCCGCATCGAACAGCGTGCGGGTGAACTGCTGCGCGGGCACGAGGCGCACCCGGTGTTCGCCGCCCATGGGCTGGACCTCCCCACGTTGCAGGCTGGGTTGCAGCGTGGCCAGTTGTGGATCATCGAAGGCGCCGATGGCGGCATCGCCGGCTACCTGCTGGGCGGTGCGCTCGACGGCGATTTCCATGTGCTGCAGATGGATGTTGATCCCGGCCACGCGCGGCGTGGTTACGGCCGAGCGTTGCTGCAGCACGCACTCGCCGAGGCCAAGGCGCTTGGCTATCCGGCGGCGGTGCTGACCACGTTGTCCGATGTACCGTGGAATGCGGCTTTCTATGCCAGCGAAGGATTCAACGTCCTGCCGGAGTCAGAGTGGGGCGCGGGCCTGCGAGGGGTGATGGCCGAGGAAGCCGCGTTGGGATTCCCGATGCACTTGCGGGTGGCGATGCGGCGAGTGCTTTAGTTTTGCTTCTTCTGTTGCTTGCTGAAGGTTGATCACGGTTCATGGGTGTCACTTTTCTTTGTACGCAAAGAAAAGTAACCAAAAGAAACGTTCCGCCGGCCGCGAGCCGATGCTGCGCATCGGTGCCCTGCGCTCCTCGGCGAATCATGGGCCGGTGCGAAGAAGTCAGCCGACTAACAGTCGGCTCTACAGGACATCGGCACCTCTTCGCCCCTGACTCCCCTGCGGTGCTCGGCTCGCTTCAAGGCGGACCCAAGTCAAAGTCCACAGGTGCACCCAGTAGATCCACGCCATGCGTGGATGCTTTTGCTCTGCTTCTCGAGTCCGCCTTGAAGCGAGCCGAGCACCGCAGGGCCGGCGAGGGCGAAGAGGCGCGGGTGTCTGAGCGCAGCGAGTTCCCGCGCCGTCCCTCAACGGACCGAGGAGCGCAGGGTACCGGCGTGCGCAGCACGACGGCTCGCGGACTGGCGGCGCGTTTCTTTTGGTTACTTTTCTTTTCGCGCGAAAAGAAAAGTGACGCCCATGAACCGTGATCAACCTTCAGCAATCAACAGAAGAAGGAAGAACAAACCTACCCCACCGGCAACAGGATCGACACGCACAGCCCGCCCTCGGTGCGGTTCTGCAGTGACACGCGACCACCGTGCGCCTCGACGATCTCGCGGGTGAGGGCCAGCCCCAGCCCGGTGCCATTGCGCTTGGTCGAATAGAACGGCATCAGCGCATTCTGCAGCACCTGCTCGTTCATGCCCTTGCCGCGGTCCAGCACATCCAGCCGCAGCCACTGCGGCAGCCGGGTCAGCTGCACCTGCACGTCGTTGTTCGGCGGATCTGCTTCAGCACAGGCCTCGTGTGCATTCTTCAGCAGGTTGAGCAGGGCCTGGCCGAATTGGGCGATGTCGATCCGGCTGCTCAGTTCTTCGTCGGGTTCACGCTCCATCGTGAACGGAATCTGCTGGCACAGGCTGGACAGGAATGGCGCCCAGTGCACGGTCTGCAGCTGCGGTTGCGGCAGCTTTGCGAAACGCGCGTAGCCGCGGATGAAGCCTTCCAGGTGGCGTGCGCGGTCTTCGATGGTGGTGAAGATCTCCGGCAGCCGGTCGAAGCGTTCGCGCTTGACCAGCTCGCCACCGGAGTGCGCCAGTGAGGCGATCGGCGCCAGCGAGTTGTTGAGTTCGTGGCTGATCACCCGGATCACCTTCTTCCAGGTCTGTACTTCCTGCCGGCGCAGTTCGGCAGTGAGCTGGCGTACCAACAGCAGGTCATGCGGGCGGCCGTTGAGCTGGAACGCGCGCCGCGACAGGTGATAGACCTGTTCGTCATCCTCGTCGCCTTCCACGCCGTCTTCGCTTTCCGACTTCACCGCAAACAGGCTGTCGCCGCCGCGGCCGATGGCATCACGCAGTTCCACCGGCAGCTGCTCGAGCACGTCTTCCATGCGCTGGCCTTCCAGCTTCCAGCCGCTGTGCAGCAGCTTGCGCGCGGCCAGGTTGGAGAACACCACGCGGGAAATGCCATCGCCACCGGCGGCGATCAGCAGCATCGCTACCGGGGTGTTCTGCACCATGGTGTCCAGCAGCAGTTCGCGCTGGACCAGGCCCTGGCGCTGTGCACGCAGCACTTCGCCCAGTTCGCGGTGCGCCTGCACCAGGTCACCCAGTTCGTCATTGCCGGGCCAGTAGATACCGAAGTTGTACTCACCGTCGCGGTAGCTGCTGGTGGTCCCGGACAGCGCCCGCATCAACGAGCGCACCGGTGCGGTGGCGCGGCGCAGCGTCCACCACATCAATGACAGCAGGATGATCGTGGAGACCGTGGTCACCACCCAGCCATGGTCCATCCAGTAGGCCAGCAGCCACGGCAGAGCGGCAGCCAGCGCCAGCACCGGCAGCAGGCGCAGGAACAGGCGGAAGGTGAAGGAGCGTCGCTTCATTCGCGCGGAATGCCATGACGGTCCATGCGCCGGTACAGCGCCTGCCGGCTCAGTCCAAGCTCGGCGGCGGCCTGGGCGATGACCCCATGGTTGCGCGCCAGCACTTCTTCGATGCGTGCGCGGTCGGGATCATTGCCGGCGCTTGGCGCAGGGCGTGGCGCAGCCGGCGCACGCGGCAGGTTGAGATCGCCCACCTCGATGCGGTTGCCGGTAGCCAGCAGTTCGGCACGCTGGATCACGTTGCGCAGCTCGCGCACGTTGCCCGGCCACAGGTGCCGCTGCAGTGCGGTGGCCGCCGTGCTGGACAGTGGCTTGCCGATGCTGAGGAAATGCTCGGCCAACGGCACGATGTCGCCGGGGCGGTCGGCCAACGGCGGCAGCGTCAGTTCCACCGTGTTGAGCCGGTAGTAGAGGTCTTCGCGGAACGTACCTTCGCGGATCATCGCCGGCAGATCGGCATTGGTTGCACTGACCACGCGCACCTTGACCTGGCGTTCGCGGTTGGAGCCCAGGCGCTCGAAACGTCCTGTCTCCAGCACGCGCAGCAGCTTCATCTGCCCACCCAGCGACAGGTTGCCGATCTCATCCAGGAACAGCGTGCCGCCGTCGGCTGCCTCGAACTTGCCTTCGCGCGCCTTGTTGGCGCCGGTATAGGCGCCGGCCTCGGCACCGAACAGTTCGGCCTCGATCAGTTCGGAGGGCAGGGCGCCACAGTTCACCGCCACGAACGGACCCTTGGCCACCAGCGAGTTGGCCTGGATGATCTGCGCGATCTTCTCCTTGCCCGCGCCATTGGGGCCGGTGATCAGCACCGGCAGCTCCGAGCGCGCGACCTGGCACGCCAGGGCGATCACCCGCTCGCTGGCGGGGTCGGCGAACACCGCACCACACAACACGTACTTGTCTTCCAGCGCATGCCGCTGGCGCTGTTCGCGCTGGCGTCGCTGGTCCAGTTCGCGCCGCGCTTCGGACAATTCCAGCAGGTTGTTGACCGTGGTCAGCAGCTTGCGGTCATCCCAGGGCTTGGCCAGGTAGTCGGCGGCACCGGCCTTGACCAGGTCCACCGCGCTGCTCAGGTGGGTCCAGGCCGTCAGCAGGATCACCGGCAGATCAGGGTGGCGTTCGCGGATCTGCGCGAACAGTGCCTCGCCTTCCTCGCCGGAAGTGGTGTCCTCGCTGAAATTCATGTCCTGGATCACCAGGTCGACCGGCTGCGATTCCAGCAGCGCCAGCCCTTCGGCCGGGCTCTGCGCCTGCAGGGTGTCGATGTCGTGCAGGGAAAACAGCACATCCAGCGCAGTACCCACGCTGGCGTTGTCGTCGATGATCAGGATCGCAGGCATTCGGCGGCTTCTGGGAGGGCAGGGCAGCGCCGGAGAGCGACGGCGCCGCGCACGGAAAAGGGTGGATGACGCCGGAGCTTTCGGCGCCACCCACCAAGCATAGCCAAACCCGTGGCAGCGCAGGGGCCGCCGGGTCTCAGCGTCGTGGCGGGGGCGGCGGCGGATCCGGAGGGGGTGGTGGTGGCGCCAGAGCGGGGCGCCACTGGGACACGTTCACCGGCACGGTGAGCATCCGGCCATCGCGGCGCAGCAGCAGGTAGACGGTGGGCGTCGATGCCGCCTGCACGGCGTCGGCGAGCTGCTCGATCTGCCGCACCGGCGAGTCGTCCACGCGCAGGATGCGGTCGCCATGGCGCACGCCGAAGCGCGCCTCCGGGCTGGCCGCATCCACCCTCACCACGCCTTCGGTCGAGCGCAGCGCCAGCCGCGCATCGTCCTGGCGCCACTCCAGCGTCTGCGCGCTGCTGCTGCCGGCGAGTACCGGCGGCGGCAGGGCCAGCAACAGGACCATCAGGCTGGCGCGCATCTCACGCCCCCCGCGTGGCGACGGCCGGGGGCACCGCCGCAGCGCGGCGGGCCGGGCCGAACACGGCGATCTGGCCGAGCAGCCACAGCAGCGCTGCGCCCAGCGGCAGGTACAGCAGCGGCATGCGCGGCAGCTCGTACATGTTCATCAGTGCCAGGTTGATGGCGTACGCCGCCAGCATGCCCAGCACGATGCCCAGCGTGGCCAGCAGGAAGTTCTCGGTCTGGAAGTAGCGCAGGATCTGCCCGCGGGTGGCGCCCAGTGCGCGGCGGATGCCGATCTGCTTGCTGCGCTGCTGTACCCAGAAGCTGGCCAGGCCGACGATGCCCAGGGCGGTGACCACCAGCAGCGCCACGCAGACCGTCACCAGCAGGCCGACCATCGAGCGGTCGTTCTTGAAGTAGTCGGCACGCTGTTCCTGGTAGGTCAGCTTCTCGCGCACCAGGCGGTTGGGGTCGTTGTGCTCCAGCGCGGCCAGCGCACCCTTCAGCACTTCATCGCGGCGTTCCGGTGAGGTGCGCAGCATGTACGGGCCGCGGGTGAAGTCGGTACGTACCGGCAGGATCATCGACAGGGTGCTGTTGTCGTTGTAGTCGGTGGGGGTGGCCAGATGGGCGACCACACCAACCACATGCAGGGCCTGGTTGCCCATGTAGAAGGTCTTGCCCAGCGCGCTCTGGTCCGGGTACATCTTGGCGGCGACCTGCTGGTTGATGATCACCGGTGCGGCGCGGTCGGGCTTCGGATTCTTCTGTGCTTCTTCCAGGTCGATGTACTCGCTGGGCTGGAAGTCGCGGCCGGCGACCAGCTGCAGGCCGAGCGTGGACAACGCGTTCTCGCCAACCATGTACTGCGACACGAAGGCTGTCGGCCGTTCCTGGTCACGCTCGCGCGAGATGCTGGTGTTGCTCGAATTGCGGCGGAACGGCAGCTGGTTGACCTTGGCCACGCTGGTCACGCCGGGGATCGCGCGCAGCGATGCCAGGTCTTCGTTGGTGCGGGCCATGGCGTTGGTCTGCTTGCCGATGCCGCTGACCCGGACCATGACCAGTTCGTTCTCGGCCAGGCCGCTGGGCTGGCTGATCTTTTCCACGCGCTGGGTGACCAGGAACAGGGCATTGCAGACGATGGCGCAGGTCAGGGCGATTTCCAGCACGATCAATGCGGCTGCGGTCTTGTGCCGGCGCAGGGTGCTGAGGATGGGGCGGATGTCCATGGGAAGTCCTCGTTCTGGTGCTTACTGCGACTTGAGCTGGATGGCCGGGGTGACCTGCATCGCGCGCCAGGCGGGCAGGAAGCCGGCAGCGACGCTGGCCAGCAGGGTCAGGCCGAGGGCGAGCAGCAGCATGCTGCCGTCGAGGTGGGCCAGCTTGGCGTAGTCCACCGGCTGCTGGCGCACCGCATACAGGCCCAGCAGTGCCAGGCCGATGCCGAGCACGCCGCCGACCACGCCCACCGCGCCCGCCTCGACCAAGCACTGCAGGAAGATCTGCCCGCGGCTGGCACCCAGTGCGCGGCGCACGCCGATCTCACCGCTGCGGCGCAGGAACTTGGCCAGCAGCAGGCCGACCGTGTTCACCAGGCAGACACCGAGGAAACCCAGGGCCAGCCACATCTGCAGGCGCACGTCGCTGGGTACCGCGTTGTTGAAGGTCAGCCACTCCATCACGGTGCGCAGGCGCACGTTGGCCGGGCGCTCGAAACGGCCGGCAGCCCGCTGCTGGTCCGAGTAGTTCACCAGGTAGCGGCGATAGTCCTCGGCCTTGGACGGGTCAAGCTCCACCCAGTACTGGATCCAGGTGCACGGCGCGTTGATCGAATTGCTGTCGTCATCGGGTGCGCCGTCGCGGAAGCAGTTCATGTTGCCGTTGCTGCCGAGCTTGAGGTCCATTGCGGTGGACAGCGGCATCATCAGGTCCTCTTCGCGGCCGTAGTTGCCAACGGTCAGGTCGAAGAAGTGCGGTTCCGGATTCCAGGTATCCATCACCCCGATCACCCGCAGCGAATGGCCATCGGCACGGATCTCACGGCCGACACTGTCCGCTCCCTGGAACAGCTTGTCGTTGATCACCTTGGACAGCACCACCACGCGGGAGCGACCGTCATCGTCGCTGGCCGTCCAGGCACGGCCATACAGCATCGGCACGTTGAACATCGGGAAGAAGTCAGCCGAGGTCCAGCGGGTATCGATGTTGAACGGCTTCAACGTGCTGCCTTCCGGCTCGATGGTCGCGTCACCGGCACTCATCATCGCCTGGCGCTCGCCACGCTTCTCGCGCAGCAGCGTCTCGGCATCGAAGCGGGTCATCTGGGTTTCCGGCTCTTCGCCGGTCAGGTAACCCGAGCGCGGGCGCGGATCGACCTGCACGTAGAACAGGCGGTCGCTCTTGTCAGGGATCGGGTCGCCGGACAGCACGTGGAACACGGTCAGGGTGGTCATCGAAGCACCGATGCCCAGCGCGATGGCCACCACCATCAGCGCGGTCAGTACCTTGTTGCGGCGGAAGCTGCGCACCGCCAGTCGGGCGTAGTAGGCGAACATGGTCGTGCCCTCACTCGTTGACGGCGACGATGCGACGCGGGGTGGCCAGCACCGGCTCGCGCACCAGGTCGGTGACCTGGCCGTCGACGATGTGCACGTTGCGCTGCGCGCGTGCGGCCAGTTCCGGGTCGTGGGTGACCATCACGATGGTGGTGCCGGCGGCGTTGATCTCCTCCAGCAGTTCCATCACCCCGCGTGCCATCTGCGTGTCCAGGTTGCCGGTCGGTTCGTCGGCCAGCAGCAGACGGGGGCTTCCGGCCAGGGCACGGGCAATCGCCGCGCGCTGCTGCTGGCCGCCGGAGAGTTCGTTCGGGTAGTGCTTCATGCGCGAGCCCAGGCCAACCTGGCTCAGCGCCTTCTCGATGCGCTCGCGGCGCTCGCCGGCGCTCATCTTGCGGTAGCGCAGCGGCACGTCCACGTTGTCGAACAGGTTGAGGTCCGGAATCAGGTTGAAGCCCTGGAAGATGAAGCCGATCTTCTGGTTGCGCAGGCGGCTGCGGGCATCATCGCCGAGCTTGCTGACGTCCTGGCCATCAAGCATGTAGGTGCCGCTGGTGAAGGTTTCCAGCAGGCCGGCGATGTTGAGGAAGGTGGTCTTGCCGGAGCCGGACGGACCGGTGACGGCGACGAACTCGCCTTCCTTGACCTGCAGTTCCAGTGAACGCAGCGCGTGGGTTTCCACCTGTTCGGTACGGAAGACCTTGGCGACCGAACGCATTTCGAGCATGTACATGGGGTGTCCTCTCTCCAGGATGTATGAGTTGTCAGTTGACGGAGACGCGTTCGGCGTCCTTGAACAGGTCGCTGCCCGAGACCACGATGCGGTCCCCCGGCTGCACACCCGACTTGATTTCCACTTCGCCCAGGCTGCTGACGCCCAGTTCGATCGGACGACGCACCGCGGTGCGGCCATCCATTACGTACGCCACACCGTTGCCCTGTTCCACGAACGGGCCGCGCTCGACCTTCATGACATTCCTGCGGGTATCCAGCAGCACCCGCACCGACATCCGCTGGCTCTGGCGCAGGCCTTCAGGCTGGGCTGCGGCAAAGCGGACGCGTGCGTTGACTTCGCCATTGACCACTTCCGGCGACACCGCACTGATCTCGCCCGGGAACGGCTGGCCATTGCCACCGGTCAGCTGCGCCGGCATGCCGATCGCCAGATCGCGCGCGAAGCTCTCCGGCACCTTGATCTCGACTTCGAACTTGGACAGGTCGACCACGCCCAGCACCGGCGCGTTGGCGGCAAGGTTGGTGGCCTGGGTGGCCTGCACCTGACCGACCTGGCCATCGAACGGTGCACGCAGGGTCAGTGCGTCCACCTGGCGCCGCACTTCGGCCACTACGGCCTTCTGGCGGTCGGCCAGCAAACGCTTGTTGCGTGCGTCCAGGTCCGCGCCCTGGCTCTGCAGGCGTGCATCGGTGGTGGCATTGACCAGGCTGATGTCGGCCTTCTTCAGGGTGTCCTGGGCCTTGGCCAGATCGATCTGCGGCACCGCGCCGCCATCGAAGCCGCGCTGGTAGCGCTGCAGGTCGCGGTCGGCGGCCTGTCGCTCGATGCTGGCCTGGTCGGTTTCCTTGCGCGACTTGGCCCGGGCCAGGGTGGCATCCAGGTTGGCGCGGCTGGCCTCGGCTTCCAGGCCGGCCAGGGTGGCCTCCTCCTGGGCCAGCTTGCTGCGCAGCTCGGGGCTGTCGATGATCGCCAGCTCCTGGCCCTTCTTGACCACGTCACCGGCGACCACCTTCAGGTCCACCGTGCCGGCGGAGATGGCGTACAGCACCGGACTGTTGGCGGCGATCACGCGGCCGTCGGCGGCGATGTCGCGCACCAGGTCGCCGCGCTGCACTTCGGCGATGCGCACCCGGCTGCTGTCGAACGAGCTGCTGGCATTGGACCACGCATGCACGGCCCAGCCGATGCCGGCCAGCAGCGCGATGCCCGCCAGGGCCGGCCAGCGGTAACGGTGCCATGCGGCCTTGGGGGCACTGGCTGAAGCGGAGGAAACGATCTGGTCCTGGGCGGAGGTGTCGCGGATCATCGGGTTCGTGCCTGTCGGTGGTGCCAGAGTGGTGCTATGGACAAAGCACACAGCGTGCCAACTTTATTTCCTTTTCCATCAATGAGTTGAACATGTGTTGCTACTGTCCGGGTGTCCGCGGACACCTTTCCGGACACTTTCATTAAGCGGACAGGAGGGGGCTGGCGGACACGCAGGCTAGAATGCGGCGACCGTCTTCAAGGAAATGCGTGACATGTGTGGAATCGTAGGTGCGATCGCCCAACGGGATGTGGTGCCGGTCCTGATCGAAGGACTGAAGCGACTGGAATACCGCGGCTACGATTCCTCCGGCATCGCCGTGATCGATCAGGCCGAACGGCCCGAGGTGCGCCGCGTACGCCGCACTGGTCGTGTCTCGGAGATGGCCACTGCTGCCGAGGCTGAAGGCTTCACGGCCAGCCTGGGCATCGGCCACACGCGTTGGGCCACCCATGGCGGTGTCACCGAGGCGAACGCGCATCCGCACATCAGCCATGGCGTGGCGCTGGTGCACAACGGCATCATCGAGAACCATGAAGAACAGCGCGAGAAGCTGCGCGCGCTGGGCTATACCTTCGAGTCGCAGACCGACACCGAAGTGATCGCCCACCTGATTCATCACCATCTGAAGAATGGCGATGACCTGCTGGTCGCGTTGCAGCACACGGTCAAGGAATTGACCGGTGCCTATGCGCTGGCTGTGATCAGCCGTGCCGAGCCGGAACGTTTCGTCTGCGCCCGCATGGGCTGCCCGCTGCTGGTCGGTCTGGGCGAGGGCGAGAACTTTGTGGCGTCCGACGTCTCGGCCGTGCTGTCGGCCACGCGCAAGGTGATCTTCCTGGAAGAGGGCGACACTGCCGAGATCCGCCGTGATGGTGTGAGCATCTTCGACGGTAACGATCAGCCGATCGAGCGCGATGTGCATCTCTCCGATGTCTCGCTGGCCTCGCTGGAGCTGGGCCCGTACCGGCACTTCATGCAGAAGGAAATCCACGAGCAGCCGCGTGCACTGGGCGACACCATCGAAGCGGCGATCGACGCCGGTGGCTTCCCGGCCGAGCTGTTCGGCAGGAATGCCGAAGCGGTGCTGTCGGGCATCGAGGGTGTACAGATTCTGGCCTGTGGTACCAGTTACTACTCGGGCCTGACCGCGCGCTACTGGATCGAGGCCATCGCCGGCCTGCCGTGCAGCGTGGAGATCGCCAGCGAATACCGCTATCGCGCCGCGTATGCCAATCCCAAGCACCTGATCGTGACCATCTCCCAGTCCGGCGAAACGCTGGATACGATGGAAGCGCTGAAGTACGCCAAGTCGCTGGGCCACAAGCACACGCTGTCGATCTGCAACGTGCCGGAAAGCGCGATTCCGCGCGCCAGCGAACTGGTCTGCTACACCCGCGCCGGCGCCGAGATCGGCGTGGCCTCGACCAAGGCGTTCACCACCCAGCTGGCCGCGCTGTTCCAGTTGACCATGGTGCTGGGGAAGCTGCATGGCCGCATTGATGCCGCGCAGGAAGCGGACTACCTGGAGCAGCTGCGTTTCCTGCCGGGCAGCGTGCAGCATGCGTTGAACATGGAACCGCAGATCGCCGCATGGGCCGAGCGCTTCGCCCGCAAGAGCAGTGCGCTGTTCCTGGGCCGTGGCCTGCACTATCCGATCGCCCTGGAAGGCGCGCTCAAGTTGAAGGAAATCTCGTACATCCATGCCGAGGCCTACCCGGCCGGCGAGCTCAAGCACGGGCCGCTGGCACTGGTGGACGAGGACATGCCGGTGGTGGTGATCGCACCCAACGACAGCCTGCTGGAGAAGGTCAAATCCAACATGCAGGAAGTGCGCGCGCGTGGCGGCGAGCTGTTCGTGTTCGCCGACCAGGACAGCAACTTCAACGAGTCCGAAGGCGTGCATGTGATCCGCACCCCGCGCCATGCCGGCGTGCTCAGCCCGGTGGTGCACACCATCCCGGTGCAGCTGCTGGCGTACCACACCGCGCTGGCACGCGGCACCGACGTGGACAAGCCGCGCAACCTGGCCAAGAGCGTTACGGTGGAGTAAGGGCGGACGTAGCTGGTTGATAGCGAAACAACGGGCGGTCCGGGAGGGAGGACCGCCCTTTTTCGTCCCCGCGTGGCACCATGCGTTCATCAGGCCTGCCGCATCACGGAGGATGCATGCGCCATCTTGACCAGTTCGATGTGCTCGCCAACCTGCACAAAGGTCGCAGCGTTGAACAGTTGCTGTCAGCCGGCCAGGATGCAGACGGGCGGATCATCCGCTTTCTGGTCATCCATCGCGAACGGGAAGGGCAGTGGACAGTAACCTTGCACGAGGTTGCCGACGTGGGCACTGCGCAGTATCTGGACATCTACAGCTTTCCCAGCGTCGCGCGCGATCCGGACGACGCACAGAGCGCATCATTCGCCAGCATAGAGGCCGCACTGGAGTACGCTCGGCGGGCATTGGGTGCGGATATGTGGCGCTTCGTCAATTCGGGTATGACCGAATCCGAGTACAGGGATACCTATCATCAGCAGTGGTGAAGACTGCCGGGCAGTGGAGGGGCCGCGTGAGGCTGTGCGCGCCTCCCTCTGCACGTTCCATGGAAGATTCAATCCGCGCGCATCGACGCGCATATCAGGGGGGGCGGTAAATGAAGAAGTGGCAGGTGGTTGTGCTGGCGACGTCAGTTGCGATGTTGTCTGCATGCGCGAGTGTCCCGACAGCGGACAAGGGGCAGATGGAACTGGCCAAGACCTTCCCGGTGCCGGAGGAAGGCAAGGCAGGCGTCTACGTGTACCGGAACAGCTTTGTCGGCCAGGCGCTCAAGAAGGATCTCTGGATCGATGGCGAATGCTTGGGGGAGACCGCGAACAAGGTGTTCTTCTACACGCTGTTGGCCGGCAACCGGGAACATTCGATCTCGACGGAGTCGGAGTTCTCGCCCAATGACATCAAGCTGCTTGTCGAGGCGGGACGCAACTACTTCATCGAGCAGACCATCAAGATGGGGGTGTTCGTTGGTGGCGCCAAACTCACTGTCGTTCCAGAGGCCGAGGGGCGGCGTCAGGTGGCGCAGTTGAAGCTGGCCCAGAAGGGGCAATGCTCCCGATAGGATCTGGCCGGATGCGCCGGTCGTTAATCGGCGCATCCGTACATACCCATACCGCAGCGCGTGCTTCGCACCGGTGCTATCAGTGCTGTCGGTACCTTGGATCAGCATGAGGCTGCCACTGCTGCCGGCCACGGGCTTTGTGCAGGGGCCGGTGCACCATGGCCGGTTGGCTGCTGGACTGATGGGCCCAGGCAGGTGCCACCGGCACTGGTGTCGGGTCCCGCAACCCATCCGGTCTGGCCGTTCTGACTTTGCAGGGTTGGGCGGTTGCACCAGCCTTGGCCAATCCCATGCGAACTTGAGGGCAGGGAGCCCACTGCATTCAGCCCCGGTTTCAGGCCGGGTGCGATTCTCGGAAGCGTCGAAAGGTTCCTACGACGAACTGTCCCATCGATGCCGCTAGTGACCGATGGTCGCAGTCGTAGAATCAAGTTGACCGAGATCCGGGTTGAACCGTTGAACCCCCTCGTTCGTGTTGCAGCACGACGTCTGCCGATTCATTCCAAGCGGCAGGTGGGTGCGCCAGACGTGCACTGAAAGGTCTGTTCCCGGGGAGGGGGCGAATCGGCAGAGCACACTTTTTTGACTTGAGTGACCTGCACCAGGAAACAAGAATGAACGTCCGCGAGCTCCTGCAATCCAAGAAAGAAGCTGTCATCACCATCGATACGGAAGACACGATCGGTGCCGCCGCGCACAAGATGAGCGCGAATAAAATCGCCGCACTGGTAGTGATGAAGGATGATGCCCCGGTCGGCATCATTTCTGAAAAGGACATCGTCCGCAGCCTGGCCGATGATGGCCCGCAGGCTGGCCGACGGGTGATTTCCAGCCTGCCGTCCACCGGTCTGGAAGGCATTGCGCCGGACGCCACGTTGAAGCAGGCCATGTCCCTGATGACCTACTCGCGTCGTCGCCACCTGATGGTCACCGACGGCAGCAAGCTGGTCGGCATCCTCAGCTTGGGTGACATCGTGAAGAACCTGCTGGGTGAGCTGGAGCTGGAAAAGGCCGTGCTGCAGGACATCTACATGGCGGCCCACTGAGGCCTGCGCTGTGCGATGAGACGAAGCCGGGCATTGCCCGGCTTCTTCGTTTCAGTACGACTGCCGGCTCAGAAGCTGACCTTCACCGAATCGGCGCTGTAGTTCGCCGGGCCGTGGTAGACGACCTCGATGTTGTTGCCATCCGGATCGAGCACGAAGGCGCCGTAGTAGCCGGGATGGTATGGGCGCTCGCCGGGCGCGCCGTTGTCCTTGCCGCCAGCCGCCAGCGCAGCGCTGTGGAAAGCATCGACGGTGGCGGTATCGCGGGCCTGGAACGCCAGATGGTGGCGACCGGTCAGCTGGCCAGCAGCGGCCTCGCTGCTGGCGCTGGAAATGAACAGTTCGTCGGCCCAGAAGTAGTCATCGCCTTCGCCGGCCACCGGGATGCCGATCGTGTCGAACACCGCCTGGTAGAAGCGGCGGCTGGCGGCCAGATCGCGTACGACCAGCTGGATGTGGTCGATCAATCGCCCGCGGTGCAGTTCCATCGTTTCCATGCCAACCTCACAAAAAAGGGGACGGAGGGATTAAGTCGCTCGCGGTCCCATCGTGCCATGAATGTCGGAGCAAGGCCGCCGGGCATGGCCCGGCGCTACCGGAACGGGCCCTTTCTGCCGGTCAGGCGTTGGCGATGATCTCGACCCAGTAGCCGTCCGGGTCCTTGATGAAGGCCAGGTTCTTCATGCGGCCGTCGGTCAGGCGCTTCTGGAAGGTCACGCCCAGGTCTTCGAAACGCTGGCAGGCCGCTTCGATGTCCGGCACCGACACGCAGATGTGGCCGAAGCCGCGCGGGTCGCTGTTGCCGTCGTGGTAGACGGCGCCTTCCTGGTTCTCGGTGCCATGGTTGTGGGTCAGTTCCAGCACGCCCGGCAGGCCGGCCATCCACAGGCGGCGGGTGTTGTCATCTTCCGGCACCACGGTGCCGGCCGGTACGTAGGCCAGGAAGTACAGGCTGAACTGGGCTTCGGCGAAGTCGCGCTTGTCGATCAGCTGGTAGCCCAGCACGCGGGTGTAGAAGTCCAGCGAGGCGGTGGCGTCCTTGACCCGCAGCATGGTGTGGTTGAAGACGAAGCCGGTGGTCTCGGCCGGGGCCTGGGCGGCGACGCCGGGGACATCGCGCAGGGCGGGAATGGTCATGGGGGAGGTCCTTCAGACAGGGCCGTTGCCGGCCGGATGGGTGTCATTCTACGGGCCGGCAGCTGACGGCACCGCGACGTACAATGGCCGGATCGCACCGTTCCGTCCTGATGACCATTGCCCGCCATGTCGCAGCGTGAATGGGTGGCCGCCGCCATCCGCAAGATCGAAGCCGATTTCAACCGTTCCGCCGATACCCACCTGATCCCGCTGGCGCTGCCCGGGTTCGAGGGCATCGAGGTGTACCTGAAGGATGAATCGAGCCATCCCACCGGCAGCCTCAAGCACCGGCTGGCGCGTTCGCTGTTCCTGTACGCGCTGGCCAACGGCTGGCTGCGTGAAGGGCGGCCGGTGATCGAGGCCTCCAGCGGCTCCACCGCCGTTTCCGAGGCCTACTTCGCGCGCCTGCTCGGCCTGCCGTTCATCGCAGTGATGCCGGCCACGACGTCGCCGGAGAAGATTGCCGCGATCGAGTTCCACGGTGGCCGCTGCCATCTGGTCGAGCGCGCCTGCGACCTCAACTGCGATTCGGAAAAGCTGGCCCGCGAAACCGGCGGCCACTTCATGGACCAGTTCACCTATGCCGAGCGCGCCACCGACTGGCGTGCCAACAACAACATCGCTGAATCGATCTTCAAGCAGATGGCCGAGGAGCCCAGCCCGATTCCGGACTGGATCGTGTGCAGTCCCGGCACCGGTGGTACCGCAGCGACGCTCGGGCGCTACGTCAGCTATCGTCGGCATGACACCCGCATCCTGTGTGCGGACCCGGAAGTCTCGGTGTTCTACGATGGATACCAGGCTGCCCTGGCCGGCGGCAACGAGTGGCGCGGCATGACCTGCAACGGCGGCTCGCGGGTGGAAGGCATCGGCCGGCCGCGGGTGGAGTCCAGCTTCATCCCGACCAGTGTCGATGCCATGGTGAAGGTGCCCGACGCCTTGAGCCTGGCCGCGATGCGCCACGTCAGCCGCCAGCTGGGGCGCCGCGTCGGTGGCTCCACCGGCACCAATTTCATCGGCGTGCTGCAGGCTGCGCAGTGGATGCGCGAGGCCGGCCGCCAGGGCAGCATCGTCAGCATCCTGTGCGACAGCGGCGATCGCTACGCGCACAGCTATTACGACCCGGCCTGGTATGTGCGGCAGGGAATCGATGTGGACGCTGCCGACGCGCAGGTAGCGGCGGCGGTGGCCGGGCAGGGCCTGCCTGGATTGCCGTGGTGCAGTCTGGAAGCGCTGTAAGCCGGGGCTCTGGCAGGGTCGAGCCATGCTCGACCCGTGTTTCTCGCGTCGCTACGCAGGCTCAGTAACCTGCGGCCATGAAGGCCTCCAGTACCGCATCGCGCAGAGCGTCGGGCAGGGCCTCGATCTCCACGGCGCGGTCGTCCAGGTGCAGGCGCGGGTCCAGGCTGCTGGCCCGGCCCTGGGCCAGGGCCTGCAGCCACAGCAGCACGCAGATGACGAACTCGCGCTCGTGGCCCAGCCGCACCTGGCTGGCACCGCGCTCGATCACTTCGAAGGGATACCATTCCTGCTCGTCGTTGAACCTGCCGCCCTGGCGCTGCAGTGCCTGCAACTGCTGGAGGTGGCGCGGCGCATCATCGCCCGCATCGCACAGCGCGGCGATCCAGGCCAGTTCAGTCGGGCTGGCCGACAGCGCCAGCGACGGTGAACGTACTGCGGATGGAGCTGGAGCCAGACCTTCCATGTGGGGCCTCCTCGATACGTTCCGCTGCGGTCTCCCCCGCGCCGCAAGCTTCAGCCGGCGGCCGTAAGGCCGACGTGAACAATGGCCCGCCGCCCCTTGTCTGCCGGCCCGCCAGCGCCATATCAACCTGGCTGCCCGCGCTGCCGGGCCCGTATCCTGGAGACCTGCCGTGACCGTTGCCAACCCCCTGCTCGATTTTTCCGGCCTGCCGCGCTTCGAGGCGATCCGCCCCGAGCATGTGGCGCCGGCGCTGGACGTGCTGCTGGCGCAGGCCGAAGCGGCGGTCAGCGCTGCCGAGCAGGTGCAGCCGGTAACCTGGCAGACCTTCGTCACCCCGCTCGACGACGCCACCGAACGCCTGTGGCGCGCCTGGGGCCTGGTGGGCCACCTGCAGGGCGTGGTCAACACGCCGGAACTGCGTGAGGCCTACAACAGCAACCTGCCGCGGGTGACCCGCTTTGCCAGTGCGCTGGGCCAGAACCTGGCGCTGTATCGCCAGTACCAGGCGCTGGCGGCCAGCACCGAAGCGGCCGGTTTCGATGAGGCGCGCCGCAAGGTGCTGGACAACACCCTGCGTGATTTCCGCCTCGGCGGTGCTGAACTGGATGCGGACGCGCAGCAGCGTTTTTCCGCCATCAAGGAGGAACTGTCGGCGCTGTCGGCGAAGTTCTCGCAGAACGTGCTCGACGCCACCGATGCGTGGTCGCTGATCGTCGAAGACCCGGCGCGCCTGGCCGGCGTGCCGGACGACGTGAAGGCTGCTGCACGCGCCGCTGCGGAAAAAGACGGCAAGGCGGGCTGGAAGCTGACCCTGCAGATGCCGTGCTACCTGCCGGTGCAGACCTGGGGCGAGGACCGCGACCTGCGCGAGATCCTGTACCGCGCCAGCGCGCAACGCGCTTCCGAGTTCGGCGACGATGCACTGGACAACGGCGGCAACATCGATCGCATCCTTGCACTGCGTGCCGAGTTGGCCGCGCTGCTGGGCTTTGATTCCTACGCCGACTATTCGGTGGCCACCAAGATGGCCAGCGACCCCGCCGAAGTGCTGGGCTTCCTGCGTGACCTGGCTGCGCGCGCCAAGCCGTTCGCCGCCAAGGACCGCGCCGAGCTGGAGCAGTTCGCCCTCGAGCATCTCGGTATCGACAGCCTGCAGGCCTGGGATCTGGCGTTCGCCGCCGACCGCCTGAAGCAGGCGCGTTACAGCTACTCCGAGCAGGAAGTGAAGCAGTACTTCACCGAACCGAAGGTACTCGGCGGCCTGTTCTCGGTGATCGAGCAGCTGTACGGCCTGCGCGTGCAGGAAGACAGCGCGCCGGTCTGGCATGAGGACGTGCGCTTCTTCCGCCTGGTGGATGCGCAGGGCGCCTTGGTGGGGCAGTTCTACCTGGACCTGTACGCCCGCGAGGGCAAACGCGGCGGCGCGTGGATGGATGACTGCCGCAACCGCCGAGAGCGCGCCGATGGCAGCGTACAGACGCCGCTGGTGTACCTGGTGTGCAACTTCGGCCGTGGTGCCGATGGCAAGCCGGCAACCTTCAGCCACAATGAAGTGACCACGCTGTTCCATGAAATGGGCCATGGCCTGCATCAGCTGCTGACCCGCATTGGCGAACTGGGCGTGGCCGGCATCAACGGCGTGGAGTGGGATGCGGTGGAGCTGCCCAGCCAGTTCATGGAGAACTTCTGCTGGGAATGGGACCACCTGCAGGGCATGACCGCGCATGTGGAAACCGGCGAGCCGCTGCCGCGCGCGCTGTACGAGCGCATGCTGGCCGCACGCAACTTCCACAGCGGCATGGCCACCGTGCGCCAGTTGGAATTCGGTCTGTTCGACATGCTGCTGCACAGCCAGTTCGAGGCGGCGCAGGACAGCGTGCTGGCACTGCTTGAGCGGGTGCGTGCGGAAGTGGCGGTGAACCATCCGCCGAGCTGGAATCGCTTCCCGCACCAGTTCAGCCATATCTTCGCCGGTGGCTATGCCGCCGGTTACTACAGCTACAAGTGGGCCGAAGTATTGAGCGCCGATGCCTACGCCGCGTTCGAGGAAGCACCGCAGGCGCTGGCCGCAACCGGCGCGCGTTTCCGCGACGAGGTGTTGTCGCGCGGCGGCAGTCGCCCGGCTGCCGAGAACTTCAAGGCCTTCCGCGGCCGTGCGCCGCAGATCGACGCGCTGCTGCGCCATTCGGGTATGGCGTAAGCAGGTTTCCGCCATCCACGCATGGCGTGGATCTACCGGAATGCTCCGGCATGGCGTAAACGCAATAAAGGGCAGCGCTCCGGTAGCGCCGGGCCATGCCCGGCGAGCACGTAGCGCGGCGTAGGAAAGCCACCGGGCATGGCCCGGCGCTACCGGGGCGTCCCGCTTTCAATCGGCGTAGATCATCTTCCGGGTCATGCCGCCGTCGACGATGAAATCCTGGCCGGTGCTGAAGCCGGACAACGAGGACAGCAGGTACACCGCCAGTGCGCCGATGTCCTCGGGTTCGCCGACGCGGCCAACCGGATGCTGGGCGTGGTCGGTGGCCGAGTACTGCGGCACGTGCCGGCGTGACGGCGCCTGCCAGGCATCGGTGCTGATCCAGCCGGGGCTGATGCTGTTCACCCGCACCGCCGGTCCCGCACTGATGGCCAGCGCATGGGTGAAAGCCACCAGCCCGCCCTTGGCCGCAGCGTAGGCTTCGCTGTGCGGCTCGGACTGCCAGGCGCGCGTCGACGCGATGTTGATGATCGCGCCTGCATCGGCCGACAGCGCCGGCAATGCGTGCTTGCTGCACAGGAACGCGCCATGCAGCGATGACAGCCGGCGCTGCCATTCTTCCCAGTCCATGTCCTGCAGCAGGGTGCCGTGCGGCCCGGCGATGCCGGCATTGTTGACCAGGCCATCGATGCGGCCGAAGCGTTGCAGGGCCATCGCGATGAAGTCGCGCACGCTGCTTTCGTCGGTGATGTCCAGCCGCTGGAACGAGGCATCATCGCCGCGCTGCCATTCGGCCAGGCAGGCATGGCCCGCCTCCACATCCAGATCGCCGATCAGCACACGGCCGCCGGCCCCGAGCACCGCCTGGGCGATGCCGCGGCCGATGCCGTTGGCACCGCCGGTGACCAGCACCACCCTGCCGTGCAGCGGCGCAGCCGGCCAGGTGGCAATCGGCGGCACCGTGCTCATGACAGGTCGTCACCGCGCAGGCGACGGTGCCAGCCCTCGACACCGATCCTGTCCAGGGTCTGGATGTTGCGCTCGACGATCACGTCCGGGTCCGGGTAGACATCCACTGCGCGTGCCACGCTGTCTTCGCGCAGCAGGTGCAGGGTGGGGTAGGGCGCGCGGTTGGTGTAGTTGCTGGCGTCATCGGCGGCGACGCCATCGAACTGGTAGTCCGGATGGAAGCTGGCCACCTGCAGGATGCCTTGCAGGTCAAGCGCCTCGATCGCCGCATCGGCGTTGTCGAGGAAGTCGTTGTAGTCGAGGAAGTCGGTCAGCACCTGCGGGTGCACGATCAGGGTGGTATCGATCTGCTCGGCCGGCGTGTCGCGCAGCAGCACCAGTTCCTCGGCCAGTTCTTCCACCAGGGCTTCGGGTGTGGTCGCGTCGCTCAGCACGATGCGGACCTGGTCCTTCACGTACACCGCCTTGGCGAACGGGCACAGGTTCAGGCCGATGACGATGCGCTCCAGCCACAGGCGGGTGGCGGCGATCGGGTCATCGGTGGGCAGGGGGGTGTCGGTCATGGCGGGCGCATCGGCTGGCGGGGGAGGTCATTGTAGGCGGGCTGCTGCAGGGGCGCCGTTCACTGTGCAGGAACTGGACAACGGTGATGCTGGAAATTCCCATCGATTCAATCCCTTGCCGATATCACGCCAATGGCCGATTGCCCACACTGCCGGCCCGGCGTGCAATGGCGGCACGACACAGGAGGACTTCACATGACTGCATCTTCCCCATGGCTGCCGGACGCACTCTGGTCAGGCGCCTTCTTCGATGGCCAATGGAGCGCCGCTGCACAGCGCCAGCCGGTGATCGAGCCCGCCACCGGGCACTCGCTTGGCGAAATCGGACTGGCCGACGCGGCGCAGGTCGCGCGCTCTGCAGCCGCTGCGGCGCAGGCACAACAGGCATGGGCGGCGGCGCCGTACGAACAGCGCGCCGAGGTGCTGCGCAAGGCTGCACGCCTGGCCGAAGAAAACATAGACACGCTGGTCGACTGGCTGGTCCGCGAAAGTGGCTCCACCCGCCTGAAGGCCGGTTTCGAGGCCAAGGTGACCATCAAGGCGCTGCATGAGGCCGCCGCGCTGCCTTCGCGCAGCGTGGGTGAGATCCTGCCTTCCGGGCCCGGACGGCTGAACCTGGCGCGGCGCCGTCCGCTGGGTGTGGTGGGGGTGATCTCACCGTTCAATTTCCCGCTGTACCTGGCGATGCGCGCGGTGGCGCCGGCCATCGCGCTCGGCAACGCCGTGGTGCTCAAGCCCGACCCGCGCACGGCGGTGTGCGGTGGTGTGGTGATCGCACGCCTGTTCGAGCAGGCTGGTCTTCCGCAGGGTGTGCTGCAGATGTTGCCCGGCGATGGCGCCGCCGGTGCCGCGCTGACCAGCGACCCGCATGTGGCGATGATCCAGTTCACCGGCTCGACGGCGGCCGGACGCAAGGTTGGCGAAGCCGCCGGCAAGCACCTGAAAAAGGTGTCGCTGGAACTGGGCGGCAAGAACGCGCTGATCATCCTTGACGATGCCGATCTCGACCTGGCCGTGGCCAACACCGCCTGGGGCGTGTACCTGCACCAGGGCCAGATCTGCATGGCCACCGGCCGTGTGCTGGTACAGCGCAGCATCCATCAGGCGTTCCTGCAGAAGCTGGTGGCCAAGGCGAAGTCGCTGAAGGTGGGTGATCCGGCACGTGAGGACGTTGCGCTGGGCCCACTGATCAATGCCGCGCAACGCGACCATGCGGCGCGCGTGGTCGACGACGCGGTGAAGGCAGGTGCCGCCCTCGAAACCGGCGGCACCCACCAGGACCTGTTCTTCGCACCGACCGTGCTCGGCAACGTCAGCGCCGACAATCCGGCGTTCAACGAAGAGATCTTCGCGCCGGTAGCGGTGGTGGTGCCGTTCGATGACGACGACGAAGCCGTGCGCCTGGCCAATGACAGCGAATACGGCCTTTCGATGGCGATCGTCTCCCGCAATGTCGGCCGCGCGCTGAATCTGGGCGAGCGCCTGCGTACAGGCCTGCTGCACATCAACGACCAGACCGTGAACGACGAGGTCATCAATCCCTTCGGTGGGGTAGGGGCGTCCGGCAACGGCACCAGCATCGGCGGCCCGTCCAACGTGGAGGAATTCACCCAGTGGCAATGGATGACGGTCAAGGGCGAAGCCCCGGCCTATCCCATCTGATCGAGGAGAACGCAATGATGAGCAGCAACAATGAAGCGCGTGACATCACCGCCGCCGTGGTGCGTGGCAAGGAACAGCCCTTTGTCATCGAGCAGGCACGCCTGCGTGGCCCGCAGGACGACGAGGTGCTGGTGAAGATCGTGGCGACCGGCCTGTGCCATACCGATCTGATCGTGCGCGACCAGTACTATCCGGTGCCGCTGCCTGCGGTGCTGGGTCATGAAGGTGCGGGCATCGTCGAGGCGGTCGGCCCCAACGTGCGCGAACTGAAGGCTGGCGATCATGTCGTGCTGACCTACGGCCAATGCGGCCACTGCAATCCCTGTCGTGGTGGCCACGGTGCGTACTGCCGCGATTTCTTCGCGCTGAATTTCGGTGGTGATGATGGCCATGGCCATACCGCCATCATCGATGCACAGGGCCAACCGCTGCACGATCACTTCTTTGCACAGTCGTCGTTCGCCACGTTTGCGCTGGCGCGCGAGATCAATGCGATCAAGGTGCCTGACGATGCGCCGCTGGAGCTGCTCGGCCCGCTGGGCTGCGGCATCCAGACCGGTGCCGGTGCGGTGCTCAACTCTCTGCAGGTGCGATCGGGCAGCAGCTTCGCCAGCTATGGCGCCGGTGCGGTCGGTCTGAGCGCGGTGATGGCGGCCAAGGTGGCCGGGGCCACCACCATCATCGCCATCGACGTGGTGCCCTCGCGGTTGCAGCTGGCCATGGAGCTGGGCGCCACCCATGTGGTCAACAGTCGCGAGACCGATGTGATCGAGGCGGTGCGCGCGATCACCGGTGGTGGCGCCGATTTCGCGCTGGAATCGACCGGTCGTCCGGAAGTGCTGTCGGCCGGTATCGAAGCCTTGGCCGGGCTGGGCATGATGGGCGTGGTCGGTGCGCCGAAGCTGGGCACCACCGCCAATTTCGATGTGAACAACCTGCTGCTGGGTGGCCGCAGCATCCGTGGCATTGTCGAGGGCGACAGCGTGCCGCAGGTGTTCATTCCGCAGCTGGTGACGCTGTACCAGCAGGGGCGCTTCCCGTTCGACAGGCTGGTGAAGTTCTATCCGCTGGAGCAGATCAACCAGGCGGCCGAGGACAGCACGCGGGGGATTACGCTGAAGCCGATTCTGCGGATCGCGGCGTGAAGTGAGGGTGGGGTGGGTTTGCAGGGCTGCGCCCTGCACCTGCCGAATCAACGTCAACGTCAACGTCAACGTCAAAAGCGGGCATTCCGTGGGATGGCGGGGTGGGTCCGGTTGCGGGGGACGCTGCGAGTACGTCCATGTAAGCTCGGTCGCCGCATCCATGCGGCTCACGCCCCCGCAACCGGACCCACCCCGCCTTCGACAGGTTCCCGCTGCTGTTGGTGGGTGCTGACCGTTGGTCGACACGTGGATCCACGCGATGCGTGGATGAATGCCCGACGAAATGGAAACGCTCCGTTGTTGGCATGTAACGCGGGCATGGCGTGTGTGGGTGTACGCTTCATGCATGATGGCCACGACAGTCGGGCAACAGCAGCTTGTGGCGGCTCGGGCCGCCTTCGCCGAGGGCGACGTGCAGTCGCTGGCGATGCTGCCCCTGCCGTTGCAGCAGTCCTGGCAGCGCTCGCATGCGGCGGGTGTGCGCCCCGGGCAGGAGCCGTATTACCCGCCGTTGCAGGGCAACGGACACCGCTTGGAGTCCCGCGATGACCGCCGCCTGGCGCGTTGCGTGCAGCCGGAACTGGAGCAGTTGTGGGCCGCGTTCGGTGCGCGTGGGTGGACGATGTTCTGCGCCAACCGCGAGGGCATGGTGATCGTGCATCGCGCCCATGGCCTGGAAGATGCAGCGCTGCTGCGGCCGATCCAGGTGGGCCGGCGGCTGGGCGAGGCCGAGATCGGCACCACCGCGCCTGCGGTCAGCCTGGCCGACGACCTGCCCGCATTGGTACGCGGCAACGAACACTATCTGCAGCGGTTCGCGCCCGTGTTCTGCCTGAGTGAGCCGCTGCATGACCTGCAGGGGCAGGTCTGCGGTGCGATCGACATCACCGGGCTGGGGGAACGCGATCCGGCGTTGCTGCAGGGCTATTTCCGGCAGGCAGCGCTGGCCATCGAGAACCGCTTGATGCACACGCTCAGCGATGTGCATCTGCTGGCGGTGCAGCATGATCCGCGCTGGTTGGCATCACCGCTGCAGGGCCTGTTGGCGGTGCAGGAAGACGGCCAGTTGCTTTGCGCCAATCGCGTCGCCCGGCGCCTGCTCGGCCTGCCGCGGCGTGGGCCGCTGCCGCTGCTTTCGCTGGACACGCTGTTTGCCGGCGCCAGCGGAGCACAGCGACGTCGACTGCTGCAGCCCGGCCCTGCGCATCGGGTGCGACTGGGCGAGGGCAGTGCGGTCCATCTGCAGCATCTGCAGGCACCGCGCGCCGCACGGACACGTTCACCGGCTACGGCCGCAGCGCCCGTTCAGGCGGCACCATTGCGTGACCAGCAGCGCGATGCGGCACGGCGAGCCGCCCATACCGCCGAAGGCAACCTCAGCCTCGCCGCACGCCAGCTCGGCATCTCGCGGACAACGCTGTACAAACTGCTGCGCGAGTGAGGCCGGCCACCGACGCCGGCGCTACATCGCGGTGTCGATCAATCGCGGAAGTTGTTGAACTGCAGCGGCAGTTCGAACTTGCCGGCCTTCAGCACGGCGATGGCGTCCTGCAGGTCGTCGCGCTTCTTGCCCATCACCCGCAGCTTGTCGCCGTTGATCTGGGTTTCCACCTTGAGCTTGGCTTCCTTCAGCGCCGCAGCGATCTTCTTGGCGATCTTCTGCTCGATGCCCTGCTTGACGGTGATCTTTTGCCGGGCCTGCGCAAGGTTGGTTTCCACGTCGCCATATTCCAGGCTGAGCACGTCGATGCTGCGGGCGGCCAGGCGAGCGCGCAGGATGTCGTTCATCTGCTTGAGCTGGAACTCGCTCGGTGCGGACTGGGTGATTACTTCGCCGTCGCGCTCGAACTTGGCGTCCACGCCCTTGAAGTCGAAACGGGTGGCAAGCTCGCGGTTGGCCTGGTCGAGCGCATTGGTCAGTTCGTGGGTGTCGACTTCGGACACGACGTCGAAGGAAGGCATGGGCGTTACTCCGCAGAAATCAGTGGCGGCCATTCTATCGCGGGGGCCCGTGTGCCTGCCCGTGCAGGGCCGAGCCTTGCCCGATGGAGTTGCCCGATAGGGTCGCTCTGCAGACCCAACAACACGGCGCGGTCGGCGATAATGCGCCATGAACCTGCATCGCTCCCCTTCGCGCGCCGTGGCCTGGATGGTCGCCGCCGTCGCCTGTTTCTCGCTGATGGACGCTGGCATGAAGCAGCTCTCGGCCAGCTATCCCTCGCTGGAGGTGACTTTCCTGCGGGGTGTGGCGTCGCTGCCCTTCGTGCTGGTCTGGGTGCTGGCCAGTGCCGGGCCACGCTCGCTCATTCCGCGACGCTGGGGCCTGCACCTGCTGCGCGGTGGGCTGGGCATGGCGATGATCGGCTGCTTCGTATTCGCCCTGCGCGACCTGCCGCTGTCCACCGCCTACACCATTTATTTCGTCGCGCCGCTGCTGATTGCCGCACTGTCGGTGCCGCTGCTGGGCGAGCGGGTCGGGCCGCGGCGCTGGGTCGCCATCGGCATCGGCCTGGTCGGCGTGCTGGTGGTGCTGCGCCCGGGCGTGGGTGGTTTCATTTCGGTGCCGGGCCTGATGGTGCTGGCCGCTGCCACTGCCTATGCCATCGCCGCGATCACCGTCAGCCTGCTGACCCGTACCGATACCTCGCAATCGATGGTGGTCTGGTTCCTGGTCATCATGGCGATCGGCGCCGGGCTGCTGGCGATTCCCGGATGGGTGCCGCTGCAGATGGCGCATGCGCCGTTGATCGCCGGCATGGGCCTGGCCGGCGCACTGGGCCAGATCGCACTGACCAAGGCCTTCCAGCTGGGTGAGGCCTCGATGATCGCGCCGCTGGAGTACAGCGGCCTGGTCTGGGTGATCGGCTGGGACCTGGCGTTCTGGGGGCAGCTGCCTGATGGCTACACCTGGGCGGGCGCGGCGATCATCGTCGCCTCGGGCCTGTACCTGCTGCACCGCGAACGGGTGAACCGGCAGGAGCCGCCGAAACCGTTGGACCATCCCTGAACCGGTTTGGCCGTGAATGGGGTCAGAGCCCCGCAGGGGCTGACCCCGGCCAATGCGCCGGTGCGGGCGACTTAGAACCAAAAGGAATAACATTCTGGCCCATGGCGCGGGCGCGCGAGCGCCGGCGCTGGTAGGCTGCACGCCCCCTTCCATCGCCCTCCCGGTGAGCTGATCCCGTGATCGAGTTCCAGCGCCTGCACAAATCCTATGCCGTTGCCGGCCGCGCAGTCAGCGCGCTGCAGCCGCTGGACCTGACCATCGAGGCCGGCGAGGTGTTCGGCATCATCGGCCATTCCGGTGCGGGCAAATCGACGCTGATCCGCATGATCAACCGCCTGGAGGAGCCCAGTGGTGGCCGCCTGTTGATCGCCGGCGAAGATGTCACCGCGTTGGATCCGGAAGGCCTGCGCGCGCTGCGCCGCCGGATCGGCATGATCTTCCAGCACTTCAACCTGCTGTCCTCGCGCACGGTGGCCGGCAATGTCGCCTTCCCGCTGGAGCTGGCCGGTACGCCGAAGGCCGAGATCGATGCGCGCGTGGCCGAACTGCTGCAGACCGTGGGCCTGCAGGCGCATGCGGACAAGTATCCGGCGCAGTTGTCGGGCGGCCAGAAGCAACGTGTGGGCATCGCCCGCGCGCTGGCCACCCGCCCGCAGATCCTGCTGTGCGACGAGGCCACCAGCGCGCTCGATCCGCAGACCACCGCGTCGGTGCTGGCGCTGCTGTCGAAGATCAACCGCGAACTGGGCCTGACCATCGTGCTGATCACCCACGAGATGGATGTGATCCGTCGCGTCTGCGACCGCGTGGCCGTGCTAGATGCCGGGCAGCTGGTCGAGACCGGCCCGGTGACGAAGGTGTTCCTGCATCCGCAGCACCCGACGACCCGTCGTTTCGTCAGCGAATCGGAGCAGGTGGACGAGGGGACGCTGCACCGCGATTTCGACGCGGTCGGTGGCCGTGTCGTGCGCCTGACCTTCCTCGGCGCCGACACCTACGAACCCCTGCTCGGCAGCGTCGCGCGGCAGACCGGGGTCGACTACAACATCCTGTCCGGCCGTATCGACCGGATCAAGGACACCCCGTATGGACAGCTGATCGTCGCCCTGGTGGGCGGTGACCAGTCCGCCGCGCAGGCCGCGTTCGTGGCTGCCGGCGTGCACGTTGAGGAACTGCGCCGATGATCATCGCCACCGCTGGCGGCTTCTTCCGTCACCTGGATGCAGGCAAGTGGGCCGACATCGGCCAAGCCACCATCGACACCCTGCTGATGCTGGCCGGTTCGCTGCCGCTGACCCTGGCCATCGGCCTGCCGCTGGGCGTGCTGCTGTACCTGTTCGGTGCGCCACAGCTGAAACGCCGGCCGGTTGCCTACGGCGTGCTTGCGCTGGTGGTGAACCTGCTGCGCTCGGTGCCCTTCATCATTCTCATGATCGTGCTGATCCCGGTGACCCTGTTCATGATGGGCACCTCGCTGGGCGTGCGTGGCGCGATCGTGCCGCTGGTCATCGGCGCTGCACCGTTCTATGCGCGGCTGGTGGAAACCGCCCTGCGTGAAGTGGACCGCGGGGTGATCGAGGCGACCCAGGCCATGGGCGCCACCACCTGGCAGCTGGTCACCCGCGTGCTGCTGCCCGAAGCACGGCCGGGCCTGATTGCCGGTGCGACGGTGACCACCGTGGCCCTGATCGGCTTCACCGCGATGGGCGGTGCGATCGGTTCCGGTGGCCTGGGCGACCTGGCCTTCCGCGACGGCTACCAGCGCTCGCACACCGACGTGGCGCTGGTCACGGTGGTCCTGCTGTTGGTGCTGGTGCAGCTGCTGCAGATGCTCGGCGACCGCCTGGTCGCGCATTACAGCCGCAGATAACAGAATGCCGGGCGGCGCCCGGCATCGTTCAGGGTGGTGCCGGTCGCTGGCCGGCAACTTCATGTCTGGTAGTGCCGGCCGCTGGCCGGCAACCTCATGAACGCGGGAAGCACCGTGCAGTTGCCGGCCAGCGGCCGGCACTACCACCGTGTGCAGTCAACGCACGTTTGGTACTTCGTAGCCCAGCTTGCCCACCTGCTCGGCGTGCTGCGGCACGCGCTTGAGCTTGTCGGTGTTGACCCCGTACTCGTCGCGCAGGCGTTCGGCCAGGTCCTTGTACAAGGCCTTGTCCATGTCAGGCGTGCGGGCGAAGATCCAGGCCATCTCGCGGCCCGGGTAGCCGATCAGCGCCCAGGAATAGTCCGGCGCTACTTCCAGTACCCGCGAATGGGTCGGCACGACCCGGTAGAACCAGGTGCGCCAGCCGTGGTTGCCACTGTCGGGATCGACGCTGGCGCGCGCACGGATTTCCTGCAGCGGTTCACCGAAACCATCGCGGTAGCGATAGGTGATGGCGACCTTGTGGTCCTCGCGCAGCTCGTACTGGTTGACGCTGGCGACGTGACCGCGCTCGATGAAGTTCGGCACGCGGCCGATCACGTACCAGGTCCCCATGAAGCGCTGCAGGTCGATCACCCCATCTGCAGAGGCTTCCGCGGCGCTGTTGCGGGACGACGGTGGGGAATTGGCAGCCACTGCCGGACCGCCCAGGGACAGGGCCAGCAACACAGCGCAGAGCGGGCGGATCGAGGTCATGCGGGAGCGGGCTCCAGTGGGCTTGCCCGCGCATGGTCACTGTGTGCACGCCATCCGTCAATGGTGTCGCAGCCGGTGAGAAGCCCCGCAGCCAAGCTGACCGGCATCGACCACCGGAGAATCCGCATGCGCACACGTCCCCGCCACCGCCCGCCAACTGAACGCGTCAGCGAACGCGCCGATCCGCGCCTGTTGCGGGTGGTGCCGCAGCTCGCCCTTGCTGGCCTGGCCGTGGTGCTGGTGTGGCCGGCCGCGCGCGGCAGCAGTGCCTGGCTGGGCTGGTTGCCGCTGTGGCTGGTCGGCATGCCGTTGGCGGCCTGGTGGGCACTGCTGCGCTGCCCGTTGCCAACGCTGGCCGCGCTCCGCTCGCTGCGACGCGACCATGGGCAGGCCCGGCGGCGCTCCCCCACACGTACGCGCAAGGCGCACACCGCCACGGCCTGACCTTCGACACGGGGGCGGCCCCGGTGATCCATGCTAGCGTTCCACGGCTAATGACTGCCTGGAGCTGCAATGTCACGATTCGCTTCCGCCTGCCTGCTGGCCGGCATGATGACCGCTGCCTCGGTGGGTACCGCCGTGGCCGCTGAAGACACCGACCGTTACGCCTGGCTGGAGGACGTCACCGGCGACAAGCCGTTGTCCTGGGTCAAGGAACAGAACGCCAAGTCCGAGGCGCGCCTGGCGCAGACCCCGGCCTTCAAGCAGATGGAGAGCAGCATCCGCGAGGTGCTCGACTCGGACGCCAAGATTCCCGGCGTGCAGAAGATCGGCGATTACTACTACAACTTCTGGAAGGACAAGCAGCACGAGCGCGGCCTGTGGCGTCGCACCACCCTGGCCGAGTACCGCAAGGCCTCGCCGACCTGGGAAACCGTGCTCGACCTGGATGCGCTGAACAAGGCCGAGAACGAAAACTGGGTCTGGCACGGCGCTGACTGCCTGCGTCCGGATTACAGCCGCTGCCTGATCGCGCTGTCGCGCGGCGGTGCCGACGCCGATGTCACCCGCGAGTTCGACCTGGCCAGCAAGAGCTGGATCAAGGACGGCTTCTTCCGTCCCGAATCGAAGGGCGGCCTGAGCTGGATCGACCGTGACACCGTGTTCGTCTACACCGATTTCGGCAGCGGCTCGATGACCACCTCCGGTTACCCGCGCGTGGCCAAGCTGTGGAAGCGTGGCACGCCGATGTCCGCCGCCAGCCTGGTCTACGAAGGCAAGCCGGAAGACATGTACATCGCGGCGATGCACGATGACACCCCGGGCTTCGAGCGCAACCTGGTCAGCCGTACGCTGGCCTTCTACAACAACGAGATCTACCTGCGCGGCGACGATGGCAAGCTGACCAGGATCGATGCGCCGAACTCGGCCGAGAAGGGCCTGCACAAGCAGTGGCTGACCCTGGAACTGCGCGATCCGTGGACCGTGGGTGGCAAGACCTACGCCTCCGGCGCGCTGCTGGTGACCAAGCTGGATGATTTCCTGGCCGGCAAGCGTGACTTCGAGGTGCTGTTCACCCCGACCGCGACCACCTCGCTGGCCAGTGCCTCGTGGACCAAGAACCACCTGGTGCTGAACGTGCTGGACGACGTCAAGAACCGCCTGTCGGTGCTGACTCCGACCGCCAAGGGCTGGCAGAAGAGCGATTTCGTCGGCGCACCAGCCTTCGGCACCCTGGGCGTCAGTGCGGTCGACAGCAATGACAGTGATGCAGTGTGGCTGACCGCGACCGACTACCTGACCCCGACCACCCTGGCCATTGCCGACATCGGCAAGGCACCGGAAGTGCTCAAGACCATGCCGTCGTTCTTCGATGCCGACGGCAAGGTGATCGAGCAGCACTTCGCTACCAGCAAGGACGGTACCCGCGTGCCGTACTTCGTGGTGCACGACAAGGCGATGAAGCTCGACGGTTCCAATCCGACCCTGCTGTACGGCTACGGTGGTTTCGAGATTTCGCTGACCCCGTCGTACTCGGGCGGCATGGGCCGCGCCTGGCTGGAAAAGGGCGGCGTGTACGTGGTCGCCAACATCCGTGGTGGTGGCGAGTACGGCCCGCGCTGGCACCAGGCGGCGCTGAAGCAGAACCGTCACAAGGCCTATGAAGACATGGCTGCGGTTGCCCAGGACCTTGTTACCCGCAAGATCACTTCTGCCAAGCACCTGGGCGTGCAGGGCGGCAGCAACGGTGGCCTGCTCACCGGCAACATGCTGACCCAGTACCCGGAGCTGTTCGGTGCGGTGGTGGTGCAGGTTCCGCTGCTGGACATGAAGCGTTACAGCCACCTGCTGGCCGGCGCGTCGTGGATGGCCGAGTACGGCAACCCGGATACCAGCGACTGGGAGTTCATCAAGACCTTCTCGCCGTACCACCTGTTCGACGCGAAGAAGAGCTACCCGCCGGTGCTGTTCACCACCTCCACCCGCGATGACCGCGTGCATCCGGGCCACGCCCGCAAGATGGCCGCGAAGATGATCGAGGCCGGCAAGGACGTGACCTACTACGAGAACATCGAAGGCGGTCATGGCGGTGCAGCCAACAACGCGCAGGCCGCGCACATGTCCGCACTGGCCTACAGCTTCCTGTGGGAGCGGTTGGGCGGTAAATGATGAAATGAAAAACGCCGCCCTCGGGCGGCGTTTTTCGTTGGGGTGTGCGAATCCACGCACGGCGTGCGCTGGGCCAGCAGATCCACGCCATGCGTGGATGCCTTGGACGTTACCGGGTCACCCGCCCCAGCTTTTCAACCCGCGCGCGATACGCTCCACCGCCTCCTGCAACCGTGGTACTTCCTGGGTATAGGCCAGGCGTACGTGCTGGTTCGATCGATGGAAGCCGAAATCCAGGCCCGGGGTGAACGCCACATGTTCGGTTTCCAGGAAGTGCGCGCAGAACGCCTGCGCGTCGTCGGTGAACGCGCTGACGTCGGCGTACAGGTAGAACGCACCCTGCGGTTCCACTTCGATGCGGAAGCCCAGTTCGCGCAGGGCCGGCAGCAGGAAGTCGCGGCGCTGCTGGAAGGCCTGGCGGCGCTGCTCGAAGATCGCCATCGCCTCCTCGCTGAAACAGGCAAGGGCCGCGTGCTGGGCGATGCTCGAAGCGCTGATGTACAGGTTCTGCGCCAGCTTCTCCAGGTCGGGTACCGCCGCTGGCGGCGCCACCAGCCAACCCAGTCGCCAGCCGGTCATGCCGAAGTACTTGGAGAAGCTGTTCAGCACGAACGCGCTGTCATCCACCTGCAGCACGCTCGCAGCATCCAGGCCGTAGGTCAGGCCGTGATAGATCTCGTCGACCACCAGGTGGCCGCCGCGCGCATGCAGCGAAGCCGAGAGGGTCGCCAGTTCATCGGCTGACAGCACGGTGCCGGTGGGATTGGCCGGCGATGCCACCAGTGCACCAACGCTGTCGGCGTTCCAGTGCTGCTGCACCAGCGAAGGGGTCAGCTGGTAGGCCGTTTCGGGTCCCACCGGAACGAGCTGCGCGCCGCCTTCCACCAGCCGCAGGAAGTGGCGGTTGCACGGATACCCGGGATCGGCCAGCAGCCAGTGGCGGCCGGGGTCGACCAGCAGGCTGCTGGCCAGCAGCAGCGCGCCGGAGCCGCCGGGCGTGACCAGGATGCGTTCGGGGTCGATATCCAGGCCGTAGTGGCTGCGATAGAAACCGCTGATCGCCTGGCGCAGGGCCGGTAGGCCGCGTGCGGCGGTGTAGCGGGTGTGGCCGGCGGCCAGCGCCGCTTGGCCGGCCCGCACGACCGGTTCGGCGGTGGTGAAGTCCGGCTCGCCGATCTCCAGATGGATCACATCGTGACCGGCCTGTTCCAGCGCCTGTGCGCGGGCCAGCAGGGACATCACATGGAAGGGAGCGATTTCGTGGCTGCGCCGGCTGTAGCCCGGCGTGTGGGGCAGGGTACTCATGCCCCACATGGTACGCCGGGTGTCCCGGTAGTGCCGGCCGCTGGCCGGCAACCTCGGGATGAACAGTCTGCTGCCGTTGCCGGCCAGCGCCCGGCACTACCTCCGCGCGTCCATGACGATCCGCAGGGTTGCCCGCAGCCCCCCCTGCCACCCAGACTCAGGCGCAAGGACGCCATTGCATTGCCGATCAAGGAGCCTTATTTCATGAAATCCACTCTCTGCCTGTTGCTTGCGAGCCTGATGACCAGCACCGCTACCGCCGCCACCCCGCCCGTTCCGCCGGATGTTGAGAAGCGTCCGCACGTGGTCAAGGCGCCGTTCGGCGCGACCCGCAACGATGACTATTACTGGCTGCGCGACGACAAGCGCGAGGACAAGGCCATGCTGGCCTACCTGCAGGCCGAGAACGCCTACGCCGACCAGCTGCTGGCACCGCTGAAGCCGCTGGAGGATGCGCTGTACGGCGAGATCGTCGGCCGCATCAAGCAGGACGATGCCAGCGTTCCGGCGCGCGAGCGCGGCTACTGGTACTACAGCCGCTACGAGACCGGCCAGGACTATCCCATCCATGCGCGCCGCAAGGCCAGCATGGACGCGCCGGAAGAGGTCCTGCTCAACGTCAACACGATGGCTGCCGGCAAGGGCTATTTCAGCGTCGGCTCGATGGAGGTCAGCCAGGACAACCAGCTGCTGGCCTGGGCCGACGATGACGTGGGTCGCCGCCAGTACGTCATCCGCTTCAAGGACCTGCGTACCGGCGCGGTGCTGCCGGACACGATCACCGGCACCTCCGGTGACCTGGTCTGGGCCGACGACAACCGCACCGTGCTGTATGTCGAGAACGATCCGGAAACCCTGCTGACCGTGCGGGTGAAGAAGCACGTGCTGGGCACCCCGGCCAGCGCCGACACCGTCGTCTACGAAGAGAAGGACGACAGCTTCTACATGGGCATCGGCCGCACCCGCGACGATCGCTTCATCACCATCGGCGTGCACAGCACCGTGTCCTCCGAAGAGCGCTACGCGCCGGCCAGCGACCCGACCACGTTCACCGTGCTCGCCCCGCGCCAGCGCGACGTGGAGTACGACGCCGACCACTACGACGGCCGCTGGGTGATCCGCACCAATGATGGTGCGAAGAACTTCAAGCTGGTGACCGCACCGACCGACGCCACCTCGCGCGCACAGTGGAAGGACTGGATCGCCCATGACGATGCAGTGTTCATCGAAGGCTTCGAACTGTTCGATACCTACACCGCCATCGCCGAACGTTCCGAAGGCCTGGAGCGCATCCGGCTGCTGTTCAAGGACGGCCGCAACGACTACGTAAAGGCCGACGAACCGGCCTATTCGATGGGCCTGGGCGACAACACCGAGGCTGACACCACGTGGCTGCGCTACGTGTACACCTCGATGACCACGCCGACCACGGTGTACGAACTGAACACCGCCACCGGTGAGCGTCGCCAGCTGAAGCAGCAGCCGGTGATCGGCTATGACGCCTCGAAGTACGAGACCGACCGGGTGTGGATCACCGCGCGCGACGGGGTGAAGGTGCCGGTGTCGCTGGTCTATCGCAAGGGCTACAGGAAGGATGGCACCGGCGCGCTGTTCCAGTACGCCTACGGCAGCTACGGCATGTCGATGGACCCCTACTTCAACCAGACCGCGGTGAGCCTGCTCGACCGTGGCGTGGTGTACGCCATCGCCCACATCCGCGGTGGCCAGGAAATGGGCCGCGACTGGTACGAAAACGGCAAGCTGCTGCACAAGCAGAACACCTTCAACGACTTCATCGACGTCACCCGTGGCCTGGTGGCACAGGGCTGGGCGGCGAAGGACCGTGTTGCCGCGTCCGGTGGCAGCGCCGGTGGCCTGCTGATGGGCGCCATTGCCAACCAGGCGCCGCAGGACTACCGCGTGCTGGTGGCGCAGGTGCCGTTCGTGGACGTGGTCACCACCATGCTCGACCCGACCATCCCGCTGACCACCAACGAGTATGACGAGTGGGGCAACCCCGAGCAGAAGCCGTACTACGAGTACATGCTGTCCTACTCGCCCTACGACAACGTGAAAAAGCAGGGCTATCCGTCGTTGTTCGTGGGCACCGGCCTGTGGGATTCGCAGGTGCAGTACTGGGAGCCGGCCAAGTGGGTGGCCAAGCTGCGTGACGACAACACGGGCCACTTCCCGATCCTGTTCCGCACCAACATGGAAGCCGGCCACGGCGGCAAGTCCGGCCGCTTCCAGCGTTACCGCGAACTGTCCGAGTCGTATGCGTTCGTGCTGCAGCAGTTGGGCATCGAAGCGCCCGCTGCCGGCGCTGCGACGGAATGACGCATCGTGGCGGCGGTGATATCGCCGCCGCCACCTGCGCTGGGTATCCTTGCGCGATGAGCCTGCCCGAACCGCCCGCCACCAAGGACCTGCCAGCGCCCACCCGGCCGGTGCGGTTCCGTTGGGCGTGGTGGCTGCTGGCCTATGCCAGCCTGGGCACCGGCATCGTCGGCATTTTCGTGCCGGGGCTGCCCACCACCGTATTCATCCTGATCTCGGCCTGGGCCGCCTCGCGCGGCTCCGAGCGGCTGCACGGCTGGCTGCTGCAGCACCCGCGCTTCGGCCCGGCCATTGCCAACTGGCAGGCACATGGTGCGGTCAGCCGCTACGGCAAATGGATGGCCACGATCACCATGGCAGTGTGCGCCGGCATCATGCTGTGGTGCGTGCCGGTGGCCTGGGTGAAGTGGTTCTCCATCGGCAGCATGATCGTGGTCGCGATCTGGCTGTGGACCCGGCCGCTGCCGCCGGCAGATTGATCTCTCCCGCCGGGCACGGCCCAGCGCTGCCAAGGGTGCCGGGTTGCGGTAGCGCCGGGTCATGCCTGGCGGATGCGTGGCCCCGCATCCTGCACCAACCGCTCAGCCGCCAATGGCTATACTCGGGGCATGAACATCCCCCATCGCAATGTCATCCTGATTCCGCTGGCAGCGGCCTCGCTGCTGTTCCTCGCCGCATGCGGCAACAAGGGCCCGCTGGTGCTGCCGCAGAAGCCGGTGCCGGTGGAAGAAACCGTCGAACCGGCCACCGATGCCGACACCACGCCCGCTGCCACCCAGGATCCCCGCGACGGTAGTCCGTCGGTGACCCCGGACCCTGTCAAGAAGGTGGACGACGGGAATGAGTAAGGCGGTTTCCAACGGCCTGCGCTTCAGCAAGATGCACGGCGCGGGCAACGATTTCGTAGTGATCGACCTGCGCGACGGCACCCCGCCGCCCACCCCGGAACTGGCCGCGCGCCTGGCCGATCGCCATACCGGCGTCGGCTGCGACCAGATCCTGACCGTCGAGCCACCGCGCGCCGAAGGCTCCGTTGCCTCGTACCGCATCTGGAACGCCGATGGTTCCAATTCAGAGCAGTGCGGCAACGGCGCGCGCTGCATCGCTGCCTGGCTGGTGCGCGAGGGCAGTGCGCAGGGCGATCGCTTCGTGATTGACAGCCCGCTGGCCAGCCACGCCGTGGATGTCCTCGGCGATGGCCAGTACGCGGTGGCGATGGGCGTGCCGCTGTTCGATCCGGCGCAGGTGCCGCTGATCGGCTTCGCCCACCCGCGCGAGGAATACCTGCTGCCACTGCAGGGTGAGACCGTGCGCTTCGCGGCGGTGTCGATGGGCAATCCGCACGCGGTGATCGAAGTCGGCCTGGTCGACGCTGCACCGGTTGAGCGCGTGGGTGGACTGCTGCAGCAGCATGCCTCGTTCCCGAAGTCGGTGAACGTGGGCTTTGCCCAGGTGATGGGCCCGGAACATGCGCGCCTGCGCGTGTTCGAGCGCGGCGTGGGTGAAACCCTGGCCTGCGGCAGTGGCGCCTGCGCTGCCGCCGTGACCCTGATGCAGCGCGGCCGACTGCAGCGCGATGCTCGCATCAGCCTGCCTGGTGGCGACCTGCGCATCCAGTGGCCGGGCGATGGCCAGCCGGTGGTGATGGCGGGCCCCACCGCATTCGTCTTCGAAGGGGAGTGGATTGCATGACTGAGACCGTCGACAAGCTCGGTGCCCATGAAGTCGCGGCCTGGTTGCGGCGCCATCCGGGCTTCCTCAAGCAGTTCCCGGACCTGGCGCTGACCCTGGTGGTGCCACGCGATGACGGCCCGACCGCATCGCTGGCGAGCTACCAGCTGGAAGTGCTGCGCGAGAAGAACCGCGAGCTGGCGCGACGATTGGCCGACCTGGGCGCGACCGCGCAGGTCAACGAGCGGCTGGCGGTGCGCACGCATCAGCTCACCCTGGCCCTGATGAAGCAGGACAACGCCGCCGATACGCTGCGCGCGATGGCGGCGTCGCTGCAGGAAGACTTCGCCGGCGATCTGGTGCGGCTGGTCGTGCATGCGCCGGTGGCCGGACTGGAGCAGGCCGAATGGCTGCAGGTGCTGGCTGCCGATGATGCGCAGCTGGGCCCGTTCCGCGACTGCCTGAAGGATGGTGAGCCGATCTGTGGCCGCCTGCAGAGCGACAAGAACGCCGTGCTGTACGGCGCGCGCAGCGAGGAAGTGCAGACCACCGCGCTGCTGCCGTTGCCGGGCGTCTGCCTGATCGCGGTGGGCAGCCATGATCCGAACCGCTTCTATCCCGGCATGGGCACGCTGTTCCTGCGGATGATGGGCGAGGCCCTGGTGACCGGGCTCAAGCGCTTCGCGGATTGAGCGGGACACGACGACGATGAGCGCGGTGCAGGCGTTCCTGCAGCACCTGCAGGTGGAGCGGCGGATGTCGGCGCATACGCTCGATGCCTATCGCCGCGACCTGGATGCGTTGTCGGTGTGGGCCGAGCCCCGCGGGGTGGCCGTGGAGGCATTGGATGCCGACGCGGTGCGCCAGTTCGTTGCCGATGAACACCGCCGCGGCCTGTCGGCCAAGAGCCTGCAGCGCCGGCTGTCGGCCTGCCGCAGCTTCTATGCCTGGCTGCTCAAGCATGGCCGTATCGAGGCCAGCCCGGCAGCGACGCTGAAGGCTCCACGTGCGCCACGACGGTTACCGCAGGTGCTCGATGCCGACGAAGCCGTGCAGCTGGTTGAACTGGAGCCGGAAGGCGAGCTGGGTCGTCGTGACCGCGCGCTGCTGGAACTGTTCTATTCCTCCGGCCTGCGCTTGAGCGAAGTCTGCGCGCTGACCTGGCGCGATCTGGATTTCGCCAGTGGCCTGGTCAACGTGATGGGCAAGGGCAACCGGCAACGTCGCGTCCCGTTCGGAAAGCCGGCACGCGAAGCGCTTCTGACCTGGCGCAGCGAAAGCGGCGGTGGTGCCGCCACACCGGTTTTTCCTGGTCGCAACGGGCCGATCAGCCAGCGCGCGGTACAGATCCGCATCCGTCAGCTGGCCCAGCGCCAAGGCCTGTTCAAGCACGTGCACCCGCACATGCTGCGGCACAGTTTCGCCAGCCACATCCTGGAATCCTCCGGTGACCTGCGCGGTGTGCAGGAACTGCTCGGCCATGCCGACATCGCCACCACGCAGATCTACACCCACCTGGATTTCCAGCACCTGGCCAAGGTCTACGATGCGGCGCATCCGCGCGCGAAACGCCGCAGCGACAAGAGCGGAAAGCCTGAATAGCGCCGTCTTGATTTCAGTCAGGGCAGCATAGCTGCGACTGGTGCATCGTGGCCGCAGGCCACGAAGAGATGCCGACCATGGCAAAGCCCATTCCGCTGCGTCCCAAGCACCCCGAGCGCATCTGCTGGGGCTGCGACCGTTACTGCGCCGCCGACGCACTGGCCTGTGGCAACGGCTCGGGCCGCACCCAGCACCCGATCGAGACGCAAGGTGAGGACTGGTACGTGGCGTGGGGCATTGAACCCAATCCGGACCGGCCATCGCATGCCAAGCGCTGAACGGCAGCTATCGGTACGGGCTTGATCGCTTCGGCGGCTGTCCCCATGTCCCGTGAACAGCTATCGGAGGCCGCATGGACCCCAGTCAGAATCCCACCGTTTTCCACGCCACCACCATCGTCTGCGTTCGTCGCGGCGAGCACGTGGCCATTGCCGGCGACGGCCAGGTCACCCTCGGCCACACGGTGATGAAGGGCAACGCACGCAAGGTCCGCCGCCTTGGCCGCGATGGCCAGGTGCTGGCCGGCTTTGCCGGTGCCGCCGCCGATGCCTTCACCCTGTTCGAGCTGTTCGAAGCCAAGCTGGAGAAGCATGGCCAGCTGCAGCGTGCCGCGGTGGAACTGGCCAAGGATTGGCGCACCGAGCGCCGCCTCGGCAAGCTCGAAGCCCTGCTGGCGGTGGCCGACAAGGAAACCTCGCTGATCATCAGCGGCACCGGCGACGTGATCGAGCCGGAGGACGGCATCATCGCCATCGGTTCCGGTGGTTCGTATGCGCTGTCCGCTGCACGCGCGCTGATGGCGCACACCGAACTGGACGCACGCACCATCGCCAGCGAAGCGATCAACATCGCCGGTGACATCTGCATCTACACCAACCGCAACGTGGTGGTCGAAGAGCTGTGAGGGTAGTGCCGGCCGCTGGCCAGCAACCCGATCAGCCCAGACACGCGTGCCTGGTTGCCGGCCAGCGGCCGGCACTACCAACATTGAATCCGTGAGCACACCCATGCCGCACAAGATCGAAGTTTCCTCCGCCACCATGACCCCGCGCGAGATCGTGCAGGAGCTGGACCGGCACATCGTCGGCCAGCATGACGCCAAGCGCGCGGTCGCCATCGCCCTGCGCAACCGCTGGCGCCGCATGCAGCTGCAGCCCGAGCTGCGCAACGAGGTCATGCCCAAGAACATCCTGATGATCGGCCCGACCGGCGTCGGCAAGACCGAGATCGCGCGCCGCCTGGCCACGCTGGCCAACGCGCCGTTCGTGAAGGTCGAAGCGACCCGCTTCACCGAAGTCGGCTATGTCGGCAAGGATGTCGAGCAGATCATCCGTGACCTGGCCGATACCGCCGTCAAGCTGTACCGCGAGCAGGCCAAGGTGCGCGTGCGCACGCAGGCCGAAGAACGCGCCGAAGACCGCATCCTCGACGCGCTGCTGCCACGCCGCAGCGGTGGTATCGGCTTCGACCCGGAAGCGGCACGCAACGAACCGTCGGCGCAGGACAACGAGACCCGCATCAAGTTCCGCAAGATGCTGCGCAACGGCGAACTGGACGATCGCGAAATCGAGCTCGACCTGACCGCCAACGTCAGCATGGACATCATGACCCCCCCGGGCATGGAGGAAATGGGCCAGCAGCTGAAGTCCATGTTCGCCAACCTCGGTGGTGGCGCCAAGGCGCACAAGCGCACGCTGACCATCAAGGCTGCGCGCCCGCTGCTGCAGGAAGAAGAAGCCGGCAAGCTGGTCAACGAGGACGATATCCGCACTGCCGCGATCGAAGCCTGCGAGCAGCACGGCATCGTGTTCATCGACGAGATCGACAAGGTCGCCAAGCGAGGTGACAACGTGGGTGGCGGTGATGTCTCGCGCGAAGGCGTGCAGCGCGATCTGCTGCCGCTGGTGGAAGGTTCCAACGTGTCCACCAAGTACGGCACTATCAAGACCGACCACATCCTGTTCATCGCATCGGGCGCGTTCCACCTGGCCAAGCCAAGCGACCTGATCCCTGAGCTGCAGGGCCGCTTCCCGATCCGCGTGGAGCTGGGTGCGCTGAGCAAGGCTGATTTCGTGCGCATCCTGACCGAACCCAAGGCCGCGCTGACCAAGCAGTACGAAGCGCTGCTGGCTACCGAAGGCGTCAAGGTCAGCTTCACTACCGATGCCATCGACCGTTTGGCCGAGATCGCCTTCCAGGTGAACGAGCGCCAGGAGAACATCGGTGCGCGCCGCCTGCATACCGTGCTGGAGCGCCTGCTGGATTCGCTCAGCTATGAAGCACCGGACCGCGATGGTGAAACCCTGGCCATCGACAGTGCCTATGTCGATGCGCACCTGGGTGAACTGGTGCAGGACCCGGACCTGAGCCGTTACATCCTGTAACCGGGAATGCGAAAAGGCCGCCGAAAGGCGGCCTTTTTCGTTGCGGCGATCGCCTCCGGTAGGTGCCGACCTTGGTCGGCACGCGGACGCGCCCGTCGCGCCATGGTCGGCCCGCCGACCAGGGTCGGCGCCTACCGGTCCGGCAGCGGCTCCGGCACCGAACCCGGTACGAACACGCCTTCCTTCACGTAGGCGGCCAGGGTCATGTCCAGCGCCAGCATGCCGTCGCGCTTGAGGTCCATCAGGTCCGGTTCGACCATCGCCCCGTGCAGCACGCCGAGCACGGTGGCGTGCAGCATGCGCGCGGCGATCTTCGGGTCGGCGCCGTCACGCAGCTGGCCCAGGTCCTGGGCACGGCGCAGGGCGCGTTCCATGCGGTCCAGGGCATCGCGGAAGCCGCTCTGCTGCAGTTCGGTCAGCACCCTGGTGTCGGCCGAGGCATCGCTGCGCAGCATGATTTCCATGGTCTTGCGCAGGCGCTCGTCCTCGGACAGCTCGATGAACGAGTGGATCATCACCGCGCGCAGGTCATGTATCGGCGTGTCGCGCTGGTCGGTGGAGGTGCGCTCCAGCTCCTGCATGAAGGGCAGGTGCACCCGCTCGACGATCGCGGTCAGCACCTCGCCCTTGTTCTTGAAATGCCAGTACACGGCGCCGCGGGTGTAGCCGGCGCGGGCACCGATCATCTCCAGCGTGGTCCGGGCCACACCGTGTTCGTGGAAACAGGCTTCGGCGGCATCAAGGATGCCTTCACGGGTTGCCTGGGTGTCCTCTTTGGTCTTACGGGCCATGAGCGGGTACGAGTGCAGGTGAAACGTGGCTGAATTGTACCGGTTTACAAACAAACGCGCATGTATGTATATTTCCCTCCCATCATTCCCGTCGTGTGCGTGGCAGGCCCGTCCTGGCTCCCACTCCACCCGGGTGGGCGCTGTCCGTGCGGCCTTCCCTCCAGCAAGGAGAGGGGGCGCCTTGTCAGCCCCTGCTGAGATCCCTCCCTTCAAGAGCCATTCCCATCATGTTGCTGAGCCGAATCCGACCCTTCGCGTTGTCGCTGGCGATCGCTGCCACCGTCGCTGCCTGCGGCGGCCAACCCCAGGCGCCCGAACAGGGACCGGGCCAGGTCAGCGTGGTCACGCTGAAGTCCGAGACCGTCGGGCTGACCCGTGAGCTGCCGGGCCGCACCAATGCCTTCCTGGTGGCCGAAGTGCGCCCGCAGGTCAATGGCATCGTCGCCAAGCGCCTGTTCACCGAGGGTGGGATGGTCAAGGCCGGCGAGCCGCTGTACCAGATCGAGGACGCCAGCTACCGCGCCCAGGCCAACAGTGCGCGTGCACAGCTGGCCCGCGCCGAAGCCACCGCCAATGCGGCGCGGTTGAGCGCCAAGCGCATCACCGAGCTGGCCAAGGTCGACGCGGTCAGCCAGCAGGATCTGGAAAACGCCGTGGCTGCGCAGAAGCAGGCAGAGGCCGATGTCGGCGCCGCCAAGGCCTCACTGGATGCCGCCAACGTGACCCTCGGCTATGCGCGCATCACCGCGCCGATCAGCGGCCGCATCGGCAAGTCCAGCGTCACCCAGGGCGCGCTGGTCAGCGCCGGCCAGGCCACGGCGCTGGCAACCGTGCAGCAGCTGGACCCGATCTACGTCGACCTGACCCAGTCCTCGGCCGAGCTGCTGCAGCTGCGCCGCGAACTGGCCGCCGGCCGCCTGCAGGACAACCAGCAGACGCCGGTCAGCATCCTGATGGAAGACGGCAGCACCTTCGAACACAAGGGCACGCTGGAGTTCTCCGAAGTCAGCGTCGATCCGGCCACCGGCAGCTTCGCGCTGCGGGTCAGGGTCGACAACCCCGACGGTCTGCTGATGCCGGGCATGTACGTGCGCGCGGTGATCGGCGGCGGTGTGCGCAGCGACGCAGTGCTGGTGCCGATGCAGGGCATCGCCCGCGATCCGAAGGGCGATACCAGTGCAATGGTGGTCGGCAAGGACAACAAGGTCGAAGTGCGCCCGGTCAAGGTCAGCCGCACCGTCGGCGACAAGTGGCTGGTCGAGGACGGCCTGAAGGCCGGCGACAAGGTCATCGTCGAAGGCCTGCAGAAAATCGGCCCGGGCATGCCCGTGAATGCCACCGAACAGGGCGCCGCCCCGGCCAAGCCGGCCGCCGCCCAACCTGCAGCTGCGGCCGCAGGCGCGAAGTAAGCGGAGAACTCCATGGCACGTTTCTTCATCGATCGACCCATCTTCGCGTGGGTCATCGCGATCATCATCATGCTCGCCGGCGGCCTGGCCCTGTTCAAGCTGCCGATCTCGATGTACCCCAACGTCGCACCGCCGGCGGTGGAAATCAGCGCCAGCTACCCGGGTGCTTCGGCCAAGGTGGTCGAAGACTCGGTGACGCAGATCATCGAGCAGAACATGAAGGGCCTTGATGGCCTGATCTATTTCTCCTCCAACAGCTCGTCCAACGGCCAGGCCACCATCACCCTGACCTTCGAGAGCGGGACCAACCCCGACATCGCCCAGGTGCAGGTGCAGAACAAGCTGCAGCTGGCGATGCCGCTGCTGCCGCAGGAAGTGCAGCGGCAGGGCATCAACGTGGCCAAGTCCAGCTCGGGCTTCCTGAACGTCATCGCGTTCGTGTCCGAAGACGGCAGCATGGATGCCAACGACATCGCCGACTACGTCGGTTCCAACGTCGTGGACCGTCTCAGCCGCGTTCCGGGCGTGGGCAACATCCAGGTGTTCGGTGGCAAGTACGCCATGCGCATCTGGCTGGACCCGAACAAGCTGCACACCTACGGCATGTCGGTGCCCGAGGTGGTCGCTGCGGTGAAGGCACAGAACGCGCAGGTGGCCATCGGCCAGTTGGGTGGTGCGCCGTCGGTGAAGGGCCAGCAGCTCAATGCCACCATCAACGCGCAGTCGCGCCTGCAGACCCCGGAACAGTTCCGCAACATCATCGTGCGCGGTGCGCAGGACGGTGCCGAGCTGCGCCTGGGCGATGTAGCCCGCGTCGAGCTGGGCGCCGAGTCGTACGACTTCGTCACCCGCTACAACGGGCAGCCGGCCAGCGGCCTGGCGGTCACCCTGGCCACCGGCGCCAACGCGCTGGATACCGCTGCCGGTGTCGATGAAACGCTGAAGGAACTGGAAGGCTTCTTCCCGGCCGGCCTGAAGGCCGAGATCCCGTACGACACCACCCCGTTCGTGCGCGTGTCGATCAAGGGCGTGGTGCAGACCCTGCTCGAAGCGATCGTGCTGGTGTTCGTGGTGATGTACCTGTTCCTGCAGAACTTCCGCGCCACCCTGATCCCCACCATCGCCGTGCCGGTGGTGCTGCTGGGTACCTTCGGCGTGCTGTCGGTGCTGGGCTTCTCGGTGAACATGCTGACCATGTTCGCGATGGTGCTGGCCATCGGCCTGCTGGTGGACGATGCCATCGTGGTGGTGGAGAACGTCGAGCGCATCATGTCCGAAGAGGGCCTGTCGCCGCTGGAAGCCACCCGCAAGTCGATGAGCCAGATCACCGGCGCGCTGGTGGGCATCGGCCTGGTGCTGTCGGCGGTGTTCGTGCCGATGGCCTTCATGAGCGGCTCCACCGGCGTGATCTACCGGCAGTTCTCGGCGACGATCGTCTCGGCGATGGCGTTGTCGGTGCTGGTCGCGATCGTGCTGACGCCAGCGTTGTGCGCGACCATGCTCAAGCCGCTGAAGAAGGGGGAGCATCATGTCGCCCACCGCGGTTTCGCCGGTCGCTTCTTCAATGGTTTCAACCGTGGCTTCGACCGCACCAGCGAGAGCTACCAGCGTGGCGTTCGCGGCATCCTGCACCGTCCGTGGCGGTTCATGGGCATCGTGGCCGCGCTGTTCCTGCTGATGGGCGTGCTGTTCGTGCGCCTGCCCAGCTCGTTCCTGCCCAACGAAGACCAGGGCGTGCTGATGGCGCTGGTGCAGGCGCCGGTGGGCGCAACCCAGGAGCGCACGCTGGAATCGATCGCCGCGCTCGAAAAGCACTTCATGGAAAACGAGAAGGGTGCGGTCGAATCGGTGTTCTCGGTGCAGGGCTTCAGCTTCGCCGGCATGGGCCAGAACGCGGGCATGGCCTTCGTCAAGTTGAAGGACTGGAAGGATCGTGACGCCGACAACGGCGTGATGCCGATCACCGGACGTGCGATGGCCGCGCTGGGGCAGATCAAGGATGCCTTCATCTTTGCCTTCCCGCCGCCGGCCATTCCGGAACTGGGTACGGCCTCCGGCTACACCTTCTTCCTGAAGGACAACAGCGGCCAGGGCCACGAAGCATTGTTGGCGGCCCGCAACCAGCTGCTCGGCTTGGCGGCCGGCAGCAAGAAGCTGGCCAACGTGCGACCGAACGGCCAGGAAGACACGCCGCAGTTCCGCATCGATATCGATGTGGCCAAGGCCAGCTCGCTGGGCCTGTCGATCGACCAGGTCAACACCACCCTGGCCACCGCGTGGGGCAGCTCGTACATCGATGACTTCATCGATCGCGGTCGCGTCAAGCGCGTGTTCGTGCAGGCTGACCAACCGTTCCGCATGGTGCCGGAGGACTTCGATCTCTGGTCGGTGAAGAACGACAAGGGCGAGATGGTTCCGTTCAGCGCCTTCGCCAGCAAGCATTGGGACTACGGCTCGCCGCGCCTGGAACGCTACAACGGCGTGTCGGCTACCGAAATCCAGGGCGAACCGGCCCCGGGCGTGGCGTCCGGTGATGCCATGGCCGAGATCGAACAGCTGGCCAAGCAGTTGCCGACGGGCTTCGGTGTCGAGTGGACGGCGATGTCCTATCAGGAACGCCAGGCGGGCTCGCAGACGCCGCTGCTGTACACGCTGTCGCTGATGATCGTGTTCCTGTGCCTTGCCGCCTTGTACGAAAGCTGGAGCGTGCCGACCTCGGTGCTGCTGGTGGCGCCGCTGGGCATTCTCGGTGCGGTGCTGGCCAACACCTTCCGTGGCATGGAGCGCGACATCTATTTCCAGGTGGCGATGCTGACCACGGTAGGCCTGACCAGCAAGAACGCGATCCTGATCGTCGAGTTCGCCAAGGAGCATCTGGAGAAGGGCGCGGGGCTGATCGAAGCGACGATGCACGCGGTCCGCGACCGTCTGCGCCCGATCATCATGACCTCGCTGGCCTTCGGCATGGGCGTGCTGCCGCTGGCGATCTCCAGCGGTGCCGGCTCCGGCGCCAAGCAGGCGATCGGCACCGGCGTGCTCGGTGGCATGGTGGTCGGCACTGTACTCGGCGTGTTCTTCGTGCCGCTGTTCTTCGTCGTGGTGCAGCGCGTGTTCAAGAAGCGCAACGCCACCAGCTGATTCGAAACGGTAGTGCCGGCCGCTGGCCGGCAGCTGCTGCTCGCTTGATGTGAATCCAATGAGGTTGCCGGCCAGCGGCCGGCACTACCTCCTGCCATCCGGCAGTACCGATGGAAGTCATTCCAATGAAAAGTGCATCTCTGTTCCTCTCCATCGCTGCGGCACTGGCGCTTGCCGGCTGCGGCACCCTGGCGCCGAAGAACACCGCAGTGGCCCCGGCCATTCCGTCGCAGTGGCCGGCTGAAGCCGCGCAGGGCGAAGTGGCCGATGCAGCCGCGGTCGGCTGGCGCGACTTCTTCACCGACGAGCGCCTGCAGCAGGTGATCGGCCAGGCGCTGGACAACAACCGCGACCTGCGCGTGGCCGTGCTCAACGTCGAAAAGGCGCGTGGCCAGTATCGCGTGCAGCGCGCAGACCGCGTACCGGGCGTGGCCGTGACCGGGCAGATGGACCGCCGCGGTGGCGACGTGCCGGTCACCGAGCAGTTCAGCGCGGGCCTCGGCGTGGCCGAGTTCGAACTGGACCTGTTCGGCCGCGTGCGCAACCTGAGCGAAGCCGCGCTGCAGCAGTACTTCGCTGTAGCCGCCAACCGCCGCAACGCGCAGCTGAGCCTGGTGGCCGAGACCGCCACCGCCTGGTTGACCTACGGCGCCGACCAGCAGCGTCTGGCGATCGCCGAGGCAACGGTGAAAACCTATGAGGATTCGCTGCGCCTGGCCGAAGCACGCCATGAGCGCGGTGGCAGTTCGGCGCTGGAACTGACCCAGACCCGCACCTTGGTCGAAACCGCGCGCACCGATGCCGCACGCCTGCGTGGGCAGCTGGCGCAGGACCGCAATGCGCTGGCGCTGCTGGCCGGTGGCCAGTTGGATCCGGCGTTGCTGCCGGACAGCATCGCGCCGCAGGTGCTTGCGCTGGCGCCGCCGCCGGCCGGCCTGCCCAGCGACGTGCTGCTGCAGCGCCCGGACATCATGGCGGCGGAACATCAGTTGCTGGCGGCCAATGCCAACATCGGTGCCGCGCGCGCTGCGTTCTTCCCCAGCATCTCGCTGACCGGCAGCATCGGCAGTGGCTCGGGTGAATTGTCCGGCCTGTTCGACAGCGGTACGCGGATGTGGAGCTTCCTGCCGAAGATCACCTTGCCGATCTTCCAGGGCGGCAAGCTGCGCGCGAACCTGGCGGTGGCCAACGCCGACCGCGATATCGCGCTGGCGCAGTACGAAAAATCGATCCAGAGCGGTTTCCGCGAAACCGCCGATGCGCTGGCGTTGAATGTCAGCCTGGATGAGCAGGCAGCCTCGCAGCAGCGCCTGGTGGAAGCGGCCGAGCAGGCCAACCGCTTGTCGCAGGCGCGCTATGACGCTGGCCTGGACAGCTTCGTCACCCTGCTGGATGCACGTCGTACCGCCTACAACGCGCAGCAGAGTCAGCTGCAGACACAGCTGGCGCAGCAGTCCAATCGCATCACGCTGTACAAGGTGCTGGGCGGCGGCTGGCACGAGCGCGGGTAAGCGCGCAGACCGGTAGTGCCGGCCGCTGGCCGTCAACGCACGGGATCAACAGGGATCGTGCAGTTGCCGGCCAGCGGCCGGCGCTACCGGTCAATGAGCAGGGCTACACCGCTTCGTCGTCGCGCCGCTCGGTGCGGCAGGCGCGTACCCGCGTCAATGCATCGCCGGCTTCGCGCGCCATCCTTTCGTACTCGGCGCGGATCTCTTCCAGACGCTCTTCGTCCAGCTCTTCCAGGTCCAGCAGCTCGTTGTTGGCCTCGGCGGTGGCGCGGATCAGCTCGTCCAGCTTGATCTGCATCGCCGCGGTGTCCGAGTTCTGCGTGTGCTGGATCAGGAACACCATCAGGAAGGTGATGATGGTGGTGCCGGTGTTGATCACCAGCTGCCAGGTGTCGTTGAACTTGAATATCGGGCCACTGATGCCCCACAGCACGACGATCGATACTGCGGCCAGGAAGGTCCACGGCGAGCCGGTGGCGGCCGCGGCCTTCTTGGCGATCGTATTGAACAGGTTCCTTGCGCTCATCGTCATCGTTCCACGGGAATGGCGACGATCATCGACACATGGCCGTGCAGGTGCCGTGCAGTCGAACGCGTGGCTCAGGCGCGCAGGCGCGGTGCTTCCTGGCTGCGTACCGGGCTGGCCAGGTAGACGTGCTGCCAGCAGCGTTCGACGAATTCGCGGGCCTGCGCTTCACTCAGGCGCGGCATGATCTGCAGGGCGTACTGGGTCTGGAACAGCTCATCGCGCTGGGCATTGCTGGCGCGTGGTTGGGTGATCAGCGAATCACAGGCGAACTTGATCCACGGTACATAGGTGCCGAACGAGGTGTGCGCGAGTGCGCCATCGGCGTGCTGGCGGCGCCAGTAATCCAGCTCCGCATCGACATTGATGACAGGGGGAATGGCGGGAACTTCAGCGTGCATGACGATCCAATCGGTTGGAGGTGAAGGGAGTGGGGGCCCATTACAGTGTGGCCCGGGCGGCGGTGCATGCCGCGTCAGCGTGATGTGCAGCCAGCGTGGCGATGGCGCAGCAGCTGTGCGTGTTCAACCGCACCCAGGCGTTCGGCCATGGCGGCCATCGCATTGCACAGGCGCACCAGGTCGCGGGGATGGTCGTGCAGCAGATCCTGCTGCATGTCCTGGTAGGCGCTCCAGAACGGGGCACTGCGCTGGTGCAGTGCGTATTGCTGCTGCAGTCGGCTCCAGATCGCGGCCAGGGCCGGGTCACTGCGAGGACGTACGGCATGCGCTTGCATGATCGGCTCCAACCCGGGGCAGGGGGCCCGGTTGCGTTCCACCCTAGACGTGGCTGCGCAGCAGGATGTTAGTGGCGCGTGTTGACTGCACGCAGCTGACTGCGCAGCAGTTCACGTTGAAGCGGGAAGACGCTGCCGGCACAAGGCTGTGCCGGCACTGAAGCGTTCATCAAGGCGGACTCATCAGCAGTGGCGGATGCTCATTCGCCGATGTCTTCGTTCCAGATTTCCGGATGTTGCGCAATGAAACCGCCCAGCAGGTCCACGCATTCCTGGCTGTCCAGGTCGATCACGTTGACGCCGTTTTCGCGCAGCCAGTCGATGCCGCCCTGGAACGTACGCGATTCGCCGACCACCACCGTGCCGATGTTGAACTGCCGCACCAGGCCCGAGCAGTACCAGCAGGGAGCCAGGGTCGTGACCATGATGGTGTCCTGGTAGCGGCGCTGGCGGCCGGCCTTGCGGAAGGCGTCGGTCTCGCCATGTACGGACGGGTCGCCTTCCTGCACGCGGCGGTTGTGGCCGCAGCCGAGCAGGCGGCCGTCGTTGTGGTACAGCGCCGCGCCGATCGGCACACCGCCTTCGGCCAGGCCCTGGCGGGCTTCGGCAATGGCGGTCTGCAGCAGGGCCTGGTAGTCGGGCGTGGTGATCATGCGGGGCTCCGGTAGGTCGTGGGGCGCCATGATACGGCCAGCGTTCCCCGCAGGGGCCCGGCGGTGCGATAATCGGGGGCATGAGCGAATCCCCCTACAAATCCGGTACCACCCATTTCGGGTTCCGCGACGTTGACGCCAAGGACAAGCAGAAGCTGGTCGGCCAGGTGTTCACGTCGGTCGCGCGCAACTACGACCTGATGAACGACCTGATGAGCATGGGCGTGCACCGGGCATGGAAGCGCTACTACGTCGCCACCGCGCAGGTGAAGCCGGGCGACCGCGTGCTCGACCTGGCCGGTGGCACCGGCGATATCGCCGCGCTGCTGAAGGAGCGGGTCGGCGCCGAGGGTTCGGTGGTGCTGGGCGACATCAACGCCGGCATGCTGTCGGTCGGCCGTGACCGCCTGACCAACCGCGGGCTGGTGCTCGGCCTGGACTACGTGCAATGCAATGCCGAAGCCCTGCCGTTCCCGGACAACAGCTTCGACCTGGTGACCATCGCCTTTGGTCTGCGCAACGTGACCGACAAGGACGCCGGCCTGCGCGAGATGTTCCGCGTGCTGAAGGTGGGCGGCCAGGCCCGTGTGCTGGAGTTCTCCGAAGTCACCGCGGACTGGTTCAAGCCGATCTACGACTTCCACTCGTTCAAGATCCTGCCGAAGCTGGGCAAGCTGTTCGCCAACGATTCGGACAGCTACCAGTACCTGGCCGAGAGCATCCGCAAGCATCCGCCGCAGGAAGAACTGAAGGCGATGATGGGGCAGGCCGGCTTCGAGCGCTGCCACTACAAGAACCTGACCGGCGGCATCGTCTCGATCCACTCCGGCTACAAGCTGTAAGCCTTGACGGTCGCCGGGCATGGCCCGGCGCTACCACGCAACGTCCCGGCACGGTCCTGGTAGGTGCCAACCTTGGTTGGCACACGCCCGTCCGCGAGCGCTGACAGGTCCGTGCCAACCAAGGTTGGCACCTGCCGGGCCATCGCGGGGCCGGCCATTACCCCGCACCGCGCAACGCTTCCCGGTCGGGGGAGAGGTACCATTGGGGTTTGTTCCCCGTAACGGTCCCGATTCATGCGCAATCCGCTGATGCTCCTTCCGCTGGCCGTGGCCCTGGCCGCCGGCTGCTCCCAGGAGGCGGCCGCACCCGCCGCCACCCCGACTGCCCAGAAGGCTCCCGCCGCCCCCGTGAACGCCGAAAACCGCAGCCACGATGAAAGCTCGTACGCCGAGCCGGACAAGGTCGTCGTCAAGGACATCGCGCTGGACCTGAAGCTGGACTTCGACCAGAAGCAGATCGGCGGCACCGCCACCTACACCCTGGAATGGAAGCAGAAGGACGCCAAGCAGCTGGTGCTGGACACCCGCGAGCTGAGCATCGCCAAGGTCGAAGCGATCGCCGCTGACGGCGCGCGCAGCCCGCTGCAGTTCGTGCTGGCCCCGGCCGACAAGGTGTTCGGCAGCAAGCTGACCATCGAAACCCCGCAACAGCCGGCCAAGGTCGAAGTGACCTACCACACCGCACCGACTGCTTCGGGCCTGCAGTGGCTGGCGCCGTCGATGACCGAGGGCAAGAAGCTGCCCTTCATGTTCAGCCAGTCGCAGGCGATCCACGCCCGTTCCTGGGTACCGCTGCAGGACACCCCCAGCGTGCGCTTCACCTACAGCGCGCACGTGGTCTCGCGCCCGGATGTGATGGTGCTGATGAGCGCCGACAACGATCCCAAGGCCGCGCGTGACGGTGACTACACCTTCAAGATGCCGCAGCCGATTCCGTCCTACCTGCTGGCCATCGCCGCCGGCGACCTGGTGTTCGAGCCGATCTCCGGCCGCTCCGGCGTCTGGGCCGAGCCGACCATGGTCAACAAGGCCGCCAAGGAATTCGAAGACACCGAGAAGATGATCGGTGCCGCCGAGAAGCTGTACGGCGAATACCGCTGGGGCCGCTACGACATGCTGGTGCTGCCGCCGTCGTTCCCGTTCGGTGGCATGGAAAACCCGCGCCTGACCTTCGCCACGCCGACCGTGATCGTCGGCGACAAGTCGCTGGTCTCGCTGGTCGCCCATGAACTGGCGCACAGCTGGTCGGGCAACCTGGTGACCAATGCCAGCTGGAAGGACATCTGGCTCAATGAAGGCTTCACCACCTACGTCCAGGGCCGCATTACCGAGGCCCTGTACGGCAAGGAGATGGCCGAGATGGAAAAGCAGATCGACCAGACCGATCTGCTGGCCGAAGTGAAGGACATGAGCCCGGCCGACCAGGCGCTGGCGCTGCCGCCGCTGAACGAGCGTGACCCGGACGAAGCCCTGAGCCAGGTGGCCTACGTCAAGGGTTCGTGGTTCCTGGAATTCCTGGAACAGCGTTTCGGCCGCGAAACCTTCGACCCGTTCCTGCGCGGCTGGTTCGATGACCACGCCTTCCAGAGCGCCAACACCGACCAGTTCGTCGAGTACCTGAAGAAGAACCTGCTGCCGAAGAATCCGTCGGCGGTGACCGAGGCCGAACTGAAGGCGTGGCTGGACGAGCCGGGCATTCCGGCGTTCGCAGCCAAGGCGCAGTCGCGCAATTTCAGCAGCGTCGATACCGCGCGCATCGCCTTCGCCAGCGCCGGCACCGTGCCGAGCAGCCAGGTGATAGCCGAGTGGAGCACCCAGGAATGGGTCCGCTTCATCGACGGCCTGGGCGCCACCCAGCCGCTGGACAAGCTGGCCACGCTGGACAAGGCGTTCCACTTCACCGGCACCCCGAATGGCGAGATCGCCATGCGCTGGTACCCGCTGACCATCCGCAGCGGCTACGAGCAGGCCAATGAAGCGGCCGCTGCGTTCATCGAGCGTGTCGGCCGTCGCAAGCTGATCATGCCGATCTACGCCGAACTGGTGAAGACCCCGAAGGGTCTGGAGCTGGCCAAGCAGGCCTTCGAGAAGGCCAAGCCGGGCTACCACCCGATCACCACCGCCTCGGTGCAGGACATGCTGGCCAAGGCTGAAGCCAAGTAAACGGTAGTGCCGGCCGCTGGCCGGCAACCTGATACTGCTTTACCAGCAACGGCGGGGAAACCCGCCGTTGCTGTATCCGCTTTTCGCTGCCGATAGAATCGGGATGCACCCGTAAAGGACTCCGCCATGAAACGACTGATCCTGCTCACCGCCTGCACCCTGGCCCTGGCCGCCTGCAGCAATCCCGAGGAAGAACGCAAGGCGCAGGAGGCCGCTGCGGCCGCCGTGCAGGCGCAGAAGGAAGCCAAGGCCGAGGACGTGGTCAAGCAGTACGACATGGCGGTGGCCGCGCAGGACTGGGAGCGCGCGCGCCTGCACGGTGCCTCGCTGCTGGACCAGTACAAGGACACGGCCGCCGCCGAGCGCATCGCCGCCGGCTTCGACGAGGTCAAGGCCAAGGGCGATGCCGCGCGCGATCTGCGCCGCATGCAGGCGCTGTGGCAGTACAACCAGATTCCGGTCGGCAGCAAGGGCAACCAGGTGTCGGCGCAGATCTTCAGCAAGGAGCGGGTGGATGTGGATGGCAGCGGCGCCAAGCCGGTGCAGCTGGTGTTCCGCGACCATCCCGAATGGAAGCGTCATGCCTACCTGGTGCTGCAGGCCGGCGATTTCCGCTGCCCGCAGTGCACGGTGAAGGTCACGGTGGACGGTGGCAAGCCGATCTCCATGGCGGCCTGGCGGCCGAAGACCGACGAGGCGATCGCCATGTTCATCACCGACCAGAAGGCGTTGTGGAAGCTGGCAGCCAAAGGCAAGTCGATCAGCATCGAGTTCCCGGTCAAGGCCGGTGGCACGCGCACGGCCGTGTTCGAGACCGGTGGCGTGGATGCCAGCCGCATGCCGGCGTGGTGGCATTGACCGTGCAGGAACCGGCGGCTGCGTCGTCGCTGTCGGCGATCCGCCACTGGGTGTTCGACATGGATGGCACGCTGACCGTGGCGGTGCATGATTTCGCGCGGATCAAGCGCGAACTGGCGATTCCGCAGGAGGATGACATCCTCACCCACCTGGCCGGGTTGCCGGCCGCAGAGGCCAGCGCCAAGCACGCTTGGCTGCTGGCGCACGAGCGTGCGCTGGCCGCTGCTTCCCAGCCGGCAACGGGAGCGGTGGCGCTGGTACGCGCGCTGCAAGGCGCCGGCTGCCGGCTGGGCATCCTGACCCGCAACGTGCGCAGCCTGGCGCAGGTCACCCTGCAGGCGATCGGGCTGGGCGACGTCTTTGCCGAAGACGACATCATCGGCCGCGACGAGGCCGAGCCGAAACCCTCACCGGCCGGGCTGCAGTACTTCCAGCAGCGCTGGCAGGTTGAGCCCGCGCAGGTGGTGATGGTGGGCGATTACCGCTTCGATCTCGAATGCGGCCGCGCGGCGGGCAGCCGCACGCTGCTGGTCAACGCTCCGGACAACCCGTGGCCGGGCATGGCCTGTTGGCATCTGGCCGATTGCGCGGCGGTACTGGGGCGCTGGCGAGGCTAGCGCGGCCCGCTGTACGCGCGGTGGCGGGAACCTGAGGGCCGCGCCGGCGGCCAACTCTCGACTGTCATCACAGTGTATTGTGCGGGGCCGGCTGGGCGTTCTTCGAATGCCCGGCGGGGGCTGAAGCGGAGGCGGTTGGGGAACCATCGCCGCTCACTGCCGCGGTCTGATCGAAGCCGCGGTGAGCGTTGAAGGTACCGGCGGGAGTTTCGCTGCGCTGGTGGTTGTGTCGGGTAACACGTTGTCCGGTGTGGCCCGCTGCCAAGGATGGGGCATGGGTGTCCTTTGCTCCATTTCTGGATTCCTTTCATGCTCCGAGCTGTGTGGGTGTCGCTGTACCGGCGTCTGTGTCCGATTGCCGCCTTCTTCCTGTTTGGCCTGGTAGCCCTGTCGTTGTCGCGACTGGGGTTGGCGCTGTGGCACGCCGCGCGGGTCAGTGCTGCTGACGGCTGGGCCACGGTGTTCCTGCAGGGGCTGCGGGTGGATGTGTCGACCCTGTGCCTGCTGTACGGCATCCCGGCGGTGTTGGCGCTGCTGCTGCCGGTGGACGGGCGGCTTGGCCGCGCCTGGCGGCACCTGCTGCGGTGGTGGCTGATCCTGGCGAGCGTGCTGCTGGTGTTCATGGAACTGGCCACGCCGAGCTTCATGGCCGAGTACGGCCTGCGCCCCAATCGCCTGTTCCTGGAATATCTGATCTATCCCGAAGAAGTCGGGATGACGCTGCTGCGCGGTCATCTGCTGGCCGTGGTGATCGAAGTTGCCGCAGTGATCGTGCTGTTCTGGGCATTGCTTCGCGGGTCGCGGCGCTGGGTTGGCAACAGCCCGCGAGGCGCAGTCGAAGCCGGATGGCTGTGGCGGCTGCCCTTGGCGTTGCTGGTGCTGCTGCTGGCTGCGCTGGGCGTGCGTTCAAGCCTGGGTCATCGTCCCTTGAATCCGGCGCTGGTGGCGTTCTCCACCGACCCGACCATCAACGCCTTGCCGCTGAATTCGCTGTACACCGTCGGTTATGCCGCGCGGCAACTGGCGACCCGCAGCGAAACCTCTCGCGTCTACGGTGACCTGCCGCTTGCCGAGGTGGTCAGCGAACTGCGCGCCAGCAGCGGCCTGCCGGTATCGGCGTACGTCTCCGACGCATTGCCGAGCCTGGCGCTGCGTCCGCCGCAGTATCAGGGCAAGCCGCGCAATCTGGTGATCGTGCTGGAAGAAAGCCTGGGCGCGCAGTTCATCGGCAGTCTGGGCGGACGCCCGTTGTCACCCAACTACGACCGCCTGAGCACACAGGGTTGGGCGTTCGAGCGGCTGTATGCCACCGGCACACGTTCGGTCCGCGGCATCGAGGCGGTACTGACCGGGTTCCCGCCGACCCCGGCCGAATCGGTGGTCAAGCTGCCCGCCAGCCGCCAGCGCTTTTTCACTTTGGCCGATGTGCTGGGGCGGCATGGCTACGACACCGGCTTCTACTACGGTGGCGAAAGCCACTTCGACAACATGCGCGAGTTCTTCCTCGCCAACGGCTTCAACCGCATCGTGGACCGCAAGGATTACCGCAAGCCGGCCTTCGTCGGCTCCTGGGGCGCGTCGGACGAGGATCTGTTCGCTCGCGCCGACCAGCAGTTCCGGCAGCTGAAAGCGCAGGGCACGCCGTTCTTCGGCCTGGTGTTCACCTCCAGCAACCACGATCCCTTCGAGTTCCCGGACGGCCGAATCGACCTGTACGAGCAACCGAAGCAGACCCGCGACAACGCCGCCAAGTACGCGGACTACGCGCTGGGCGAGTTCTTCCGCAAGGCGATGGCCTCACCGTACTGGGAGGACACCGTGTTCCTGGTGGTGGCCGACCATGATTCGCGGGTGTTCGGCAAGAACATGGTGCCGATCGGCAACTTCCATATTCCCGGGTTGATCCTAGGCGGTGGCATCGAGGCGCGCCGCGATACCCGCATCGTCAGCCAGATCGATCTGCCGCCCACGCTGCTGTCGCTGCTGGGCATTGCCGATGCCACCCCCACGGTTGGACAGGACCTGACCGACCTGCAGCGGCTGCAGCCCGGACGCGCGCTGATGCAGTACGACCGCAATCTGGCGTGGATGGAGGGCAACGATGTGGCCATCCTGCAGCCGGACAAGCCCGCGCAGGGCTTCCGCTACGACCCGGCCAGCGACCAGCTGCAGCCGCAGCCGCTGCGGCCGGAACTGGCACGGCGCGCACATGCCTACGCGATGTGGGGCACGTTGGCCTACGAAAAAGAGCTGTACCGCTTGCCGGAGAAGGCCAAGCCCTGAGCCGGAAGGGCGGGGCGGCGATGCGGTGCCGGCCGCTGGCCGGCAGTGTCGACCAAGGTCGACACCTACCAGAGGCATTCCCGCCAGAAGCATTCCCGATAGCGCCTCGGGTGGACAGCCCCCTTGTTGTTCAAGGGGGCGCGCCGAAGGCGCGGGGATAAGGAGAAATGCGCGGGCAGTTCGTTTACGCGTTCAACGCGTAACCGAACTGCTGCTTGAACTGCTCGTTGAACTCATCGAAGGTGAAGCGCTGGTTCTGGGTGCCCGGGTGCTCGACCTTCAGCGCGCCCATCAGGTTGCCCATGCGGCCGATGGTCAGCCAGTCGAAGCCCTTCTGGATGCCGTAGATCAGGCCGGCGCGGAACGCGTCGCCACAGCCAGTCGGGTCGACCACGCGACGCTCGTGCGCCGGCGGGATGTCGTAGCTCTTTTCCGGGGTGTGGATCACTGCGCCCTTCGGGCCGCGGGTGGTGATGTAGGCCTTGACCCGGCTGACGATCTCTTTTTCGTTCCAGCCGGTGCGTTCCTGCAGCAGGTTCGACTCATAGTCGTTGACCACCACGTAATCGGCCTGCTCGATGAACTCGCGCAGTTCCGGGCCGTTGAACAGCGGCATGGCCTGGCCCGGGTCGAAGATGAACGGCACGCCGTCTTCGTGGAATTCCAGCGCGTTCTGGATCATGCCTTCGCGGCCGTCCGGGCCGACCAGGCCCAGGCTGACGCCCGGCACGTCGCGCACGTGGTTTTCGTAGGAACGCATCATCGCGCCCGGGTGGAAGGCGGTGATCTGGTTGTTGTCGTGGTCGGTGGTGATGAACGCCTGCGGGGTGAACAGCTCATCGATCACGCGCACGCGGGTGAGGTCGATGCCCAGGGCATCGAAGTGCTCGCGGTACGGGCCGAAGTCCGAACCCACCGTGCCCATCGGGATCGGATCGCCACCCAGCAGGTGCAGGTTGTAGGCGATGTTGCCGGCGCAGCCGCCGAATTCGCGGCGCATGCGCGGCACCAGGAACGACACGTTCAGGATGTGCACCTTGTCCGGCAGGATGTGATTCTTGAACTGGTCCGGGAACACCATGATGGTGTCGAAGGCAAGAGAACCACAGATCAGAGCGGACATCGATGTAAGCCTATGCGGTGAATTTTGGGGTGGGCCGGCCCACTTCGGCAGGCAAGCAAACGGCGCCCTTGGGCGCCCGACGGCGCAAAGGTTACCCGCTGGTGCCGCTCAGGGCCAGAACCGGGTGATGCCCGATCAGGCCGAAAGCCTGTGAAGGCGCGGGTTCAGCTAGTTTTCTCCTTGCTCGGCGGCAGGCAGGTTGCTAGGCTTGTCGACCTCGATTTCTGCCCATTTTTTCGCCATCCCGCGTTGGGCGCGACACCCCTCAGGATCAACTCCCAGATGTTCAAGAAACTGCGCGGCATGTTCTCCAATGACCTGTCCATCGACCTGGGCACGGCCAACACCCTCATCTATGTGCGTGGGCAGGGAATCGTGCTGAACGAGCCGTCCGTGGTCGCGGTGCGCCAGGATCGCGCCATTGGTGGTACCCGGTCGGTGGCAGCCGTTGGCGCCGAGGCCAAGCAGATGCTCGGCCGTACCCCGGGCCACATCACCACCATCCGCCCGATGAAGGATGGCGTCATCGCCGACTTCACCTACACCGAGGCGATGCTCAAGCACTTCATCAAGAAGGTGCACAAGTCGCGCTTCCTGCGCCCGAGCCCGCGCGTGCTGGTCTGCGTGCCGGCCGGCTCGACCCAGGTCGAGCGCCGCGCCATCAAGGAATCGGCCGAGGAGGCCGGTGCCCGTGACGTGTTCCTGATCGAAGAGCCGATGGCGGCCGCGATCGGTGCCGGCATGCCGGTCACCGAGGCCCGTGGCTCGATGGTCATCGATATCGGCGGCGGCACCACTGAAGTGGCGGTGATCTCGCTCAACGGCATCGTCTATTCCGCCTCGGTGCGCATCGGCGGCGACCGCTTCGACGAATCGATCACCAACTACGTGCGCCGCAACCACGGCATGCTGATCGGTGAAGCCACCGCCGAGCGCATCAAGGTCGAGCTGGGCTGTGCCTACCCGCAGGCGGAGGCGATCGAGATGGAAATCTCCGGCCGCAACCTCGCCGAGGGCGTGCCGAAGATGATCAAGATCAGCTCCAACGAAGTGCTTGAAGCGCTGCACGAGCCGCTGTCGGGCATTGTCAGTGCGGTCAAGCTGGCACTGGAACAGACCCCGCCGGAACTGTGCGCCGACGTCGCCGAGCGCGGCATCGTGCTGACCGGTGGTGGCGCCCTGCTGCGCGACATGGACCGCCTGATTTCCGAGGAGACCGGTCTGCACGTGCAGGTGGCTGACGACCCGCTGACCTGCGTGGCCCGCGGTGGCGGTCGTGCGCTGGAACTGGTCGACATGCACGGCAACGAGTTCTTTGCGCCGGAATAAGCCGTCCCGGCTGCCTGCGCCCGCAGCGCCCCTCCGGGGTGCGGCCCGCCACATCGGCAGGTCGGCACCGGCGGGGCGCCCGCGTGTTTCCCTTCCGCCTTCTGCCAGTTGAATCGCTGCCGTGCCGCCCTACGCCGGACCTCCCGTCGCTTCCCGATCCGGTGATGCCGCCAGCCCGCTGCGGCTGCTGGCCTATCTCGCACTGGCAATCACCCTGATCGTCCTCGACGACCAGGCTGGCTGGCTGGCGCGTCTGCGCGAGCAGGCCAACAGCCTGGTGCAGCCGGTGTGGGCCCTGGCCGGCCTGCCCGGCAAGCTCGGCGGGCAGGTGCGGGATACCGCCGCCAGCCACGGCCAGCTGGTGACCGAGAACCGCGAGCTGCGCAACCAGCTGCTGCTGGCCAACGCCCGCCTGACCCGTCTGCAGACCGCCGCGCTGGACAACGCCCAGCTGCGCGAACTGCTGAACGTGGCCGAGCGCAGTGGCCTGGACGTACAGCTGGCGCCGATCCTGGACATCGACCTGGACCCGGTCAAACAGCGTCTGGTACTGGACGCTGGCAGCCGCGAAGGCGTGCACGTCGGCCAGGCGGTGATCGATTCCGGCGGCCTGATGGGCCAGGTGATCAGCGTGACCGCGGGCAGCTCTACCGTGCTGTTGCTGACCGACCCCGACCACGCGGTGCCGGTGACCGTGGCCCGCAATGGCGTGCGCCTGATCGTCTACGGCCGCGGCGACAAGCTGGAACTGCGCGACATCCCGCTCAGTGCCGGCGTGGAAGTGGGCGATGAGATCGTCACCTCCGGTCTCGGTGGCCGCTTCCCGGCCGGATTCCCGGTCGGCACCATCACCGGGCTGCGCCCGGACGATACCCATGCCTTCCTGGTGGGCGAACTGAAACCGGCCGCGCAGCTCGATCGTGGCCGCGACGTGCTGCTGCTGCGCCCTGGCGCTGCGATCCGCATTCCGCCGAACCTGCGCCTGCAGATGGAACAGGCCGCTCCCGGTGGCCCGGCCGATGCCACAGCGCTGCCGACCGGCACCGCGCCTGCAGCAACGCAGGCTACCCCGGTAGTGCCGGCCGCTGGCCGGCAGCCGTCCTCGTCTGCGACGAGCCCGTCGGGCCTCGCGCCTTCGACGACGCAGCCCTCCCCGGTAGTGCCGGCCGCTGGCCGGCAACCGCAGCAAACGCAACCGCAGCCCACCCAACCGCAGCCGGAGGCGCAGCGATGAGCCGCCTTCGCGACAACCGCTGGGTGCTGCCGGCCAGCCTGGTGGTGGCCCTGCTGCTGGGCCTGCTGCCGTTGCCGGCGCTGCTGCAGCCGCTGCGTCCATATTGGCTGGCACTGGTTCTGGCCTACTGGGTGATCGAAGCGCCGGAGCGCGTCGGCCTCGGCATCGCCTTCGCCAGCGGCGTCGTCGCCGACCTGCTGTACGGCGGGGTGCTGGGCGAACAGGCGCTGCGCCTGGTGATGCTGGCCTTCATCCTGCAGCGCTTCCGCGCGCGCATCCGCTTCTTCCCGATGTCGCAGCAGATGCTGGCCATCGGCGGCCTGCTGTTCAACGATCGCATCGTCAGCGCGCTGGTCCATATCCTGGTGGGCGAGCCGACCCTGCCGTGGTCGTACTGGTGGGCACCCCTGCTCGGCATGGGCCTGTGGCCGCTGGTGTTCGTGCTGCTGGACGCAGTGCGCTTCGGCAAGCGCGGGCGCTGAGCCATGTTGCCGCGTCGCCAGGTCAAGAATCCGCACGCCGAAGCCGAACAGTTCCGGCGTCGCGCGGCGCTGGGCTTCTTCGGGGTGCTGGTCTGCCTGCTGGGCCTGGGCGGCTGGTACTTCAAGCTGCAGGTGCTGGACCACGACATCTACGCCACCCGATCCGAAGCAAACCGCATCAAGCCGCGGCCGGTGGTGCCCGGGCGGGGCATGATCTATGACCGCAATGGTCGGTTGCTGGCCGAGAACGTGCCGGCGTTCCGCCTGGATGTGACCCCGGACAAGGTCAAGGACATGGATGCCACCCTGGAAGGGCTGGCGAAGATCATCCAGATCAGCCCGGAAGAACTGGAAGCGTTCAACAAGTCGCGCAAGGCGCGCCGCAAGTTCCTGCCGGTCACGCTGAAGCTGCGAATGAGCGATGAGGAAATGGCGCGCTTCGCGGTGGACCGCTGGCGCTTTCCCGGCGTCGAGCTGGAACCCTACCTGACCCGTCGCTATCCCTATGGCGACCTGTTCGCGCACATCATCGGTTACGTTGGCCGGGTCGACGACAAGGATCTGGAGATCCTCGGCGAGGGCAACGCCGCATTGACCCACATCGGCAAGTCCGGCCTGGAGCGCTATTACGAGCAGGAACTGCGCGGCAAGGTCGGCTACGAGCAGGTCGAGACCAACGTGCAGGGCCGCGCGATCCGCACCATCGGCCGTGTCGCTGCGCAATCCGGCGCCGACCTGCGGCTGTCGATCGACGCCGACCTGCAGCGGGCGATGGTGGCTGCCTTCGGTGATCAGGAAGGTTCGGCCGTGGCGATGGACCCGCGTACCGGTGAAGTGCTGGCGATGGTCAGCCTGCCGTCCTACGACCCGAACCTGTTCGTCAACGGCATCTCGCATGCCGATTTCAAGGCGCTGAACGACAACCCGTCGCGCCCGCAGTTCAATCGCCTGGTACTCGGCGGCGTTGCCCCCGGTTCGACCCTGAAGCCGCTGATCGGCCTGGCCGGCCTCGATTCGGGCGTTCGCCGTCCCGAGGACAAGGTGCTGTCGACCGGCATGTTCTACCTGCCGGGCACCTCGCGTGGCTGGGGTGATTCACATCGTGGCGGTCACGGCTGGACCGATCTGCGCAAGTCCATCGCGCAGTCGGTCAATACGTATTACTACCGGCTGGCATTGGACCTGGGCATCGAGCGGTTCGACCATTACATGGAGTACTACGGCTTCGGCCAGCCGACCGGCATCGATCTGACCGGTGAGATCTCCGGCATCCTGCCGTCGCCGGCCTACAAGCGGAAGAGCCGCAAGGAAGCCTGGTATCCCGGCGACACGGTGAACATCAGCATCGGCCAGGGCGACTGGAAGGTCACCCCGCTGCAGCTGGCCCGTGGTGTCAGCGGCCTGGCCAATGGCCAGCTGCGCACGCCGCATCTGGTGATGCAGCAGCGTGCTGGTTTCGACAGCGACTGGGTGGCGGCGGAGCCCGGCCCGAGCAAGCCGGTCAGCCCCAACCCGAACAACCTGCAGGCGGTGCGCGAAGGCATGATGGCCACCATGCTCCCCGGCGGCAGCGCAGCGCGCATGGCGGCCGGCGCGCCGTACACGATGGCGGGCAAGACAGGCACGGCACAGGTCGTCAGCCGCAAGGGCACGGCCGCGGTCAATCCCAGAAGCCTGCCGATGCACCTGCGCCACCGTGCGCTGTTCGTCGGCTTCGCGCCGGCCGAGCAGCCGGTGATTGCGCTTGCCATCGCCGTGGAAGGCGGCGGTTACGGCGGTGCGGCGGCTGCACCGATCGCGCGCAAGATTTTCGATGCCTGGCTGCTGGGCAAGATGCCTGAAGGCATGCAGCCGCTGGACAGCGAACGCGGCACCACCGCCATCGGCATCACCGCCTTCGACAATGAGGACGTGAACGCGCGCCCGGCCGGCGATGCCGCCGCCGCCGAGCTGGGCGAGCACCCGGTGCTGATCGGCATGCCCGCCCCGCCACCGGCGCCGGCACCGGTTCCGGGTTCGCCATCTGCTGCGGCGGTGCCCGTCGGTCCTCGCCCGACCGTCGCGGCGGAGGCCAGCCGATGAGCGCCTTCCTGCGCTGGGCCGGGGAAATGCTGCAGCGGTTCTTCAGCAGCCTCGACTGGCTGCTGTGCCTGGCCTTGGGCGCGCTGATGGTGATCGGCCTGGCGACGTTGAAGAGTGCTGGCGGCGATGGCCTGGTGATGGCGCAGGGCGTGCGTTTTGCCGTGGGTCTGGCGGCGATGTGGGGCATTTCGCGGGCGCCGATCCTGCGCATCCGCTCGGCCACGCCACTGATCTACGCCATCTCGATGATCCCGTTGCTGGCGGTGTTCGCGCTGGGAACGGGAAAATACGGCCGGCAGTGGCTGGACCTCAAGTTCTTCTACCTGCAGCCGGCCGAACTGCTGAAGGTCAGCCTGCCGATGATGGTGGCCTGGTACCTGCACAAGATGCCGCTGCCGCCGCGCTTCAACACGGTGCTGGTGGCGATGGTGATCATCGGCGTGCCGACCGGGCTGGTGATGCTGCAGCCGGACTTCGGTACCGGCGTGCTGATCGCGGCCAGTGGCGTGTTCGTGCTGCTGCTGGCCGGCCTGCCGTGGTGGTGGGTGGGGCTGGGCGTGGGCGGTGTGGCAGCGGTGGCGCCCGTCGCCTGGTTCTGGTTGCTGCGGCCGTACCAGAAGGACCGCATCATGATGTTCCTCGACCCGGAAATGGACGCGCTGGGCGCAGGCTGGAACATCATCCAGTCGAAGATCGCCATTGGTTCCGGTGGTTTCGATGGCAAGGGCTGGGGCGAAGGCTCGCAGTCGCACCTGAATTTCATTCCCGAGCAGACCACGGACTTCGCCTTCTCGGTGCTGAGCGAGGAGTTCGGCTGGATCGGCGTGGCGCTGGTGCTGACGCTGTACCTGGTGGTGATCGGGCGCTGCCTGTGGATTGCCAGCCAGTCGCGCGATTCGTACTCGCGCCTGCTGGCCGGTGCTACGGGTCTGGCGTTCTTTGTCTATGTGCTGGTGAACGGCGGGATGATCTCGGGCCTGCTGCCGGTGGTGGGTGTGCCGATGCCGTTGATCAGTTACGGCGGTACGTCGGCGGTATCGCTGCTGGCGGGGTTCGGGTTGGTGATGGCGGTGCGTCGTCACAATCCGGTGCATGGCGGTTACGGGTAGTTTCCAGCCATCGGCGCAGCCCCTCGTGGGTGGTTGCTGAAAGCGACAGCCGTGGTTGGCCGGGCGGGGTGGATTCGCGGGGGACGCCGTGAACCCATCCCTGGCGGCTTGGCCGCGGCATCCATGCCGCGGACACCCCCGCGAACCCACCCCACCCGGCCTCTGACAGTTTCCTGCGGTGGCCACCCACGCAAAGAGAAATAAAGCAGAGCAGAAGCGGGTCGCTTCGCTCTTTGTAGTGCCGAGCCATGCTCGGCTCAGGGCCGGCATGCGCTGTACGAGAGGCAGGCGAGGGCACAGCGACGTGCGCATTACGCGGCCTGCAACTGCACATCCACGTATTCCGACAGCCCTCGGCAGGCCAGCAGCAGGCCTTCGCGGGCGTCGTCGGGCAGATGCTGCGTGTCGTCGCCGTCCACGCGCACGCGTTCGCTGGCGTGCAGCAATTCCAGCAGGAAGGTCAGCCCGGCATTGGCGCGGTCGATGCGTGCCATCGCCATGCACTGCGCCTGCGTTCGCCCTTTGCGTGGCCACGGTTGGCCGTCGGCGCCTTCCACCTGGCGGATGCGCTGCAGACAGTCCAGCAGGGTAGGGCCGCCGGGGGCGTTGGCCGCCTGCGTTGCGGTGAGCGTGGTTTCCAGCGCGCGGGCGATGTCGTCCGGCAGCTGGTGGGCGGCCTCGCCCAGCGTGGCGAACAGGTAAGGGTAGGTGGAAGCGGACATGGCGGCATCCTTGTGCGGTAGGCAAGGGCCACCCCGCGTGCATGCGAGGGTGGCGGACGATGCGTGGCTCCAATACCGGTGACCAAGTGTGAAAGCGCCGGCGGGCACGAGGCCCTCCACGCACCGCCCGCCAAAGACGCACGGACGGATTGCCAGCCGACGCCGCTCAACAAGGAGAAAGCGACGCCGGCTGGCAAGCGTAAACAACACTTGGGTCAACGGGATTGGAGTCCCGTGCCACCCGTTGTCGATGGCACTACATGATGTGCATGGGAGCCCCCGCTGCTCCAATCAGAATTGTTTGAAACCCGGGGAATGCAGATGCCAAAGGCACTCATCACGCGAGGTGTCGATAGCGACAAACAGCGCTGACAGCTTCACGAAAGCGCCGGTTGCTACCGTGCCACGGGTGAAATGGAAACGAATGCTTGGCGGCTGCCTCGAGGCGGTGCGCACGATCGATCTGCCGTTACTGGTCGCGTTGTTTATCCTGATGGGCGCGGGTCTGGCGGTGCTGCACAGCGTGAACGGCCCGGTGGCGGGGCAGGCGATGCGCTTTGCGATGGGCCTGGTAGCGATGTGGCTGTTGTCGCGGGTCTCGCTGCTGCGCCTGCGCGCGTGGACGCCTGCGATCTATGCGCTGTCGATGCTGCCATTGATGGCGGTGTATGTGATCGGCACCGGTAAATACGGGCAACGCTGGCTCAATCTGGGCGTGTTCTATCTGCAGCCCTCGGAACTGCTCAAGCTCAGCCTGCCGTTGATGATGGCCTGGTATCTGCACCGCCAGCCGCTGCCGCCATCGCCGCGCACGGTGCTGACGGCCGCAGTACTGATCGGGGTGCCAGCGCTGCTGATCCTGATGCAGCCCAACCTGGGTACCGCCACCCTGGTGACGGCCAGTGGCGTGTTTGCGTTGCTGCTGGCTGGGCTGCAGTGGCGCTGGGTGGTGGCCGGCTTGAGTGCGGTATCGGTGGCTGCGCCACTGGCGTGGTTCGGGCTGCTGCGGCAGTACCAGAAGAATCGCGTGCTGACCTTCCTGGATCCGGCTGCCGATCCGTTGGGCACCGGCTGGAACATCCTGCAGTCGCGCATCGCCATCGGCTCGGGTGGCATGCAGGGGCGCGGCTGGGGCCACGGCACACAGGCCACGTTGGATTTCCTGCCCGAGTACACCACCGATTTCGCGTTCTCGGTATTGGCCGAGGAATTCGGCTGGATCGGCGTGGTGGTGGTGTTCGCGCTGTATCTGTTCGTGGTCGGGCGTTGCCTGTCGATCGCGGTGCAGGCACGCGACACGCACGCGCGGTTGCTGGCTGGGAGCCTCGGCCTGGCGTTCTTCGTGTACGTGCTGGTCAACGGCGGGATGATTTCCGGATTGCTGCCGGTGGTGGGCATTCCGATGCCGTTGATCAGTTATGGCGGCACCTCGGCGGTGTCGTTGCTGGCGGGGATCGGGCTGGTGATGGCGGTGCGGGGGCATCGGCCGGTGCACGCGTAGGTTTCCAGCCAACGGCGCAGCCCCTCGTGGGTGGGTTGGTTGGTCGCGGAAAGCAAAAGCCGCAGTGGGGTCGGTCGGGTTGGGTTCGCGGGGGACGCCGTGAATCCGTCCGTGGAGGCTTGGCCGCGCCATCCATGGCGCGGACACCCCCGCGAACCCAACCCGACCGCCCTCTGACAGATCTCTTCGGTCTGCCACCCACGGAATAGAAAAAGAAGATCAAAAGCAAAAGCAGCATGGCCGGTTGCCCACGCTTCCTGTAGAGCCGAGCCCACGCTCGGCTCAGAGCGAAGCGACCCGCTGTTGCTCTTCGCTCTTCTTTTTCTCTTTGCGTGGGTGGGCGCTGCAGGAACCTGTCCGTGGCCGGGTAGATGGGCTGCGCAGGGGTGTCTGCGGCATGGATGCCGCGGACAAGCCCCCAAGGATGGGTTCACGGCGTCCCCTGCGCAGCCCATCTACCCGGCCAACCCTCATGAATCGCTTTGCGCCCACCCACGAGGGGCTGCGCCGTTCGCCGAGCTTCGCCGCCGATGCGCGCATGAATCTGCGCAAGCGCATTTCTGTAATCGTTCCCACTCCACCGCACAGCAGCATGGCCGCTGACGAAGTGCCATTAAAAGTGGGCGCCAATTCACATTTTGACGCCGCGTTGATCCTGATCAATGGACTTGTCGCAATCGGCCTGCACAATGACGGCCCGTTCGGCATGGCGCGCCGTCTTTGATGCAGCGCGAGGGGCGTCGGATGGGAAAGCAGTACTGATCCAACAGGTACAAGGAGCGCGGAGCACTGCCACTGGGGAGCGGCAGCCGCGCAGGTACCGACCGGGTCCGGCGGCCGGTTGCGTCTGCGGGGATGGGGACGCAACCGGCAACCTCTGCCTGAATGGGGCAGGTCAATCACAACGTCTTCACATTTCGTGCTGAACGCGAGCAAATCGTTGTGATTCATGGTGTTAGGGGTTTTAATTCATCCATGACCTGCTAACCTGCGGTGATGATTCGACGTTCTCTGGCCTGCATGCTCACCCTCGGCCTGGTCGCCTGCGCGACCCAGCCGACGTCCCCACCGACTTCGCCACAGGCCAGCAGTACGCCGCGCCACCCGGCGGCCAAGCCCCACGGCCCGGCCGAGGCCGCGCCGGAAGCGACCGCGGCCACGGCAGCACCGGTCGATCTCACCCCGGTGCCGTTCGAAACCGCGCGCGCCAGATTCATTGCCGACACCGCCAAGCGCTACGGCCTCAAGCCCGACGAGATCCGCAACGTGCTCGACCAGGCGCAGGTGCGCCAGCCGATCATTGCTGCCATGTCGCGGCCGGCCGAACGGGTCAAGCCGTGGAACGAATACCGGCCGATGTTCATCAGCAAGGCACGCATCGATGGCGGCAAGGCGTTTCTTGCCCAGCATCGCGCCGAACTGGACCGTGTGCAGCAGCGCACCGGCGTACCGGCGGAAGTGATCGTGGCGATCATCGGCGTGGAAACCAGCTACGGCAAGAATGCCGGCAGCCATCGCGTGCTCGATGCGCTGTACACGCTGGCCTTCTATTACCCGCGCAGTGGCGACCCGGCCAAGCTGGAGCGCGAAGTGCGCCGCGAGCTGTTCTTCCGCGATGAGCTGGCCAAGCTGTTCGAGCTCGGCCGCGAGGAAAAGCTGGACATCACCACGCTCAAGGGCAGCTACGCCGGGGCGATGGGCATGGGCCAGTTCATGCCCTCCAGCTACCTGGATTACGCCGTGGACGGCAACGGCGATGGTCGCCGTGACCTGTTCACCAGCTACGACGACGTGTTCTCGTCCATCGCCAACTACTTCGTGAAGAAGGGCGGCTGGGTACGCGGCGGCCAGGTTGCCGTGCCGGCCACGCTCGCCGCCGGCCGCGAGGAGTTCAACCCGACCGAGTGGATGCCCACCTGGTCGCTGGCCGACCTGGCCCAGCGCGGCTACCAGCCCAGCGCGCCGGTGCAGCCGGGTGCCACCGCCACCCCGATCACCCTTGAAGGCAGCACCGGCAAGCAGTACTGGCTGGGCTTCCAGAACTACTACGCAATCACCCGCTACAACCTCTCGAAGATGTACGCGATGGCCGTGTTCCAGTTGTCGCAGGCCATTGCCGGACAGGAGCTGCCCCCGGCATGAACATCAGATGGCTGGTCCCTGGATTGATCGTCCTCGCGCTGGCCGCCTGCAGCAGCGCGCCGAAAAAGCCGGCGACCGCCGGACACGGTGGCAAGCCGTCCGGCACGGTGGTGCAGGGCAAGGGTGGGCGTCCGGCGCATTGTCCGGAGGGCTCGCCGTACGCGGCGGCCACCGAGGACCTGTCCACCCGTGGCAACTACACCGCCGGTGGCCTGTACAAGCCCGGCGTGAAAGACACCACGCCCAGTTATGTGCCCAACGTGGCCTGTATTCCCGAGCCGGTGGTGACCAATGAGGATCGCTCGGCGATCGGCAACAAGTCGCCCTACGTGGTGCTGGGCAAGCAGTACAAGGTGCTCGACGACACCCGCAACTACGTTGAACGCGGCACCGCTTCGTACTACGGCGCCAAGTTCCATGGCCGCCTGACCTCCAACCGCGAGGTCTACGACATGTACCAGTTCACCGCTGCGCACAAGACCCTGCCGCTGCCCAGCTTCGCCCGCGTGACCAACCTGGACAACGGCGAATCGGTGATCGTGCGCGTCAATGATCGTGGCCCGTTCCACGATGGCCGCGTGGTCGATCTCAGTTACGCCGCCGCTGTGCGCCTGGGCATCACCCAGCGCGGTACCGGCAACGTGGAAGTGCGCGCAGTGCAGCCGGGTGAAACCAACCTGATGGCGCAGAAGCCGTCGCGCCGCGAACGCCGTGCTGCTGAAGCGGCTACCGCTGCCGTTGCCAGCGCACGCCCCGCACCCGCCGCACGTGCGGTTGCCGACAGCGACATCGATCGACTGGTCAAGCGCCTGCCGGCCGACGCCGCGCCCGAGCGCGGCCAGCCGGCTACCACCCAGGCCGCTGTCAGCACGATGCCGGAAGTGGCGGTCAGCAGCCTGCCGCCCAGCGCACCCGCGTCGCGTCCGGCAGCGCCGGTCGTGGCCACCGCCATGCCGCGCAGCCCGGCCCCGGCCAGCAGCCCCAGCCTGTCGCAGAAGGTGGTGGGCGCGGTGATGCTGCAGGTCGCCAGCTTCTCCAACCGCGACAACGCCAACCGGGCGATGGGCCAGCTCAACGCTGCCGGCATCGTCGGTGCCACCATCAGCGACATCGCTGCCGGTGGTCGTACCCTGTGGCGCCTGCGGGTACCCGCCAGCGACCATGCCAGCGCGGCGGAACTTGCCGGGCGCATCTCGGGTCTGGGCTTTGGCTCGCCACAGATCGTCAAGGACTGATTCCGCCCGGGCCGGTGCTGCCGGCCCTTGCCACCTCGGCCTTACAATGGCCACCTCGCCCCATCCTTCATTTTCCGGCCGTCCCCTGGAGCCTGCTGTCCCATGAATTTCCGTTCCGCCGCCACTGCCCTGGCCGCCACCCTGGTGGTGGGCCTGGCCTCCGCCCAGACGCCGCTGCCGACCCCGGCCACCCCAGCGCCTGCCGCCGCTGCTGCCCCCGCCACCGTGGCCACGCCGCCGGCGCCTGCACCCAGCGTTTCCAAGGCCTGGGTGCTGATGGACTACGCCACCGGCCAGGTGCTGGCAGGCGAGAACATCAACGAACAGCTGGCCCCGGCCAGCATCACCAAGGTGATGACGTCGTACGTGATCGCCGCCGAGGTCAAGAATGGCAAGGTCCGTCCCGATGACCAGGTGATGATGAGCGAACGCGCCTGGCGCGAAGGTGGCGCCGGCACCGATGGCAGCTACAGCGGCTTCCCGGTCAACCAGACCGCGCGCCTGGAAGACATGGAAAAGGGCATGGCGATCCAGTCCGGCAATGACGCCGCGATCGCCCTGGCCGAGCACGTGGCCGGCAGCGAAGAAGCCTTTGCTTCGCTGATGAACAGCTACGCCGCCAAGATCGGCATGAAGAACTCGCACTTCGTGAACGCCCACGGCCTGACCGCGCCGGGCCACCACAGCAGCGCCTACGACCTGGCCCTGCTGGGTCGCGCGATGGTGCGCGACTACCCGGAAACCTACGCGTACAACAAGATCAAGGAATTCCAGGTCGGTACGATCAAGCAGCCCAACCGCAACCTGCTGTTGTGGCGCGATGGCAGCGTGGACGGCATCAAGACCGGCCACACCTCCGAGGCCGGCTACTGCCTGATGAGCTCGGCCCAGCGCGGTGACCAGCGTCTGGTCGCCGTGGTGCTGGGTGGCGCGTCGGAAAAGCAGCGCGCCGATGACAGCCTGGCCCTGTTGAACTGGGGCTTCCGCTTCTTCGAGACCCACCGCCTGTACGAGCCTGGCAAGGCCGTGGCCGAGCACAAGGTATGGAAGGGCACCACCGACAAGGTGCAGCTGGGCGTGGCGCAGCCGATGCTGGTCAGCGTGCCGCGCGGTCGCTACAACGACCTGAAGCCGAGCATCGATGTGCCCAAGACCCTGGAAGCGCCGTTCACCGCTGGCCAGCAGATCGGCACCGTCAAGGTCACCCTGGATGGCAAGCTGGTGGCCGAAGCGCCGCTGGTGGCTGTGGCCGCCGTCGAGCAGGCCGGCTTCTTCAAGCGGCTGTGGGACAGCTTCTGGATGTGGTGGGAATCGGAATGATCCGCAGCCTGCTGCGGTGAATGAAAAAGGCCGGCGAATGCCGGCCTTTTTCGTGGGATCCCGCCGGGCATGGCCCGGCCCTACCGATGATCGGGGTAGCGCCGGGCCATGCCCGGCGGACGCAGTCCCGGGTTACAGCGAGCGATTCAATCCGGTGTGCCGACCAACGGTCGGCACCTACCCGCTTCACCATCAGCCCCTCGCTTACAGCGAGCGGCTGATGGTGAAGCTGCCGAACACCGGGGCTTCGCGCTGGCCATTGAACTCGCGGGTGCTGTGGTAGCGGGCTACCGCGAATTTCCAGCGGCCGCGCATCACTGCCACGCCGTAACCGCCGTAGGCGACCACGTGGCGCTTGTCCACGCTGTGGCTGTTGCGGAACGTGTTGCCGTCCAGGGTGATATCGCGGATCACCCACGCCGCATCGGTGGTGGCGAACATGTGCCACGACCAGCCACTGGGCTTGCCACCCCGGGTCGGCGCGGTGTTCTCGCCGGCCGGGCGCAGCGGGGTGCTGCCGAAATCGTCGGGCAGCTTCCAGCCGAAACGCACTTCGCCGCCGACGTTGGCCTTGGTTTCCAGGTTGCCGATCGAGCCGCCGTAATGGCTGATCGCATCCCAGCCCCAGCCGTCGGCATTGATGCTGGCATCGCCCGGCCAGCGGCGCATGCGCTCGTGGGTCAGCATGAACACCGGTTCGTTGTGCAGCTGGTTGTCCCAGCCCTGGAATTTCTCATCACCCAGCACGTCGTGCACCGCGTTCTGCACCTGCCGGCCCTGCGCCCACGGGCCCACCACGCCCAGGGTCAGCTGGGTGGTCTGCAGGTGGTCGCCGCTGCGTGCGTTGTAGCCGAAGCTGGCCACCAGCACGCCCGCATACGGGCGGTCGTCTTCGATCAGGTCCTTCCGGGTGAAATCGGTGGGGGTGAAGATGCCCTGGGCCAGGCTGAAGATCATGTTCTGCTGTTCGAACCTGCCCGGGTGCAGTGCCTCCAGGTGGCTGTTCACCCAGCGCGCCAGGCGCGGCAGGCACGGGTCGTCGGTGTAATCGACCAGGTTGGGCGAGACCAGGGTCAGCTGGGCGCCGTTGGTATAGCCCTGGTCCTGGTGGCGGCCGCCGAACAGGTCGTTGTCGACGCGGAAATTGACCTGCGGCGGATGCTCGCGCATCGCGTCCGGGCCGCATTGCTCGGCTGCGTAGGCGGAAAGGGGGAGGGCGGTGGCCAGCAGGCCGGACAATCCAAAGGATGCGAGGTAGCGCATGGATGGGATGATCATCGGGAAGGGGGCTTTTGTCTGTCGTTTTATGCAACGACACGGTACTCCCGGCGCTGTGATGGAACGAGCGCGCTGGGATCACTTGTCTGTTCCGAAAACAACATTGTCTGATCGATACAATCGGTTACCGCAGGTGAAGCCGCAGCGATGGGGCAGGAACCCTGGGAGGTGGGTCCCAGCCTGAATGGATGTTCAGCTGCAACGCAGCGGCCCGCCTGCAGTGCCGCCGGCTTACATGAATACTCTTGGGTTTGTTGCCCTGCGGCCCGATAATGGGCGCATGGAAATCAAGTCCGACAACCCCGAACACGGCTTCCAGTTCCCCGGTCAGTTCGAGCTCAGCGCGATGGGCCCGGCCAACCGCGGCCTGGAGCATGAACTCCCCCGCCTGCTGCTGGCTGCTGGCGTTGACGTGGTGAACGAGCGCATCAGCTGGAAGCATTCGTCCAACGGCAAGTACGTCTCGGTGCGCCTGGTCTTCCGGGCCGAGAACCGTGAACAGTACGACGTGGCCCACAAGGCCCTGCGCGACCACCCGGAAGTGAAGTGGACGGTGTAGCCGTCAGCTGTCCTGCCGAAGCGGCTGCCCCCGAGGCGCGCCCGCCGCGCCCGGCGGTGGTGCGTGACCTGGGGCGCCAGGCCTACGAGCCGGTCTGGCACGCCATGCAGCGTTTCACCGACCAGCGCGACGATGACACGCTGGACGAGCTGTGGGTGGTCGAGCACGATCCGGTGTTCACCCTGGGCCAGGCCGGCAAGGTCGAACACGTGCTGGCGCCGGGTGAGATCCCGGTGGTCCACGTCGATCGCGGTGGCCAGGTGACCTACCACGGCCCCGGCCAGATCGTGATCTATCCGCTGCTGCGGCTGCCGCGGCTGGGCATTGGCGTGCGCGACTACGTATGCCGCATCGAGCAGGCCATCATCGATACCCTGGCGGAATGGAACATCGGTGCCGAACGGCTCGATGGCGCCCCGGGCGTCTACGTCGGCGGCGCCAAGATCGCCGCACTCGGCATCCGCGTGCGGCGCGGCTGCACCTTCCATGGCCTGGCTTTCAACGTGGCCATGGACCTTGACCCTTTCCACCGCATCAACCCCTGTGGTTACGAGGGGTTGCAGGTGACCACGGTGCTAGACTTGGGCGGTCCGTCCGGGATGGACGCCGTCAAGCCGGTGCTGCTGGACCACCTGGCCCGCCAGTTCGGCCTGCTGCTGCAGCCCGTGCCTGAACTGCCTGATCTCTCTGCGGCCGCCTGACCGCCCCCGGAAACGCCATGACTGAAACCACTGCCCGCACCATTCCCCTGCAGATCGTGCAGGCCGAGCTTCCGTCCACCGCGCCCCTGCAGGCCGGGGTCAAGCAGATGGGTGGGGACAAGATCAACCGCTCGCCGGTGCAGTTCGCCGACGTGCCGGTGCTGCGCAAGCCCTCCTGGATCCGCGTGCGCATTCCTTCGGGCAATGCCGTGCAGAACCTGAAAGCCAAGCTGCGCGAGAACCGTCTGGTGACCGTGTGCGAGGAAGCCAGCTGCCCGAACATCCACGAATGCTTCGGCCACGGCACCGCTACCTTCATGATCCTCGGCGAGGTCTGCACCCGCCGCTGCTCGTTCTGCGACGTGGCACACGGCCGGCCGAAGCCGCCCGATGCCAACGAGCCGGCAAGCCTGGGCCAGACCGTGGCCGACATGGGCCTGAAGTACGTGGTGGTGACCAGCGTCGACCGCGATGATCTGCGCGACGGCGGTGCCCAGCACTTCGTCGACTGCATCACCGCCATCCGCGAGAAGTCGCCGGGCACCCGCATCGAAGTGCTGACCCCGGATTTCCGCGGCAAGGGCCGCATGGAGCGCGCGCTGGAGATCCTCGCGCAGAACCCGCCGGACGTGTTCAACCACAACATCGAAACCGTGCCGGACCTGTACCGCAACGTGCGCCCTGGTGCCGATTACCAGTGGTCGTTGAACCTGCTGAAGAACTTCAAGGCGCAGCACCCTGACGTACCGACCAAGTCGGGCATCATGCTGGGCCTGGGCGAAGACTTCGAACAGATCAAGGCCACCATGCGCGACCTGCGTGCGCACAACGTGGACATGATCACCATCGGCCAGTATCTGCAGCCGACCGCGCACCACCACCCGGTGCTGAAGTACTGGACCCCGGACGACTACAAGGCGCTGGAAGTCTACGGTTACGAGCTGAGCTTCAGCCACGTGGCCTCCGGCCCGATGGTGCGCTCGTCGTACCACGCCGACGTGCAGGCCAAGGGCGCCGGCATTTCCTGACGCTCCGCCGGTGGGTGCGGACCGTTGGTCCGCATACCTCATCCCCGCCGGGCATGGCCCGGCGCTACCGATGGGTGTCACCACCACCGATGGGTGCCACCACCACCATGGTGGGTGCGGACCGTTGGTCCGCACGCCTTTGCCTGCATTCACAATTTGCTACACCGGCCCCGCTAGGCTGGTTTTCCACTGGAAGTGGGCGGGTGACAAACCCGGCAACTTTCGGCACTGTCGTGGTGTCTGAACACCCTGCAGTCTCCCCCTTGGCAAGGCGCCTTCGAGCACGTCAATGAAATTCAAAGCCCCCGCATTCCTGATGGCCCTGGCGCTGGTCGCGCCGCTGGCGCTCGCGGCCAAGGCCGACTCACCGGCGTTGCCGGCTGCCGCCACCGCCGATCAGGTGACCACCTCCAAGCTGGTGTACGGCCTGTTGTCCGACAGCCGCTACGCTTACCGTCCGCGTGCGCTCGATGAAGCCACCTCCAAGGATGTGTTCAAGCGCTACCTGGAGACGCTGGACGGCGGCAAGCAGTACTTCACCCAGGCCGACATCACCCGCTTCGCGCCGTTCCAGGCTGGCATTGCCAATGCCATCCGGGGCGGCGAGCTGGAGCCGGCCTTCCAGGTGTTCGCGGTCTACAAGCAGCGCGTCGGCGAGCGTGTGGCCTATGCGCGCAAGCTGCTGAAGCAGGAACCGGATTTCACCACCGACGAGCGCTTCGAGTACGACCGCAAGGACGTGCCGTGGGCCGCTTCCAATGCAGAGCTCGACGAGCTGTGGCGCAAGTCGGTGAAGAATGACTGGCTGCGACTGAAGCTGGCCGGCAAGAAGTCCGATGACATCCGCAAGACGCTGGACAAGCGTTACGCCACCCTTGAAAAGTCGGTCAACGAGCTGAAGGGCGAAGACACCTTCCAGTTCTTCATGAACGCCTACACCAGCGCGGTTGATCCGCACACCGATTACTTCACCCCGCGCACCGCCGAGAACTTCAATCAGGCGATGTCGCTGTCGCTGGAAGGCATCGGCGCGCAGCTGCAGCGCCAGGACGACGTGGTGGTGATCCGCGAGATCATCGCCGGTGGTCCGGCGGCCGTGGACGGCACGCTGAAGCCGGGTGACCGTATCGTCGGCGTCGGCCAGGGCAAGTCCGGGCTGGTGGAAGATGTGATCGGCTGGCGCATCGATGATGTCGTGGCCAAGATCCGTGGCGCCAAGGACACCCAGGTGAAGCTGGAGTTCATTCCGGCCGAAGCGGGCGTCGACGGCAAGCACCACACCCTGGTGCTCACCCGGCAGAAAGTGCGCCTGGCCGAACAGGCCGCCAAGGGCGAGACCATGACCATTCCGGCCGTCAATGGCGAGCCGGCACGCAAGGTCGGCGTGATCAAGCTGCCGACCTTCTACCAGGACTTCGAAGGCCGTCGTCGCAACGCCACCGATTACGCGTCGGCCACCCGCGATGTGGCCAAGCTGCTGGCCGGTTTCAAGACCGACAAGCTGGACGGCGTGGTGCTGGACCTGCGCAACAACGGTGGCGGTTCGCTGGATGAAGCCATCGAGCTGACCGGTCTGTTCATCGAGCAGGGTCCGGTGGTGCAGGTGCGCGAATCCGGTGGCCGTGTCACCGTCAACAGCGACCGCAACCAGGGCGTGGCATGGGACGGTCCGCTGGCCGTGCTGATCAACCGTGGTTCGGCGTCGGCGTCGGAAATCTTTGCTGGTGCCATCCAGGACTACGGCCGCGGCCTGGTCATCGGTGAAACCAGCTTCGGCAAGGGCACGGTGCAGAACATCGTCGACCTGGACCGTTGGCCGAGCGGCGAAGCCCAGCGCTTTGGCCAGGTCAAGCTGACCATCGCCCAGTTCTTCCGCATCAGCGGCAGCAGCACCCAGCACAAGGGTGTGGTGCCGGACCTGGCGTTCCCGGCCAGCGTCGATGCCACCGAGTTCGGCGAGAGCACCTACGACAATGCCCTGCCGTGGACCCGCATCGCCGCGGTGCCGCACACCCAGTACGGCAACTTCGCGCCGCTGCTGCCGAAGCTGGAAACGCGCCATGACGCGCGCATCGCCACCGACAAGGAATTCCAGTGGTGGAACGAGGACGTGGAGCAGTTCCGGACCGAAGCAGCGAAGAAGTACGTCTCGCTGAATGAAGCGACCCGTCGTGCCGAGCGCGAGCGCCAGGATACCCAGCGCAAGCAGCGCCAGATCGTGCGCAAGGAACTGGGCCTGGCCCTGGACCCGCTGGCCGATGACAGCAGCGATGACGGCCTGACCGGCAACGAGCGCGACATCGTCAAGGATGCCGCCCGCGAGAAGGCCGCCGAGAAGCGTCCGGATCCGTTGCTGCGTGAATCGGCCTCGATCCTGGCCGACGCGGTGAACCTGCTGGAGACTGATCGACCGCTGTCGGCGCAGGTGCTGCCGCAGTCCACCGCCGCAGGCCGCTGGGCCGACTGATTGACTGAAAAAGGGGGACGGAGGGATCAAGTCGTTGGTGGCACAAACGACTTGATCCTTCCGTCCCCTTTCTGCATGAACCGAGTACAACGGTGGCGGACGGGACCGGTGTTTTCGACCCGGCGCACACGGGCAGGGGGCTACCCTCGGGGATACCGTCTTCGCAGGAGTACCCATGCGGGCCTCCCTTCTTTCTGCTTCCCTGCTGGCTGCCACCAGTGCCTTGGCATTGACCGCCTGTGGTGGTCGTGCCGCCGACAGCAGTCTGTTGCGGGAGTCCTTCGACTCCGGCGACACCTTCTCGCGCACCGTCGATGGCCGTCCGGCCGAAGCCTGCGAAGCAGCCCGGCGCACGCTGCTCAGCCAGGGCTATGCGATCGCACGCTCGGACGATGCGCAGGTGGAAGGCAACAAGAACTTCCAGCCGCGCGAGGACGACCATGAGCAGCTGGTGTTGCGTATCTCGTGCGCGCCGCGTGGCAGCCAGGCGTTGGTGTTCGTCAGCGCCGTGCAGGACCGCTATGCACTGAAGAAGAGCCCGACCTCGGCCAGTGTGGGCGTGGGCGCGCTGGGCTCGGTGTCGCTGCCGTTCGGCAGCAATGACGACTCACTGGTGAAAGTGGCCAGCAGCACGATCACCGATGCCGAGTTCTATCGGCGCTTCTTCCAGCGCCTGCAGCAGTACCTGCCAGCGGCAGCGAAGCCAGTGCCGCAACCGCAGCCGGCCGCGTCGCCGCAGCCTCCTGCCGGGCCTGAGCCCGAACCAGCGCCGGCAGCAACGGACCAGGGCTGAGCGTGCGCGGCAGGGTGATGGCATGGGCCCTGCTGCTGGGCTGGCCCCTGAGCGCGCTGGCCGCTACGGCCGAATGCAGCCAGGGCTTGCTGCAGCGGCTGGGGTGGCGCTTTGAAACCGCAGCGGTCACCGCGCCGCAGGTACAGGGTGGGCCGGTGTGCACGCGTGCCTCGCTGGCCGAGGCGCAGGCGGCCGGTGATCTGCGCGTGCGTTGGCCGGACACGATGGCCGACACCGATCAGCAGGCCCTGTTGCAGCAGTTGCTGGATGACCCGGCCACGGTCTGCGCCTACGCCTTTGAACTGGGCGCGGCCGTACAACGGGCCACCCAGGCACTGCAGAACAATGAGACCTTCCGCTTCACCGGTGTGCAGCTTGGCTGGATCGGCTTCGGCGCACGCGGTGCCCCGGCACAGGGATGGCAGCGGGTGCGCAGCTTCGGCCGCGGCTATGTACCGGCCGCCAGCAACAGCCGCGCACTGGATGCGTTCTACACCGGCCGCGTGCGTGCCGAGTGCGGTGTCGGCCGTCAGGTCGCGCAGCTGGCCACGCAACGCGAGCTTTACGGTGATGCCGCCTTCGATGCGGAATTCACTGCGGACGAACTGTCCATCGGCACCTTCCTTGGCCTGCACGACACCGACAGCATCCTGCTGGGCGCGCAGGCCGGCCAGTTCATGGCCGACGGCAAGGCCGTGCGCACGTCGGCGATGGGGCGGCAGGCCTTTGTCGGGCTGCCGGGCTTCATCGAACACGTCTTCGACAAAGGCACCTTGGACGATTTGAGCAACCAGGCGGAGAACTTCGTCGTGGTGGAGGTGGGCGAAGGCGCGGCGCAGGCACTGGCGGAGCACGGTGGCCTGGCCTGGTATGACCAGCGCAACCGTGCCCTGTGGCAGCTGGCGCAGGGCATTCCGCGTGTCGGCCAACGCTATTTCGAGAGGTTGCTGTATGAACGCGATCCAGCGCTGCGTGCGCAGCTGGCCCCGCGCTATCGTGACGTCGTGCAGCAGATGGACCAGTTGCTGGACGATCCGTTCTACCAGCAGTTCGTGATCTACGCGCACCCACGCGGTATACGTCCTGTCGGCTACCACATCATCCGCCTGCTCGACCGGAATCCGCGCACGCCGTTTTCCATCGACCTGGCGTTGCACAATCTGCATACCACGCTCTACCGGCGTTGGCGCGAGGCGCAGTTGCGCCACTGCGCAGCCACCGGCAGGCCAGGCAGCCTGACCCTAGACCCCAACTGAAGGTGAAACAATGGATATTGCAATGATCGGCCTCGGCCGGATGGGCGCCAACATGGCCCAGCGCCTGCACCGCGGTGGCCACCGCGTTGTTGGCTACGACCCGGGCGAGGGCGCCCGCCAGCGCGCCGCCGAGGCCGGCCTGGAGGTGGTTGATTCGCTGGCCGCCGCAGTGGCCGCGTTGCCGGTGCCGCGCGTGGTGTGGCTGATGGTGCCCGCCGGCGAGACCGTGGACCAGACGCTGGGCCAATTGACCCCGCACCTGGCCGAAGGTGACATCGTCATCGACGGTGGCAACTCCAACTACCAGGACTCGATCCGTCGCGCCAAGGCGCTGGCCGAAGATGACCTGGGCTACGTGGACTGTGGCACCAGCGGCGGCGTGTGGGGCCTGCAGGAAGGCTACAGCCTGATGGTGGGTGGCGATGCAGCGGTGGTCGAACAGATCGCACCGCTGCTGCGCACGCTGGCACCGGCCGAAGATCGTGGCTGGGCGCGCGTGGGCCCGTCCGGCGCGGGCCACTTCACCAAGATGGTCCACAACGGCATCGAGTACGGAATGATGCAGGCCTACGCCGAAGGCTTCGCGCTGATGGAGCGCAAGCAGGAAATGGAACTGGACCTGGCCCAGGTGGCCGAGGTCTGGCGCCACGGCAGCGTGGTGCGTTCGTGGCTGCTGGACCTCAGTACCGAAGCACTCAAGCGCAATCCCTCGCTGCATGGCATCGCACCGTATGTGGAAGATTCCGGTGAAGGCCGCTGGACCGTCGCCGAAGCGATCGCGCTGGACGTACCTGCCCCGGTGATCACCCTTTCGCTGCTCGAACGCCTGCGTTCGCGCGAATCCAATTCGTTCACCGACCGCCTGCTGTCAGCGATGCGCAACGAATTCGGCGGCCACGCCATCAAGAAGTCGTAAGCACCGGTTTTATGTAGATCCACGCATGGCGTGGATCTACTGTGTCGACCAAGGTCGACCCCCACCAAGAGCAGGCCATGCCGTGTCGACCAAGGTCGACGCCCACCAAGAGCAGCGGACAACTGTCGAAGGCGGGGTGGGTCCGGTTGCGGGGGTGTCCGCGGCATGGATGCCGCGGCCAAGCCCCCATGGACGGGTTTACGGCGTCCCCCGCAACCGGACCCACCCCGCCATCCCACGGAATGCCCGCTGTTGACTTTGCTGTTGCTGTTGCCGGCCAGCGGCCGGCACTACCGCTTCGGCAGGTGCAGGGCGCAGCCCTGCCGATCACCCCACCTGCACCCGCCGCCCTTCGCGTGCGCTATCCATCCCCGCCTGCAGCAACCGCATCACCTGCAGCGCCTGCTGCGCGCTGACCGTCGGCTCGCCCTCACCCTGCATCGCCGCCGCGAAGTCGGCATACAGGCGCCGGTAGTCGCCCGGCAGGTTGTCCACGGTGCTGCGCTGGACGTTGTCCTCCGCATCGCAGTGCAGCAGCTCGCCGTGGCGCGGATCGACGCCCCATCCCGGCGCACCTGGCGCGATGCCGCGACGCAGCTGCGCCTCCTGCACGTCCAGGCCATGCTTGATCCAGCTGGCCCGCGTGCCATGCACGGCAAAACGGGGGGCAGGCGCAGCGACCAGTGAACCGGCATGCACGATCGCGCGATGGCGCGGGTAATGCAGTACGGCGTGGAAATAGTCGACGCCGCTGCCGCCTTCGCGCTGCACCGCAAGGTCCGCATCGATCGCCTGCGGGCAGCCGAACAGCACCAGCATCTGGTCCAGCAGGTGCGGCCCCAGGTCGTACCACAGGCCGCTGCCCGGTCCGTCCTGCTCGCGCCAGCGTTCGCGCACCTGCGGACGATAGCGGTCGAAATGTGCGTGGCATTCGGCGATGTCACCGAGCGTGCCGTCGGCAAGCAGCGCCTGCAGGGTCAGGAAGTCCGCATCGAACCGCCGGTTCTGGAACACGGTAGCGATGCGTCCAGCGTCGCGCGCTGCAGCCAGCACCTGTTCGGCTTCGCGCACGCTCACGGCGAACGGTTTGTCCACCAGCACATGCTTGCCGGCGGCCAGCGCGGCGATGGCCAATGGCGCGTGCTGTTCGTTCGGCGTTGCGATGACCACCGCATCTACCGCAGGGTCATCGAAGACCTCCTGTGCGCTCGCGCGTACGTGGACGTCGCTGAAGGTGCGCAGCAGCGTATCGCGCTGCGAACTGACCACGCTGTGCAGGGCCAGCCCCGGCGTGTGCTGGATCAGCGGGGCGTGGAAGACGCGGCCGGCAAGGCCGTAGCCGATCAGGGCCAGTTGCAGCTCAGGGCGCATGGGAGGACTCCGCGCAGATCGTGAAGTGCAGGACAGGAACCTCAGGGTAAACGAGATGACTACGCGCCCGGAAGCTGAACCATTCCCGCTGCGGGTGCGCCCATTCACGTGAGCGTGACCGCAGCGCCACGCCTGCACTACAAGCACTTGGCGACACTGGGCGCACCAACCAGTAGGAGAACCAAACGATGAGCACCACGACCCGTACGCTGTTGGCTTCCGCCCTCACCCTGGGCCTGGCGCTGTCCTCCTCGGCCGCATTCGCCCAGGACGCCGCAGCGAAGAGCCCGCCGAAAACCGATCATTCGGCGATGACCCATGCAGACCGCCATGATTCCAACGAGCCGGTCACCGACAGCTGGATCACCACCAAGGTCAAGGCCGATCTGCTCGCCAGCAGCAATGTGCCGGGTACCGAAGTAAAGGTGGAGACGGTCAATGGCGTGGTCAGCCTGAGTGGCACCGTTGCCACCAAGGCCGAGCATGACAAGGCCATCGCCACCGCCAAGGGCATCAAGGGCGTGACCCGCGTTGATGCCGCCGCACTGAAGGTCAGCGCCGCCAAGCGTTGATCGACGCCGCAGGTTATCGGCAGGGGCGCTCCCACGGGGGCGCCCCTGTTTTGTGCTGTGGCGCCTGCTCGATACGTGCTGGTGGGCGCCCCGCCGAATGACCCATTGCCCCAGAGATGTGACCGGCTGCGCTATATTGCCGGTTCCGCCGTGGCCGGTCCTGCCCGGATCGCACTCCCCGGCTGAGCTGACGAGGAACTATGGCGCTGGTTTTCAGTGATGACATCTGGGATCGCTGGCGACTGCCTGCTTTGGCACTGGCAGCGGCAGCCATCATCGTGGTCCCGTGGTTGACCCTGCGCAAACTGCAGCAGGACAACGAACTGGCCATGGGCTGGGTGACCCATACCCAGCAGGTGACCGTGGCCCTGCAGCAGCTGCAGACCGACGTGCGCGACATCGAATCTGCTGCGTTGACGCTGTCCAAGGGCGTGGACGCGCCGGGCCTGCGCGAGCGCATGGGCAAGGCCAACGACATCCCCGAGCGTCTGGCCGAACTGGGCCGGATGACCCGCGACAATCCCGACCAGCTGATCCGCATCGGCCGCATCCAGTCGATGCTGGAAGGCCGGCTGGGTGTTGCGCGTGAACTGGCGAAGTCCGAGCCGAACAGCGACCAGCGCGAGCTGGTGCAGGACCTGAGCACGCGCTACCCGATCCGCGGCCTGGTGGAAGAGCTGCAGGCCAGTGAGGAAGCGCTGCTGGCCCAGCGCACCGCGCAGGCGGAGCGACAGAAGCGACAGACCAACTTCGTGTCGTGGAGCTCGCTGCTGGTGCAGCTGGCACTGCTCGGCCTGGTGCTGTGGCTGCTGCAACGGCAGATCGGCCGCCGCCTGCAGGCAGAGCGACAGTCGCAGCGCGCGGCGGCACGCGCGGCGTCGGTGCTGCAGACCGTGCGCGAACCGATCGTGCTGCTGGATCGCGAGCTGCGCGTGCAGCTGCACAATCCCGCGTTCTCAGAGTTGTACGGGCTGCAGGATGAGCGCGCAGACGGCCTGCTGCTGGAAGACGTAGGCGAGGGCGCGTGGCGTGACCCGGTGGTGCGCCAGCGTCTGGCCGATGTGTTGCTGCGCGGCCGCGAACTGTGGGATTTCGAACATGAACAACGCACCGTCGACGGCATGTCCCGTTACATGCTGCTCAACGCACGGCGCATGCCGCTGCCTGACACCGACGATGAAGTAGTGCTGCTGACCGTCAGCGATGTGACCGTGCAGCGTGCGGTGCAGACACGTGTTGAAGAACTGAACCGGCAGCTGGAGGGCAAGGTCGCCCAGGTCTCGGAGGTCAACCGCGAACTGGAAGCGTTCAGCTACTCGGTGTCGCACGACCTGCGCGCGCCGCTGCGCCATGTCGCCGGGTTCTCGGACAAGCTGTCGCGCCATCTGGGCGAGGCTGCCGACGAGAAGAGCCAGCACTACCTGGGGGTGATCTCCGGTTCAGCGCGGCGCATGGCCACGTTGATCGACGACCTTCTGGTCTATTCGCGCCTGGGCCGTGTGGCGATGCGCCAGCAGACCGTGGACATGCAGTCGCTGGTGGCCGATACGCGCGCGATGCTCGACGCGAACGTGCAGAGCGAAGCCGAGAGCAGTGGCCACGCCCATCAGGTGGAGTGGAGCATCGCGCCGCTGCCGATCGTGGTGGGCGACGAAAACATGCTGCGCCAGGTCTGGCTGAACCTGCTGGGCAACGCGGTGAAGTATTCAGCCAACCGCGAGCCGGCCAAGGTCCGCGTGGACTACCAGCAGCAGCCCGATGGCGGTCATCAGTTCACGGTCAGCGACAATGGTGCAGGCTTTGACATGGCCTACGCCGGCAAGCTGTTCGGTGTATTCCAGCGCCTGCACAAGGCCAGCGACTATCCCGGCACCGGTATTGGCCTGGCCAGCGTTCGCAGAGTGCTGACCCGCCATGGCGGCCGCATCTGGGCCGAAGCCGCACCGGATGCCGGCGCCACCTTCCACTTCTATCTTCCCCCCGTGCTCGACACGGACAAACAGGGCCCCATCGCATGACGACGCTGCGCACCATCCTCCTGGCCGAAGACAGCCCGGCCGACGCCGAAATGGCGATCGATGCGCTGCAGGAAGCGCGCTTGGCCAATCCCATCGTGCACGTCGAAGACGGCGTGGAAGTGATGGATTACCTGCTGCGCCGTGGCGCCTTCGCCAGCCGCGAAGAGGGCCTGCCGGCGGTGCTGCTGCTGGACATCAAGATGCCGCGCATGGATGGCCTGGAAGTGCTGCGGCAGATCCGCGAACACGATGAGCTGAAGCGGTTGCCGGTGGTGATCCTGTCCTCCTCGCGCGAGGAAAGCGACCTGGCCCGCAGCTGGGACATGGGCGTGAACGCGTACGTGGTCAAGCCGGTGGACGTGGACCAGTTCTTCGGCGCAGTGCAGACCCTGGGCAAGTTCTGGGCACTGATCAACCAGGCTCCGGAGATCGAGTAGGCCCATGCCCCTGACCGGTCCCGCGCTCGGCGCATTGCGCATCCTGCTGGTGGAAGATTCCCCGGAGGATGCCGAGCTGATGTCCGAACAGATGCTCGATGCAGGCCTTGAGGCCACCTTCGAGCGTGTCGAGAGCGCGGACGACCTGCGCCATGCGCTGGCGCGCTTCCAGCCGGACATCGTGCTGTCCGACCTGAGCATGCCCGGTTTCTCCGGCGACGACGCGCTGCGCATCGTGCGCGATGCGTTGCCGGAGGTACCTTTCATCTTCGTCTCCGGCACCATGGGCGAGGAGAATGCGGTGGCGGCCCTGCAGAAGGGAGCCAACGACTACATCATCAAGCACCAGCCGGCGCGCCTGCCGTCGGCCGTGGCGCGCGCGGTGCGTGAGGCACGCAGCGCCATCGAGCGCTCGCGGGTGGAAACCGAGCTGATGCGCGCGCAACGGCTGGAAAGCCTGTCGTTGCTGGCCGCCGGGCTCAGCCACGATCTGCGCAACATCCTGCAGCCGCTGCTGATCATGCCGGACCTGCTGAAGGCGCGTACCGAAGATCCGCAGCTGCACCACCTGGCCGACGTGATCGCCGAATGCGGTCGCCGTGGCCATGAGATGGCCGAATCGATGCTGTCGTTCGTGCGCGGCTCGCGCAAGGCCAGCGAACGCATCCACATCGATGACCTGTTCCAGGCCGTGGCGCTGCTGTTGCGCAGCAACGTGCCCGATGGCGTCCGCCTGGACCTGGTGGTCGAGGATGAGGGGCTGGTGGTCGATGCCAACTACACCGAGTTGCAGCAGGTGTTGTTGAACCTGGCGCTCAACGCGATCCAGGCGATGCCCCAGGGTGGCAACCTGAGCCTGACCGCCAGCCATGGTGGCCAGCGCGATGGCGAGGACTGGCTGCGCATCGCGGTGGTCGATGAAGGCACCGGCATGGATGCGGACACGTTGTCGCACCTGTTCAACCCGTTCTTCACCACCAAGGCCGATGGCACCGGGCTGGGCCTGATTTCCTGCAAGCGCATCGTTGAAGGTGCCGGTGGCAGCATCCACGTCGACAGCCAGCTGGGGCGGGGCACCTGCTTCGAGCTGCGCTTGCCGATGCATGCCAGCGCCGAGGGCGGCGAACCGATCGAACAGCTGGTGGCACTGGGCAGTGGCCAGTCGATCCTGGTGGTCGATGGTGAAGCCACCCGCCTGTCGCTGCTGGGCAATGCACTGTCCAGCCAGGGTTATCAGCTGCAGTTGGCCTCCGATGGCCCGGCTGCGCTGCGCTGGATGCAGCAGGAGGCGATGCCGGCGCTGGTGATTGCCGATGCCGGCTCCAAGCTGTTGTCGGCCAGCCAGCTGCTGGGCGAAATGGCCACGCTCGGCTACCGCGGCCCGGCACTGGTGCTGGAAGACGCTGCCGGGGAGATGCCCGAAGATGTGTTCCCCGCTGGCATCGAGGTGCACCTGCTGCGCAAGCCGCTGCAGATGCAGCAGGTCTTCCGCGCGGTGGCCGACGCGCTGGGCTGAAACACGGGTAGTGCCGGCCGCTGGCCGGCATCTGCGTGTGGTCGGATCATTGCGGTTGCCGGCCAGCGGCCGGCACTACCGGTCCTGGGGTTCCCACGGGAACCGCGGCAGGCTTTCCACCGCCTGTTCCAGCCGTCGCGACCAGTTCTGGTGGATGTCGGCATACAGCGGCGAATCGGCGCCCAGCCGCAGCTGCTGGCTGATCCGCAGTTCGCCGGCGCGCAGCAGCGCCAGGTCGACCGGCAGGCCCACCGACAGGTTGGAACGGATGGTCGAATCCAGCGAGACGATCGCCGTGCGTGCGGCATCTTCCAGGCGCGTGGACGGGGTCAGGATGCGGTCCAGGATCGGCTTGCCGTACTTGGACTCACCGATCTGCAGATAGGGCGTCTCCGGCGAGGCGGCAATGGCGTTGCCCAGCGGATAGACCATGTACAGGCCAGGCTGTTCACCGGCAATCTGTCCACCGAAGATCAGCGTCGCCTGGGTGTTCACCCCGTCGTGGCCATGCTCGGTGTGCTGGCTCTGTACCTGGCTGTCCACCAGCAGGGAGCCGACGTAGGCCGCAGCCTCGAACAGATGGGCCATGTCGCGCAGGTTCGGCGTGCGCCGCTCCTCGGCATCGCGCTTCAGCCGCGACACCAGCAACTGGGTCGTGGCCAGGTTGCCAGCGGCCATCACCACGTAGGCGGCTTGGCCGGGATATTCGAACACGTGCAGTTTGCGGTGCACGCGGACATCGTCCAGCGCGGCATTGGTGCGGGTGTCGGCGGCGAAGACCAGGCCCTCGTCCACCTCGATTCCAACGCAATAGGTCATGTCGGTGCCCTATCATATGCGTCCCGGATTGTAGGCAGGCCGTTGTGACGATGGCATGCCCGCGCTCCACCTGATTGCCGTCACCGGAACCGCATGACCACCGTGCTCCTGAGCCTGGGCAGCAACGTCCATCCCCGCCGCTACCTCCACGCTGCGGTGGCGGCCCTGCGCGAGCGCTTTGGCGCGCTGCAGGTGTCTGCCGCCTACCGCACCGCTGCCGTCGGTTTCGACGGCCCGGCCTTCCTCAACAACGGCGTTGCCCTCGAGACCGACCTGCCGCTGCAGGAACTGGATGACTGGCTGCATGCGCTGGAAGATGCACATGGTCGTGACCGCAGCGGCCCGCGCTTCTCCGACCGGACCCTGGACGTCGATGTGGTGTTCTATGGCGACCTGGTGGTGGAGGGCCCCGGCCATCTGCGCATTCCGCGCCCGGAACTGAAGCATGCCTTCGTGCTGAAGCCGCTGGCTGACATCGCCCCGGACTTCGTCGATCCGGTCAGCGGCCTGGACCTGGCCACGTTGTGGCGCGCGCACAAGCAGTTTGGCGAAGCGTTCGAGGTCGTGGACCTCGAATGAGGGAGGCTGCCGGCCCGCGGCCGGCCCGACCGGCGCGGGGGCTGCGGCCCTGCGGCCGGCACTACCGGTAGTGCCGGCCGCTGGCCGGCAGCATTTCAGCTGACCGTACGCCCACCATCCACGCGCAACGTGTGGCCGGTGACGAAGCTGGCCTCGGCCGCCAGCCAGTAAACCGCTTCGGCGATTTCCTCGACCGTGCCGATCCGCGCCAGCGGCGTGCGCGCCAGCAGCGCCTCGCGGGCGAAATCGTCCTTGCCCTGTTCCGGCCACAGGATCGCACCGGGTGCCACCGCGTTCACCCGCACCTTCGGCGCCAGTTCCAGCGCCAGCGAGCGGGTGGCCATTTCCAGCGCGGCCTTGGCCATCGTGTAGGCGACGTGGTCGCGCATCGGGTCAGTGCCGTGCAGGTCGGTCAGGTTGACGATGCAGCCGTGCTGGCGGCGCAGGTAAGGCGCGGCGGCCTGGGCCAGCAGCAGCGGCGCCCGCGCGTTGACCGCGTACAGCTCGTCCATCGCCTCGGCGGTGACCTGGCCGAGCGGGGTGGGGAAGAAGTTGGAGGCGTTGTTGACCAGCGCATCCAGGCGGCCGAAGTGGGTGACCGCCTGCTCGACCAGATCGGCCAGGGCATCGGCGTCGCGCAGGTCGGCCTGCAACGCCAGCACGCTGCCGGGGCGCTCGTTGTCCAGGTTGAAGGCGGCCTGCTGCAGTTCGGCGCTGGAGGTATGGGCGTGCAGCACCACCGACCAGCCACAGGCGTGGAACTGGCGGGCGATGGCCGCGCCGATCCGGCGTGCGCTGCCGGTGATCAGGGCCACGGGGGCGGTGTCACTCATCGAGGGTCCTCCAAGGCTCGGCTATCCTGTGCACCATTGTCACCGCATTCGAAGACGCCATGCAGCCTACCTTCCCCCTGCCCGAAGCCGATGCCCTGGCCCACAGCGATCAACTGGCCGCCGCCCTGCGTGCCGAGATCCTCGCACAGGGCGGGGCGATGCCATTCTCCCGCTTCATGGAGCTGTGCCTGTACACGCCGGGCTGGGGCTACTACAGCGCCGGTGCCAGCAAATTCGGCGGCAGCGGCGATTTCACCACCGCACCAGAACTCGGCAGCCTGTTCGCCGGCAGCGTGGCCAATGCGCTGGCGCCGGTGTTCGGCCAGCTCGATGCGCACGCACGGATGCTGGAACTGGGCGGCGGCACCGGCGCCTTCGCAGAGGCGGTGCTGTTGCGCCTGGCCGAGCTGGAGGCGCTGCCGGCCCGTTACGCGATCCTTGAACCCAGTGCGGACCTGCGCCAGCGCCAGCAGGAGCGCCTGCAGCAGAACCTGCCGCCCGAACTGGCCGGCCGGGTGGAATGGCTTGATCGTCCGTTCGAGGACGACTGGGACGGCGTGGTGTTCGCCAACGAGGTGATCGATGCGCTGCCGACACCGCGCTTCCTCATCAAGGACGGCGAGGTATACGAGGAAACCGTCGAACTGGACGCGCAGGGCAACTTCATCCGTGGCGCACAGCCGGCCGACCTCCTGCTCAACGGCGCGGTGCGCCATCTCGAGCGCTACCTGGAAAAGCCCTTTGCCGACGGCTACCGTTCTGAAGTGCTGCCGCAGCTGCCGTACTGGCTGCAGGCGGTGGCCGGTGGCCTGCGGCGCGGCGCGATGCTGTTCGTGGACTACGGCTACAACCGGGGCGAGTTCTACCAGGAAGAACGCGATGACGGCACCGTGCGCGCGTTCTACCGCCACCACGTGCACAACGAGATCCATCGTTGGCCGGGCCTGCAGGACATCACCGCATCGGTCGATTTCACTGCCATGGCCGAGGCCGGCCTGCACGGCGGATTTGAATTGGCCGGGTACTGCAGCCAGGCCAGTTTCCTGCTCGGCAACGGCCTGGACCAGGTACTGACCCTGGCCGAGGAGCGCACCGATGAAGTGGGCCGCATCCAGTTGCGCGACCAGGTGAAGAAGCTGACCCTGCCAACGGAGATGGGCGAGCGTTTCCAGGCCATTGGCCTGCAGCGCGACGTCGATTTCGAACCGGCCTTCGAACTGGGCGACCTGAGCTGGCGCCTGTGAGTGCAGCGTTGCCGGTGATCAAGCCGCTGCGGCGGCCGCGACTGTGGACCGCGTTGTGGGTGTTGGCGGTGCTGACGGTGATCGTGGTCTGCCTGATTCCGCCGCCGCCGATCCCGCTGCCGGAAAACAGCGACAAGGGCGAGCATTTCCTGGCTTATTTCATCCTGGCTGGAAGCGCGGTGCAGTTGTTCCGGCGTGGCCGTCCACTGCTGTGGGTGGGTGCCGGCCTGGTGCTGATGGGCGTCGGCATCGAGTTCGCGCAGGGCGCGTTGACCAGCAACCGCATGGCCGATCCGATGGATGCGGTGGCCAACGCCGTTGGCGTGTTGGCAGGGATGGGTACCGCCTTGACCCCGCTGCGCGACATCCTGTTGCGCTGGCGGGGGTAAGGCGCGCCAACCAAGGTTGGCGACTACCAAAGGCAGCCAGGCATGGCCTGGCTCTACAGTAGATCCACGCCATGCGTGGATGAAACCCGCCACAGGCAGATCCGCCGTTATTTCCCCAGCGTCACCTCATCCAGCACCCACATCGCCGGGCGCGTGTCGCCGGTGAAGTTGATGCACAGATCACCCGTACCCGAGGTGCCCTTCGGCAATTCCGCACGCAGGGTCACGAAGCCATCGGCATCGGTCTGCGCCGGCAGCGGCACCTGTGCCAGCACCTTGCCCGTGCAGTCACCGCGACGGATCAGCATTTCGCCGTGCGCGCTCCGGGCCTTTTCGAAGCGACGCTTCGGCTCGTCGTGGGCCAGCTGGAAGTAGTACGGAATGCGGCCCGCGCGCACTTCCACGCTGCCGATGCCATCCAGCTGTGCTTGCGGCCAACGCCAGCACGGCTGGAAGATGTCGACGGTGAACACCGCACGTGCACCTTCGCGCGGACCATCATCTTCCAGGCGCAGTACCAAGCCCTTCTCGCCGACGCAGCTGCGCAGTGCTTCGCTGTGCCGCGACAGCAGCGACTGCGCGGTGTATGACGCCACCGTCGGCTTCGCAGCCAGCGGCTGGCCCTGGTAGAAGGCGGCAGCCTGCACCGTCGCCGGCAGCGTGGACGTCAACGGCTGCTGGTACAGCGGCGATTGCGCGGTCACCGGTTTGCCGTCGCTGCTGTAGCGCACTTCATAGCCCAGTGGATTGGCCAGCGACACGGTCACCGTGTTCGCCGCGCGGTCATCGGTGTAGGCAACGCCTACTTCGAACGGCGTCTGTGCATACGCCAGGCCCCAGGCGCGATAGCGCTGCAGCTGCGAGGGCAGGCGGGCCAGGAAGTCGCGGAAATCGCGATGCTCCGGCGTGCTCCAGCCGGTCTCGGCCACGGCGGCCAGGCGCGGGAACAGGTTGTGCTGCAGACGCGCGTAGGTGCGCGTGTGCTCGGTGAACATGTTCGCCTGCAGGCCGAGGATGTGCCCGCGCTTGTCGGCGGCCAGTTCGGCCGGCACCGGTTCGTAGTTGTAGAGCTTGGCCAGGTTCACTTGCGTCGGCCGGCCCGGCGGTTCGTTCGGCGAAGCCGTCTGCAGGTAATCCAGGTACAGGTGGCTGACCGGCGACATCACCACATCGTGGCCGGCGCTGGCCGCAGCAAGGCCGCCTTCGGTGCCGCGCCAGGACATTACAGTGGCCTGCGGCGGCAGGCCGCCCTCAAGGATTTCGTCCCAGCCGATCAGGCGACGGTCGTGTTGTTCCAGGAAGGTTTCCAGGCGCTTGATGATGTGGCTCTGCATGGCCATCTCATCCTTGATGCCGAGCGCGCGCATGCGCTGCTGCACCTGTTTTGATGCCTCCCACTGATCCTTCACCGCCTCGTCGCCACCCACATGCACATACCTGGCCGGGAACAGCTGGATCACTTCTTCCAGCACGTTTTCCAGGAAGGTAACGGTGCCGTCCTCGACGTTGAACAGGTTCGGGAACACGCCCCATTCGCTCAACGGCTTCAACGGCGTGTCGATCGTACCCAGTTCCGGATAGGCGGCGATGGCAGCGGTGGCGTGGCCGGGTACATCGATCTCTGGAATCACCTGGATATGCAGCTTGGCGGCGTAGGCGATCACTTCACGGATCTGGTCCTGCGTGTAGAAGCCGCAGTACGGATGTTCCTTGCCACTGACCGGATCGATGCCGCCATCACCGGCCGGCAGGCGGCAGCTGCCGACTTCGGTCAGCTTCGGGTAGCGCTTGATCTCCATGCGCCAGCCCTGGTCGTCGGTCAGGTGCCAATGGAAGGTGTTGAGCTTGTGCGCGGCCATCGCATCGAGCACGCGCTTGATCTCGTCCAGGCTCTGGAAGTGCCGCGCCGAGTCGAGCATGAAGCCACGCCAGCTGAAGCGCGGCGCATCCTGGATCTGCACGGCCGGCAGCACGCCGTTGCTGCCGCCGGTGGCGAGCTGGGCCAGGGTGGTGGCGCCGTAGAACAGGCCGGTCTCGTTGCCGGCCTGCACCAGCACGCCCTGCGCGGTGCTTTCCAGCGTGTACCCCTCGCCGCTGTCGCGGAAGGTCGGCACGATCTGGAAGCGGATGCTGTTGCCCTTGGCGGCGGCCTTGCCGTTGGCCACGGCCAGTCGCGGCCCACCACTGCGCGCCAGCAGGTCGGCGAACTGCGCGGCCACGCGCTGTGCGGCTTCGCCATCGGCATGCAGCACGGTGGCCGCGCCCACGGTGATGCCCGTGCCGTTGCCGCGCTGCACGTTGGCCGGTGCGGGAATCAGCATCAGGCTGCCGGCGCGCAGCTGCGGGCCAGGGCCGGTATCGAGTGCCGGGGCATCGGCGGCCAGTACCGGCAGTGCAGGCAGGGCCGCCAGCAGGCTGCCCAGCAACAGAAGGCTGCGCATCCTGGCGCGGGTGGGCTTCGTCATCGGAAGGACTCCTTGGATCGGGTGCGATGTTCGCTATACATGAAAAACGCCGGGCCCGGAATGACCCAGGCCCGGCGTGCGTGCACGACTCGGCGATGATGCTGCCGCTGGATCAGTACTTGAAGCGGAAGTTCAGGTAGTACTGGCGACCGTTGCTGTAGAACGAGGTCGGAATGGCCGCGGTCTGGTAGTACTTGTAGGTCGGGTTGTTGAGGTTCAGGCCATCCAGGCTGATGCTCAGCCAGTCGGTGGCCTTGAAGCTCAGCGACGCCGACAGCGTGCCGAAGTCATCCTGGTAGTACGGGTTGGTGCCCGACAGGCTGATCAGGAACGAGGAACGGTGGGTGTAGCTGACCCGTGCACCGAAGCGCTCGTTCTCGAAGTACGCGCCCACGTTGTAGGTGTTCTTCGAGGTGCCCAGCAGGTTGTGCGAACCATCGGACCAGGTGTGCGCGGTCGTGCCGTTGGCGTAGGTGTAGTTGGCGTTGACGCCGAAGTATTCGCCGATCGGCTGCTCGTAGGCCACTTCCACGCCGGTGACCTTGCCGTCGGCATTGATCGGGGTGGAGATCTGGTAGGTCTCAAGCTGGTTGGTCAGTTCGCTGTACAGCTGACGCGAGACGACGTCGAAGGCGATGTAGTCCTTCAGGTCCATGTGGTAGGCGCCGACCGACAGCAGGCCGCGCGGCATGAAGTACCACTCCAGGTTGGCATCCAGGTTGGTGGACAGGGTCGGCTTGAGGTTCGGGTTGCCGCCGCCGCCGGTCCGGTTCAGGTCGGAACCATACGAGGACGCGCCCAGTGCCGAGTAGTCCGGCAGGGTCTGGGTCTGCGAAGCGGCCACGCGCAGCACGAGGTTGTCGTCCAGGTCGAACTTGATGTTGGCGCTGGGCAGCACGCGGTTGCGCTTGTTCTGGAAGGCCATGCGTTCCCACATGCCGAACAGGCTGCTTACATCCGCGTCGGCAGCATTGCTGACCGCGTTGTAGGTGTTGATGTCCTGCTTGATGTTGACGTAGCGCAGGCCCAGGTTACCGCTCCACCAGTCACCGCGGAAGTTGGCCTGCACGTAGCCGGCGAAGTTCTTTTCCTTCACCTGCCACTCGGCGCCGTAATTGTGGCGACCGGTCGGGCCGTCGTTGCCCGCCAGCCAGGTGGAGTTGTTGGTCACCGCATCCTTCAGCGCACCCGGGGTGAAGTACCAGATGTTGCGCGGGAAGGTACCGCCGATATCGCCAGCGAAACCGTTCGGATAGTTGGAGGTGGCACCGTTCTTCAGCGCACTCCAGATGTCACCCGGCGTTGCACCTTCCGGCGACAGCGCTTCGCGCTTGTGGTCGGCGAAGCGCAGGCCGAAGTCGATGGAGCTCAGCACGCCGCCGTCGTTGAAGTACTGGTTGAAGTCGAGCGTGGCCCACTTCTCCTTGTCCTCGGCGGTGACCTGCTGGTTGCCCCAGGTGCCGAAGCTGGTCACGCCGTTGGGCGAGAGGTCGCCGCCGACGTTCCAGTCGATCGGCGAGCCGCTGCCGTGCGTGGCCCAGCTGGCGCCACCGCCGCTGCCCACGGTGACCTCGGCGATGTACTGGCGCGGGGTCTCACCGGTGCCCTTGGTGCTGCCGGCCTGGAACTTGGCGGTCAGGCTGTCGCTGATCTGCCAGTCGGCGTCGAAGGTGACGTAGCTCGACTTGGCCTTCGACTCGCGGTAGATCATGTCGTACACCGCGTAATTGGTGCCCGGCACGCCTGCGTAGGTGGCGTTGGTCAGCACGCCATCCTTGACCACATAGCCCGGGTTCGGCGCCTGCACCTTGGCGAAGCTGTTGCCGAACATCATGAAGTTGCGGTTGTAGTTGTTCGCCTTCAGCTCGGAGCTGAAACCATTCAGGCCCAGGGTGAGGGTGTCGGTCGGCTTGAACTGCAGCGAGACCAGGCCACCCTTGCGCTCGCGGGTCTGCTCGAACAGGGTCGAACCCAGCAGGCCGGGAACGTTGACGCCGATCAGGTCCGGATTGGTCAGTGCCACCGGGTCGTCGGCGCCGATCTTGAAGAAGCCACCCGGAATTTCCTGCGCTTCACGGCGCAGTTCGCGCTTCTGGCTGAAGCCCTGCACCATCACGCCGAAGGTGTTTTCTTCGTTCTTGTAGTTGAACAATGCCGAGTACTGCGGGTCGTTCGACTTGGCCTGGTCCGAGCGCACCATGCCGATCGAGCCTTCAGCGGTGAACTGCTTGGAGAACTCCAGCGGCTTGCGGGTGATGATGTTGACGGTACCGGTGGTACCGCCGTCCTGCAGCTTGGCCTGCGAGGACTTGTTCACCTCCACCGAGCTGACCAGTTCCGACGGCAGCAGCGAGTAGCTGACGCTGCGGCCGACGTTGTTGCCCTGGCTGAGCACGAACCAGTCGGCCGAACCGACGGTGTGGCCGTTGATCAGGGTCTGGGTGAGGCTGGGGCTGGTGCCGCGCAGGCTGACACGGTCGGCCTCGTCGAAGCCGCCCTCATCGGCGCTGGACGAGCTGATGTTGACGCCCGGCAGGCGCTGCAGGGTATCGGCGACGTTGTGCGCCGGCAGCTTGCCCACGTCTTCGGCGGTGACCACTTCCACGCGCGCATTGGCTTCGCGCTTGGTGTCCAGCGACTTCTCCATCGAACCGCGGATACCGGTAACGGTGACGGTGTCCAGATCGGTGGCGGTCGGGGCGGCCTGCTGCGCGTGCGCACTGAAGGCGATGCAGCTGACGATGGCGGCCGAAAGCAAGGTCTTGCGGGTATTCATGATGTCTCTCCTCATCACTCGATTGGATGCCGGCGGCGATATGGGATTGCGGTTGCGATGACGTGCGCGGGGCGGCGGCGATGTCCCGGCATTGGCGTGCCACGTACTGCGTGCTGCGATTGCGTTGAAGCCGATTGCAGGTTCAGGCGTCGGCGTGGAGCAGGTACCAGCTGGCAGCGCCGATCACGCCCAGCTGTCCGTGTTCGACCACCTTCACCGGGATGCGTGCCAGCGCCTCGCCCATCGGCCCCTTCTGCAGGTAGCGTTCGACGAACGTGCTGGTACGCAGGTACTCACGGATCTGCGGCAGGATTCCGCCGGCCAGGTAGACCCCGCCGTGGGCGCCATAGAACAGGGCCATGTCGCCGATGGTGCTGCCGAGCAGGCCGCAGAATACATCCAGCGCCTGACGCGCCAGCGGATCGGTGCCGGTCATCGCCGCAGCGGTGACCGCATCGGGGCTGGCCAGCGCCGGTGCCTGCCCCTCCAGCGCGCAGATCGCGCGGTACAGGTTCATCAGGCCGGGACCGGAAAGGGCATGTTCGATCGACACGTGCGCGCGGTCGCGCTGCATGTGGCGGACGATCGCCATTTCCAGTTCGGTGCTGGCGGCCAGGGTGGGCTGGCCGGCTTCGGTAGCCAGCACCACCGGACCGTTGGCCGTGGGAATCCACAGCGCTGCACCCAGGCCGGTGCCAGGGCCGACCACCAGGGTCGGGCCGCGCGGCGCCGTCTCCGGTCCGCACAGGTGCAGCACGCCGCTGGCATCGACCTGCGCGGCCGCATAGGCCACGGCTTCGAAGTCGTTGACGATGTGCACCCGCTGCAGGCCGACGTCGGCCTCGATCTGCCGCGCCGACAACGGCCACGGCACATTGGCGGTGATCACTGTGCCGTCTTCGCGGGCATAGCCAGCGGTGGCGACCACGCAGTGCGACGGGCGCGGGCCTTCGGCCAGGAAGTCGGTGAGGATCGCGCTGAGCCCGGCGTGGTCGGCATTGCGGTACTTGCGGTAATCGAGCACCTGCACCGGATGGGCATCGTCGCCGCTGGCCTGGACCCGGGCGACACGCACATGGGTGCCGCCAACGTCGGCAGCCAGGAACGAGGGCGCGACGCGGGACAGGACATGGGCCGGGGCGGGATGGCTGGCGGTCACGCGGGCTCCTGCTGCAGGTGGGGCCGGCCCCGGGAAGGGCAACGATGGAGCCGGCGATTGGGCGGAGTCTGTAACCGCGCTGACAACGATGTCAACGAGTTCGTGACACTTTCGTTGCTGCGCCGCAGCGAATGCAGATCGCCGTAAACGTTTACATGGCGTGAGTACTGCATCCCGGGCGGAACCGTTGCAGCAAGGGGCTTCAAGGGCCAAGCGCATTCAGCGGATGGCCGTGCAGCGCGCTTGCGCAGTGCAACATGAGGCGTGGTGGCCCGTGCAGGGAAGTTGACAAACGGTCGCTGTCCATCGAAAGAATGTGACAACGTTGTTCCCAGCCACTCTCCGACGCCGTGTTCTGCGGCCGTCGCCGCAGGAGCCTTCCTGATGTCAGCCGTCCCCGCTGCAAGCGCACGCCCGAACGTGGCCTCGTCCATCGCCATCGTCGGCGTGCTGTTTTTCCTGATCGGCTTCTTCACCTGGCTCAACGGCCCGTTGATCACCTTCGTTAAACTCGCCTTCGAGCTCAGCGAGGTCGGCGCCTTCCTGGTGCTGATGGTGTTCTACCTGTCCTACTTCTTCCTGGCCCTGCCGGCGTCGTGGATCCTGCGCCGCACCGGCATGAAAAAAGGCCTGAGCCTGAGCCTGCTGGTGATGGCCGGTGGTGCGGCGTTGTTCGGTGAATTCGCCACCCAGCGCTGGTATCCCGGTGCACTGGGCGGCCTGTTCGTGATCGGTAGCGGCCTTGCGCTGCTGCAGACCGCGATCAACCCGTACATCTCCATCCTCGGCCCGATCGAAACCGCCGCACGGCGCATCGCGATGATGGGCATCTGCAACAAGATCGCTGGCATCCTTGCGCCGATATTGATCGGCACCCTGGTGCTGCATGGCATCGGTGACCTCGACGCTCAGGTGCAGGCCGCCGATGCGGCCACCAAGGCCACGCTGCTCAACCAGTTCGCCGCCAAGATCCATGCGCCGTACCTGGGCATGGCGGCACTGCTGGTCGTGCTGGCAGTGGCCGTGCTGTTCTCGCCGCTGCCTGAAATCAAGGCCTCCGAGGCCAATGCCACTCCGGCCGGCGCACCGGGCAAGGCCGAGCGCAGCAGCATCTTCCAGTTCCCGCACCTGTGGCTGGGCGTGCTGTGCCTGTTCGTCTACGTCGGCGTGGAAGTGATGGCCGGTGACGCCATCGGTACCTACGGTCATGGCTTCGACCTGCCGCTGGACCAGACCAAGATGTTCACCGCGGTCACCCTGTTTGCGATGCTCATCGGCTACGTGGTCGGCCTGGCGTTGATCCCGCGAGTGATCTCGCAGTCGCGCTACCTGACCGTCTCGGCGGTACTGGGCGTGGTGTTCTGCCTGGGCGCCTTCTTCACCCACGGCTATGTGTCGGTCGCCTTCGTCGCGCTGCTGGGCTTTGCCAACGCGATGATGTGGCCGGCGATCTTCCCGCTGGCGATCCGTGGCCTGGGCCGCTTCACCGAAACCGGTTCGGCGCTGCTGGTCATGGGCATCGCCGGCGGCGCGATCATTCCGCAGCTGTTTGCCGTGCTCAAGCAGCACATCGACTTCCAGCTGGTGTTCCTGCTGCTGATGGTGCCCTGCTACCTGTACATCCTGTTCTACTCGGTGGTCGGCCATCGCGTCGGCCTGCCGCAGGACAAGGTCTGATCGGCGATGATGGACGGCAGCCAACCCCAGGAAAAGCCGATGCGCAGAGCGACCATCAAGGACGTTGCCGAAAAGGCCAAGGTCTCGCTGAAGACGGTGTCGCGGGTGATCAACAACGAGCCCTCGGTGATGCAGGCCACCCGTGCGCGGGTGCTGCGTGCCATTGCCGAGCTCGACTACGAACCCGATCCGTCCGCGCGCAACCTGCGCAGCGGCACCACCTTCGTGATCGGGCTGGTGTACGACAACCCCAACCCGTACCACATCATCGGCGTGCAGAACGGCGTGCTCGCCGCCTGCCGCGAAACAGGCTTCGGCCTGCAGATCCATCCGTGCGATTCCAGTTCGCCGCTGCTGGCCGATGAACTGGCCGACTGGGTGCAGCGCTCGCGCCTGGCCGGGCTGGTGCTGACCGCCCCGATGTCCGAACGTCGCGACCTGGTCCAGGCGCTCACCGCGCGCGGCATCAAGCTGGTGCGGATCATTGCCGCTACCGAAGATCCGGCCGATGGCGCCTGTGTGTTCGTCGACGACCGCGAAGCTGCCTATGAAATCACCGAGCACCTGATCCAGCTGGGCCACCAGCGCATCGGCTTCCTCTGGGGTGGCACCTCGCACCGTTCTTCGGGCGAACGCTACGCCGGTTACGAGGCCGCGCTGAAGGACTACGGCATGACCGTGGACAAGCATCTGGTGGTGCAGGGCGACTACACCTTCGACGATGGTTTCCGCGGTGCGCGGCGCCTGCTGGCACTGCGCGAACCGCCCACCGCCATCTTCGGTTCCAACGATGAAATCGCCGCCGGCGTGCTGGCCGCAGCGAAGTCGGCCGGCATGAACGTGCCCTACGACCTGTCCATTGCCGGCTTCGAGGACAGTCCGTTCTCGCGGCAGTCGTGGCCGCCGCTGACCACCGCCAAGCAGGCCACCGAAGACATCGCCCGCCATGCCGCGCGCCTGCTGATCGCACAGCTGCGCAGCGATGCCTACGACGATGCGCCGGCGCCGCTGCACAACCAGGGCTTCGTGCCGCAACTGGTGGTGCGCGGCTCGACCGCACCGATGCGTCCTGCCGCCGCGCGCCCCCTTCCTTCCGATCCTTCCTGAGCCTGCCATGTCGCTGTCCGATCCCACCGCCACCCTGATGTTCGCCGAGGCTGCCGAAGCGGCCGAGGTCGTTGCCCGCCAGTTCGCCCGCAACCACGCCGTGATGGAGACGCTGGCAGCCAGCCTGCGCGCTGCGCCGCCGCCGTTCGTGGTGACCTGCGCACGTGGCAGCTCCGACCATGCCGCGACCTACGGCAAGTACCTGCTGGAAACCCAGCTGGGCCTGGTCGTCGCCTCGGCCTCGCCATCGGTGGGTTCGGTCTACGCCGCACCGCTGCAGCTGCGCGGTGCGTTGTTCATTGTCATCTCGCAGTCCGGCAAGAGCCCGGACCTGCTGCGCAACGCCGAAGCGGCCAAGGCCGCTGGCGCGCGCGTGGTGGCGCTGGTCAACGTCGAGGATTCACCGCTGGCACAACTGGCCGACACGGTCATTCCGCTGCATGCCGGCGTGGAGAAAAGCGTGGCCGCGACCAAGAGCTACCTCGCTTCGTTGTCCGCGCTGCTGCAGCTGGCGGCGTACTGGAAGCAGGACAGCGCGCTGCGCAATGCACTGGACCTGCTGCCCGATGCGATGCGCGAGGCCTGGCAGTGCGACTGGAGCGCGGTGACCGATGGCCTGGTGGAGGCCAACAACCTGTTCGTGCTCGGCCGTGGCCTCGGCCTTGGTGCGGCGCAGGAAGCTGCGCTGAAGTTCAAGGAAACCTGCAGCCTGCATGCCGAGGCCTACAGCTCGGCCGAGGTAAAGCATGGTCCGATGGCGCTGGTCGATCGCGGCTTCCCGGTGCTGGCCTTCGCCCAGCCCGATGAAACCGGCGCCGGCACCCGTGCCGTGGCTGAAGAATTCACCGCACGTGGTGCCCAGGTGTGGCTGGCCGGCGCCGGCGGCAATCTGCCGGTCGCTGCCGCGCCGCATCCGCTGTGCGCGCCGCTGCTGACGGTGCAGAGCTTCTACCGCGCGATCAATGCACTGGCGCTGCGCCGTGGCTTCAACCCGGATCTGCCGCCGCATCTGAACAAGGTGACGGAGACGGTGTGATGGCAACCGTCCTGCGCAATGCCCGCATTCTTGCCGGCGATGAGTTCCGCAATGATCTTGCGGTGGTTATCGAAGACGGCCACATCAGCGCGCTGCTGCCCGACGCGGCGCCGCAGCTGGGTACGGCCGACGAGCAGGTGGATCTGGGCGGTGGCTGGCTGCTGCCGGGCTTCATCGATGTACAGGTCAATGGCGGTGGCGGCGCGCTGTTCAACAACACGCCCGACGTCGAGTCGCTGCGCACGATTGCCCGTGCGCATCGCCGCTTCGGCACCACGGCGATGCTGCCGACCCTCATCAGTGACGACGTGGTCGTGATGCGCGAGGCGATCGGCGCGATGCGCCAGGCCATTGCGCAGGGTGTGCCCGGCGTGATCGGCATCCACCTGGAAGGCCCGTACATCGCACCGGCGCGCAAGGGCACGCACGATGCCAGCAAGTTCCGCGTGCCGGACGAGCAGGAAATCGAACTGGCGTCGTCGCTGGACAACGGCGTGACCCTGCTGACCCTGGCGCCCGAGCGCGTGCCGCTGGAGACCATCCGCGCGCTGGTCGAGCGTGGTGTGATCGTCGCCGCTGGCCACACAGCCGGTACCTATGAAGAGATCCGTGCCGGCCTCGATGCCGGCATTCGTGGCTTCACCCATCTGTACAACGCGATGTCGCCGCTGCAGGGCCGCGAGCCCGGCGCGGTCGGCGCGGCGCTGGAAGATCGCGACAGCTGGATCGGCATCATCGTCGATGGCGTGCACGTGCATCCGGCCAGCCTGCGGGTAGCGCTGGCGGCCAAGCCGCGTGGCCGCCTGCTGCTGGTGACCGATGCGATGCCGCCGGTCGGTGCCGACGATCCGAGCTACGTGCTGTATGGCGAAACCATCACTGCCATCGACGGCGTGGTGCGCAACGCGGCCGGCTCGCTGGCCGGTTCGGCGCTGGACATGGCCACTGCCGTGCGCAACACCGTGCAGTTGCTGCGCCAGCCGCTGGCCGAAGCCGCGCGCATGGCCTCGACCTATCCGGCGCAGTTCCTCAATGTCGATGATCGCCTGGGTTACATCGCCGAGGGCTACCAGGCCGACCTGGTGCTGCTGGACGACGCGCTGCAGGTGCGTGGTACGTGGATCGCCGGCCAGTACGAGGCGGCCTGACGATGAGCAGCGCGCCGCCACGCCGGTTGGGTTCGATCGACGCCCTGCGCGGCATGACCGTGGCGGCGATGCTGCTGGTCAACAACCCAGGTGACTGGAGTGCGGTGTTCGCACCGCTGCGTCATTCCGAATGGCACGGCTGCACGCCGACCGACCTGGTGTTCCCGTTCTTCCTGTTCTTGGTAGGCGTGTCGATGGCCTTCAGCGTTGCACCGCGCGCGCTGGATGCGGCCGCACGGCCAGCACTTGCACGTGGCGTGCTGGAACGCGCACTGCGCATCGCCGTTGCCGGTGTGCTGCTGCACCTGCTGGTGTGGTGGGCACTGCACACGCACCATTTCCGCATCTGGGGCGTGCTGCAGCGCATTGCGCTGTGCGCGGCCATGGTGGGCGTGCTGGCGGTGTATGCGCGCCCGCGCGTGCAGGCGGCCGCGCTGGTGGCGCTGCTGGTGGGCTACACCGCGCTGCTGCTGGGCGTGGGTGACCTGGCGGCGTGGACCAACCCGGCCAGTCGCCTGGATACCACCTTGTTCGCGCCATGGATCTACCAATGGCAGGCCGATACCGGTCTGGGCCATGACCCGGAAGGATTGCTGAGCAGTCTGGGCGCATTGGCCAGCACCGTGCTGGGCCTGCTGGCAGGTGGCCTGCTGCGCAGTGGCCGCGCCGGTGCATTGGCCGCGCTGGGTGCGGTCACCGCCGTGCTTGGCCTGCTGCTGGCAACCGTACTGCCGCTCAACAAGCAGCTGTGGACGCCCAGCTACGTGCTGTGGACCGGTGGCCTGGCCGCGCTGGCATTGTGGCTGGGCCACCTGCTGATCGACCGCAAGGGATGGCCGGCACTGGGCCGGCGCTTCGGCGTCAATGCCATCACCGCCTACCTGGGTGCCTCGGTGATGTCGGTGATCCTGTTGGCCACCGGCGCCTGGGGTTGGGTCTGGCAACAGTTGGCCGCAGCGATGCCACAGGCGCTGGAGCTGGGCTCGATGCTGCAGGCGCTGGCGTTCGTCGCGCTGTGGTGGGGCGTGGCGTGGTGGTTGGACCGACGTCGCATTTATCTGAAGATCTGAGCGCGGCAAAGATCGTGGAGAACGGGCCATCCACGCATGGCTTGGATCTACTGGGCATGGCCCATCCGGGTGTTGTGTGGCGCCATGGTTCATCCACGTGTGGCGCGGATCCATGGCCCATCCATGCGTGGCATGCCTGCTGTAGATCCACGCCATGCGTGGATATTCCATTCCGGGCGATGGGAAATGAATCGGTTCATCGACATGCGGGCTGCGTGATTACTTCCCGGTTTCACAACGAAAGCGTGACCGACTGCCGATAAGTTCACCTATCGAAACCATTCATGGCAGGGCAGACTGCATCAGCAGTGTCGTACAGAGCATCCGCAGTTCCTGATCCCCCGACCCAGGAGTGCTGTATGTCCCATGTCGTCCCGCGCGGGTTCCGCCAGCGCCGTCTGACCGTTTCCCTGCTGCAGATCCTGGCGATGCCCTCGCTGCTCGCCCTGTCCGCCCCTGCCGCCTGGGCAGGGTGCGATGCAACGGCTCCCGTCGCCGGGCAGACCGTCACCTGCAGCAGCACCGCCCCCAATCCCGAGACAGCAGCCATCAATGCCAGTGGCGCTGCAGGCATCACCGTGAGTGTTGGCAATGGCGCGCAGCTGCAACAGACCGGCGCGGGTAGCGCCATCTCCCTGCTCGGCGCGGGCGGGCACGTGCTCACCAATCTCGGCGCCATCAGCTCGGCGAGCGGTACCGCGGTACAGCTTGGCGGTGGCAGCCGCGTCGACAACACCGGCAGCATCAGTTCCGGCAGCGGTATCGCACTGCAGTTCAGCGGTGCCGGCGACAGCGAGCTGGTCAACCGCGGCACCATCAGTGGCAGCAGCGGCGTGCAGTTCGGTGCCGGCAATGATCGTCTGCAGATGCTGGCCGGCAGCATCAGCGGCGGCGTGCAGCAGGGCGATGGCAACGACGTGCTGCTGCTCAGCGGCGGCACCATCGACAGCCTCGACCAGGGCAATGGCGATGACCAGCTGACCATCAACGCCGGCACCATCACCGGGCTGGTGACGCAGGGCAGTGGCCGCGATGATTTCGTCATGACCGGCGGCACCATCGGCGCCCTGCAGCAGGGCGACAACATCGACACCTTCCGCATGAGCGGTGGCCGCATCGTCGGCGCGTTCGAAGATGGCGACCAGGCGTGGATGACCGGTGGTCGTATCGGCCGAGTCAACATGAAACTGGACAAGAACCTGTGGGACATGTCCGGCGGCACCGTCGACGGCAACGTGGTCACCGGCTTCGACACCGACACCATCATCATCTCCAACGACGCCTACATCGGCGGCAACATCAGCGTCAGTGGCGGTGCCGACAGCGTCACCATCACCGGTGGCACGGTGCGTGGCCAGGTGCTGCTGAGCACCGGCAACGACACCTTCAACTGGAATGGCGGCGGCATTGTCTACGGCGCCATCGACATGGGCCCCGACGATGACGTCGCGACCCTGGGCAATCTCAACCAGGCCAACCTCGGCGCTGTACCGCTGTTCGATGGTGGCACCGGCACCGATCGCCTCAGCTTCAACAACGTCAAGACCGCTGGCGTCGGGCGCTTCCAGAACTGGGAAGCGATCAGCCTGGCCAGCAGCACCGAGCTCACCTTCGATGGCGACCTGGTGCTGGGCGACAGTGCCACCGGCACCGGCAGCTTGAACGTGGACGAGACCAGCACGCTGTTCGGCGGTGGCGGCAACCATGCGATCCGTCCGTTCGCGGCAGCTGCGCTGGTGAACATGGTCAACGCCGGACGCATTGATCTGACCAACAACAGCGGCGCCGGCGATGCCTTCACCATCCGTGGCAACTACCGCGGCGACGGCGGTGGCGTGTACCTGCAGACCGTGCTGGGTGCAGACGACTCAGCCAGTGACCGCCTGGTCTTTGATGGCGGCACCGCCACCGGCAGCACCGGCCTGGGCATCATCAACACCGGTGGCGGAGGAGCGGCCACGCTGGTCGACGGTATCCTGGTGGTGCAGGCGCTGAACGGCGCAACCACCGCGCCAGGCGCGTTCTCGTTGTTCGCACCGGTCTCGGCCGGTGCCTACGAGTATTTCCTGTTCAAGGGCGGCGTCAGCGCTGGCACCGGCGAGAACTGGTATCTGCGTTCGACATTGGCGGCCGGGCCGGCCCCCGCACCGAACGGCGGCGGCGAAGTACTGCCACCGCCACCGCCACCGCCGACGCCACCGGTGGCGCCACCGCCGCCGATTCCCCCGGCACCCCCGCCGCCGCCAGAGGGTGCCACCGATCCGGACCTGACCGCAGGCGAAGCCGCACCGCCGCCACCGCCGCCGGAACCTGCGCCCGTAGCGCCGCCCAGCGATCCACCCGTGCCAGACGTGCCGGTGGCCGGTGGCAGCCTGCCCGGTACCGGTTCGCCGCCGCCCACTGCGGGGGCAAGACCTGCCGCACCGGACGAGAACGGCCTGGTGCCGCTGTACCGCCTGGAGACTGCGGCCTACGCCGTGGTACCACCGCTGCTGCGCGAGACCTCGCTGGCCAGCTTGGGGACCTTCCATGAGCGCCAAGGCGAACAGCGCCTGCTGTACAACCAGGGCGCCTTCCGCACAGCATGGGGACGGCTGGTGGGGCAGAGCAGCGAGATCCACTGGAAAGGCGATGCACGGCCCGGCTTCGATGGTGACGTGATGGGCGTGCAGGCAGGCTTGGATGTGTGGGCCGCCAGCGGTGACAGCCACCGCAACCAGATCGGCGTGTTCGTCGGCCGTACCCGCGCCGATGGCAGGATCACCGGCCTGGCCGTCGGCTGGGACAACGTGTTGGTCGGCCAGAGCCGGTTGGACGACAAACACGTGGGCCTGTACTGGACGTTGACCGACAGCAGCGGCGGCTACATCGACGCAGTGGCGATGCAGAGCCGCTACGACGGCCGCACGCGCTCCTCGCGCGGGCTGGGCATCGACCTCAAGGGCGATGGCACCACGCTCTCGCTGGAAGCGGGCAAGCCACTGCTGCAGTTCGGGCAGTCATCGTGGTGGCTGGAGCCGCAGCTGCAGGTGATCTGGCAGCGCAGTTCACTGGATGACCAGCGTGATCTGGTGTCCACCGTTTCCTTCGATAACGACAACGCCTGGACCGGCCGCGTCGGCCTGCGCCTGGCGGGCGATTACCAGTTGGCCGACAACGGCTGGCAGCCGTACTTCAAGTTGAATTACTGGCATGGCCGTTCGGGAGAGGACCGCATCCTGTTCGACAGCGACGCGATCATCAATTCGCAGCGCTCGCGCGCACTGGAAGCCGGTGTCGGCGTGGTCGGACGTTTCAACCGCACGATCAGCGCGTATGCCGTGGCCGACTACACCCGCGAGGTTGGTGGCAGCGACAACGGCAAGCGCCGCATCATCGAAGGCAACATCGGCCTGCGCGCGGATTGGTAGCGCCCTTCGCTTTGGCCGCTTTGGTGGGTGCCGACCTAGGTCGGCACGAATCCCACCGGCGTCATGACCCGCTCTGGTAGGTGTCGACCTCGGTCGACACGCCTTGCCACCAGTCAAGCAATCCCAACGCCGCCACATCACAACGGCGAACGCCCCAGCAACGCGCCCGCGTGTTCGGCCAGCAGCTGTACCGCATGCAGTAGCCCTTCCTCGGTCTGTGGCGGGCACTGCGCCTCCGCGTCGTCCAGTTCACGCGCCGCCTGCGTCGCCAGCAGCACACCCCCCAGCGCCGACAACGCCAGCAGGCAGCGCGTGGTGCAGGCCAGATCGCGCGCACGCGCCGGCGTGATGCGCAGCTCCGTCCACGGCTCGCCGTCAGCGGCGTGGCAGCGCGTGACCTCGCGCAGCCGCTTGAAGAAGGCGGGCGTGGGAGCAGCTTCATCGGCTTCGGTCAGCGCGTCTTCCAGCGCCTCGGCGGTGGCGTTGGGCAGCTGCAGGTCGGGCATGGCATCGCCCAGCAATGTGTGCAGGCGCGGATAGGTGGGGTAGAGCGTGGTCATGGCAACAACCTCACAGGGCTGGGCCACCTGCGGAATGCAAGGTGGCGGGCGGTGCGGGTTGGCGTGCCGGTCAAAATCCAAGCGAAAAAGCCGACGGATCGCGAGGATCCCCACGCACCGCCCACCATGGGCGAGCAGGTGCATTGTCGTGATTGCCGTTGAAGCGGCAACGCGATCGCTTGAATGTTTGATTCAGGACGCCAATCCCGGCCAGCGCAGGTGGCGCTGGCACAGTGACCTTCGCGCGTTTGCCATCGTGTCGACATGGGCAAAGTTGTAAATCGCAGTCCGATCCAGATGTGCCTGATGCGACACGCCGCGCGGCGGCCAAGGCGCTATGCTTCGCCTTTATTCAACGACAGGGAGATGTCGATGCGGAACAGCAAAGGATTGCCGGGACGTGCCCTTCTCATCGCCGCGCTGCTGGCAACGACCGCTGCCACTGCGGCCGACGCCATCGAGATTCCATCACCCGCCGCACAGGCACAGCTGCTGGACATGCTTGAACGCGAGGCGCTGTACCGAGGCAGGGTCGATTGGCCTGCCATGCGCACGCGGCTGAAGGATGCGCAGGGCGATCCGGCCAAGGTCCGGACCGTCCTGGCCGAGGCCATTGGTCGCAGTTCAGGCGGTCACGGCAGCTGGATGACCCCGCAACGACAGCAGCAACGTGTGGAGCGTTTCGCCCGCGAAAACGCCACCGCCGCTGCCCGCAGCGAAAGCGACGCCACTCGCGCACGTGACCCGCGTATCGGCCAAGTGTTGATCGAGGGCTATGCGGCAGACCCCGGTGCGCCGCCGCAGCAGCTGCAGCAACAGAACATCCAGCGTGCGGTGCGTTGGCAGAACATCATCCGTGAAAAGGACAGCACGCCTCGCTGTGGCTGGATCGTCGACCTGCGCGACAACACCGGCGGCAACATGTGGCCGATGCTGCTGGGCGTTGCGCCGCTGCTGCGCACTTCGGCGATGGGTATCGAGGACGTGGGCTCATTCGAGACCGCCGACGGTCCGGTACGCTGGCAGACCACTGCCAGTGGCGTGCGCATGGGCGAGGCGACGCGCCTGGATTTCGGCCAGCCCGGCTATTTGCCCCGCCAGGTTGGCGCGCCGGTGGCGGTGTTGACCGGCCCGCGCACCGCCAGTTCCGGCGAAGCGACCGTACTGGCGTTCCGAGGCCGCGCGCAGACCCGCAGTTTCGGACAGCCCACGGCCGGTGTATCGACGGCCAACGTGGTGCGCCGGCTGGTGGATGGCAGTGCGTTGGTGTTGACCACCAGCGTCATGCGCGATCGCAATGGAAATGGCGACGGGCGGAAGATCGTGCCGGACCAGGCCACCGCTGGCGATGACGCCACGGTGGCGGCGGCTGAGGCCTGGCTGCTGGCCCAGCCCGCCTGCAGGAAAGGCTGAACCATGCTGCTGATCTGCCAACACGAACGGGTGCTGATTGTCGGCCCCACCGAATCGCACCACTGCCTGTGCTGCCAGACCGAAACCGAATTCGCCCCGCAGCTGCGCTACAGGATGGCGCGCATCGACCTGCTGTTCGGCTTCGTCTACCAGCGCCGCTACGAGCTGGCCTGCACCGGCTGCGAGCACGGCTGGGTGCTGGATACGGAAAGCATGGACCAGCAGCTGGGCGGGGTACCGATCCCGTTCCGGCACCGCTTCGGCCTGCCGGTGATGCTGGTGGTAGTGGCCGGGCTGGCGGTGGCGGGGTGGATGTGGCGGATGGGACACGGTGGAGGCTGAGCAATGATGGATGATTTGCATAAGTCCCAATTTGGGACTAGGATGGGGCGGTGAGAGTTTTCGCGCTGGCTACGCTCAGGCGTTACTGGGAAAGGTTCCCAGAGTGCGAGCAACCGCTGAAGGCCTGGCATGACGAAGTGAGGCGCGCCGCTTGGGCCAGTCCGCATGACATCCGCAGTTGCTATGCGAGTGCGAGTTTCGTCGGTAGCAGTCGCGTGGTTTTCAACATCAAAGGCAACAGCCACAGGTTGGTTGTCGACGTTACTTATCAGCGTCAGATGGTCTACATCAAGTTCATCGGCAACCATGCCGAATACGACCGGATTGACGTAGCGACCGTGGAGGAAAAATGAACATTCGTCCTGTTCGCACAGAAGTCGACTATCAGAACGCATTGCGCGAGCTGGAGGCCTATTTCGAGAACGAACCTGCGTTGGATAGCGAAGAGGGAGATCGTTTCGAGATTCTCGCCACCTTGGTGGAGGCCTACGAGGCGAAGCACTACCCGATCGAGCTGCCTGACCCGATCGAAGCGATCCGCTTCCGCATGGAGCAGGGCGGTCTGACCGTGAAGGATCTGGTGCCCTCCATTGGTCAGCTCAACCGCGTGTACGAGGTATTGAATCGCAAGCGTGGATTGACCTTGGAGATGATCCGCAATCTGCACCGAAACCTGGGCATTCCGGCGGAAAGCCTGATCGGCCGCTGAGGTCCATTCCGCTGCGGAACGAGGTGCACGTAGCCTGATGCCGGTCCTGCTAAAGTTGCAGCCAGCAACCACGTACCGGAACCGACCATGGACCACGAAACGCCGTTCGAACCCGCCAACGACCTGGAAGTGCGCCTGTTGCAGGCCCAGGATGGAACCCTCACGGCCTCGCAGTTCCTTGACGGCCTGCTGACCGCGCCGGTGTTCGTGCTGCTGGACAAGGCCATCGGTGAAGACGGCGCCTGGGACGAGAGCATTTCGCCGCTGGTGTTGACCAGCGAAAGCGGCGAGCCGATGTTTGCGGTGTTCACCGCGCCCGAGCGCGCGGAGATCTGGCACGAGCAGCTGCCGCAGTTCGCCCACGCCATGCCCATCGCGGTGCATGCACTGCTGTCGGGCATCGGCGAGGGCGTCGGCCTGGTGCTGAACCCCGGCCTGGACGTGGGCATGGAGATGATCCCCGATGCCGTGGCGCAGCTGAAAGAGCGCGCTGCGGCGATCACCCGTGGAATGGCGCACTGACAAAGCGGACGCTGTGGTTGCCGGCCAGCGGCCGGCACTACCAGGTGCATCAGCGGGCGGCGGTGATCGCCTTCACCCGCGCCTTGGCCAGCGCCTCACCAATGGCCGGGCCTTTGAGGTGTGTGGTGTCCAGGTCACGCGCCTGCACTGACAGCGCCGCCCGGTGCAGGCGCTTCAGCGTCTCGCCCTGCGGGTAGTCGCTGTCCTCGAAACCGAGCCGGCCGCGCTTGTCGGCCTCGCAGCACAGCGCGATGCGTGCCACCCGCTCCGGCCGGCGCAACGCATCGCAGCGGCCCAGCAGTTCCAGCACGGTGGCATCGCGCAGTTCGTCGATGCGATGCACGTTCAGATGCTCGCGGCAGACGGCCTCGGCCAACTGCTGGTGCTCGGTCGGAATCTTCAGGCGCGCGCACAGTGCTTTCAGCGGTTTGATGCCGCGCTGCTCGTGCATGATGTGACGCGGCCATTCCTCGGCCGGGGTCAGGCCCTTGCCGAGGTCGTGGGTCAGTGCGGCGAAGCCGACCAGGTCATCACCGGGCGCCAGCGTCGCCGCCATGTCGCTGACCATTTCCTGGTGAATGCCGGTGTCGACTTCCGGATGGAATTCCGCACGCTGCGGTACACCGTACAGCGCTTCCAGCTCTGGCAGTATCGGGCCAAGCGCGTGCGCGTCGTGCAGGGTGCGCAGGAACGCCGATGGGCGCTCGCACACCAGTGCCTTGCGCAGTTCCTGCCACACACGTTCCGGCACCAGCGCGTCGAGCTCGCCACTGGCGGCCACCTCGCGCATCAGCGCCATGGTTTCCGGCGCGACGGTAAAACCGAGCGAGGCGAAGCGGGCCATGAAGCGCGCCGCACGCAGCACGCGTAGCGGGTCTTCAACGAATGCGGGGCCGACATGGCGCAGCACGCGCTGCTCGATGTCGCGCGCGCCGCCATAGGGATCGACCAGCGCGCCGCTGTCTTCATCGCAGGCGATGGCGTTGATGGTGAAGTCGCGGCGCTGCAGGTCTTCTTCCAGCGTCACCGCCGGATCGGCATCGACCACGAAGCCGCGGTAGCCACGGCCGGATTTGCGTTCGGTGCGGGCCAGCGCGTATTCCTCGCCGGTCTTCGGGTGCAGGAAGACGGGAAAATCACGGCCGACGGCGGTGTAGCCCTGCGCTTCCATCTGCGCGGGCGTGGCGCCGACGACGACCCAGTCACGGTCGCCGGCAGGGCGCTGCAACAGGCGGTCGCGCACGGCGCCGCCGACAAGATAGATCTTCATGGGCGGATGATCGCATGCTGGGCATGGATGTACCGGTAGTGCCGGCCGCTGGCCGGCACTCGCCGGATTCCTGCAGATGCCGGCCAGCGGCCGGCACTACCGTGCTGCTATCAATCGCCGCCCTGGTCGGCGTTGGCGGCGCAGGTGAAGGCTTTGCGCTTGTCCACCAGGCGGCCCATCAGGCGGTCGCTCAGCGGCAATGCGTCGCCATTGAGTCGCCAGTCGTAGATCACGCTGAAGGCCAGCACGCGGGCGACATACTCGCGCGTTTCCTTGTAGCTGATGGTCTCGATCCACAGGTCCGGATCGAAGCCCGGGCGCTGGGTCTGCCAGCGTGCGGTCGGCGTCGGGCCCGCGTTGTAGGCGGCGATGGTCACGTAGGGCAGGCCGTCGTACTTGTTCATCAACTGCCGCAGGTACGCGGTGCCGATGGCGATGTTGGTGTCCGGGTCGTACAGGCTGTCAGCGCCGCCGTAGCCGGTCAGGCCGATGGACCTGGCCACGCCGGCGCCGGTCGCCGGCAGTACCTGCATCAGGCCCATGGCGTTGGCGGGCGAACGCGCGCGCGGGGTGAAGGTGCTCTCGGCGCGGATCTCGGCGGCCACCCAGGCCGGGTCGATGGCATTACGTGCCGATTCACGGCGGATCGTGGCGTCGTGGTGCAGCGGGAAGCGCAGGTCGTAAAGGCGTTGCTCCTGCGGCTGCTTGCCGAGCGCGAACACCGCGCGGTCGAACCAACCGTTCTCCTGCGCCACGCGCACGGCGAGGCGACGCTGGGTGTCATCGAAGCGCGACAGCGCATTGTTCCATTCGGCCACCGCCCAACCGGCGCGGTCGATCTGGTACAGCGCCATCGCCCGCTGGATGGCCGGATCGCGGGCCACTGCGGCCTGCGCCTGTGCGCTGTCGTTGGGCCTCCACGGGCACAGCGTGTAGGGCTGTTGCAGCTTGTCCGCGGCCAGGAAGCCATGGAAGGTTGGTGCGCGCGCGGCTTCGCGGAACAGCGGCTGCGCCTGCTGTGCCTGGCCGGTCTTTTCCAGCATGCGGCCTTCAAAATAGCGCCAGCGCGAATCGTTGCGCTGGGTCGGGCCCATCTTGCGGATCGCCGCCAGCGTCGCCGGCCAATCGCCGCGCGACATCGCTTCGCGCGCGCGCCATTCGTGCAGGCGTTCGTCATAGGCCGCATCGGGCACGGCATTCAAACGGCGAGCCGAGTCGGGCAGGTAGGACGCCACCGTCCACAGGGCGATCTGGTAACGCACCTGGCCCTGCTGTTCGGCGCTCAGGCCCAGCGCCTGCGCGTACTGCGGCAGCTGCTGTTCGGTAGCATCCGGGTCGGCCTTGGCCAGCTTGGCCAGGCCGTCGGTGGCGATGCGCCGGCTGCGCTCGTTGCGCGGCCAGTTCAGGGCGCTGGCATTGGGCTTGTCGACGAAGGCGGCGTAGGTGTTGGCCAAGGCCAGGTCACTGGCCGGCAGGCCGCGCGCGGCCGAACGCATCACCGCCGGCTGCTGTGCATCGGCAGCGGCATCGATGCGTTCCCAGCGCAGCGCATCGCTCATGCCACCCTGCGCTTGCAGCACGGCGAACACGGCGTCGCAGGCATCGGGCAACGACTTGCCGTTCTTGCGCCACAGATCCTGGGCTTCACCGATCCACTGCGGGTCCAGCTTGCCGGTGGCCTGGCGCGCTGTCAGCTGCGCACAGCGCAGGCCGAGGTTGTCGGTGGGAGCCCAGTTGGCCAGCAGCGTCGGCCAGTCCTGGCGGCGCGCGACAGAGGGCAGCCAGGCGCTGCGGAAGCTGTTGGCCACGGCCTGGCCCTGGTAGCGCTTGAGGAAGGCCTGTGCCTGCGCCGTATCGACGGTGTCGATGTTGCGCCGCAGGTTGGCGAACTCCAGCCAGCCATACGCGGGATGGCGGCTGAGCGCGGCGGCCTGGCCGGGATCGAACTGGCCACGTTCGGCGGCGGCGATGGCGGCCTTCAGCTGGGCGTTCTGGGCATCGAGGGACTGGGCACTCGCGCAGCCGATCAGCAGCGTGGTGGCCAGCGGGAGCAGGGACAGGGCGGTCGAAGATCGTCGGGTCATGACGACCAGCATAGCGGGCAGTGGCTGAATTCAGTTTCGCATTGTGTACACGGCCGAAGACGGCAACGACAGCTGAATGATGGTGGGATCCGCACTGCCGCGAAGGCGGTTGTCCGGCGTAGGTTTGGGCTGGGGCGACCGGCCCTGCTGCAGGGAGCGGCACATGGCATTCAGTAGCGCAGGAAGAAGCGGCCCACTGGCGGACATCAACGTCACGCCACTGGTGGATGTAATGCTGGTGTTGTTGATCATCTTCATCGTGACCGCGCCGATGTTGTCGCGGCCGATCAACGTGCAGTTGCCGCAGGCCACCGATCGCGTGGTGGATCGCCCCGAACCGCCGCCGCCGATCGAGCTGCGCCTCGATGCGTCCAGCCAGTTGAGCTGGGACGGACAGCCGATGGCCATCAGCGATCTGCAGTCGCGCCTGCAGGCGCAGGCCAGCGAGCATGCCGGGAACCTGCCGGAGCTGCGCATCAGCACCGATCCGTCGGCCCAGTATGACGGCATGGCCAAGATCCTGGCCGCCGCCGAAGCCACCGGCATGCAACGCATCGCGTTCGTGCAGTGAGCGGATCACCGGTGCGGCCTTCCTGAGGGAGGGCCGCACCTGGCCAGCAGGCGCTCACAAGGGCGCCGATGATGATCACAGCCTTCGGTGAATACGTAGGCAATTGGCGTTATCTGCTTTCAGAATCGTCAAATTCGCGTGAAAGAGTGTCGGGCATCACGCCGCGATGTTTACCGCTTGTTTACAAAGGAGACGCTGCCGCCATGCAGGGGGGAGCGCGGCAGTCCATGTCCCGACATTCCTTTGGAGAGAGAGCGAATGAATTACCTGCATCACCGCCCCTTGGCGGTTGCCGTCGCGCTGTGCGTGACCGCACTGGCCCCGTTGGGGGCTGCTGCCCAATCGGCCACCACCGACCTGGATCGCGTCGAAGTCACAGGTACCCGCATCAAGCGCGCTGAAGTGGAAGGCCAAGTGCCGGTCCAGACGCTCAACCGCGCCGACATCGAACGCACCGGCCTGACCTCGATCGGTGAAGTGCTGCAACAGCTCACCGGCTCGGGCTCGGCGCTCAATGCCAAGTTCAATTCGTCGGGCAACTTCGGTTTCCCACCCGACGGCAGCGGCGTCGGCGCGGGTTCGGCGCAGGTGGACCTTCGCCATCTCGGTGCCAAGCGTGTACTGGTGCTGATCGATGGCATCCGCTGGGTCAATGAATCCTCGGCCTCGGGCGTGGGCTCGGCCACCGACCTCAACACCATCCCGCTGGCGATCGTTGAGCGCATCGAAGTGCTGGAAGACGGCGCATCGTCGCTGTACGGCTCCGATGCCATCGCAGGTGTGGTCAACATCATCACCCGCCGCGATTTCGATGGCGGCCAGGTGACGATGAACTACGGCCAGTATGGCAAGGGCGATGGCACGCAGAAGGGCGTGGACCTGGCCTGGGGCAAGAGCGGCGACCGTTACAGCCTGTTCCTGGGGGCAAGCTGGACCAAGCAGGACCCGGTGTATGCGAAGGACCGCGAGCAGTCGCGCTTCCCGATTCCCGGCACCGGCCTGGCCTTCGGCAGCGGCGGCATTCCGCAGGGGCGCTTCGCCTTCGTCGATCCCAACACCGGTGCCGAACAGGACATCGTGCCCAACACCGGCGTGAGCAGCCCGCGTTACGACGGCAGCGCCGGCTGCAACCGCACCGACGACTACCACTGCTTCACCAGCGCCGACCGCTTCAACTTCGCCGAATACAACATGGTGCTGACACCGTCGGAGCGTAAGGGCCTGTTCGGCCAGTTCCGGTTCGACATCACCGACAACGTGCAGTGGTACGTCAAGGCACTGGGCAACCGCCGCGAGTCGACCAACCAGGCCGGCCCGGAACCGCTGTTCTTCGGCCCTGACGGTGCCACCGGCAATCCGCTGGCCGACAACATCGTGGTCTCGGCACTGAACCCGTACAACCCGTTCGGCTTCGACCTGGTGTCGTCGGGCAACATGAGCCTGATCGGCCGCCGTCCGGTGGAAGGCGGCGCGCGCGTATTCGAACAGCAGGTGGACACCACGTACTTCGCCACCGGTCTGGTCGGCAACTTCCAGGCCGCTGACCGCAGCTGGTACTGGGACGTCAACGGCATGTACAGCAAGAACAAGGCCGAGCAGACCAACTACGGCAGCTACAACATCTACAACGTCAACATGGCGCTGGGCGATCCTGCGGTGTGCGCGGCCACGCCGGGCTGCGTACCGCTGAACATTTTCGGTGGCGCCGGTTCGATCACCCCGGACATGCTGCGCTGGATCCAGCCGGTGGTGCGCGACCGCAGCCAGAACGAGCTGAGCCTGTTCACCGCCAACCTGTCCAGCGATCTGTTCACCCTGCCGGCCGGCCCGGTGTCCTTCGCCACCGGCCTCGAACACCGCAAGTACAAAGGTTCGTACCAGCCTGACCCGCTGACGGTGATCGGCCACTACAACGGCGTACCGTCGCAGCCGACGTCCGGCTCCTACGACGTCAACGAAGCGTACCTGGAGCTGAGCGTGCCGATCTTCGCCGACTCGGCACTGGGCAAGAAGCTGGACCTGAGCCTGGCTGGCCGCTACTCGGATTACTCCACCTTCGGTGGCGAGTTCACGCCCAAGTACGGCCTGCGCTGGCAGGTGACCGATGACTTCGTGCTGCGTACCACCTATGCCGAAGGCTTCCGCGCACCGTCGATCGGTGAGCTGTACGGCTCGGCCGCGCGCGCCGATCTGCAGTTGTTCGATCCCTGCTCGGTGGGCCTGGGTGGCACACCGCCGCGTGGCAGTGCGGCCAACTGCGCATCGCTGGGCGTGCCGACCGGCTTCCAGCAGGCCAACTCGCAGATCTCGGTGACCACCGGCGGCAACCGCGAGTTGGAGCCGGAGCAGTCGCGCAGCTTCAGTGCCGGTTTCGTGTGGAGCCCCTGGTTCGGCAACGATGCATCGTGGTCGGAGCGCTTCGACGTGGAAGTGACGTTCTACCGCCACAACATCGATGGCGCGATTCAGGCGATCAACGCGCAGACCCAGCTGGACCTGTGCGTGGATACCCTGGACCCGATCTACTGCGACGGCATTACCCGCGCCAGCACCGGTGCGGTCAGCAGCTTCAACAACCGCCTGACCAACCTGGGTTCGATCAAGACCGACGGCTGGGATGTGGACCTGTTCTGGACCCTGCCGCAGAGCTCGATCGGGCAGTTCAAGCTGGGCTGGAAGAACACCTTCGTCGGTCGCTATGAGGCCACCGGTGCGGCCGGCCAGCGGCAGCCACAGAAGCCCGGCGTGGAAGTGGCTGACAGTTCGATTCCGGAATGGACCAGCAACGCCAGCATCGGCTGGACGCTGGACAACTGGAGCGCCAACTGGACGGTACGCCACATTTCCGAACTGACCGAAGACTGCGGTGACGCCGTGGCGTTCCCGGTGTGCAGCAACCAGGCCGCCGGTACCAACACGCTGTCGGCCACCACGTTCCATGATGCGCAGGTGGGCTACAAGATCGACTGGATGAAGGGGCTGCAGCTGACGGCCGGTTTGAACAACGTGTTCGACAAGGATCCGCCGATCTGCCTGTCATGCTCGTTGAACGGCTATGACGCCTCGACCTACGACATTCCGCGTGGCCGTTACTGGTACCTGCGCGCGGACCTGCGTTTCTGATGTGAGGACGGCGGCGCCGGAGTGATTCCGGCGCTGCTGTTGCTGTGGCAGCGCCGGGCCATGCCCGGCGTCATCGAGGCTGCGCCTGCGTGGTTCAGTGCCTGGCGCCTGTTCCAGGGAAACTGACAACGAGTGATGTGCCGCCCTCGGCCGGTGCATAGTGGACCGCCGCGGCGATGGTTCTGTCGCAGCCCTTGAACGACCAGCGCTCCTCGATACGGCGCTGCGAGCCGCTGCCACCATCGCTGACCACTTCGGTCTGGATGCTCTGCAGTGCGGTGCATTCGAGCAGGATGGCCGCACCGGAAGAGGCCTGCTTGAAGATGTCGGCGCGCAGCACGGGGCTGGTCAACGTCGGCCCCTGCATCTCGAGTGGCACATTGAAGCGGATGCCGTTGAGTGCCTGCCGGCAGGCTGTTCGTGGATCAGCGGCCAGCTCCGCTTCCGTCTGTTTGGCGGACTGCTCGCGAACGCGGCTGCGCTGGGTGGCGATGTCTTCGCCCAGTTGCGGGTAGAGTTTCAGTGCGGCGTCGCTGCCGCGCTGGGTGGCGGCGGCGTTGTCGTGGCGCCATTGCTGTGCAGCCGATTGCATCTGCCTGCCCAGCTCAGGCGAATGCTGCAGGCATTGCCCGGTCATGTAGTCGATTTGTTCGGACTGGAAGAAGGTCTTCAGGTCCTGCCGGTGGGGAGCGACTGCGGCGGCATCCACCGCATGAGCGGAAAAACCGCTCATGCCCGCCATTGTCATCGCCACTGAAACATAAATGCGCAGTTTCATCGTGCAGATCTCCTGTTGAACGTCAGTGTCGGCCAGGCCCAGGTGCGCGCAGCGCTGGCTCAGGGTAGTCAGTCCAGACGCTGGTCGATGGCGCTGCCGAGCTGGCGGATGTAACTGTCCAGCTTTTCCTTTTCGAGGGCCTGGCTGGTCGAGGCCGAAATGGCAATGGCGCTGCCGCCGGTCTCGGTGGCATAGACAACGACGAACAGTTCCGCGCCCCAGCTGAAGGCGCTGGTGGGTGTCTTTGCCTGCAGATAGGCGGTTGGCTTCAGGCCGGCCTGAGCGGACTTGCTCCAGGCAAGCTGGTCGTCGGTTTCGCCACCGAGGTGGTTGTTGCTCTGGAAGCCGTGGTCGCCTTTCGGCCTTTCCGTGCCGCTGTAAAGCAGCTTCCACTTCTGTTCGGCAATGGCTGCCTTCGCGGCTGCCGCGGCGCTGTCCGGGCCGGACTGGAACTCCAGTCGCGATGCCGCGCCCGTTTCAGCCGATGACACGGTCCTGGGCTTCAGGGTTTCACAGCCACTCACTGTCAGTACGGCAACGATCAGAATCCACTTCTTCATCGCTCACTCCCTGCCTGGTCGAGTTCGACTTCCCTGGGGCCGGCGCGATCCTGCAGCCGGCTGGCAGCAAGCTTAAGAGCTTCGGTGTTGCCGCGATAGTGCTCGTCCGCGCAAACGGGGAGGGGCAAGGGAAGGACCGGCCAGTGCCGGTCCTTCCGACCTCAGCGGGTCGTCAGAACGACCAGGTAAAGGTCAGCGAACCATTGCGGCCATCGCCATACGCGCCGTAGCCGTTGATCTGCGACAGGTACTTCTTGTCCAGCAGGTTGTTGAGGTTGGCCTGCACGCTGAACTCCGGCGAGATGCGGTAGCGCACGAAGGCGCTGACCAGCGCATAGCCGCTCTGCTCGATGCGGCCGTAGGCCGGTACCGGGTAGTAGATGCGGTTCTGCCAGTTGGCTCCGCCACCGACGGTCAGTTCCTGCAGCGACTGCGGGGTGTAGCTGGTGAACAGCTTCAGCGCGGTCTGTGGCAGGTTGGTGTTGATGTCGGCGTCGTTGGCATCCTTGGCCACGTAACGGGAGGCGCCGAACGTGGCGTTCCAGCCCGGTGCCAGTTCGCCGTTGAGCTCGAACTCGAAGCCACGGCTCACCGTGCCGCGTGCGGCGCGATAGGCGAATTCGTTCTGGCTGCCGGGCACCGGCTCGCCAGTGATCTGGCCGACGTTGTCCTGTTCGATGCGGAACACCGCCAGCGAAGCATTCAGGCGGTTGTCGAACCAGGCGCCCTTGACGCCCACTTCGTAGCTTTTGCCATCCACCGGGTCCAGATAGCTGCCGTTGCGGTCCTTCAGCGTCTGCGGCTGGAAGATCTCGGTGTAGCTGGTGTACGCCGAGTAGGTGTCGTTGATGTCGAACACGAGGCCGGCATACGGCGTGGTCACCTTGTGCTGGCGATCCGCGCCTTCGCCCTCGCTCTTCCAGTCGGTGTAGCGCGCGCCGATGATCAGCTTCAACGGATCGGCCAGCGACAGGCGTGCGGCGGCATAGCCGGCCTTCTGGGTGATGGTGCCCTCGCTGGCAAGCGCCAGCGGGTTCCAGTTCGGCTCGCTGATGTTGCCGGTCCAGTTCAGGTAGCTGGTGAACGGGTTCCAGGTCTGGCCGGCGCCGCCGACCTGGTAGTCGCCGTAATTGGCGTACTCGCGCTTGTTGTAGCTCAGGCCGGCCATGAACTGGTGCTCGCGGCCGAACAGCTGGAACGGACCGTCAACGTAGCCATCAACGCCGGTGACCTTGCGCTCGGTGTTGTAGAAGCCCGCTGACGGCGAGATGCCGGCGCCGGTGGTCTTGTCGAAGTTAGACGCGCCGGTGGTCCAGTCGTTGTAGGCCGGGTAGAACAGCTTGTCGTCGGCCCGGGTCTCATCGTGGGTGGCACCGACCTTGAACTTCCAGCCGTTGCTGAAGGCGTGCTGCAGGGTGGCGAAGGCGCGCTTGCTGGTGGTGTCCCAGTAGGTCCACTTCGGGCTCGCGTTGAACGATTCGTCGTAGCCGGTGGGCGAGCCATCGGAATACAGCATCGGGAAGCCGCCCCAGGTAGCGCCGTTGGCGCGCTTCTGCTGGTAGTCGTAGCCCACGCTGAGCTGGGTGTCCGGCGTCAGGTCGGCATCGATGACCGCATAGCCCAGCGTCTTGCGCTGGTTGTAGCGATCCATCTGGCCGTCGGTGTCCAGGTAGCTGCCGATCACACGGCCGCGCACGGTGCCGCTGGCGTTGAGCGCGCTGCCCACGTCCACGGTGGTGCGAGTGCGGCCCCAGCTGCCGACGTTCACCGACACGCTGCCGGTCAGTTCGGCGCTGTCGGCGTGCTTGCGGATCAGGTTCACCGAGGCGGAAGGATTGCCGGCGCCGCTGAGCAGGCCGGTGGCGCCGCGCACCACTTCCACGCGGTCATACAGGGCCAGGTCCAGGCCGGAGTCACCGTAGCTCCAGTTCTGCACCATCTGCGTGGGCAGGCCATCAAACTGGTACGCATCGATGTAGAAGCCGCGCGCATAGAACTCGGTGCGCTCGCTGTCGGACTGGGTGCTGGTGACGCCGGTGGTGTTGCCCAGCACGTCGATGATGTCGTCCAGCTGCTGATCTTCGATGCGCTGGTGGCTGATGATGCTGACCGACTGCGGGATTTCGCGCGGCGCCAGGTCGAAACGGGTGCCGGCCGAGGTACGGCGCACCGAGTAGCCTTCGGCGCGCTCGCCCTTCACTACGACCTTGTCGAGGGTGGTCGGGTCGGTGGCGGTTTCGGCGAAAGCGGTGGGTGCTACGGCGCAGAGCGCGACGAGCACGGCAACGGACAGCCGCTGCGGCTGCGGGGTACGGAAGGCGGGACGGATCATGCGGATTCCTGCAACGGGCACGCGCGTTCGGCCGTCATCCAGGAGTCGAGGCGCTACGGGTAGGGGAAGGGCGGGCAGGCCGTCCTGGCACCACCGGAAACGAAAGAAATGGTAATACGAACTATTCCTATTTACAAATCATGAACAAACGCGTGCGGCCTCGAGGCTCGGCTCGGTTGCCGTCAGCGGGTGCCCTGCGGTTGCAGCAGCGGCAGCGGGTCCCGCGCGCCGTCGGCGCCGTAGATGCCCCAATGCAGATGGGGCGGCGTGCCCTTGGCGTTGCCGCTGTCGCCAACATGGCCGAGCAGGTCGCCGGGTTGCACCACCTGGCCGCGCCCCAGGCCATCGGCCCAGTCTTCCAGGTGCGCGTAGTAGTAGCGCTCGCGTCCCGGCCCGATCACCCAGACCTGACGGCCACCGAGTCCGCTGTCGCGGATGTCGGCGACAACGCCGGGGGTAGCGCTGCGCACCGGCGTGCCGCGTTTGCCGAAGATGTCGATACCCGCGTGCGTGCGGTCGCGCCCGCGCGGTGCGCCGAAGGTATCGGCGATCTGCCGGGGCCGCACGCCGTCCACCGGCACCGGCAGTTGCGTGGCCGGTGGCATGCGCGAGAGTGTCCACAGCATCTTCGGTGCGGCAGCCCACGGGCTGTTCCAGAAGGCCATCGCCGCGATGACCACGATCAGCAGGAGGGCGCCACGCAGCAGCCAGCGGCGCAGGCGTCTGGCATTGGAAGGGGAAGCGGTGTTCATGCGTTGGCAGTGTAGGAGCAGGACACGCTCGACTGCATCTGCGTCATGTCAGCGGCACGTCGAAACCACGCTTCAACGTGCCCAGCGCTACCGACGTGCGGAAGCGCTCGATGTTGTCATCACCACCGAACAAGCGCTCGGTGATCGCCTCGTATTCCTCCATCGATGCCGCCGAGAGCAGCAGCAGGAAATCGCCGTCGCCGGTGATCGAGTAACACTGCTGCACGGCAGGGTCGTCCTGCACGCGGCGGCGGAACGGGGCGACCTTCTCGCGCTGTTCGCTGACCACGCGCACCTCGACGATGATGGTCAGCGGCCGACCGATTTTCGCGGCGTCGATCACCGCCACATTGGCGGCGATCACGCCGCTGTCCTGCAGGCGCCTGATCCGCCGCTGCACCGCCGGCGTAGACAGGTGCACGGCTTCGGCGATCTGCCGCTGCGGCAGGGTGTTGTCCTGCTGCAGGAGGGCGAGGATGGCGCGGTCGAAGCTGTCCAGCACGGGGGCGGTGGCCATGGTGAGCAGAAGTTGCACGGACGGGCCGTCAATTGAGCCAAGTGCTCGCCGCCGACGCAATAGACTGGCGGCATGCAGACTTCTCGAATCGCGCCGATGTTGCCGGCGCTGGCGGTGCTCGGCTCGGTCACCGCACTGGCCATTGGTACCTCCTACGCCAAGCAGCTGTTTCCGTTGATCGGCGCGCAGGGCACCAGCGCGCTGCGCGTGGGCTTTTCGGCGTTGTTGCTGCTGCTGTTCTGGCGGCCATGGCGTTGGAAGACCAGCCGCGTGGATGCGGTCACCATCCTGCGCTACGGCCTCACCCTGGGCCTGATGAACCTGTTGTTCTACATGGCCTTGCGCACGATCCCGTTCGGCATCGCGGTGGCCATCGAATTCACCGGCCCGTTGACGGTGGCGATGCTGTCGTCGCGGCGTCCGATCGATTTCCTGTGGGTGGGTTGCGCAGCGGTCGGGCTGCTGTTGCTGCTGCCGATCGGTGGCGGCCCGGCACTGGACCCGGTGGGCGTGCTGTACGCCATGGGGGCAGCAGCGTGCTGGGGCCTGTACATCGTGTTCGGCAAGCGCGCCGGCCACCTGCACGCTGGGCATTCGGTGTCGCTGGGGCTCCTGGCCGCGTCGCTGGTGGTGGTGCCGGTGGGCGTGGTGCATGCCGGCGCGGCGTTGCTGGAGCCGAAGATCCTGCTGGCCGGGCTGGTGGTGGCGCTGGTGTCCAGCGCGATCCCGATGTCACTGGAAATGATGGCGCTCAAGCGCCTGCCCAAAGAGACCTTCGGCATCCTGATCAGCATGGAACCGGCGGTGGCCGCACTGTGGGCGATGCTGCTGCTGCACGAGCACCTGCATGGTCTGCAGTGGCTGGCCATCGGCTGCACGGTGCTGGCTTCGGTGGGCAGCACGATGACGGCAAGGCGGTTGAAGGTGCCGGTGGCGCAGGCGGGGTAGCGCCGGGCCATGCCCGGCGGAGAGCGTGCGGACCAACGGTCCGCACCCACAGGAGCAACGGTTCGCACCCACCAGGGCAGCGTGCGGACCAACGGTCCGCACCCACCAGGGCAGCCTGCCAACGGGGTTGGCACCTACCAGAAGCGTCAGCGCAGGGCGTCGGCCGGGACGTCGATCGCCATCGCCAGGGCAAGATGGTCGGAGAACGCAGCCGGGACCGCTTCCACGGTGCGGGTCTGCAGGCCGCTGCTGACCAGGATGTGGTCGATGGCGCGGTCGGGGCGCCAGCTGGGGAAGGTCGGCACGATGCAGCCGGGCGGCTGCAGCCGGGTCTTCTGGTACAGCACCTGCATTTCCGGACGTTCGGCCAGGCAGTTGAAGTCGCCCATCAGCACCGCATTGGGGTGGTCCGACAACAGCTCGGCGATGAAACCAAGCTGGGCCATCCGCGAGCCTGCGCCCAGCGACAGATGGGCCACCGCAACGGCCAGGCCATCGCGACCGTCGCCGAACTTGGCCAGCAGCACGCCGCGCCCGCCGATACGGCCGGGCAGGGCATGGTCCTGCACTTCCACCGGTTCCAGCTTGCTCAGCAGACCGTTGGCGCTGGAGGCGACGCCGCCCATGCGCCGGTTCGGCTGGTGGCTCCAGTAATTGAAGCCGGCGCGCTGGGCCAGGTAATGGGTCTGGTTGGTGAAGCCCGAGCGCAGGCTGCCCGGGTCGGCCTCCTGCAGGCCGACGATGTCATGACCGCGCGCCAAAGTGGCAATCGCGTCAAGGCTGCTGCGCTTGCGACCCGCCGGCAGCGCATGTGACCAGCTGCGGGTCACATAGTCGCTGTAGCGGCGGGTACTTGAGCCGGCCTGGATGTTGGCCGTCAGCAAGCGCAGGGTCCGTGTTGTGGGGGAAGTCACGGCCGGGAAAACGTCTCTTTGATCAGTGAGCCTGGGCCGCACCGCGTTCGCGGGCGATCAGGTGGTCGGCAATGCGCAGCATGTCCGGGAAGCTCTTGCCCTTCACCAGGTACTTGCCGTTGACGATGATCGACGGGGTGCCGCTGATCTGGCTGCGCTGGGCGAACTGCTTGGCCGAGTTGGTCTTGGCATTGACCGCGAAGCTGCCCATGGTGGCGGCGAACTGCTTCGGATCCACGCCGTAGGCACCATAGAACTTGGCGATGTCATCGACCGAATCGGCACCGCGCTCGCCCTTCAGGGTCTTCTGCGAGTGGATGGCCGAGTACAGCGCTTCGTGGGTTTTCTCCTGCACGCCCAGGGTCTGTGCGGCGTAGAAGGCACGGGCGTAGTTGTCCCAGGTGCCGCCGAACATGGCCGGCACGTAGACGAAGTTCACATCGCTCGGCAGGCCGGCCTTCCACGGGCTGACCAGCGGCTGGAACGCCGCGCAGGCCGGGCAGACGTAACCGAAGATCTCGACCACTTCGACCTTGCCGGCGGCCGGCTGGAACGGCTGGCCGTTCGGGATCAGCTGGTAGTCGGCGCCTTCCACCGGGGCCGGGCCGGTCAGCGCGGCGGTGGTCGGGGCCGGCGCGGCGCTGGCAGCGGTCTTGTCACCTTCGGCAACCGGGGCAGCGGCTTCGCTGCCTGCGGCCGGCGCTGCCGGTTCGGTGGTGGCCGGGGTCGCCGCCGGTTCTGCCGGGGCGGAGGTGTTGGCGGTGCCATCGTCGGCCTTGCAGGCCGCCAGGATCGGCAGCAGCGCTGCGAGGGCGAGGGCGGCGAAACGGGTCTTCATGGAAACGTCTCCAGCATCTGGAAAGGTGGGGCCGGCGACAGGCGCCGGCCAGAGGGAAATGATGACATGCGGCGGCGACAGCGCCGTGTCGATGGTGTGTGTTGGTTCAGCGGCCGCGGGCGGCGCGGGCCTGGGCGATCAGCGCCGAGGCGATGCGCAGTTGGTCGTCGAAGCTCTTGCCACGGACCAGGTACTGGCCATTGATGATGATGGCCGGGGTGCCAGGCACCTGGGTGCGCTGGGCGAAGGCACGGGCGGCATCGACCTTCTTCTGTACCGCCTCACCGCGCAGGGCCTGCGTGTAGCGCTCCGGCGTCACACCGTAGGCCTTGTAGAAGCTGGCGAGCTCATCGGCCGAGACGTTCTGCATCGGCAGCGTGCCGTCATCGTGCAGGGCCTTGAACACAGCGGCGTGGCTGCGCTTGGCCACGCCCACTTCGTCGGCGGCGTAGTAGGCCAGTGCCCAGGCATCCCAGGCACCGCCGAAGGCGGCCGGGACCGGGGTGAAGCGCACGTCGGCCGGCAGCTTGGCGGCCCAGGCGGCCAGCTGCGGTTCGAAATGGGCGCAGTGCGGGCAGGTGTAGCCGAACACCTCGACCACCTCGATCTTGCCGGCCAGCGGCTGGAACGGGCCAGGCTGGGCGATGCGCTCGTAGTCTTTGCCTTCGACCAGCGGGGCGTTGGCGGGGGTGGCGGCGCAGGCCGCCAACGGCAGCAGCACCAGCAGGGACAGCAGAAGGCGGGGAATCAACCTCATCGACACGCATCTCCGTTGAAAATGACAACGCCGGCGCAGCCGCCGGCGTGAAGGAAACATACCGCAGCGACGGGCCGTCGTGGCGACCGGCGCCGACCAGTGGCGGTCAGGGGGCGGCAGCCGGTCGCGTCGAAGCGCCTTCGGCGGCGAGATCGTCGGCCTTGTTGTGCAGGCCCTGCAGGTAGCTGGAAAGGGCCTGCACCTCCTGCTCGGTCAGCTTCTGCGCCACCGTGGCCATGATCTGGAAGTGCGCCTTGTCGGTCTCGTTGGTCTGTCCGGCCTGGTACTCCTGCAGGCGCCGGGCGACATAGCTGGCGTGCTGGCCGCCGATGTGCGGGTAGGCCGGGCCGGGGTTGCCGGCGCCGCTGGGGCCGTGACAGGCCATGCAGGCCGGCAGCCCGCGCTGGGCATCGCCGCCGCGGTAAAGCTGCTGGCCGATCTGGTAGAACTTCATGCCCTTGTATGGGCCCTCGGCCACCGGCGTGTCGTCGGCGATGCCGGCGTTGGCCTTCTGCGTAGCGAAGAACGCGCCGATATCGCGCATGTCCTGCGGGGTGAGGTTCTGCACGAAGGGCACCATCGCCACGGCGGCGCCGGAACTGCGCTGGCCATTGGCGATCAGGGCCATCTGCTGGGCGACGTAGCGCTCGCTCTGGCCGGCGATGCTGGGATACATCTCCACCGTGGAATTGCCATCGGCACCATGGCAGGCGGCACACGCGGTGGCCTTGGTCTGGCCGGCCTTGGCGTCGCCCCAGGTGGTCTTGCTGAAATCCACCTCGAGCGAGGCGGTCTTGATCGGGCCGTTGTCGGGCAGCGGGGTCAGCGTGGTCTGCGCAAAGGCAGCAGCGGCAACAACGGCAGTAGCAATGGCGGATACGGCAAGAACGCGAGCGTGGCGCATGCTGAAGCTCCGTATGGACCGGCCGGGCGGCGGCGGCCGGCATCGCCCGGATTATCAACGCCGTTTCCTTGCACGGTCAACGCAGCAGTGCAGCATTTTCCCGCTGGAAGGCCCCGGGCCGGGCGCGCGGCGCCGCAACATGCGATCCTATGCGCATGTCATTGCTCATCGAACGCGCCCAATACCACCTCTCTGCCCACAACATGGGGCAGCTGCCGCCCGATGAAGGTTCTGAAGTGGCCTTTGCAGGTCGCTCCAACGCCGGCAAGTCCAGCGCGCTCAATGCGCTGACCCGCCAGAACAGCCTGGCCCGGGTCTCCAAGACGCCTGGCCGGACCCAGCAGCTGGTGTTCTTCCAGGTTACCCCGGACGCCCATCTGGTCGATCTGCCCGGTTACGGCTACGCCAAGGTGCCGCTGGACCTGCAGGCGCACTGGCAGGCCTTCATCGACCGCTACTTCCGCACCCGCGAGGCCTTGAAGGGCCTGGTGGTGGTGATGGACATCCGCCATCCGCTGAAGGACTACGACCGGCAGATGCTGGCCTACGCCGTGCAGCGTGGCCTGCCGGCGCATGCGCTGCTGACCAAGGCCGACAAGCTCAGCCGCAGCCAGCAGATGCAGACCCTGCAGAAGGTCCGCAAGGAACTGCATTCGTCGTTCGGCGATACGGTGAGTGTGCAGGTGTTCTCCGGCTCGGCCCGTACCGGCGTGGATGAAGCCCGCGGCATCATCGGCGGCTGGCTGGGGCTGGAATAGGCCCCGCCGCCCGGCTCGCAGCCGGGCGTTGTTAGGTAGTGCCGGCCGCTGGCCGGCAACCTCGCTCACTCATTCCTTCGGCAACGGCGAGAACTCCGCCGGTACCCAGGCATAGGCCTTGCCTTCGCTGCGCACGTGCCCCAGCCCGGGGAAGGGCAGGTGCGCGCCGGCAACCCACCATCCCTTGGCGGTGGCTTCCTGCAACAGGCTGCGACGGCTGGCCGTAGCCGCCGTGCGATCCGAATCGGCCTCGAATGCTGCTTCCGGGTGTGCGAACTGCACCGCATGGAAATGCAGCACATCGCCCCACACCAGCAGTGACTGGCCCTGGCTGTCGAAGCGGTAGGACACATGCCCCGGCGTGTGGCCGTGGGTATCCATCGCCACCGCGTGGCCCGGCAGGGCATCGCCAGGCTGGAAGGTGTGCAGGCGACCGGCGGCCTGGTACGGCGCGATCGCGTTGCGTGCCAGCGCGAAGGCAAAGCGCACGCCCTGCGGTGCCGTGGCTTCGCTGGCCGGGTCGAGCCAGTAGCGGGCATCGGCCTTGGACAGCCACACCGTCGCATTCGGATAGGCCGGCTTGCCCTGTGCATTGAGGATCCCGCACAGATGATCGGGATGGGCATGGGTAAGCAGCACCTCATCGATCTCGGCCGGGTCTACGCCGGCCGCACGCAGGTTGCCCAGCACCTGGCCCTGGTCAGGGCCGAAGCACTGCGCGGTGCCGGCATCGACCAGGGTCAGGTGCTTGCCCTGGCGCACCAGGAAGGCGTTGATCGCGGTCTGCAGGCCCTTCTTGTCTTCGGGCACATAGCGGCCTTCGAGCAGGCGGCTGACCAGCGTTGGCGGCACGTCGACCACTTCCTGCCGGCCGAGCGCAACCACGCCGTCGAACAGGGCCGTGACCTGCAGCGCACCGATGCGCTGGTGTTGCACGCCCGGTACCTGCTGGGTGGGGGCGGGCGAGGTGGCTTCGGCTAGCGCAGGCAGCGGCAGGGAGGACAGGGCCAGCAGCAGGGCGGCGTGCAATGGCAGATGACGCAGGGTCATGGCGGTTCTTCTCGGTGAGTGATGGGTAGGCCCGTTGCGCACAGCGTGCCGTGTTGTGCGTGCGTGCGGCGCTCAAAGCACTGCGCGGAATGCTCAATGGGGGTTATCGGCAGGGCTGCGCCCTGCACCCGCAGAGGCAACAGCAACAGCAACGGCCGAAGCAACAGCAGAAGCTGGTTTCCTGTGGGATGGCGGGGTGGGTCCGGTTGCGGGGGGCGCTGCAAGTACGTCCATGTAAGCTCGGTCGCCGCATCCATGCGGCTCACGCCCCCGCAACCGGACCCACCCCGCCTTCGACAGATTCCCGCGATCTGTTGGAATGGCATGACCTGCTTTTGGTGGGTGTCGACCTTGGTCGACACGTAGATCCACGCCATGCGTGGATGCTCTTCGAATTCAATTCGGAATCATCGAAATGAATCGAATGAAATTGGAGGAAATCATCCACGCATGGCGTGGATCTACTGGCCACCGGAATCTGTCAGAGGTGGGGCGGTGTCGGATTGCGGGGTGTCCGCGGCATGGATGCCGCGGCCAAGCCCCCATGGATGGGTTTACGGCGTCCCCGCAATCCGACACCGCCCCGCCATCCCACGGAATGCACGCTGTTGCTGTTGCTTCGGCTGTTGCCGTTGCCTCTGTGGGTGCAGGGCGCAGCCCTGCTGAAGAACCCTCAAATATCTGTGGGAGCCAGCCCGTACTGCTCGGCGAAGCGCTTGCTGAAACTCGCTGCGGAACGATACCCCGCGCGTGCTGCCACGGTCTTCAACGGCAGGTCGGTGGTGTACAGCAGCTGCATGCCATGGGCCAGGCGCGCTTCGGTCAGCAGCTGGCGCAGGCTGGTGGCTTCAGCGGCCAACCGCCGCCGCAGGGTCGCGCCACTCAGCGCGAAGTGCGCTTCAACGTCGCGCGACTGCCAGTCGCGGGCCGGTTCGGCGGCGATGCGGTCGCGGATCTGCTCGCCCAGCGTCGGTGCGTGCGGCAACAGCAGGTTGCCGTGGCCCTGCCGGCACCACGCCAGCACCAGCGTGGCCAGCGCCAACCGCGCTTCGCTGTAGTGGCCATCCTGCAACGATTGCCGCCAGCTGCGCAGCGTCGTGGCGTGATCGCCCAGCGCCTGCCGTGCCAACGCCGGTCCGGCCGTCGGCAAGGCTTCGCTCCACAGCGTGCGCGCAGCCCCCAACACCTCTGTGCACAGCGGTACGATCGCGCTGAGGTAGCGGCCGGTCTGCGGGTCAGGTGTGTTGACCACGTCGATGCGGCACCGCTGGGTGATCAGCAGGATGTCGCCGGGCACGAAGGTCAGCGACTGGTGTGCGGTACGCACCTGCTTGCGGCCTTCCAGCAGGATGGCGAACTGTGGTTGGGGAATCTCCACCGAACTGGCGCCGTGTTCGCGGCGGGCGGTGATGCAGGCATAGCCCTCAGCGCGTTCGCAGCCGGCCAGGCTGGCCATCTCCGCCAGTAGTGCCATGGCGGTGGGGGGCATGCCGGTCATATGACGTGCGCGCCCAGCAGGCGACCGACCGCGGCCGCGGCGGCCATCGCCAGTGCACCCCAGAACATCACGCGCAGGGCGCCGCGCGTGGGTGATGCGCCGCCGGCGCGTGCCGCCATCGCGCCGGTCAGGCACAGGCCGGCCAGCGTGCTGACCGTGGTGGCCGTGGCGACGTTCTGTACCGGCGTCAGCAGTGCGGTCAGCACCGGCAGCGCGGCGCCACAGGTGAAGGCGGCAGCCGACGCCAATGCGGCCTGCAACGGCCGCGCGCGCAGTTCCTCGGTGATGCCCAGTTCGTCCCGCGCGTGGGCACCCAGCGCGTCGTGGGCGGTCAGCTGTTCGGCAACCTGGCGCGCCAACGCCGGCTCCAGCCCGCGATGGCGGTAGATCGCGGTCAACTCGTCCAGTTCGCTGTGCGGGTCTTCGTGCAGCTCGCGCTTCTCCATTGCCAGATCGGCATTTTCGGTATCGGCCTGGGTCTGTACCGACACATACTCGCCGGCGGCCATCGACATCGCGCCGGCCACGGTGCCGGCCACGCCGGTGGCCAGGATCGTGCTGGCCGAGGCGCCGCTGGCGGCCACGCCGACCACCAGGCCGGCGACCGAGACGATGCCATCGTTGGCGCCCAGTACGGCGGCCCGCAGCCAGCCGACGCGATCGGCACGGTGCAGCTCGGGATGTCGTGAATGGCGGCTCATGGCCCTGAGTGTACGAGGGTCAAGAGGGTGTCGGTAGGATGCTGAAACCCGTCACCGTCGCATGACGTAACGAGCCGCCACGCTATAGTGCGCCCTTGCGATGCAAGGCTCCCAGCCCCACATCCCCTGCCACCGTCCAGCGAGCCACCCCCTTGTCGAGCCCCAGCCACGTCGCCGATACGCCCATTACCGACCGCTCGCAACTGGTGGCGGAGATCGCCTCCGGCGAGAAGCCCCGTTCGCAGTGGCGCATCGGTACCGAGCACGAGAAGTTCGGGTTCCGCCTGGATGACCTGCGTCCGCCGACCTTCGATGGCGAGCGCGGCATCGAGGCCCTGCTCAACGGCCTGGTCCGCTTCGGCTGGACGCCGGTGCAGGAGAACGGCAACACCATCGCCCTGCTGCGTGATGGCGCCTCGGTGACCCTGGAGCCGGCGGGCCAGCTGGAGCTGTCCGGTGCGGCGCTGGAAACCATCCATCAGACCTGCGTGGAAACCGGTACTCACCTCAATGAAGTGGCGCAGGTGGCCGGCGAACTGCAGCTGGGTTTCCTCGGCATGGGCTTCCAGCCGAAGTGGACGCGCGATGAAATGCCGTGGATGCCCAAGGGCCGCTACAAGATCATGCGCTCGTACATGCCCAAGGTCGGTTCGCTGGGCCTGGACATGATGACCCGCACCTGCACTGTGCAGGTGAACCTGGATTACGCCAGCGAAGCGGACATGGTGAAGAAGTTCCGCGTGTCGTTGGCGCTGCAGCCGATCGCCACCGCACTGTTCGCCGACTCGCCGTTCACCGAAGGCAAGCCGAACGGCTACCTCAGCTACCGCTCGCACATCTGGACCGATACCGATGCCGACCGTACCGGCATGCTCGACTTCGTGTTCGAGGACGGCTTCGGTTACGAGCGCTATGTCGACTACCTGCTCGATGTGCCGATGTATTTCTCCTACCGCGATGGCATCTACCACGACGCCAGCGGGCAGAGCTTCCGCGACTTCATGCAGGGCAAGCTGCCGGTGCTGCCGGGCCAGCTGCCGACGTTGCGCGACTGGTCGGACCACACCACGACCGCGTTCCCGGAAGTGCGGCTGAAGAAGTACCTGGAAATGCGCGGTGCCGATGGTGGCCCGTGGAGCCGCCTGTGTGCGCTGCCGGCCTTCTGGGTGGGCCTGCTGTACGACGACACGGCGCTGGATGCAGCGTGGGATCTGGTGCGTGACTTCAGCCTGGCCGAGCGCCATGCGCTGCGTGATGGGGTGCCCAAGCACGCGATGGGCCTGCCGTTCCGCAACGGTACCGTGCGCGACCTCGCCCGCGAGGCGGTGAAGATTTCGGTGGATGGGCTCAAGCGCCGTGCGGCGCGCAATGCCGATGGCCAGGATGAAAGCAAGTTCCTGGACGTGCTGCAGGAAATCGTCGAGTCCGGCCTGACCCCGGCCGAGCGCAAGCTGGCGCTGTTCCATGGCCGTTGGCACGGCGACGTGGATCCGGTGTTCCGCGAGTTCGCTTACTGACCACTTTGCGGTAGTGCCGGCCGCTGGCCGGCAGATGTACGGGGTTGCCGGCCAGCGGCCGGCACTGCCAAAAAAACCCCGGCATTGCCGGGGTTTTTCGTTTTCACAACCGCCTTGGATCAGGCCGCGTTCTTGATCGTCGCCATGTCGATCACGAAGCGGTAGCGCACATCGTTCTTCGCCATGCGCTCCCAGGCTTCGTTGACGTTCTTGATGTCGATCATCTCTACGTCGCTGACGATGCCGTGCTCGGCGCAGAAGTCCATCATCTCCTGGGTTTCGGCCATGCCGCCGATCGCCGAGCCGGTCAGGTTCCTGCGACCAAAGATCACGCTGCCACCGGTCAACGGCGGGTCCAGTTCGGTCAGCACACCGACCAGGCACATGGTCGCTTCGCGCTTGAGCAGGCCCATGTACGGGTTGGTGTCATGGCCGACCGGGATGGTGTTGAGCAGGAAGTCGAAGCTGCCGGCATGCGCCTTCATCTGCTCGGCATCGCGCGAGACCAGCACTTCGTCAGCGCCCAGGCGCTTGGCATCGGCGCCCTTTTCCGGGGTGGTGGTGATCATCACCACGTGCGCGCCGAGCGCCTTGGCGAACTTCACGCCCATGTGGCCGAGGCCACCCAGACCGATCACGCCGACCTTCTGGCCCGGGCCGACCTTCCAGTGGCGCAGCGGCGACCAGGTGGTGATGCCGGCGCACAGCAGCGGCGCGGCTGCCTTCAGGTCCAGCGTTTCGGAGACCTTGACCACGAAACGCTGCTCGACCACCACGTGGTCGGAATAGCCGCCGTAGGTCGGTGCGCCGCTTTCACGCTCGCGGCCGTTGTAGGTCCAGGTCGCACCTTCGGCGCAGTACTGCTCCAGGTCGTGCTGGCAGGCGTCGCAATGGCGGCAGGAATCGACCATGCAGCCGACACCGGCGTGGTCGCCGACCTTGAAGCGGGTGACCTCGCTGCCGACTTCGGTGACCCGGCCGATGATCTCGTGGCCCGGCACCATCGGATAGATCGAGCCACCCCAGTCGTCGCGGGCCTGGTGCAGGTCGGAATGGCAGATGCCGCTGTACAGGATCTCGATGCGCACATCGTTCGGGCCAACCGCGCGGCGCTCGAATTCGAAGGGCACCAGCGGGTCGGTATGGGTGTGGGCGGCGTAACCACGGGCGAGGGACATGGGGAATCCTTGGCAGGGTTTGTCGAAAGGCGTTTTACAATACGCTCCGTACCTCAGGGTAAGAAGCGGATATATCGGCATGATTCATCAAGGCAGACTGCACAATCATGGCCACTGACAATCTGTCCCACCTGGCCGCGTTCGCCGCGGTCGCCCGCCACCGCAGCTTCCGCCGGGCCGGTGCCGAGCTGGCCCTGTCGACCTCGGCGGTGAGCTATGCGATCCGCGCGCTGGAGGAACGGCTGGGGGTGGGCCTGTTCCACCGTACCACCCGCAGCGTGGCCCTGACCGAGGCCGGGCAGCGCCTGCTGGAGCGCCTGCAGCCGGCGCTGGGGCAGGTACATGACGCGCTGGAGGAAATGAACCACTTCCGCGCAGTGCCGGCCGGCCTGCTGCGGATCAATGCGACGCGGGCGGCGGTGGCGACCCAGTTGGGGCCGCGGCTGGCGCGGTTCCTGCACGCGCATCCGGACGTACGGGTGGAGCTGACCGAGAACGATGGTCTGGTCGATATCGTCGCGGAGGGCTACGACGCTGGCGTGCGCCTGCACGAGTTCGTGCCCGAGGACATGGTGGCGGTGCCGATGGGGCCGCCGCTGCGCGGGTTGATCGTCGGTTCACCCGAGTACCTTCGGCGCCGGCCGGCACCGCAGCATCCGCGCGACCTGGCCGCGCATGAGTGCGTGCGCTTCCGCTTCGCCAGCGGCCATCTGTACAAGTGGCAGTTCGAGCGCGAGGGCCAGACCCTGGAGATCGACGTACCGGGTCGGCTGACGTTGTGCGAGCAGGGCACCGTGGTTGGCGCGGTGCTCGATGGCATCGGCCTGGCCTATGTGCTGGAAGACACCGCGCGACCGTATCTGGACGACGGCCGACTGGTGGCGGTGCTGGAAGATTGGAGCGAGCCCTTCGCCGGGTTTGCGCTGTACTACCCGAAACAGCGGCAGATGCCCGGTGCGCTGCGTGCGTTCGTGGATATGTTGCGCGAATGAATCGCGGTGGATCGCATCCACGCGTGGCGTGGATCTACTGCGGAACGACACCCTCCGCGCGTTGCTTGAAGCGGATCAGTAGGTCCACGCCATGCGTGGATTGGCACCTGCTACGCAGCCTGCAGCATCGGTTCCATCAGGTGCAGGCAGTCACGCAGGTGCGCATCCACTGATGCGTCTTCGGCAACTACACCAATGGCGCGTTCGCGCAGGGGTTCGGCCACGGCCATGGACAGCACCAGACGCGCCATCCGTTCTGGATCACCGGCGCGCAGCAGGCCACGCTGCTGCTGCCGCCGCAGCCAGTCCGCCAGCAGCGCACGGCCGCGGCCGATGCCATTGTCCAGATAGGCCCGCAGCAGCGCTTCCTTGCCTGGGAAGTCGGTCGTCAACAGGCGGAACACCCGCACCGCCTGCGCTGACAATGCCTGCGCGCACACCGCCTGCAGTATGTCGTGCAGCAGCGGCAGCACGTCATCGGCGTGGCGGGCATCACGCTGCAACTGCGGTGCGAAGCCATCGGTCCACTCGCGCACCGCCAAGCCCACCAGCTCGTCGCGGTTGCCGGCATGCCGGTACACCGTCTTCTTTGCCACGCCGGCATGCGCGGCGACCGCTTCGATGGTGGTCGCTTCATAGCCCTGCGCCAGCAGCAGATCCAGCGTCGCCTGCAGCACGGCATGGCGAACGTCGGCCTCTGGCCGTGCAGGACGGCCGCGGCGACGGGGAGGAGCGATCGAATCGGGCGGGGCGATAGCGGTCATTGCAAACATTCTAACGCATTTCGATAATTGCGAAACGAATAGCGTTTCCGTATTGTCGGGTCCTCAAATCCCCAAGGACACACCATGGATACCGTTGCCAACGCGCATGCCTGGCTGGACCACCACGACCTGCTTGATCCCTCACCGATGCACCTGGAAACCGGCGTCCAGCGCCGCGCCGACGGCACCTTGCTGGTGGCGGTGCGCACCGACCTGCATGGCTGCAAAGGCCGCATGCTGGACTGGTGGTTCACCTTCTTCGAGACCACCCAGCACATCCGCTGGTGGCACCCGCTGGACCACGTCGAGCACCGTGGCTGGGACGAGGCCTGGCAGCGTGGGCGCAGCTACCATGGCGCCAGCATCCATGCCGTCGAATCGCTGGCCGACATCCCGCCGGTGGCGGCGCGCCTGAAGTTCCACGATCCGCGCACGTTGCTGACACCTGAGCGTCTGCAGGCGGCGCAGGGTGCAGGCGATGTCTCGGCGGTTATTGCCGCACGCATCGGTTTTGGTGACCACGTTCGTCTGGATGCGCACGGTGATCCCTGCGACGGCCAGATGCTGCATGTCGCGCGCGACACGTCGTTCGGCTGCGTGCTTCGCAGCCGCTTCGTGCTTGGCCTGGACAGCGAAGATCCGCAGCGCGATGCCAGCGATGCGGTCGGCCTGGGCCTGCTCAAGCACTGCTATACCGAGTTCAGTTTCCTGTCGCGCCTGCTGCCGTCGCTGTACTACGGGGAACGCGCGAATGACGAGGAGGTGCAATTGCCGTGGTGAATTCGCGCGCTACTCCAGCAGGGTGTCATAGCCTGCATCGCTGAACTGGATCAGGCAGAAGCCGTGGCCGAACGGATCGGACAGCACGGCGATCGTTCCCCAGCGGCGTTCGCGGATGGGATGTTCGAGCGCGGCTCCGGCCGCAACCGCGCGGGCAAGCGCCGCGTCGATGTCAGCGACCACCCAGTCCAGATGCACGGGCGTCCAGTGGCGCTCGTAATCGCGCACATCGCCGTCTTCGGTCGCTGCGCTGCCGGCATCGTTCTGCAGCAGGTACAGCGGTGTGGGGCCACCGAACAGTTCCAGCGCACCGGGGCCGAGGCGACGGCCGCTGTGCAGGCCGAAGGCCCGGGTGTAGAAGGCTTCGGCGGCGCTGATGTCAGGGACGTCGAGGTTGACGATGAAGGAGGCGGCGGAGGCGTTCATGGGGCAGGACCGAGGTCGGGCCAGGCCACGATGCGCTTGTGGCCCGGCAGGATCAAGGCGCGGCACAGCGGCGGCTGCCGCTGCAACGTATCCACGCGTGACGTGGATCTACTGTGCCAGCGGGTAGTCGAGATAGCCCTCGCTGCCGCCGCCGTAATAGGTGTTGCGGTCGGGCGTGGCCAGTGCAACATCGCGCTGCAGGCGCTCGACCAGATCCGGGTTGGCGATGAACGGTTGGCCGAAGGCGGCCAGATCGATGATGCCTTCCTCGACCAGCCGCAGGGCGCGGTCGCGCGTCATGCCGCCGGCCAGGATCACCGTGCCGCCGTAGGCCTGCTTGAAGGCCTTGAGGAAGGCTTCGCCGATAGCCGGTGCGCCGTGCAGGTGGTTATCGTTCAGATGCACATAGGCCAGTCCGCGCTTGCCCAGTTCCTCGGCCAGGTACAGATAGCTGGCTTCGTTTTCTGCATAGGCGGGCATGTCGAAGACCTGGCTGTTAGGCGCAAGGCGCACGCCGACGCGGTGCGCACCGATGCGCGAGGCCATCGCATCCACGGTGTCCAGGATCAGCCGCGCGCGGTTGCGCAGCGAACCGCCGTACACGTCCTGCCGGTCATTGGTGACCGGGTTGAGGAACTGCTCGAACAGATAGCCGTTTGCCGCATGCAGTTCGATGCCATCGAAGCCGGCGGCGATCGCGTTGTCGGCACCCTGCACGAAGTTGGCGACGATGCCCGGCACTTCTTCCGTGCTGAGTGCACGTGGCGGCGTCGGATCGGCATGGCCACGGCTGCCGTCGTCCAGGTACACGAACGAGGTGTTCTTCGGATCGCTCGCCACCGGCCGCGTGCCAGCGCTCACCGGCTGGCCGCCATCGGGCTGCAGCGAGCTGTGTGACATGCGCCCGACGTGCCACAGCTGGGCGAAGATCGCGCCCTGCGCAGCGTGTACGGCGTCGGTGACGAGCTTCCAACCGGCCACCTGCTCGGCCGACCAGATGCCCGGCACGTCGATGTAGCCCTGGCCCTGCGGTGAGACCGGGGTGCCTTCACTGATGATCAGGCCGGCACTGGCGCGCTGCCGGTAATACTGGGCGGTGAGTGCATTGGCGACGGCGCCGGGGTTGCGGGCGCGGGTCATCGGCGCCATCACGATGCGGTTGTGCAGGGGCAGTCCAGTGAGGTCGAAGGGGCGGAACAGGGCGGCGGTCATGTCACTCATCTCGGAGGTGGGAGGGCGCCAACGGCGCGACAGCACCATGATGGAGTTGACATGCAGGCGCATAAAGGCGGTAGATTTCCCGTTAAGCGGGACAATCTGTCCCCAATAAGCGAGCCTGCCGATGCTGCCTGTTGAATCCTTGAATGGCCTGGTGACCTTCGTCACCACGGCGCGCTCGGCCACCTTCACCGAGGCCGCCGACGCGCTGGGCATCTCCCGCTCGGCGGTCGGCAAGGCCATCGCCCGGCTGGAAGCGCGGCTGGGCGTGCGCTTGTTCCATCGCACCACCCGGCGCATCGCGCTGACCACCGACGGCGAGGCGTACTACGCCTCCTGCGCCGCGGCCCTGGATGAAATCGCGGCGGCCGAAGCCTGCCTGGGCTCGGCTGCACATCTGCCGAGCGGTCGCCTGCGCATCGACATGCCGTCTTCATTCGGGCGGCTGGTGGTGCTGCCGGTGCTGCTGCGCATGTGCAATGAACACCCGGACCTGCAGTTGACGATGACCTTCACCGATCACTTCGTTGACCCGGTGGAAGAAGGCATCGATCTGCTGATCCGCTTTGGCGGCCTGCATCACGCCGAGCATCTGGTCGCGCGCAAGCTGGCCAGCCAGCGCCTGGTGACCTGCGCGTCGCCGGCATACCTGCAGGCCTATGGTGTGCCGCAGACGCTGGACGAACTGCGCGACCATCGCAGCGTGGTCGGCTTCCGTCATGGCCAGTCGGTGGCGTGGCGGATCGGCAGCGAGGGCACCAACGGCAGCTTCATCCCCAGTGCCACCCATCAGCTCAACGATGGCGATGCGGTGATCGAGGGGGCCATCGCCGGGTTGGGGATCTGCCAGATGCCGATGTCACTGGTGCGCCATCACCTGGAATCCGGTGCGTTGCAATCGGTACTGGACCGCTGCACGCAGCACCATGTGGACATCCACGCGCTGTGGCCGCAGACGCGGCATCTGCGGCCGAAGGTGCGTTACGTGGTGGAAGAGCTGACCCGGCTGGCCGCAGAGGGGGCCTTTGATTGAGCTCCGGACCGGCTCCTGTATACTATCCCCCAGTATAGTTTCGAGGCCGGTCCACCATGCCGCACTCTCCCGAAGAGAAAAAGAAGGTTCTGGCCCGCGTGCGCCGCATCCGCGGCCAGTGCGATGCGCTGGACCGCGCGCTGGAAGCCGGCGCCGACTGCGGGCCGGTGCTGCAGCAGATCGCCGCCATCCGTGGCGCGGTCAACGGCCTGATGTCCGAAGTGATGGAAGCGCACCTGCGCGAGGAGTTCGGCCAGCCCGCCGCCTCCGATGAACAACGCGCCGAACGCGTGCGCGACATGAGCGCATTGATCCGCTCGTACCTGAAATGAACGACGGCGCGACACAGCGCCGCGCATCCTGTTTTCCGCAAGCCCTTTCTGGAGAGTGCCATCATGAAATCCCGTGCCGCCGTCGCCTTTGGTCCCGGCCAGCCGCTGCAGATCGTCGAGATCGACGTCGCCCCGCCGAAGGCGGGCGAAGTGCTGGTCAAGATCACCCACACCGGTGTCTGCCACACCGATGCGTTCACCCTGTCCGGCGATGATCCGGAAGGCCTGTTCCCGGTGGTGCTGGGCCATGAAGGCGCCGGCATCGTGGTGGAGGTGGGCGAGGGCGTGACCAGCGTCAAGCCGGGCGACCACGTGATTCCGCTGTACACCGCCGAGTGCGGCGAATGCCTGTTCTGCAAGAGCGGCAAGACCAATCTGTGCGTGTCGGTGCGTGCCACCCAGGGCAAGGGCGTGATGCCCGATGGCACCAGTCGCTTCAGCTACAACGGCGAGCCGATCTTTCACTACATGGGCTGCTCGACCTTCAGCGAATACACCGTCGTTGCCGAGGTGTCGCTGGCGAAGATCAACCCGGAAGCGAACCCGGAGCATGTCTGCCTGCTCGGCTGCGGCGTGACCACCGGCATCGGCGCGGTGCACAACACCGCCAAGGTGCAGGAAGGCGACAGCGTGGCCGTGTTCGGCCTGGGCGGCATCGGCCTTGCGGTCATCCAGGGTGCGCGCCAGGCCAAGGCCGGGCGCATCATCGCGGTGGACACCAACCCGTCCAAGTTCGAGCTGGCCCGCGAATTCGGTGCCACCGACTGCATCAACCCGAAGGATCATGACAAGCCGATCCAACAGGTCATCGTTGAAATGACCACCTGGGGCGTGGACCACAGCTTCGAGTGCATCGGCAACGTCAACGTGATGCGTGCGGCGCTGGAATGCGCCCACCGTGGCTGGGGCCAGAGCGTGGTGATCGGCGTGGCCGGTGCCGGGCAGGAAATCTCCACCCGCCCGTTCCAGCTGGTCACCGGCCGCAAGTGGATGGGCACCGCGTTTGGTGGCGTGAAGGGCCGCAGCCAGCTGCCGGGCATGGTCGAAGACGCGATGAGGGGCGATATCGAGCTGGCCCCGTTCGTCACCCACACCATGGACCTGGACAAGATCAACGACGCCTTCGACCTGATGCATGAAGGCAAGTCGATCCGTTCGGTCGTCCACTACTGAGCCGCGCCGGGCGGCAGGCGCTTGCCTGCCGTCCCTCGGGAGGAAACCTCATGGAACGTATCGAACACCGCGCCTGTGCCGGCGGTTGGCAGGATGTCTACCGCCATCATTCGACCACGCTGGGCTGCGACATGCAGTTCGCCGTGTACCTGCCGCCGCAGGCGGAAACGCGGAAGCTGCCGGTGCTGTACTGGCTGAGCGGACTGACCTGCACCGAGCAGAACTTCATCACCAAGGCCGGCGCGCAGCGCTATGCGGCCGAGCACGGCGTGATCATCGTCGCCCCGGACACCAGCCCACGCGGCGATGACGTGGCCGATGCCGAGGGCTATGACCTGGGCAAGGGCGCGGGTTTCTATCTCAACGCCAGCCGTGCGCCGTGGGCCAAGCACTACCGCATGCACGACTACGTCGCTCACGAGCTGCCGGCGTTGATCGAGGCGGGTTTCCCGGCCACCGACGCACGAGGCATCAGTGGCCATTCGATGGGCGGCCATGGCGCGCTGGTGATCGCGCTGCGCAACCCCGGCCGCTACCGCAGCGTGTCGGCGTTCTCGCCGATCGTGGCACCCAGCCACGTGCCGTGGGGGCAGAAGGCATTCGCCGCCTACCTCGGTGACAACCCGGCAGACTGGGCGCAGTGGGATGCCTGCGAACTTGTGGCCCACGCCGGCGAGCGCTTGCCGCTGCTGGTTGACCAGGGCGAGGGGGATGAGTTCCTGCAGACCCAGCTGCAGCCGCAGCGCTTGCAGCAGGCCTGCGAGGCCGTCGGCCATCCGCTGAGCTTGCGCCTGCAGCCCGGCTACGACCACAGCTACTACTTCATCGCCAGCTTCATCGGCGAGCACATCGCCCACCACGCCCGGGCGCTGCACGCCTGACCCTGACGGTAGTGCCGGCCGCTGGCCGGCATTGCCTTGAGAACAGTCGAGCAAGCTCGACGCTACGGCGGCCAGCCGCCACGCATGGCGTGGCGCTTACACGTCGTCTTCTTCTTCCGCCGCTTCACGGCCCTGCTGGCGGATCAAGGCTTGTTCGCGCGCATCGTTGATGGCGTGGCGCACGCTGTCCAGGTCGACGGTGGATTCATCGTGCACGAAGGTGCCGGTGAGCTCACTGTCCGGCAGCAGGCTGCCCGCCTCGAACAGCGCCCACATTTCCTCGCCATACCAGCTGTCCAGCAGTTCGGGCGCGAAACGGCCCAGGTAGGCGGTGAGGTTGTTGACATCCCGCAGCAGCATGCTGCGCGCGGCGTTGTTGCCGCCCGCACTGACCACCTGAGGGAAATCGATCACCACCGGGCCATCGGGACCGACCAGCACGTTGTACGGCGAGAGATCGCCATGGATCAGGCCGCAGCACAGCATGCGCACCACCTGGCGGACCAGGGTCTGGTGGAACTGGCGGGCCTGCTCGGGCTCCAGCTCCACCTCGCCCAGGCGCGCGGCGGAGAAACCGTCGGCATCGGTGACCAGCTCCATCACCAGCACGCCGTGGTAGTAACCGTACGGCTCGGGCACGCGCACGCCGGCATCGCGCAGCTGGTACAGCGCGTCCACCTCGGTGTTCTTCCAGGCCGTTTCCTGCTGCTTGCGGCCGTATTTGCTGGCCTTGCCCACCGCACGCGCCTCGCGGCTGCCGCGCACCTTGCGACCTTCCTGGTACTGCACGCGCTGCTGGAAGCTGCGCTGGGCCATGTCCTTGTAGACCTTCGCGCAGCGCACCTCGTTGCCGCTGCGTACCACGTACACGGCCGCTTCCTTGCCGCTCTTGAGCGGGCGTAGCACTTCATCGATCACGCCGTCGTCGATCAGGGCGCGCAGTCCTTCAGGGGTTTTCACGGGATCTCTGGGGCGGCCGGCGCGGACGCGCTGGCCAGAATGGGTAGGAATCTGCGCATTTTACAGATCGCGGCTGCCCAGCGGCTTCCCGGCTGGCCCGCGAGCGTCGCTGGGCAACCGTCCCACGAGACGGCTGCCACCGTCGCGGATTTTCCAAAGTGGATCACGCCACCGTGGCGGCGCCGCGCGCTATCGTGCGGCCATACGGCCTTGCCGATGGGGGATGCATGCCGGTTGCGTTGGCGCTGCTGTTCGTGGTCTGCCACGGTCTGGTCGTGGCGTTCTGGCCGGGTACGGCCGGAGAGGGATCGTTCGTGTTCCTGACCGCAGCGCCTCTGCTGGCTGCCGCGGCCTGCCTGTGGCGTGGCCAGCGCGACCGCGCTGCACTGGGCTGGCGGGCCACTGCAGTGGCGCTGCTGCTCTGGGCCGGTGGCATGGCCTTCAACATGGCCGACGCGCTGGGGGCTGGGCGGGCCGACATCACCCCGCGCGCCAGCCTGCTGTTGTATGTGCTGTACGGCGTGCCGCTGGTGTTCATCCTGGCCCGCGCCCGTCGCGAACGCCGGATGATCAGTCTGATCGACGGCGTGATGGCCGCCCTGCTGGGCGTGCTGTTCTTCGTGCATACCCAGTCCTTCGCCGACCGCATCGATATCGATGGCCAGGCGATGGCCCACATGCAGCGCATGTTCGACATCCAGAACCTGTGCATCGCCGGCTTCGCGGTGGTGCGCTGGGTCGCTGGCGATGCACCTGAACGACGCAGCTTCTACCGCGCCCTGGCGCTGTATGCACTGTCCTATCTGCTGCTGGCGTTCTACATCAATCACTACACCGCCGAGCAGTCGTTCGGCGCCTACAACGATCTGTTGATCGATCTGCCGTTCCTGCTGCTGGCCCTACTGGCGCTGCGCCAGGCACCTGCGCCGGGCTTCGTGCTGCATCCCCGCCTGCTGCGATTGGTGCAGGCGGGTGGACCGATCATCCTGCCCCTGTTGCTGCTGGTGGTCGGCACCCTGGTGGTGGACCACGCGCGGCCCTTGGCGGTGACCGGTTTCGTGGTGGCGACACTGGGCTTCGGCCTGCGCAGCACCCTGCTGCAGATCGACCTGCTGGAACGACAGGCTGGCCTGGATCAGCTGGCGCGGCAGGATGGCCTGACCGGCGTAGCCAATCGCCGTCAGTTCGATACGCTGTTGCTGGCCGAATGGAACCGTGCGCGTCGCAGCGGCAGCGAAATGGCGTTGCTGCTGGTGGATATCGACCATTTCAAGGCATTCAACGATCAGCACGGTCATCCCGCCGGCGACCGCTGCCTGCAGGCGGTGGCTGCGGTGCTGCAAGCCACCGCAGGGCGCGCGGCCGACAGCGTGGCGCGCTATGGCGGTGAGGAGTTCGCGGTGATCGTGCCCGGCAGTCCGTTGTCGGGTGTGCTGGCGCTGGCCGAGCGCCTGCGCGAGGCGGTGGAAGCGCTGCCGCTGCCGGAAGGCTCGGTCAGCATCAGCGTGGGTGTGGGCTACCTGCATCCGCCAGCGCTGGCCACCGCCGAACAGTTGCTGGCCGATGCCGATGCGGGCCTGTACGCGGCCAAGCGTGCGGGCCGCAACCGGGTCACGCTGCACGCGCGGGTGCTGGATGATGAAAGCGGCGAAGAAGGCCGGATCGACTGCTGACCCGTTCGCGGGCCCGGTAGCTGCCAACCAAGGTTGGCGTCTACCAGAGCGGGCAGGAAACCGGTAGTTGCCAACCAAGGTTGGCATCTACCAGAGCGGCAGGAAACCGGTAGTCGCCAACCTTGGTTGGCAGCCTTTCGCAGAGCGCCAACCAAGGTTGGCATCTACCCCGCAGCGCCGGTCAACTGCTGCGGGTTTCCACCAGCACCGGGCAGGGCGCATGGTCGATCGTCCATTGCCCGACCGAGGGCTCGAACAGGCGCTGCAGGCGTGACAGATGACGGTGGCCGATGACGATCAGGTCGCACTGCAGGCGACGCGCCTGCGCGCTGATCACTTCGCCAGGATCGCCGGAAGGCAGCTGTGCGATGGCGTCCACGCCGCGCTCGCGCAGCTCAGCCAGGGCGTCGGCCAGTACCGCTTCGGCATGCGCCTGCTGCCGGGCGGCGGCGGGATACTCACGGCGGTCGGCATCGGTGGCACCAGCGGCCAGTGCGAATTCGGGGTCAAGCACGCACAGCAGGTGCAGGCGGCTGCGGGGGCCGGCCATGGCGGCGGCCAGATCCAGCACGCGGTCGTGCTGGGGGCCGCCATCAAGCGCGACCAGCAGGGTGTTGAACATGGAAAGCTCCTTTGCAGGGCGCTGATGGTCGCTGATGTCGTCGCGCGCACCCATGCCGTGCGCCGCAGTCAATGCGTGCGCACAACGCAATTCTGGATGATCTGGATTGCAGTAGAGTCATCCCATTTGCGGGAGACTGCCATGCCCTTGCCGGACCTGAACCTGTTGCTGGCACTGGATGTGCTGATCGACGAATGCAGCGTGGCGGCGGCCGCGCGGCGGATGAATCTCAGTGCGCCGGCGATGAGCCGTACCCTGGGCCGGGTACGGGTGGCCCTGGGCGATCCGGTGCTGGTGCGCGCCGGCCGTGGGCTTGCCCCCACGCCACGCGCGCTGGAACTGCGTGAGCAGGTGCGCGATGTGATCGAGCAGGCACACCGCGTGTTCAATGCGGGCCGCGAGGTCGACATGGCCACCCTGGAACGAACGTTCAGCGTGCGGGCCAACGATGTGTTCATCGGCAGCTATGGCGGCCGCCTGCGCGACGTGTTCCGCCAGCAGGCACCGCGCTGCATGCTGCGCTTCGTGCCCGAAGGCGATACCGATGACGATGCGATGGTGCAGGGGCGGATCGACCTGTACATCAGCACGGCCGGCAAGCACAGCCCGGAAACCAAGGTGCAGCACCTGTTCACCACCTCGCTGCTGGGCGCCGCACGCGAGGATCATCCGTTGTTCGACGGCGACATCAGTGTCGAGCGCTTCGCCGCCTGCGACCATATCGCCGTGTCCCGGCGCGGGCTTGCGCACGGCCCGATCGACGAAGAGCTGGCAGCGCTCGGCCTGCAACGACGGGTGGCGGTGGTCATCCCTACCTTCCACGGCGCGATCTTTGCTGCCGCCGATTCGGACCTTGTGCTGCCGCAGATGCCGAGCGTGATGCTCGACCGCATCACCCGCATGGGCCTGCCGCTGCGGATGTTCCCGCTGCCGGTGCCGGTGCGGACCGTAGCGCTGGTGCAGGCCTGGCACCCACGCATGGACAACGACCCGGCCCACCAGTGGCTGCGGCGGGCGATCAAGGGCATGTGCGATTCGGTCGAGGCGGCCCACCACTGATTGCCCGCGGGCGTGCGCCGGACGCACGCCTGCGATGCCGGGCACGCCATTTTTCGCAGGCAACGGCCTTTCTAGACTGCGCTCCCGATAGTTTCACTGAGCGCAATCCAATGACTCCTCATATGCCGTGCACTGCACGGATCGGCAGCTGGCAGTGAGCACGCCCGCCGCCGTACTGCCGGCGCCGGCAGCGCCCCGGCCCGTCGCTGCACCCGGGCTCGACCGGCACATCCTGGTTGGGCTGTGCGGTGTACTGCTGGCGGTGCTGGTGTCGGGCTTCAACGAGAACGTCACCAAGGTCGCGCTGGCCGACATCCGCGGTGCGATGGGTTTCAGCGTCGATGACGGCAGCTGGATCGTGGCGCTGTACAGCGCCATGTCGGTCAGCGCGATGGCATTCGCACCGTGGTGCGCCGCCACCTTCTCGCTGCGCCGCTTTGCGTTGGCGATGATCGGCGGGTTCATGGTGCTGGGCGTGCTGTGCCCGCTCGCCCCCAACCTGCAGACCTTTCTGCTGCTGCGCGCATTGCAGGGCCTGTGTGGGGGCGCGCTGCCGCCGCTGCTGATGAGCGTGGCGCTGCGCTTCCTGCCGCCGGGCATCAAGCTGTACGGCTTGGCCGCCTACGCACTGACCGCCACCTTCGGGCCGAGCATGGGCACTCCGCTGGCCGCATTCTGGGTGGAGCAGGTGGGCTGGCACTGGGCGTTCTGGCAGATCGTGCCGTATTGCCTGGCGGCGATGGCGATGGTCGGCTGGGGCCTGCCACAGGATCCCCTGCGGCTGGAGCGCTTCGCACAGTTCGACGGCGTCGGCCTGATGCTCGGCCTGCCGGCGCTGGTGCTGCTGGTACTGGGCCTGGTGCAGGGCCCGCGCTTGAACTGGTTCGACTCGTCATTGATCACGCTGTTGCTGGGTGGCGGTACCGGGTTGCTGGTGCTGTTCATGATCAACGAGTGGTTCCATCCACTGCCGTTCTTCAAGCTGCAACTGCTGGCCAACCGCAACCTCAGCTACTCGCTGATCACCCTCGGTGGCGTGCTGTTCGTGCTGCTGGCGGTGATCTCCATTCCGTCCGGTTTCCTCGCCAGCGTGCAGGGCTATCGGCCGCAGCAGACTGCGCCGATGCTGCTGTGGGTGGCATTGCCGCAGGTCATCGCGCTGCCGTTGGTCGCCGCATTGCTGAACATCCGCGCGATCGATTGCCGTTGGGTGCAGGCCACCGGCCTGGCGATGCTGGCGCTGGCCTGCTGGCTGGGCGCACATCTGGATGTGAACTGGATCCGCGACAACTTCCTGTGGGTACAACTGCTGCAGGTGTTTGCCCAGCCGATGGCGGTGCTGCCGCTGCTGATGCTGGCCACCGGTGGCCTGGCGCCACAGGACGGCCCCTTCGCATCGGCGTGGTTCAACACGGTGAAGGGCTTTGCCGCGGTACTGGCCAGCGGCGTGCTTGAAGCGGTCGCCCAGGGACGCCGCCATTTCCATTCCACCGTGCTGGTCGACCGCCTCGGCGAACAGCCGTGGCTGGCCGAAGGGCTGCAACTGGGCACGCGCCTGCATGCGCAGGTGCAGGCGTTGACCTCGGCCGATCTCTACCTGTTGGTCGCGTTGGTTGCGCTGGCCTTCATTCCGCTCATTGCCTGGATGCCCACCCGCATCCATCCGCCACGTGCCGTGGCCTGATCCCCTTCGCAGGAATCCCCTCATGACAATCAATCGAACGTATCTCAACGCCGGCCTCGGCCTGGGCGTGCTGCTTCTGGCCGGTGCTGCCTGGCTGTTGCTGCGCGATGGCCGCCACCAGACCACCAACAACGCCTATGTGGTTGCTGATTACACCGTGGTCGCACCGAAGATCGCTGGCTTCGTCAGCGCGGTGAACGTGGAAGACAACCAGGCGGTGAAGGCGGGTGACGTGCTGGCCCGCATCGATGACCGCGACTACCAGGTCGCGTTGCAGGCCGCCCGCGCCGACCTGGCCAATGCGCGTGCGCAGCTCAGCAACGCTCAAGCAGCGCTGGCACAGCAGGGCTCGCTGATCGAACAGGCCAGGGCGAGCGTGGATGTCAGTCGTTCCGAACTGACCCTGGCCAGCGCCGACCAGCAGCGATACCGCGAGCTGGCCCGCGACGGTGCCGGTACGGTGCAGAACGCACAGCAGGCGCAGTCGAAGCAGGCCGTGGCCAGTGCGCATCTGCAACAGGGGCAGGCCGCACTGTCGACCGCACGCCAGCGCACCGACATCCTCATTGCCGGCGTGCAGGCGGCGCAGGCAGCGGTGCAACGCGCAGAAGCGGCGCAGGCGCGCGCCGAACTGGATCTGTCGCACACCGAGCTGCGTGCGCCGATCGACGGCATGGTCGGACGCCGTGCAGTGCGCGTCGGTGCGTACCTGACCCCGGGCACGCCGGTGGCCGCGGTGGTGCCGCTGCAGCAGGCATTCGTGGTCGCCAACTTCCAGGAAACGCAGATGACCCGCATGCAGCCAGGGCAACAGGTTGAGCTGACGGTGGACGTGTTCCCCGGCACACCGTTGCGTGGCCATATCGACAGCATCGCCCCGGCCACTGGCGTGACGTTCGCCGCGATTGCACCGGAAAACGCGACCGGCAACTTCACCAAGGTGGTGCAGCGCATTCCGGTGAAGATCGTGCTGGAGCCGGAGCAGGCACTACTGGGCCAGCTGCGGGCCGGCATGTCGGTGGAAGCCCGCGTGGATCTGCAGAGCCCTCAGCGGGTGCAGAGCGCGCAGCGCGAGCGGCATCGCAAGGGCGGGGAGGGCGCATGAGCCGTGTATTTCCCCGTGTACTGGCTGCAGCGGCACTGTGCACGGCGCTGACCGCCTGCACGCTGGGCCCGGACTTCGTGCGCCCGCAGGCTGAATTGCCCACGCAGTGGCAGGGCGAAGCGGTGGCTTCAGCTGCGCTGGATGACGACGCCAGCTGGTGGTCCGGTTTCGATGATCCGCTGCTGGGACAACTGACGACGCGGGTACTGCAGGCCAATCTCGATCTGCAGCTGGCGGCCAACCGGGTGCAGCAGAGCCGCGCTGCGCGTGGCATCACCGCTGCCGACCGGCTGCCCAGCGTCAGCGCCACTGCCAGTGGCGTACGCGCGCGCAACAGCGAGGTAGGCCTGAACGATCCGTCCGGTAATGGCGGTCGCGATGACTATGGGCTGTTCCAGTCCGGCATCGGCATGAGCTGGGAGCTGGATCTATGGGGACGCGTACGCCGTCAGGTGGAAGCGGCCGACGCACGTGTGCAGATGGCTGAGGAAGATGCACACGCGGCGCGCATTGCGCTGCTGGCCGAGACCGCGCGTGATTACCTGCAGTTGCGCGCGACGCGCCAGCTGCTGGCCATCACCGAGGACAACCTCAGCATCGCCCACGACATCAAGCGGCTGACCGAAGCGCGCCAGCGCCAGGGCGTGGCCAGCACGTTGCAGGTCTCCAGCGCGGCGGCGCAGGTGGCATCGCTACAGGCCCGCATCGCACCGCTGCGGCACCGTGAATCGCAGCTGTGCAATGCACTCGCGTTCCTGCTGGCACAGCCGCCGCAGGCGCTGGATGCGCAGCTGCGGAGCGCGCGCCGCGATTGGCCCGCGTTGCCGGCCGTGGCCGTGGGCGTGCCCAGTGAACTGGCCGAGCGTCGCCCGGATGTCCGCCGCGCCGAGGCTGCACTGCATGCTGCCACGGCGGGAATTGGCGTGGCCAAGGCCAGCTTCCTGCCGCGCATCACCTTGAATGGTGATGCCGGTTTCCAGGCCAGGCAGCTGGATGATCTGGATGGCTGGAACGCGCATCGCTTCAGTATCGGCCCGTCGATCAGCCTGCCGATCTTCCAGGGCGGACGCCTGAAGGCCAACCTGGCGCTGAGCAGGCTTCAGCAGCAACAGGCGGCGCTGCAGTTCCGCCGTACCGTGCTGCAGGCCTGGCATGAAGTGGACGATGCCATCGACGGCTATGCCGCCGAACAGCAGCGTGCCGCGCAGCTGCACGTGGCGGTGGATGAGAGCGAGACGGCGCTGGGTGCGGCACGTCGGCAGTACCAGGCCGGCGTGGTCGACATGCTGGATGTGTTGAGCACCCAGCGCATCGCGCTGGACAACCAGGCCGCGCTGGCCAACAGCCAGGCGACCACCGCGATTGCACGCGTAGAGCTGTATCGCGCACTGGGTGGCGGTTGGTAAGGCGCAGGATGGGTAGTGCCGGCCGCTGGCCGGCAGATGCCGTATGCATGAGTTGCCGGCCAGCGGCCGGCACTATCCTGGCAGGCAGCCCGCGTCAGGCCGCCGGCTTTTCGCGTTTGCGGAACAGCAGATAAGGCCAGATACCGATCAACACCGCTGCGATGACCGTGCCGTAGACCAGCGCGAACACTGACTTGCCCGGCTCGGTCCAGACCATGCCCAGCAGAAGCAGGCCGAACACGATGGTCGGCCCGCCCAGCAGGATCATGGCGAAGGTCTTTATCCGTCCACTGGTGGGCGCATTGGCGAGCTTGCCGACCATGTCGGTACCACCGAAATGCACCTGCAGTGCATCGTTGGTGGAACGGGCGGGCTGCGGTTTTGCGGGTTCCGGCGGCGCTACCGGTTGCTGCAGGTCCATGTCCTGAGTCGCCGACGGCAGCAGGTCCGACAGGTTGGTCTGCTCGATGAGCGCTTTCAGCTTGGGGTCCATGTGCAATCCGTGCGGTCACCGTTGGCGGCGGCACGATACCAGCACACTCAGATGCCGGGTAGTGCCGGCCGCTGGCCGGCAGCTCGGCAAGGTGAAGCCGGTAGATGCCAACCTTGGTTGGCAGCCTTCAGGAAAGCGCCAACCAGGGTTGGCGCCTACCAGAGCCGGAACTCAACGCACGTCGCGCAGTTCCCAGTGGTGCCCGGCCAGCAGGCGCAGGCGCTGCTTGAATACGTCACTGTCGATGCGGGTGGTGGCCACCAGATTGATGCGCAGGTCCTTCTGCTCACCGGTCACGGTGGCCTCCGGATCGGTCGCGCCCCACTGCGGCTCCACCGCATCCGGGTCCGGCTGCTTGTCGCGCCAACGCTCGAACAGGCTGCCATTGCGCAGCGCGTTCTGCAGTTCTTCGGCGAAGCCGGCAGCGCCCTGCGAATGGAAAGACAGGTCGGGGTCGTTGCCGCGGGCCTTGGACGGTTCGGGCAGGCTGATGTGGTACTGCGCAGGCATGTTGATCTCCTTGAGGTGCGGCTAGGCTGGCATAGGCGCGGTGGAATCGATGTGCAGATTCCAGAGCACGGTTTGCCTTCATTCAAACCGATGGGGCCCATCGGCGAAGCCCACGGTGACCGCGCCCTTGCCGACGTTGACCATGCCGGTCAGGCTCATCACCGATTCGTACACGGTCACGCCATGGCCGGCGCAGACCTCCTTCATCTGCGCATAGCCGGGCAGGGCGCGCAGCTCGTCCAGTTCGCCGCCGTAGCTGACGCACACGGTCGGCGTCATCAGGCCGGCGCGTACGCGCTGGCCGACCACGCCGAACAGCTTCAGCACGGCGTTGTCGAAACCCTTGATCTTCGCCACCGGCCCAGTCTCGCCGCGATAGCCATGCAGCACTGGCTTGATGTCCAGCGCACTGCCCAGTGCTGCGCTGAGCAGCCCAACGCTGCGGTCGCCCTTGTGCCGGGCGCGGGCACGCATGTAGTACAGGTCGCGGGTGACCATGTAGCCGTGCACGTTGCCGGCCAGTTCTTCCAGACGCTCGCGTATCTGCTGCACGCTGGCATCACTGGCGCGCAGGCGCACTGCTTCCACCGCCGTCACCGCCTGTGCGGCGAACAGGTTCTGGGTATCCAGCACGCGCAGCGCGAACGGCGAGTTGAAGCCTGCCGCCTGCCGCACCGGCTTGTAGTCGTTGAGGATGGCGAAGCTGGCCTGCAGCGCGTTGTCGTGGATCGGGCTGCGGGTCTTGGTGATGGTCATGCAGAACACATGGTCGTAGTCGATCACCAAGCGCTGCAGGAACAGGTCGCGGATCTGGTTGACGCTGAAGGGGATGGTCTCCGCTTCGGCGCCGTGCTCGGCGACGTGCGCGTGCAGGAAGCTGAGCGTTGCCTGCTCGTCGCGATGGTCGGCGAGTACGGCCTCGCCGATCCGCACGGTGATCGGCAGCAGCACGATGTTGTGCTCGGCAATGAAGTCCTGCGGCAGGTCGCAGGCAGAGTCGACGACGATTCCGATGCGCATCCGCGGCTCCCCCTCCAGGGCGGTTGTAGGTTCGGAAATGTGAAAACTATCTCAAAACGGGATCGGGCGCGCGAGGGAAATGCGCCACTGCCTGTTCAGCGACTGCGCTGCACCGCCATCGGCAGGGCCACGGCGTGCTGCCAGTCCGGCCGGTCCAGCAGGCTGGGGTCGTCCAGCACCGCCGCCATCAGTGGGTGGGTATCGTTGCCCCAGAACAGTTCGTCGTCGATGGCCAGGGTCGGCACGCCGAACACCCCGGCCTCGATCGCCGCCTCGGTGTTGCGACGCAACTGCTCCTTGATGGCCGGCCCGCCAATGGCTGCCTCTACGTCGCTGATACCCAGCCGGGCGGCGGGTTCGCGAAGGGTCTCGGCCGAGTCGCCGGCGTTGCCGTCGCGCCAGATCCAGTCGAAAAGCGCGTCCACCGCCGCAGTGCTGGCACCGGCGGCCAGGCACAGGCGCAGGGCCGCCAGCGGATTGAACGGGTGCCCGGGCGGGAAGCGCAGAGGGGTGCCCTCGGCCTGCGCAGTCCACAGCAGCTGGCGGTACATGAAGCGGCGCTTGGCCGGAATCTCCGCCGGGCCCAGGTTGCCCAGATGGTGCAGCACCGCACCAAAGGCGATGGGCACCGGTTGCATGCGCCCGAACTGCGGCAGCCGTTTCACCTTCTGCCAGTGCAGGTAGGAGTAGGGCGAGACGAAGTCGAAATACCAGCGCAGGGTAGGCATCGATGGCTCCTCGTAACGGTCAGGGCTGCGCGTTGCGCTGCAGGTAGCGGTCGCGCAGTTCGGTCTGGCGCGAGAGCATCGGCATCGCCCGGCCGCCCAGCCAGACCTGCTCGGCATAGTGCGCCACATCCAGCGGATCGCCTTCCCACAGCACCAGGTCGGCGCGCTTGCCCGGCTCGATGCTGCCGATCTGGTCGGCCACGCCCAGCACCTCGGCCGGTACCCGGGTCAGCCCGGCCAGTCCGTCGGCCCAGGGCAGGCCATTGGCCACCGCGTTGCCGGCCAGCTGGCGCATCTTGCGCGCGTTGTGCGAGGCGTCATCGCGCTGAGCGAAGGCCACCGGTACGCCCGCGCGCTGCAGCCGCGCGGCGTTCTCCAGGGTGGCGCCGATCTGGTCGAAGGTCGTCGGCAGGTTGCCCAGCGCGTCGACGAATACCGGCACCTTGGCCGCTGCCAGTTCCGGTGCCAGCTGCCAGGCCTCGGCACCGCCGGCGACGGCGATCTTCACCTTCTCGCGGGCCGCCCAGCGCAGCAGCTGGCGGATGTCGGCTGCACGGTCCACTTCCACCACGATGCGGCCCTGCCCGGACAGATAGCGGGCCAGCGTGCGGCGGCCGGCCGGGGTCAGCAGCGCATGCGGCGAATCGGCGTCGACCTGGCCGCGTGCCTCGTCCACCATCTGCTGCAGCAGCATCCACTGCGCTGCACGCGATTGACCGGTCAGTTCAGATGCTGCAGCACCCAGGCGCAGGAACAGCGCGCGCGGGCCGATCGGGTCGGCACTGCCATCGAAACGCACCACGCCGCCCTGGCCGGCGACGAAGCCACCGCCGGTGGCCGCGCCCAGCGCAGTGAAGCCGATGCCGTCCAGGCGCGCCACCGGAATCAGCACGGACGCCGGGTTATAGGCCAGTGTCACGTCGAACTCCGGGCGCAGCGGCTGCTCGCCGATCTTCAGTGCGCTGTCGACCGTGCTCGATTCACCGGATACTTCCTCGATGCCGATCTCGGTGATGCCACCGAACAGGGCAGGGGTCAGCATGCGGCCCTTGGCTTCGACCATCGGCACACCGGCCGGTGCGGACAGGCCCCGGCCCACCGCACGGATGATGCCGCCCTGCACCAGCACATCGGCGTCCTCCACGTTGCCACGTGCGCTGGCGGTAGCGACGGTCGCACCGCGCACCAGCAGGTCCTGCGCCGAGGCTGCGGTTGTCATCACCAACAGCGCAACCAAGGTCGCGCCGGGCCATGCCCGGCGACGCTTGTTCACCATGCCCATCAGCGCAACTCCTGTCCAAGCTGGAAATCCGACCGCGGCGTTGCCGGTGGGGTGCTACGGTCGTACACACGGCGGCCATCGACGAATACCTGTTCGGCCAGTGCATACGAACTGAAGGGATTGCCGTTCCAGATCACCACGTCGGCCATCTTTCCGGCCTCCAGCGTGCCGGTCTGCGCCTCGATGCCCAGCGCCTTGGCGGCGTTGGCGGTCATCCAGGTGATCGCGCGTTCCGGCGCGATCTCCGGCATGTGCGCGCGGCGCGCGGCGGCCATCACCTTGGCTGCTTCCTGGTTCAGGCGCTGGATGCCCTCGGGCGAGTCGGAGTGGACGATGGCGCAGCTGTTCTTCGGCCGGTCGACCAGCGCGATGTTCTCGGCGATGCCGTCGAAGGCTTCCATCTTGAAGCCCCACCAGTCGGCCCACAGTGCCCCGCACACGCCTTCGGCCGCCAGCCGGTCGGCCAGTTTGTAGGCCTCCACACCATGGTGGAAGGCGGCCACCTTGAAGCCGAATTCCTTGGACAGGTCGAGCATGGTGGCCATTTCATCGGCGCGATAGCAGTGGATGTGCACGCGGATATCGCCCTGGATCGCACCGGCCAGCGTATCCAGCTTGAGGTCGCGCTTGCCGCCGGCGTCACCGGCGCTGTCGCCCTTGTCGCTGCCGAACCAGCCCTTGCGCTTGGTCGGCTTCGGTTTGTTCTTGGCGATGTAGTCGGCCGCGTCGATGAAGGCTGCGCGGTAACCGGCCACGTTGCCCATCCGGGTGGCAGGTGCCACGCCCTTGCCGCCACCGTAGACGCGCTTGGGGTTCTCGCCGCAGGCCATCTTCAGGCCCCACGGCGCGCCGGGGAACTTCATCGCCTGGTAGGTGGTGGCAGGCACGTTCTTCAGCGTTACGCCGCGGCCACCAACGAGGTTGGCTGAGCCGGGCAGCACCTGCATGCTGGTCACCCCGCCTGCCAGTGCCGCCTGGAAACCGGGGTCCTGCGGCCATACCGAATGCTCGGCCCAGACGTTGGCGGTGACCGGTGCGGTCATCTCGTTGCCGTCGCTGTGCGCGCCGACACCGGGGCTGGGATAGACGCCCAGGTGCGAATGCACGTCGATCAGGCCGGGAGTCACCCATTTGCCGTCGGCGTTGATGCGGGTGACGCTGGCATCGACCTGCAGCGCATCGCCGACGGCGACGATGCGGCCATCGCGCAGCAGCACATCGGCGTTGTCGAGGCGCTGGCCGGTGCCGGTCAGCACCGTGGCGTTCTGGATCAGCAACGGCCCATCGGGATGCGCCTGGTAGGTGCTCGGGTAGGGATCGGCCACGAAGCGCGAAGCGCCCACGGCTGGCGCCGTGCTCAGCGATACCAGCGCCAGACCCAACCCGGCGCGCAACAACGTCGATGTCATGCAGATCCCCTTGGCAGCGTGTTCAACCCACCGACGCTAGCCGGGAGCACGGCTGTTTGCCAAGTGACCTTGTGCAGGGGCGAAGTGGGGAGTTTCCCGACAGTGCTTATGTGAAAAATATATTAAGTTGCGATGACACCCGTCGATAGCGACATGCGGGTGTGCGCGCGCTGACTCGCCGCGCAGGTGTTCCCACACAGCTCCATGAGGGAACAGCACCTGAAACAATCCATGGAATCAAGGACGTAATCCCCGATGACTGCTGCAACGTCGTATCGCTCCACCTCTCTCCGTCGTTCCTTCCTGCCTTCCCCGCTCGCATCCGCCATTGTTGGCTCGCTGCTGATGGCAGCCACCCTGCCGGCGCTGGCCCAGGGCAACACCGACGATCTGTCCCGCTACCAGTACCAGCGCAGCCTGCAGGCTGCATTCGCTGCGCCTTCGCAGTCGGCCTTCGCCGCGCCCGTTGCAGCGGTTGCAATGGTTGCACCGCCGGCCGCCACCCCGGAAACGCCGGTGATGGGCAAGGCCGGCGATCGTGCCAGCTGGCGCACCAGCGAATTCAACCGTGACTGGGGCCTGCAGGCCGTCAATGCCGACGCTGCATACGCGCGTGGCTTGACCGGTGCCGGCATCCGCCTGGGCGTGTTCGACAGCGGCTCGGGCCTGGACCATGACGAGTTCGCCGGCAAGGATCACCGCAGCCTGCGCATCGCCGATCTGTTGCTCGACGGCAGCCGCTGCACCAACACCACGCTGATCGACGGGCCCGATGCCTGCTTCGCCAGCGACGGCGATGACGTGTCGATCGATTACGTTGTCTACGACGACAGCGTTCCGCAGGCGATCCGCGACATCATCGAGTCTGATCCGCGCTACCAGCAGGCGGGGATCGCCTTCCAGACCCATGGCACCCACGTGGCCGGCACCATCGCGGCCAACCGCGACGGCAACGGTACCCATGGCGTGGCCTTCGGCGCGGACCTGACCGCGGCCAAGCTGTTCTTCAACAGCGCCCAGATGTGGACGGACGTGGGCGGCGGCGACTACCGCGTCGTCACCGTGGGCGGCGTGGGCCCGGACGGCAGTGCGTTCGAGAGCATGTACGCGCAGATGAACGCCCAGGACGTGCGTGCGGTCAACCACAGCTGGGGGCTGACCAACGAGCCCACCGATCTGGCCACCCAGGACCAGCTGTATGCCGCCAACGCCGAGTACCTGGACATCTTCGCCGAGGGCTCGCGCAGCAAGGGCATGATCCAGGTGTGGGCCGCGGGCAACAACAACGCCAACGCAGCCACGCCGGAAGCCGCGCCGATCGCCGGAATCTACGCCACGCTGCCGCGCCTGTTTGCCGATATCGAGCAGAACTGGCTGAGCGTGGTCAACGTGCGCCAGGACAGTGCCGCCGGGTACATGCTCGACGTCAGTTCCAACCGTTGCGGCTACAGCGCCAACTGGTGCCTGGCCGCCCCGGGCACCGACATCCTGTCCACGGTCTACGGTGCCGATTCGGCGCTGGATGCACAGCTGCTTCAGGATTCACAGGGCAACGTCCTGCTCGACGTGCTCGAGCGCGTGCCGACCTACAGCTACGATCTGATGACCGGCACCTCGATGGCAGCACCGCATGTCACCGGCGCGCTGGGCCTGCTGTTCGAGCGTTTCCCGTACCTGGACAATGCGCAGGTGCGCGACGTGCTGCTCACCACCGCCACCGACCTCGGCGCCGCTGGCGTGGACGATGTGTATGGCTGGGGCATGATGAACCTGGCCAAGGCCATTGAAGGTTACGGCTCGCTGCGCGTGGACACCAACGTGGTGATGAACCAGAAGGCCGGCGGCCTGAAGGTGTGGGAAGGCGACGCGTGGGACGACTGGACCAATGACATTGGCGGTCCGGGCAAGCTGACCAAGAGCGGCATCGGCTGGCTGCGCCTGAGCGGCAACAACAGCTTCAACGGCGCCGTGGTGCGCGAGGGTGTGCTGGAACTTGACGGCGTCAATACGCTGGCCAGCGTGTGGGTACCGGGCGGTCGCCTGGCGCTGAACGGTTCGCTGGCATCGACCCTCCTGGGTGTCGACGGTGGCGAGGCCTGGCTCAACGCCGGATCCGTGGCAAGCAACACCGACATCAATCTGTCAGCCGGCAAGCTGGTGGTTGCCGGTAGCGTCGATGGTCGCTGGTTGAACGTGACCGGTGGCACCGCCAGCATCACCGAGACCGGCAAGGTCCGCATGGACAACATCGACATGCGCGACGGCACGCTGCAGGTGGACGGCACGCTGAGCAGCACCCTCTTCTACATGTATGGCGGCAATACCCGGGTGGGCACCACCGGCGTACTGGACAACACCCTTCTGGATATCGTCGGCGGCGTGGTGTCGTTCAACGGTACCCAGAACGGTGGGATGACCGCGGTGGAAGTGGGCGCTACGCTGAAGGGCACCGGCACGCTCGGCTACACGATCGTCAAGGGCACCATCGCACCGGGCAATTCGATCGGCACGCTGACCATCAACGGCGACTACGTGCAGACAGAGACCGGCGTGTACCAGGCCGAGGTGGCACCGGGCAGCCGAAGCGACCAACTGCATGTCACCGGCACCGCCACGCTCGGCGGCACCTTGGTGGCGCTGCCGGAGCCGGGCATCTACTACCTGGGTGAGCAGTTCAACTTCATCCGTGCCGATGGCGGCGTGAACGGACAGTTCGCCATCACCGACTTCAGCGCGTTCTCGCCGTTCATGCAGTTCAACCTGGCCTACGGCGCCACCGGCGCACGCATTGAAGTGACCCGCGGCAACTCGCTGGCCAGCTCGGCCAACACCGCAAACCAGCATGCCGTGGCTACCGTGGTCGATACGCTGGCGATCAACCAAGGGCTGCCCAAGCCGTTGACCACGCTGTTCCCGCAGCAGGTGGGCGCAGCGCTGGACAGCCTCAGCGGTGAACTGCATGCAGCCACCTCGGTCGCGCTGGTCGAAGGCAGCCGCCACGTCCGCGATGCGGCGCTGTCGCGTCGTGCGGGTGCGACCTCTCCGGGCGGTGACGAAGCGGCCGCGACCGGTGTGTGGGTGCAGGCAATCGGTGGCAGCGGCACGCTGGATGGCAATGCCAATACTGCCCGCACCGAGGCCAACAGCAACGGCCTGCTGGTGGGCGTGGACCGCCAGTTCGGCGGTTGGCAGGTGGGCCTGCTGGCCGGTACCGGTCGTACCGACGTCAAGCAGCAGGACGGCCGTCGGGCGAAGTCGAAGATCGACAACACCCACTTCGGTGCATACGCCAGCCACAACTGGGGCGGTTTCGGCCTGCGTGGCGGGCTGGCGTGGAGCGAGCACGACATCGACAGCACCCGCGAACTGGCATTCGCCGGCTACAGCGATACGCTGAGCGCGCGCTACGACGGGCGTACCCGCCAGGCCTTCATCGAGGCGGGCTACCGATTCGGCGGCCGCGAGGCAGGCCTGGAGCCGTACCTGCAGGTGGCACGTGTTGAAGTGGACATGAAGTCGATCAATGAGCGCGGTGGGGCGGCGGCCCTGCAGGGCAACGTCGACGATACCCGCACCACCCTGGCTACTGCCGGCGTGCGCTTCGACAAGGGCCTGAAGGCTTCGTTCCAGCAGGACAGCTGGCTGCACGTGCGCGGCGGAGTGGGTTATCGCCACGCATCGGGTGACCGCAACCCGGTGGCCAGGCTGGGCTTTGCCAGCGGCGGTGACACCTTCGCGGTCAGCGGCGCTCCGATCGCCGACAGCGCGGTGGTGGCCGAGCTGGGCCTGTCGGCCTGGTTGACGGCCAACCAGCAGCTTGAGCTGGGCTACACCGGCCAGTTTGGCGATGAAAGCCGCGACCATGGCGCCAACCTGCGTTGGTCGGTGCGCTTCTAAGCCATCCGGTTCCCAAGGGAATCCCCAGAAGGGCGGCCGCTGGGCCGCCCTTCTTCGTTGCCGCGGACAGGTGTTGCCGGGCGGGCGGGAGCCTACAATATCGGCCCCACGCCGCACCGGACCGCCCATGAAGAGCAAGCAGGACATCGTCGACAACTGGCTTCCGCGCTATACCGGCGTGCCTCTGGACCAGTTCGGCCAGCACATCCTGCTGACCAACTTCGGGGGCTACCTGCATACGTTCTCCGCGCTGACCGGGGCGCCGGTGATCGGCCTGGACCGGCCAATGGCCAGCGCCACCATCGACGGCATCACCATGATCAACTTCGGCATGGGCAGCCCCAATGCCGCGATCATCATGGATCTGCTGTCGGCTGTGATGCCCAAGGCGGTGCTGTTCCTGGGCAAGTGCGGCGGGCTGAAGCGCAAGAACGAGCTGGGCGACCTGGTACTGCCGATCGCGGCCATCCGCGGCGAGGGAACCTCGGGCGACTACCTGCCGCCGGAAGTGCCGGCCTTGCCGGCCTTCGCCCTGCAGCGTGCGGTCTCGACCATGATCCGCGATCTTGGCCATGACTACTGGACCGGCACCGTCTACACCACCAACCGCCGGGTCTGGGAGCACGACGAGGCCTTCAAGGAGCGGCTGCGGGCGATGCGCTGCATGGCCATCGACATGGAAACCGCTACGATCTTCGCTGCCGGCTTTGCCAACCATATTCCCAGCGGCGCCCTGCTGCTGGTTTCAGACCAGCCGATGATCCCGGACGGGGTGAAAACCGAGGCATCCGACGCCAAGGTCAGCTCGCAGTTCGTGGAAAACCATATCCAGATCGGCATCGAGGCGCTTAAGCTTATCCGGCGCAACGGCAAGTCGGTCCGCCACCTGCGCTTCGACGAATGATGATGATGGCCTGGCGCGGCGCGCCGGCCCTGGGGAGTAGGTGATGGACGTTGCCGCGCAAGTGGTGGAATTCTGGAAAGACGCGGGCCCTGAAAAGTGGTTCGCCCGCGATGATGCGTTCGACGCGCGGTTCCGTACGCTGTTCGCGGACGAACACCACGCTGCCGCATCGCGCGCGCGCGAGCACTGGCTGGGCAGCGCGGATGGCGCGCTGGCGCTGATGCTGCTGCTGGACCAGTTCCCGCGCAACTGCTTCCGCGGCACGGCCCATTCCTATGCGACCGATGGCCTGGCACGGCACTACGCCACGCGCGCGATCGAGGAGGGGCTGGACCTGCAGCTGGTTCCCAAGCTGCGCGCCTTCATCTACCTGCCGTTCGAGCACTCCGAAGATCCGCTGGACCAGGACCGCTCGGTCGCGATGTTCGACGTGCTGGGTGACAAGGAATACCTGCAGTACGCCGAACTGCACCGCGACATCATCCGCCGCTTCGGCCGGTTCCCGCACCGCAATGCTGTGCTTGGCCGCATTCCGTCGCCGGAAGAACTGGATTACCTGGCCGAAGGCGGGTTCGCCGGATAACCCGGAAGGAGTAGATCCACGCCATGCGTGGATGGATTCAACGGAAAGCGCCGGCTTTCGCCGGCGTTTTTGTGGGTTTCAACTGCAGCCGATCAGTACTTCGGCACGCCGTTGTCCACTTCGTCCGACCAGGCATCGATGCCGCCGGTGACGTTGAACACCTTGCTGAAGCCCAGCGCACGGAACTGCTCTGCTGCCTGCGCGCTGCGGCCACCGTGGTGGCACAGGAAGGCCAGGGCGGTGTCCTTGGGCAGGGCTTCCAGCTCGGCGCGGCCGTTGCCATCGAAGCTCTTGAACGGCACGCCGACAGCGGCGATGGCGCGTTCTTCGGCCGGGCGCACGTCCACCAGCATCACGTTGCCGGCACGCACCAGGTCGTCGGCATCACGCACGCTGATTTCCTGCACCGGCTTGGGCGCGTTCGGGTTGTCGATTGCCAGGCCCTTGCCACGGATATCGTCGACCCAGTCGATGGTGATGCCATCGGCGCGGCGGGCGCTGGCCAGGTCGAACTGCACGCGCAGGCCATTGGACTCGGCGGCGATCGCGCCTTCATCGTACGGGGCCAGCTGGAAGTTCGGCTGGAAGCGGGCATCGATGCCCAATTGCAGCGACGCACCCGGCGAATCGGCCAGCGCGCCCTTCAGCATTTCCACCGCGGCCGGGGTGACGGTGATGCGCGGCGGGGTGCGGTCCGGTGCAGCCAGGCCCAGCACGCTGCTCAGCTCACCGCTGGCGGCCATCTGCAGCACGATGTCGCTGCCGCCGACCAGTTCGCCGTCGATGTACAGCTGCGGGATGGTCGGCCAGTCGCCATAGGCCTTGATGCCTTCACGGATCTCCGCGTCAGCCAGCACGTTGACGTGGGCGAACTCCACGCCCAGGTCCTGCAGGGCACCCACGGCCTTGGCCGAGAAGCCGCACTGCGGCATCGACGGCTGGCCCTTCATGAACAGCACGACGCGGTTGTCGTTGAGGATGGTTTCGATGCGCGAACGCAGGGCGGGATCGAGGGACATGGCAGTCATGGGTCCGAAAAATTCGAATCATCAATTCTACCCCCCATGGCATCATGGGGCATGACCAACGCAGGAACATTGCATCGCATCCCGACCCGCCCCTGGCGCTGGGTGCCCTGGCTGGTGCTGTCGCAGCTGGCCGTGATCCTGGTCTGGGTGCTGGCCGGCTGGCACTGGGGCCTGGCCCTGATGGTGGCAAGCCACGCGTTGTTCATGGTGCCGGTGTTCCTGCCCAACAGCCGCTTCTACGCGCCGGTGCTGAGCCGACTGCCCGCGGCCGGCAACAGCGTCTGGCTGACCATCGACGACGGCCCCAGTGAACAGACCCCGGCGGTGCTGGATCTGCTGGACCGGCACCAGGCGAAGGCGACCTTTTTCCTGGTCGGCGAGCGCGTATTGGCGCATCCGGCCCTGGTGGAGGAGATCCTGCGTCGCGGACACGACCTCGGCAACCACAGCCACAGCCATCCACAGGCGCGCTTCTGGCGGCTGGGCCCGGGCACGATGGCGGCGGAGATCGAGGGCTGCCAGCAGGCGCTGCAGGCAGTGAGTGGGCGACCGGTGCGCTGGTACCGCTCGGTGGTGGGCATGACCAACCCGTTCGTGGCGCCGGTACTGCGCAAGCTGGGCCTGGTGCGCGTGGGCTGGAGCGCCCGCGGTTACGACGGCGTCGGCTGTACCCCGGATGGCGTGCTGGCGCGTCTGCTCCCGGACCTGCGCCCGGGCGCGATCGTGCTGCTGCACGAAGGTGCCGCACATGGCCACAACCTGGCCATCATCGAACGGGTGCTGCAGGTGCTGGACGAGCGCGGCCTGAAAGCCGAACTGCCGGCCGGCTGACCGGTAGCGCCGGGCCACACCCGGCGAGCGCCAGACGCAGCAAGAGCGAAGCGACCCGCGTTTGCTCTTCGCTTTTCTCCTGTCTTCCGTGGTGGACGCGCCCGTAAACCGTCCGTGCCCATCCGCCCGGGCAGCCCCCGTAGACAGCCGCCCACCACGAGCGGCTCAGCCGTTGGCCGCAGTTCCCGGCCGCTCGGCCACCAGCAACCAGCTGTTGAACGGCGTGCGCCCATGCAGCGGACGCAACGGAGCCACCTGCATGCCGGCAGCCGCCAGCGTGGCCTGCAGCCGCTGCGGATCCGGGTAGTGACGCGGTCGCGTGCCCATCCAGCCGACCAGCCAGGCCAATCGGTCAGCCACCCGCGTGGTGCGGTCGCGGCGGTCGCCGGTCGCCAGCGGCGTGCGCAGCAGCAGGCGGCCACCGGGCGCGACCCGCGCGCTCACCGCGCGCAGCAGCTCCAGTTGCGGTGCTTCGTCCAGGTACTGCAGCACATCCAGCAGCAGCACATGCCCACCATGTACCGGCAACGGCGCCTGCACATCCAGACAGTCGAACCGTACGTTGGCCAGGCCGCTGCCGGCGCGCTGCGCACGGGCGATCTTGTCGCTGTCCACGTCCACCCCGAGGTACCCCTGCTGGCGGCCACGCTGGCGCAGCACGTGCGCGAACAGGCCCAGCCCGCAGCCCAGGTCGAGCACCGGCTGGCCGTCATCGGGAAGGTGCTGCAGCACGCCGTCATACAGCGGGTCGCTGCCCAGCTTGCCGCGTGTGTAGTAGTAATCGCGGCGGCTGCCCCAGGCCTGCATCGGCCGGAAGGACTCGGCGATCAGGCGCGCCTGCCCGGCATCAAGCGGCGAACAGGGCAGGGGCGTGCCGTTCCGTGGCGTGCCGTCCATCGTCTCAGTCCGTCCTGCCCAGCAGGTGTGCGGCCACCGGCAGCGCACGCGCGCTCCACAGCGCGTACATCCGTGCGGACGGGTGCAGGCCATCCTCGGCAATCATTGCCGGGTCAGCGCCGGTGTCGCGGCTGATATCGGTGATGTCGACGAAGGCCACGCCCTGCTGGGTGCTGATCACCTCGGCGGCAGCGTTGAACTCGTCGGTTTCCAGTTCGATCTGGCCCAGGTCGCGACCGCTGCCTGCACCGTACGGCGTAGTGCCCCAGTCCGGGAAGGACAGCACCAGGACCCGGTCCGCACGGCCGCCGGCAAAACCAATCGCGCGCTGCAGCAGGGCCTGGAACTGCACCTGGTACTCGTCCAGCGGACGCCCGCGATACTGGTTGTTGACGCCGATCAGCAGGCTGACGAAGTCGAACGGCCCTTGCGGCGCAACTTCGTCGATGCCGGCGTCGAGCTCGTCGGTGGTCCAGCCGGTGGTGGCGATGGTCTGCGGATCGCCCAGCGCGACGCCCTGCGCGCGCAGGGCGGCGGCGAGCTGATGCGGCCAGCGGCCGTCGACCGCGACCGCTTCACCGATGGTGTAGGAATCGCCCAGGGCCAGATACGTCAAGCCCATCGATCAAGCCACCGACCGGCGGGGCTTCAGCGGCACCACCTTGGTGGCATCTTCGGCACGGCGGGCGAGGGCGCGGTCGATACGGGCGAACACGTCGCGCATCACCGACGCCTCCGGCAGCAGGGTCACGCGGAAGTGGTGGCGGTAAGGCACGTTGAAGCTTGAGCCCGGCACCACCAGCACGCCGTCGTTGTTCATCAGGTCCAGCGCGAAATTATGATCGTCAAAGCCCTTGGCAGCGGCACCGACCACGGCCGGGAACGCGTACAGCGCGCCGGCGGGGGCAACCAGTGACAGGTGTTCGCTGGCCTCGCAGGCTTCAATCACTGCACGACGGGTTTCATACAGGCGGCCACCCGGTGCGCACAGCTCCGAAATGGTGTCCGGACCGTTCACTGCGGCGTCGATGGCGTACTGGCCCGGCACGTTGGCGCACAGGCGCAGCGCGCCCAGCAGGTCCAGCGCGGCGCGGAAGTCGCCCAGCCGCGCGTCGTCGCCGCTGAGGTGTGCCCAGCCCACCCGCCAGCCGCAGGCGCGGTGCACCTTGCTCAGGCCGCCGAAGGTCAGGCAGGGATGGTCACCGGCCAGCGGTGCGACCGGCTGGAACACCGCGTCGTCGTACAGGATCTGGTCGTAGATCTCATCGACCAGCAGCAGCAGGTTGTGGCGGCGCGCGATCTCGACCACCTGCTCCAGCAGCTCGCGCGGGTAGCTGGCGCCGCTGGGATTGTTCGGGTTGATCAGCACGATGGCGCGCGTGCGCGAGGACACCAGCGTCTCGATCTCGCTCGGGTCCGGCTGGAAGCCGTTCTCGGCGGCGCAGCGGTAGTAGACCGGGCGGCCGTCGTTGAGGATGGTCGAGGCCGACCACAGCGGATAGTCCGGCGAGGGCACCAGCACTTCGTCGCCCGGGTTGAGCAGCGCACGCAGCGACAGGTCGATCAGCTCGCTGACGCCGTTGCCGACGAACACGCGGTCCGGGTGGGCATCCGGTGCGCCACGGCGGGCGTACGCGGCGGCGATGGCTTCGCGGGCGACCGGCAGGCCCTGCTGATGGGTGTAGGGATCGGTGCGGCCCATGTCATCGGCGATCGCGCGCTGCAGGTGTTCCGGTGCACGGAAGCCGAAAGCGCCGGGATTGCCGATGTTGAGCTTGATCAGCTTGTGGCCCTGCGCTTCCAGCTCCCGGGCTCGCCGTGCCAGTTCTCCGCGGATTTCGTAGCGCACTTCGGAAAGGCGCTCGCGGATGACCAGGGGTTTGGGCGAGGGAGTGGACATGGGCGGTGGGCCGCAAAAGGCATGGGGCTTCCATGGTAGCGGAATTGCTGCAGCGCATGGCAAGGGCCGCAGGGCCCGCCAACATTGGGCTGGGCGGCACCACACAGGTAGAATGGCGGCGATGACCCAGACCCCCGATTTCACCGCTCTGCAGACCATTGGCTGGCCCTGGCCGGGCCCGCCGCAGCAGGCCGACTGGCAGGCTGTGATGGCCGCACACCCGCAGGCCCACCCGGCGCGGGTGATCGAGCAGCATCGCACCCACTATGTGGTGGCTGATGGCCCGGAGGCGTCGATCAAGGCCGAATCACTGCCGGAATGGCAGCGCCCGCGCTTCCCCAGCCACGAACGGCCGGCGGTGGGTGACTGGGTGCTGCTGGATGGCATCCGCATCGTCGTCCTGTTGCCGCGACGTACCGCGATCAAGCGTGGCGCCGCCGGTGAGCATTACCACCAGCAGGTGATCGCGGCCAACATCGATACCGTCTTCATCGTCTGTGGCCTGGACGCGGACTTCAATCCGCGCCGTATTGAACGCTACCTGCTGCTGGTGGGCGGTGGCGGTGCCGAACCGGTGGTGGTGCTGACCAAGGCCGACCAGACCGAGTACAGCGACGACGCGCTGGCGGTGCTGGAAGAACTGGAGATGCAGGGCATCGCCCTGCATGCGATCAATGGCCTGGATGCCGACAGTGTTGCAGTGCTGGAGCCGTGGCTGGGTCCCGGCCGGACGGTGGTGCTGGTGGGCTCGTCGGGTGCGGGCAAGTCGACGCTGACCAACACGCTGCTGGGCGAGCAGCGGATGAAGACCAATACGGTGCGCGCCAACGATTCGCGCGGCCGCCATACCACCACCCACCGCGCACTGATGCCGTTGCCGATGGGCGCCTGCCTGATCGATACGCCGGGCATGCGCGAACTGAAGCCGACCGGCGAAGAGACGCTGGCCGAAGGTGGCTTCGCCGATATCGAAGCGCTGGCCGCGCAGTGCCGCTTCCGCGACTGCATGCACCAGCAGGAACCCGGCTGTGCCGTGCGTGCGGCGATCGATGCTGGCGAGATCGAAGAGAGCCGGCTGCTGAACTACTTCAAGTTGAAGGAAGAAGTGGCCGCCGCCGCCGCCAAGCTGGCCGTGCGCCAGGCCGAGACCGCGCAGGAACGCGGTGGCAGGAAGGGCAAGAGCCAGCAGTTCCGCCCTGCGGGCAAACCGCGCCGGCGCTAAGGCTGGAGAATGGTGGCTGCCAACCTTGGTTGGCACTGTCACGGCAGGGGCAGCCCAGTAGATCCACGCCATGCGTGGATGCTTTCCGCGCATGCATATCTGTGCCAACCAAGGTTGGCACCTACCAACGCGCGGGCAGGGCGTTATAGTCCGCCCATGGAACCGACCGCGACGCTGGACCGTGACGTGGCCCACCATGCAGCGCTCGATGCGCGCCTGGTCGAGGCCGTAGGAGGCATCCGCCTGCTGGGCCTGACCAGCTGGCCGGCGACACTGCAGGCACCCTTCCTGGACAGCGTGGCCCGTGGCCAGCCGACGCTGCCGGTGGTCGACTACCCGAAGCTGGATTTCAGCACAGAGCGTCGCGCGCTGGCCGCGCTCGCTGCCGAGTGTGACGAAAGCCATCCGCTGGGCCATTACGTGCAGCAGTCCGCGCAGAGCTGGGATCTGGCAGCGCAGCTGCTGGAAGGCCTCGGCACCGCAGCCGTCGATGCCTGTTCGATGCAGTTGTTCGGTTCGCCCGAGCAGCCTTTGCCGGGCAACGGACCGAGCACGCGCGATGCGGCGCGCCACTTCATCCAGATTGCTGCCGAACTGGATCACGAACTGCTGGCACCGGAAGAGCAGGTGCCGGTCTCGGCCATCGCCCTGCAGCTGCAGCTGCAGAATGATCTCGATGCGTTCTTTGAATCACGCATCATCCAGGTGCAGCTGGACCCGGAGCTGGTCTCGAAGGCGGCTGCCGGGCCGACCCGCATCCGCCTCCGCACCAGTGCGCGTTTCAGCGCTTACGATCGCGCGCAGCTGTTCCACCACGAAGCGCTGGTGCATTCGTTGACGGCGTTGAACGGTCGCGCGCAGCCGGTGCTGCCGAGCCTGGCGCTGTCCTCGCCACGGGTGACGGCCACCCAGGAAGGACTGGCGACGTTTGCCGAGCAGATCACCGGCAGCATCGACATCGAGCGCCTGAAGCGCATCAGCCTGCGAACCGAGGCGATCGCGATGGCGCGCGAAGGTGCGGACTTCATCGAGGTGTTCCGCTACTTCTGCGATGCCGGGCAGAACCCGGAAGAGAGCTTCGCCTCGGCGCAGCGGGTATTCCGCGGTGTGCCGCCGAATGGGGGCCTGGCTTTCACCAAGGACACGGTGTATCTGCGCGGGCTGGTGTCGGTGCATACCTTCTTCCGCCACATGCTGGCCGAGGATCGCCTGCAGGTCTGCCGCTGGTTGTTCGCCGGCAAGATGAGCCTGACCGATGCGATCGCGTTCGCCCCGTTGTTCGAATCGGGCGTGCTGAAGCCCCCGCGCTGGCTGCCGCACTGGATGAGCCGGGCCAATGGCCTGGCCGGCATGCTGGCGTTCTCGCTGTTCGCCAACCGCATCCGGATGGACCAGCTGGCGCCGGAATGAAATGCGTTGGCGGATCCTCCAGCGCCTGCCTGCTATCGGCTGGGAGGAGGCGGGGCACCCTGGCCAGGACACGCAAAAGCCCCTCCATGGTGCTCGATGGCGCCATCCATGGCGCCAACGGTCCTGGCCAGGGTGCCCCGCCTCCTCCAGACAGTGTCCTGCGAGCGCGGTAGCAGTCTCGCCGAAGGGATTGCGCTTGAAGAGCTTGAAAAGCAAAGCGCCGCGCAATGCCCTGCGCTTTGTTTCTGCTCTGCTTTCCATTGCCACCTCGCCCCGCTGCGGCATCCCCGCGCCGCAGCGCCCGCTTTCGACTTAGAACTCCGCCGCCACCGTCATGAAGATCTGTCGCGGCGCACTCGCATGGATTGCATACCGCGTGCCCTTCGGATCAGTCGGTGCGAACGAACTCAGCTGGCCCGCATAGCGCTTGTTGGTCAGGTTGGTCGCGTTCAACGACACCCGCACGTTGCGCAAGCCCATGCCCGGGCCGAAGTCGTAGCCGGCGCCGGCATCGAAGGTGGTCACGCCCGGCACCGACTGGTCGTTGGTGTAGGTGTAGTACCGCTTGCCGGTGTACTTGGCGCGCAGGCTGGCGAAGAAGCCATCGCGATTCCAGCTGATCTCGCTGGACGCCATGCGCTGTGGCGTATCCACGGTGATCTTGCCGGCCACCGGTACGATCGCACCGCCCGAGGTGTAGTCATCCTCGTAGGTGGTCTTGTTCCAGGACAGCGCGTTGTACCACTGCAGGCCATCGACCGGCTTGAGGATGAAGGTCAGCTCGGCACCATGGCTCTTCACCGAACCGACGTTGATGAAGCGCGTCACGCACTCCGGACGCGTGCCTACCTCGATGCTCGAGCACGGGTTCAACGACAGCAGACGGTTGTCGAACTTCACGTTGTAGGCCGCGATCGACGCCTGGTATTTCTCGCCGAAGGTACGGAAACCAGCTTCCAGGCTCTTGGACTTCTCCGGCTCCAGGCCGGCGCTGGCCGCGAACGATTCCGGCGACACCTGCAGCGGACCACCGCTGCCGCCGCCAACGAAGGCTGCGATGTTCTCGGCGTACGAGGCGAACACTTCATTATTGGCGTTGAGCTTGAAGCCCACGCCCAGCTGCGGCAGCACCGATTCCTTGGCGGTCAGCGTACCCGAGGCGATGCTGGTTTCCACGCCCGGCTGGGCCTTGGCAGTCATGCGCGTGTTGGGGCTCTTGATGCCCACGTCCACGGTCAGGCGCTGGTCGAGGAAGCGCATCCGGTCCTGCACATAGAACTGGCGGGTACGGATGTCGAAGTCCTGGTTGAACAGGCGACGGTCCGGGTTCTGCAGGTACAGGTCGTCCAGGAACGGGCCGCTGATGTAGTAGAAGTTGCGCGAGACGTTGTGGTCGTTCTGTTCGTACCACACACCGGCTTCCAGTTCGTGGATGCCCAGCGTCCATGACAACGCAGCGGTCACGCCGTCGCGGTTGATGGTGTAGTTGGTGCTGCGGATCGAGATCGGCAGCATCTTGTCGGTGCCCGGGTAGGACGGCTGGCCCGGTGCCCACCAGTGACCCTGGCCACGGTTTTCGTGGTGGTAGCCCAGCAGCTTCAGGCGGCCCTGCTCACCCAGGCGGATGTCGGCGTCGATCGAATACAGGTTGTCGTCGCGCAGCGCACGGCTCTGGTAGTAGGCATCGTCGATGCTGTTGACGCCGCCGCTGAATGCACAGCGTGCCTTGTTGTAGGTGCCAGGTGCGCAGTATGCAGCCGCGACGGCGCGATCCCAGTCCGGTGCATAGATGTTCCAGTCATAACCCAGGCCGCGCGCCAGCATGTCCTTGGACAGGTAGGCGTAGTTGGCCTGGCTGGCGCGCGAGGTGGCGACGAAGGCACCGAAGCGGTTGTCGCCCACGTTCCATACCGCCTTGGCATTGAACTGGCGGGTGGTCTGGTTCTGGTACGGCGCGGCCCACATGTCCTGGTCCTGGTGCACGCCGGACACGTAGGCCGAGAAGCCGTTGATGTCGCCGGTGTCTACCCGCAGGTAGCCGCGGCGCTGGTTGTCATCGCCAACGGTGATGCTGGCGCGGCCGCCGAATTCGGTTGACGGATCCATCGAGAAGTACTGGATGGTGCCGCCAAGGTTGCTGGTCGAGGCCACGCCCAGCGAGCCGATGCCCTGTGACAGCTCGGCACCGGCCAGGTTTTCGGCAATCAGCGCACGGGCGATGCTCAGGCCGTTGTAGTTGCCGTAGCTGTTGTCGCCCAGCGGGATGCCGTCCAGCGTGTAACCCAGGCGGCTCTTGTCGAAGCCGCGCAGGCTGATGGTCTGCGATTCTTCATTCGCACCGAAGGCATCGTTGGACTGCACCGACACGCCCGGCAGGCGGTCGAGGATCTTCTGGCCGCTGGTACCCGGCGGCAGCACCTGCTTGTCGACGGTGGTGATGCGCTGCACCTGGCGGGTCTCGCCCTGGCCGATGACCGAGACCGTATCCAGCGTCTGCGCGCTCAGCGCGGTATCGGCGGTGGCGTCGGTGGCTTCAGCGGCGTGGGCGCTGGCGGCGGAAAGCGCGATCGCCACGGCGATCGTCAGGTATCGGGTCTGCATGATGGTCCATTGCATGGGGGATGGTCACCGGCCCGGGGGCGCGGCGCACGGCCACTATGCGAACGGAACATGAAACCTTGTTTACGGAAAACCAACGAACGGCGTCGTGGGGGAAGCCGCGCAGGGCGTGAATCCATCGGGGGAGGGAAGCAGACCCACGCCCTGCGCGGAGAGGGCTAGCCCATGTACAGGCCACCGTTGACCGGATAGTCGGCACCGGTCACGTAGGAGGCTTCATCCGAAGCCAGCCAGGCACACAGGCCGGCCACTTCTTCCGGGCGACCCAGGCGCCGCACCGGTATCGAGGCGGCCAGTCGATCCAGCACGTCCGGCGGGAAGCTGCTGATCGCCTGGCTGGCGATGTAGCCCGGCGACAGCGTGTTGACGGTGACCCCGCGCGAGGCGACTTCAGCGGCCAGCGCACGGCTGAAACCGTGCATCGCGGCTTTTGCCGTAGCGTAGTTCACCTGGCCGATCTGGCCCTTGTGCGCGCTGACCGAACCGATGTTGATGATGCGGCCCCAGCCACGCGTGGCCATGCCATCGACCACCTGCTTGGTCAGGTTGAACAGCGAATTGAGATTGGAGGCGATCACTGCATTCCAGTCCTCCACCGTCATCTGCCGGAACAGCAGGTCGCGGCTGCCGCCGGAGTTGTTGACCAGTACGTCCACCTCGCCAACCTCGGCGCGTACCTTGGCGAAGGCCGCCGTGGTCGACGCCCAATCGGTGGCGTTGCCTTCGGAGGCGATGAAATCAAAGCCCTGTTCGCGCTGCTCGCGCAGCCAGTTGGCCTTGCGCGGCGAGTTGGGCGCGCAGCCGGCAACCACGGTATGGCCGGAACGGGCCAGGCTCTGGCAGATGGCAGTGCCGACACTGCCCATTCCGCTGGTGACGTAGGCGATGCGAAGAGTCATTGCAGAACGCTCCTTGGTAAGGAAATCAGGCCGTGAAGGGATAGAGCCCGAACAACAGGCCGCCGATCATCAGCAGCAGCGAAATGGCGATCGCCCACTTCAGGGTGAATTTCTGGTGGTCGGCGAATTCAACCTTGGCCAGCCCCACCAGCAGATAGGTGGAAGGCACCAGCGGGCTGAGCAGGTGCACCGGCTGCCCGGCCAGCGACGCGCGGGCCATTTCCACCGGGGTGATGCCGTAGTTGCCGGCCGCCTCGGACAGGATCGGCAGCACGCCGAAGTAGAACGCGTCGTTGGACATGAAGAAGGTGAACGGCATCGAGGCCACGGCGGTGATCACCGCCAGGTACGGGCCCCAGCTGTCGGGGATGATCGCCAGGAAGCTGTGCGACATCGCCTCGACCATGCCGGTGTTGTTGAGGATGCCGGTGAAGATGCCTGCGGCGAAGATCAGCGCCACCACCGACAGCACGCTGCCGGCATGGCTGACCACGCGGCGGCGCTGTTCGGCCAGGTTCGGGTAGTTGATCACCAGTGCGATGGCGAAGCCGATCATGAACAGCACCGGCATCGGCAGCACACCGATGATGAGGGCGCTCATCAGCGCCAGGGTCAGCACCAGGTTCACCCACAGCAGCTTGGGGCGCTTGGTGTCTTCGGCGTCTTCCACGGTCGGCAGCGTGTTGCCGTCGTCGGACACGCTGTTGTCCATCCAGCTGCCGCCCTTGGGCAGGGTCACCACGCCCAGGCGACGACGCTCCTTCAGGCCCAGGTACCAGGCCAGCAGCAGCACGCCGGCGCAGGCGATCACCATCGACGGAATCAGCGGCACGAACACATCGGCCGGATCCACGTGCAGTGCGGTGGCCGCGCGTGCGGTCGGGCCACCCCACGGGGTCAGGTTCATCACGCCACCGGCGAGAATGGTCACGCAGGTCATGTTCAGCGCGTTCATGCCCAGCCGCTGGTACAGCGGCAGCATCGCCGAGACGGTGATCATGTAGGTGGTTGAGCCATCGCCGTCGAGCGAGATCAGCATCGCCAGCACGGCGGTGCCAAGCACGATCTTCATCGGGTCGCCCTTGACGAAGCGCAGGATGATCCGCACCAGCGGATCGAACAGGCCCGCATCGATCATCACGCCGAAGTAGAGGATGGCGAACATCAGCATCACGCCGGTCGGCGCGATCTTCTTGATGCCTTCCAGCATCATCTCGTCGATGCCGGCGGCGAAGCCACCGATCAGGGCGAAGATGATGGGAATGGTGATCAGGGCAACGAGCGGCGACAGTCGTTTGCTCATGATCAAGTACATGAACGTAATGACCATGCCAAAGCCGAGGATGCTCAGCATCATCTGCGGACTCCTAGAGGAAACAGGGCGTGGAACGTGGAAGGGGCCCGGGAGCGTGCGCGCCCGGGGGAAACGCGTTTAGAAGTCAAACTGCAGGCGCCCGGTGACCGCGCGCGTGCGGTCCACCGTGGTGCCGGCCAGGCGGTCGCGGTTGCGGCTTTCGATCACGTTGAGCATGAAGCGCAGGTTGTCGCGCAGGTACCAGTTGCCGCCCAGCGTCCAGCCTTCGGTACTGCCACGGCGCAGGTCCGGCGCACCATCGAGGTGCTGCGCGCCCCACATCTGGTCGTAGCGCAGGGCCACTTCGAAGGCACCGGCCTTGTGGCGGATGTTCTTGACCCGGGCGAAGCGGCCGGTCTTGCGGTCGTAGGCGCGGCTTTCGCCGGTAACGAACCAGCTGAGCATGCCGTAGGCCGCCATCACGTCGCCGCGCTGGGCGCCATCATCGAAGGTGGCGCCGCTGAACTCGCCCTGCCATGACAGCGGGCCGCGCACCTGCGCATATTCCAGCGACCACTTGTTGACGTCGGTATCGCGGCCAGCGGAGAAGTCGACCAGGGTCAGGCGGCTTTCGTCGGACAGATGGCCGGCCGGACGCGGACGGATCTTCAGGCCCGGGGTGCCGTTGCCGCCCGGGTTGTCATAGGCCTCGCGGGCCAGCGACAGGCCCAGGTGCAGCACGTCGCCCTCGCTGGGTGACGGCGCCCAGGTGACGCGTCCACCCGCAGCGCGGCCCTTGACCTGCCAGGCATCGATGCTCTCCAGGCTGTACACGCTGGCCGCCCAGGTGAAATCGCCCGGATTGGCCTGCCACGAGGCGCCCAGCCGGTACAGCGGCGCCAGCGTGGTGCCGGCGTTGCCGCGCTCCAGGAAGCTGCCGTAGTTGGAACCGGTGCGGTCGTCCAGCGAGAAATACTGCTTGAACTGGCCCACGGTGAGGCGGCCGGCATCGCCGAAGCTGCGGCTCAGGTAGACGTCTTTGGCCTCGACACGGTCGCCGGAGAAATCGGCTTCCAGCTTGTAGTCGACCACGAAGAACTTGCCGGAAACGTCAACCCAGGCGCGGCGGATCTCGGTGTCGTCCTTGTTCGGCGTACCCCGGTTGTCGTTGTCGAAGGTGGCGAAGTCCAGGTGCAGGCGGCCGCCCACAGTGGCGGTCACTGGACGTTCGTCTTCGGCGAAGGCCGGCGCGGCCAGCGCAGCCAGGGCCATCATGGCGGCAGGACGCCGCCAGGCAATGCTCAATTCCACAAACCCTCCCAGGTGCACGCCAGGCGCGCGGCAATCGTGGGCACCGGACGGTGCGCGGCCGCAGTCTGTGTCGCGCAAGCTGTCATCGTCCTGTCAGCGGTTTGTGCGGTGCAGCGTAAAGGCCGCCGGGCATGAGCCCGACGGGCAGGTCCGGCGCCATGCGGTAGCATTCGCTTCCCCTCCCACTGTTGTGCCCATGCGCCTGCTGCTGGTCGAAGACAACCCGGACCTGGCCGATGCGATCATCCGTCGCATGCGCCGCAGTGGTCACGCGGTGGACTGGCAGGCCGACGGCCTGGCCGCCGCCAGCGTGCTGCGTTACCAGAGTTTTGATCTGGTGGTGCTGGATATCGGCCTGCCGAAACTGGATGGGCTGCGGGTGCTGGCCGGCATGCGCGAGCGTGGTGACAGCACACCGGTGCTGATGCTGACCGCGCGCGATGGCATCGAAGATCGCGTGCAGGCACTCGATGTCGGTGCTGACGACTACCTCGGCAAGCCATTCGACTTCCGTGAATTCGAAGCGCGCTGCCGCGTGCTGCTGCGGCGTGCGCGCGGTCAGGCCAGTGAAGTAGTGCAGATCGGTGGCTTCCAGTTCGACAACGCTGCGCACCGGGTGACCCTGGATGGCGAGCCGATCGAGCTGCCCAACCGCGAATATCGCCTGCTGGAGATCCTGGTCGGGCGCTTGGGCCAGGTGGTGGGCAAGGATGAGATCGGCAATGGCCTGTTCGGCTTCGATGACGAAGCAGGGCCGAATGCCATCGAGCTGTACATCGGTCGCCTGCGCAGAAAGCTGGCGGGCGCACCACTGCGCATCACCACGGTGCGTGGTGTCGGCTATCTGCTTGAAGCCAGCGACGGCCCGGCCGATGCCGATGGTTGACGCGCGCAGCGCAAGTGCCGCCCCCGGGTCGCTGCGGCGCACCCTGCTGCTGTACCTGGGCGCGTTGCTGGCGGTGTTCGCGGTGGCGCTGCTGTTCGCTGCACGCGACTACGGCCAACGCGCCGCCAACCGCTCCTACGACCATCTGCTGGTGTCTTCGGCCCTGTCGATCGCCGATTCGGTGGCATTGGTCGATGGCCAGTGGCAGGTGGACCTTCCGTATGCCGCGCTGGACCTGCTGGCGATGGCGCCGGAAGACCGCGTGTTCTACCGGATCGCCGACAGCCGCGGCAACCTGATCACCGGCTACGGTGACCTGCCTGCGTCGCCGCGGCGGCCGGGCACGCAACCGCAGTTGTTCGATGCGCTTTACAGCGGCGAGATCGTGCGTTTCGTGGTGGTCGGCCGCAGCTTTGCCGCGGCCTCCGCGCAGGGCGAGGTGCAGGTGCAGGTGGGGCAGACCCGGCGTGCACGCGAAGCGGTGGCGCAGGAACTGGTCACCCGCGCGCTGTTGGCCATCGTCGTGCTCTCGGGATTGCTGCTGGCACTGGTGGCGTTCGGCGTGCACCGCGCGTTTCGGCCGCTGGTGCGGGTCGAGCGCGAGCTGTCACGCCGCGAGCCGTCCGACCTGAAACCGCTGGATGCGCGCGTGCCACGCGAGATGGACCAGATGGTGGCCGCGCTGAACCGCTTCATGGAGCGCCTGTCCAGCAGCAATGAAACCCTGCGTGCGTTCATGGCCGAGGCCGCGCACCAGATGCGCACGCCCTTGGCCGCGCTGCGCGCGCAGGCACAGCTGGCGCTGGATGACGACGATCCGGAAGACATGCGGCGCAGCCTGCAGGCGATCGAGCGCAACGCCACCCACATGAGCCGGCTGCTCAACCAGCTGCTCAGCGATGCCAGCGTGATCCATCGGTCACATCTGCAGCGCTTCGCCACCGTGGACCTGGCCGAGACCGTGCACCAGGCCCTGCATGAAGCGCTGCCGCAGGCAGTGCCCGCCCCGCGCGTGCAGCTGGCGATGACGGCCGAGCCGGTGCAGGTGCATGGCGACGCGCTGCTGCTGCGCGAAGCCATCAAGAACCTGGTCGACAACGCGCTGAAGTACGGCGGTGAAGGCCCCTTGCAGATCGCGCTGACCGCTGAAGGCGGGCAGGCCGTGCTGACCATCGCCGACCACGGCACCGGCATCGCCGCCGCCGATGCCGAACGCGTGTTCGAGCGTTTCGCGCGCGGCGAGGGCGCACCCTCCGGCGGTGCTGGCCTTGGCCTGGCCATCGTCAAGCGGGTGGTCGACAGCCATGGCGGCCAGATCGATCTCAGCAATCGACCGCAGGGCGGCCTGGTCGCCACCATCTGCCTGCCCCGGAGCAGCACATGATCCGCCTGTTCGTCGTTGTTGTTGCCCTGTTGCTGGCCGTGCCGGCACTCGCTGCACCGGGCGATGTACGCCGCTTCCCCGCCCAGGGCGCCGCCACCGCACAGCTGCGCATCCACGGCACTACCGATATCGAGGTCTTCGCCGAGGTCATCGCCGACTACCAGCGGCTGCATCCGGGCAGCGAGGTGGTGTACGAAGACATCATCACCCAGGACCTGTACGCGCGTTACCTGCGCGACCGCAGCGGGCCTGCGTCGCCGGACCTGCTGATCTCCAGCGGCATGGACCTGCAGACCAAGCTGGTCAACGACGGCCACGCGTTGCCACACCGCTCGCTGCAGACCCAGGCGCTGCCAGCGTGGGCGCAATGGCGTGGCGAGGCATTCGGCATCAGCTACGAACCGGTGGTGATGGTCTACAACACCCGCAGGCTGCCGGCGGCGAAAGCGCCGCACACGCGTCGACAGCTGCTGGACCTGCTGCGCGCGGAGGGGGCGCCGTTGCGCGGCAAGGTTGGCACCTACGATATCGAACGCAGCAGCGTGGGCTACCTGCTGGCGACCCAGGACGCCCAGCGCGGCAGCATCGCCGGCGCGTTGCTCGGTGCGCTGGGCGACAACGCGGTGGTGCGCGAGGAGCGTACCGGGGTGCTGCTGGACCAGGTGGCCAGCGGCCAGTTGTCGCTGGTCTACAACGTGCTGGGCTCGTATGCGCAGGCGCGTATCGATGCGGGCGCACCGCTGGCCATCGTCGAGCCGGAAGACTACACGCTGGTGGTACTGCGTACGGCGGTGATTCCGCGTACCGGCGCGCACCCGCAGGAAGCGCGGCGTTTCCTCGACTACCTGCTGTCGCCGCGCGGCCAGCAGGTGCTCGCGCGGGAAGCGCGGCTGATGCCGATCGTGCGCAGCGATGCAGGCGGCGGGGATGCCCCTGGCCGCAGCCGTCGCCCGATCCAGCTCGGCCCCGGCCTGCTGGTCTACCTGGATGCACTCAAGCGCCGCCAGTTCCTGGATGCATGGCGCAGCAGCGTGGAGCCGGCGGGGCGGTAGCGCCCGTACTGGTGCTCCGGTAGCGCCGGGCCATGCCCGGCGGAGGCAGTTCGCTGCCCGTACAATGGCCCCATGAGCGAATACACCATCCTGATCGCCGATGACCATCCGCTGCTGCGTTCGGCAGTGGTGCAGTCGTTGCGGCAGAGTCTGCCGCTGGCGCAGGTGCGCGAGGTCGCCAGCGCCGAAGCACTGGCCACTTCGCTGGACGCACAGCCCGATGTGGATCTGGTGCTGCTGGACCTGACCATGCCGGGCGCACATGGATTCTCCGCGCTACTGCACGTGCGCGGTTCGCACCCGGACATTCCGGTGGTGATTCTGTCCTCCAACGACCACCCGCGGGTGATCCGTCGCGCGCAACAGTTCGGCGCGGCTGGTTTCATTCCCAAGTCCGCGCCTGCCGAAACCATCGGTGAAGCGGTGGCAGCGGTGCTCGATGGTGGCCTGTGGTTTCCGGCGATGGCGGCCGAGCGTTCCGAGGCCGACGCGTTGCTGGCCAGCCGCCTGGCGCAGCTGACGCCGCAGCAGTTCCGGGTGCTGCTGTGCCTGGCCGACGGGCTGCTCAACAAGCAGATCGCCTATGAACTGGGCTTGGCCGAAAACACGGTGAAGGTGCACGTGACCGCCATCCTGAAGAAGCTCGAATGCCACAGCCGCACGCAGGCAGCAGTGCTGGTGAAGGCGCTGGAGCCGGAGGGTGATGCGCGCGTTGGATTGGATGGCTGACAGAGACGGGACGTTGGCGCATGTACTGCGTCGTTGCGGATGCAGTTCCGCTTTCCTGATCAGTTCCCGCTGATCGAATTCAGTTCGGGATCGGTAGAGAACATGAATCTGTTCTCGTATCCCGCGCCGAGCTTCAGATGCTTCGGCGTAGCTGTATGTGGGAGACGATCGCTCTGACGCCCACCGCTGGCCCTCGCTCAGGTGCGACTGGCTTACCCGCGATGCCGCAACAGCAGCTGCGTCATCAACGCCCGCAGCGCCGGCGGCCGCACGGGCTTGAGGAGGAAGCCCCAGCCGTTCTCCGCAGCATGCACTTTCAGCGCATCATCGCGCTCAGCGGTCACCAGGATCACCGGTGGCCGCGCCTTCCACAGCGTGCACAGCGCTTCATACAGGTCCGGTCCGTGCCATTGCCCCATGCGTACGTCCAGCAGCAACAGTTGCGGCACGTTCAGCGCACTGGCGATTTCCAGTGCCCCCTGGGGGCCATCGGCAAGTTCCACATGGCAGCCCCAGCGTTCCAGCAGAGCACGGGTTGCCGCACAGACGTGGGGGTCATCATCGATGCTCCAGACCCGACATTCGCGCAGCGGGCTGTCATCGGACGGTTCGGTCGCGACGACCGGCGCCGCCGGCGGCGCAATCACCTCGTCGGCGCGCCCGAGTGCCACGCTCACCGCGAATACGCTGCCCCTGCCCAGCGTGGAACGCAGGCTGATGCGGTGTCCGAGCAGTCGACCGATGCGTTCAACGATGGCCAGGCCCAGGCCGGCGCCCCGTTCCTGCTCCACGCCGTCGTTGAGGCGCCGAAACTCTTCGAAGATCTCGCCCTGCAGGCTTTCCGGAATACCTGGTCCCTGGTCATGCACCTCGATGCGCAGCTGGTCGCCTGCACGCCGGCAGCCGATCAGCACGCGGCCACGTGGCGTATAGCGCAGCGCATTGGACAGGAAATTCTGCAGGATGCGCCGCAGCAGTGCTTCGTCGCTGACGATCACCGCACGGGTGTCCACCCAGTCCAGCTGCAGGCCGCGGCTCTGTGCGGCGATGCCGAACTCTCGCGCCAGCGTTTCCAGCAAAGGAGAAAGCGCGAATGCGCGCACCCGTACCTGCAACGACCCCGACTCCAGCCGTGAAATGTCCAGCAGGCTGTTGAGGATGGCGTCCTGCGCGGCCAGTGCGGCGTCGATATGGTCGCTGGTCTGTTGCTGTTCGGGGTCGGTGAGCTTGCCGCGCAGCACCGACACGAACATGCGCGCGGCATTCAGCGGCTGCAGCAGGTCGTGCACGGCCGAGGCGACGAAGCGGGTCTTGTAACGGTTGGCCTGCTCGGCTTCGCGGCGGGCTTCGTCCAGATCCTGGGTGCGTTCGGCCACGCGGTGTTCCAGCGCATCGGCCAGCGAACGCAGCTCGCGTGCAGCGTTCTTGTAGCTGGTGATGTCGGCATAGCTGGTGACGAAGCCGCCATCGGGCAACGGGTTGCCGCGGATCTCCAGCACCGTGCCGTCGTCCTTCTCGCTCTCGCGCATGTGCGGGCGGCCACTGCGCAGGTGGGTCAGGCGGCGTTCGATGGCCTCGTCGATCGGGCCGGGCCCCAACAGGCCGCGACGTGCGTTGAAGCGGAACAGTTCCTCGATCGGGCGGCCCACCCGCACCAGCCCCGCCGGGAAGCGGAACAGCTCCAGATAGCGCGAATTCCACGCGACCAGACGCTGTTCCTTGTCGATCACCACCACGCCTTGCGGCAGATGTTCGAGGCTGCGGCTCAAGCCAACGTCGGCATCGGTCGCGGCTTCCAGCAGGCCGTCCTGGGCGGTCCGCAGTTCCTGTGCATGCTGCTTGAGCAGGGTTTCCAGTTCACGCCGGCTGCGCTGGCGGTGCTTGGACAGGCGACGCCGTTGCTGCACGAACAGCAGCAGGAAACCCAGCGCCAGCCAAGCGGCGGCGCCGGCCACTGCCGCGCCGCGGCCGGCGCTGGTGGCCGCGCTGGCGTCGTGCAGCAGGTGCAGGCTCCAGTCTTCGTCGGGCAGCGCCAGGGTCTGCCACAGCATCGCCTGCGGCAGTGCCGGGTCGAGCAGGCGCACCATGCGGCCGCCATCGGCCAGCACATCTTCGGTGCGCACGCGCAGCGGCTGCAGCGAGCGGTCGGCATACTGCCGCGCCGCGCGCATCTCGTTGCGTTCCTCCGTGCCGAGCGGGCGCAGCAGGCGGTAGCGCCAGGCATCGCGGTTGGCCAGGAACACCACGTCGTGGTTGTCGCTGGTCAGCACCACGTCCGGGCTGTTCAACCATTCCTGTTCCAGCGCCGACAGCTCGATCTTGATCACGATCACGCCGATGCGCTTGCTGTCGGCATCGAGGATGGCCTCGGACATGAAGTAGCCGGGCACGCCGGTGGTCATGCCGATGCCGTAGAAGCGACCACGGCCATGGGCCAGTGCTTGCTGGTAGTAGGGGCGGTAGCTGTAATCCTCGCCGACGTTGCTGGTCGGCTGGTCCCAGTTGCTGGCGGCCACGGCCACGCCATCGCGGCCGACCAGGGTCAGTGTCGAGGTGCGGGTGACCTGGTTGGCGCGCTGCAGTTTGAGGTTCAGGCGTTGCCGCTCGGCGGGCGAGGGCGGCACCTGCAGTGCTTGCAGCAGGTCCGGATCCAGCGCCATCACCTGCGGCAGGGTGCCGAACCGGTCGATGCGCTGTTGCAGTCCCTGGCCATACAGCTGCAGCTGGCGCTGCACCTGCGCGCTTTCGGTGCCCAGCGCGCGACGCCAGGCATAGTGGCCTGCGGCGGCCGCGCACAGCACGGTGCCGGCCACCATCACCAGAACGGTCAGCAACTGCAGGCGGTGGCGGCTGAGCCAGTACATGGCGGCAGTCTACGCAGGGCCGGCGGGCGTGGCATGCACGCCCGCCGGGATCTGACACGTGGAAGGGATCAGAAGTGCATCTGCGCGCGAAGTTCGAAGATCTCCGGAGTGCTGTGCACACCGCGACGGCTGGCGTCGACCTTCACGTAGTTGGCCTGGAACTTGAAATGGCTGGTCAGGTACCAGTTGGCGCCCAGGGTCAGGTCGTGCTGGCGGCCACCGAGGATGCTGCCGTCGTCCAGGTCCAGGCGGCTGTAGCGGGCCACCAGTTCCACCGCACCGTAGTCGTGCGCCGGCTTGATGTTGGCAACGGCGCCGGCGTTGTACGGGCGCGATTCGCCGGTCAGCACCCAGCTGGCCATCGCGTACTGGCCGTGGCCGGTGTAGTCGGGCTTGCCATCATTGCGGGTGACGGTGGCCTGCAGCGCTTCGGCCTGCAGCGAGAACGGACCGCGGATCCAGATACCTTCCAGGCCGGTGCGGCGGATCTGGTCGGCGGTGACCAAGGCCCCCGAATCGACCAGGCGGATGTCGGTCAGGCCGGCTTCCGGACGGGCCCGCAGGCGCGCGCTGGCTTCGTGGTGCACGTCGCGGCCATCGTGGTAACCGCGCGGATTTTCCTGCGAATAGGCCAGGCCCAGGTGGATCACGTCACCCGGTGCCTTCACCGGCGTCCACACCGCACGCACCGCCTGGGTGGTGCCGGGGTTGTCGCCCTGCAGGTCCTTGCCGCCATAGGCGCCGGCCTGCAGCAGGTATTGCGGACGCTCCAGCACCCATTCCACGCCGGTGCGGCGGCCTGCGTAGAACGCCTGCACGGGCAGCGCGGTTTCCAGGAAGCTGCCGGCGCGCGAGGAGGTGTTGGCATCCAGGCCGACCGGGGTCTTCATGTAGCCGAAGCGGAAGCGGCCGACATCGCGGCCGAAGAACGCCTTGCTCTCGAAGCGCACGAACACGTCCAGCCAGGTATCGGCCTGGAAGTCGTAGTAGACCATTGCGTCGTACACACCCTTCTTTTTCAGGGTCGCGCCGAACTCCTTGCGACGCACCGCATCGTCATCCTCGATGCCGCTGGCGGACGAGAAGTCGTTGTAGTCGTAGGCGATGTTGGCGGTGGCGGCCAGCTCGGTGCCGTCGCCGAAGGCGTACTTGGTCGGCCAGTTGTCGAAATCCGCAGCGGATGCGAAGGCGGGGAGGGCGGCCAGGGAAAGGGCCAGCAAGGTGGGAATCGGGCGCATGGGTGGTGCGGCTCTCTCGGATTGCGTGTGGACAGGACAACAACGGCCGCGATGGCCGGAACTTTCGCAATGACGCGCCCGGCCGTTCAGGTCGGGCCACCGGCGTCCCCGCGATCAGGGGTGCGGCGCCAGTGTAGGCAGCGCAGCCACCTGAACCGGGGGGCTAGTACCAATAGGTTATCTGCGCCGGCGTGCCCGGCGCGTACAAAGGCGTCCATTGGTCGCACCCCTGCGCTTGCAGTCACGGGGCGTGCGGTCAGTTTCCACGGTAACGGTTCCCGTGCACTTCCGGGGCCGTACGTGCCTGAAAACGCCCCTTCCGGAGTCCGCCATGCACATCCCGACCGCTGCGCCGATGCCCAGCAAGCCGTTGCCGCTCTACCGCCAGCTGTACTTCCAGGTGATCGTGGCGATCGTCCTGGGTGCTGTCCTCGGCCATTACGAGCCGCTGATCGGCGAGAAGATGAAGCCGCTCGGCGATGCCTTCATCAACCTGGTGAAGATGATCATCGCCCCGGTGATCTTCCTGACCATCGTCACCGGCATCGCCGGCATGACCCACCTGCGCACGGTGGGCCGGGTGTTCGCCAAGGCGATGGCGTATTTCCTGTTCTTCTCCACGCTGGCGCTGATCGTCGGCATGATCGTGGCGCACGTGGTGCAGCCCGGCGCCGGCATGAACATCAACCCGGCCGAGCTGGACCAGACCGCGGTGCACAGCTATGTCGAGAAGTCGCACGACCTGACCCTGGTCGGCTTCCTGATGGACATCATCCCGAAGACGCTGATCAGCGCCTTCGTTGACGGCAACATCCTGCAGGTGCTGTTCGTGGCGGTGCTGTTCGGCATCGCGCTGGCCTCGGTGGGCGAGAAGGGCAAGCCGATCCAGAACTTCCTGGAAGCGCTGGTCGCGCCGGTGTTCAAGCTGGTGCACATCCTGATGAAGGCTGCGCCGATCGGTGCCTTCGGTGCCATCGCCTTCACCATCGGCAAGTACGGCGTCGGCTCGCTGGTCAACCTGGCCTGGCTGGTCGGCTCGTTCTACCTCACCGCGTTCCTGTTCGTTGCGGTGATCCTGGGCGTGGTCTGCCGTCTGTGTGGCTTCTCGGTGTTCAAGCTGGCCCGTTACCTGAAGGCCGAGCTGCTGCTGGTGCTGGGCACCTCGTCGTCGGAGTCGGCGCTGCCGTCGCTGATGGAGAAGATGGAACGTGCCGGCTGCAGCAAGTCGGTGGTCGGCCTGGTGGTCCCCACCGGTTACTCGTTCAACCTGGACGGCACCAACATCTACATGACCCTGGCCGCGCTGTTCATCGCCCAGGCCACCAACACCGAGCTGACCCTGGGCCACCAGATCGCGCTGCTGCTGGTGGCGATGCTCAGCTCCAAGGGCGCTGCCGGCGTCACCGGTGCCGGCTTCATCACCCTGGCCGCCACCCTGGCGGTGGTGCCGGAAGTGCCGGTGGCCGGCATGGCGCTGATCCTGGGCGTGGACCGCTTCATGAGCGAGTGCCGCTCGCTGACCAACTTCATCGGCAATGCGGTGGCCACGGTGGTGGTCTCGCGCTGGGAAGGTGCGCTGGACCGCGACCGCCTGAAGCTGGCGCTGGATGGTCGCGAAAGCGAACTGCCGCCGCCGGTCGATGCCGTGCCGCTGGCAATGGCCGAGGCGCTGCCCGCCAAGGGCTGATCCGGGTGTGTGGTACTGCGGGGCCGGTCACGACAGTGGCACGGCCCCGCAGCGTTTCAAGGCGTCCCACGGCTGTCATCGCCAGCGCCGAAGCTGTGCTCTGGTAACGTCGCATACGCCATGGAATTGTGCGGTCGCAGCATCACTGCGACAGCATAGCGACAGGTCCGACCGCTCCAACGGGGGTATGATCCCCTGTCCCTTCTGCCCATTCATGTAACCCACATCGATGTCCAACGAAGATTTCAAACAGGCCGCCCTCGATTACCACCGGATGTCTCCGCCCGGCAAGATCAAGGTTTCCGCTACCAAGCCCATGCTGACCCAGCGCGACCTGTCGCTGGCGTATTCGCCGGGCGTGGCGTACGCCTGTGAAGCGATCAAGGCCGATCCGCAGCAGGCCAGCGAGCTGACCGCCCGCGGCAACCTGGTGGCGGTGATCTCCAACGGCACCGCGGTGCTGGGCCTGGGCAACATCGGCGCGCTGGCCGGCAAGCCGGTGATGGAAGGCAAGGGCGTGCTGTTCCAGAAGTTCGCCGGCATCGATGTGTTCGACATCGAAGTGGACGAGAACGACCCGGACAAGCTGGTCGACATCATCGCCTCGCTGGAGCCGACCTTCGGCGGCATCAACCTGGAAGACATCAAGGCACCGGAGTGCTTCATCGTCGAGCGCAAGCTGCGCGAGCGCATGAAGATCCCGGTGTTCCATGACGACCAGCACGGCACGGCGATCATCGTCGGTGCTGCGGTGCTGAACGCCATGGCGATCACCGGCAAGAAGATCGAAGAAGTGAAGCTGGCGACCACGGGTATGGGCGCGGCCGGCATTTCCTGCGTGAACATGCTGGTGCAGCTGGGCCTGAAGCCGGAGAACATCCTGGCCTTCGACCGCGAAGGCGTGATCCACACCGGCCGTACCGACCTGGACCCGGAAAAGCTGCGCTATGCGCGCGACACCGACAAGCGCACCCTGGCCGAGATCGTCGATGGCGCGGACATCTTCCTGGGCCTGTCGGCGCCGGGCATCCTGACCGCCGAGATGGTCAAGACGATGGCGCCGGACCCGGTGATCTTCGCCCTGGCCAACCCGACCCCGGAAATCATGCCGGAACTGGTGCGCGCCGCGCGTCCGGACGCGATCATCGGTACCGGCCGTTCGGACTACCCGAACCAGGTCAACAACGTGCTGTGCTTCCCGTACCTGTTCCGCGGTGCGCTGGACGTCGGTGCGACCGCGATCAACGAGGAAATGAAGATCGCCTGCGTGCGCGCGATCGCCGCGCTGGCCCGCCGCGCCGCCACCGACATGGGCTCTGCCTATGGCGGTGAGACCCCCAGCTTCGGCCGCGAATACCTGATCCCGCGTCCGTTCGACCGCCGCCTGCTGGTGGAGCTGTCGGCCGCCGTGGCCCAGGCCGCGATGGATTCGGGCGTGGCCGCCCGTCCGATCGCCGACATGGAAGCCTACCGGCAGAAGCTGTCGCAGTTCGTCTACCGCACCAGCCTGATGATGAAGCCGGTCTACGATCGCGCGCGCAGCGACAAGCAGCGCGTGGTGTATGCCGAAGGCGAAGAAGAAGTGGTGCTGCAGGCGGTGCAGAACGTGGTCGACGACGGCCTGGCACATCCGATCCTGATCGGCCGCCCGGAAGTGATCGAATCGCGCATCGAACGCCTCGGCCTGCGCCTGAAGATCGGCGAGAACATTGAAGTCACCAACATCAATGACGACCCGCGCTTCAACGAATACTGGCAGTACTACCACGGCCTGACCGGCCGTCGTGGCGTCACCGTGGCCGCCGCCAAGAACCTGATGCGTTCGCGCCCGACCCTGATCGCTGCGGTGATGGTGGCCCGTGGCGAAGCCGATGCGATGCTGACCGGCATCGTCGGCCGCTTCCACAAGAAGCTGGGCTACGTGCGCAGCGTGCTGCCGCTGGAATCGAAGGTCACCTCGACCTCGGCGATGACCGGCGTGATCAACCAGCAGGGTGTGTTCTTCTTCGTCGATACCCACGTGCAGGAAGACCCGACCGCAGAACAGCTGTGCGAAGCGACCCTGCAGGCCGCGTATCGCATGAAGCTGTTCGGCGTCGAACCGAAGGTGGCACTGCTGTCGCACTCCAACTTCGGCAGCCACGATTCGAAGGATGCGCTGAAGATGCGCCAGGTGCGCGAGCTGCTGCTCAAGCGCAACCCGCGTCTGAACGTGGACGGCGAAATGCAGGGCGACACCGCATGGGATGAAGCCCTGCGCCAGAAGCTGCTGCCGGGCTCGACCCTGCAGGGCCGTGCCAACCTGTTCGTGCTGCCGAACCTGGAAGCGGCCAACATCGCCTACAACCTGGTGCGCGTGTTCACCGATGGCGTGGCGATTGGTCCGATCCTGATGGGCGTCAACAAGCCGGTGCACATCCTGACCACCAGCGCGACCTCGCGCCGGATCCTGAACATGACCGCCATCGCCGCGGTCGATGCGCAGATCCGCAAGCAGATCGAAGCGGAAAAGAAGGCATAAGCCTTCGTTCCGATGCGATCTGCAGAAACGCGCCCCACGGGGCGCGTTTCTGTTTTCGCAACGCGGAAACGGTAGTGCCGGCCGCTGGCCGGCAACCGCCATCATGTCCAGGTACACCGCGACAGCCAGCCAGCGGCCGGCTCTACCCGCAGGCGCCTGCCACACCCGCTACGCCGCCCGGTAATCGCCCTGCAACCTCGCTGCGGCCCAATACGCCCACGCGGCCTGGCCGTGGGAAGGGACCGGACCGGCCTTCCCACCCTGGGCCCGACCAACTTTCCATGGGCGGAGCAGTGTCATGCGCAGTCGAGTGAGCAAGCGGTATTTCCAGCAGCTGTTCGCGCTGTACGCCGGCTTCGTGCAGTCGCGTTGAAGGCCGGGGCATCGCCCCGGCAACGTCGAGCTTACCGCCGCTTCGCGCGCCGCGCGGGCGGCGGCGCAGGGGCCGGGGAGCGCGGCTTGGCATACTCCGCCCACAGCGCCGGCAGGGTCTTGCCAGTGTGCTTCTGCCATAGCGCCGGCGCATAGCGCCCGTCGCGCAGATCCTTGTCCAGTGCCAGCACCAGTCCCGGGTGCGCCGCTTCGGCCCACTTCAGGAAGGCACCGGTCACCCGGTAGCCGCTTTCCACCGTCTGGCCCTGGCTCAGCTTGTCCGGCAACGCCCAGCCGGCAGCGGCGTTGTTCATGCCGTAGCGATCGCGGGCGTAGTCGGCAATGCCCTCCACCAGCCAGCCCGGCACGCGCTTGTCGCCATAGCTGGGGTAGCCCTGCACGATGTGCATCGCTTCGTGGGTGACCAGATCGATGTCATCCGGGTGCTGGACCAGCCAGCCCGGATTGATGGTGATGGTGCTGGCCTTGTCCTTGTCGCCGACGAAGGCGACGCCGTTGTACGCCGGATCGATCACGATGCGCACTTCGTTCGGCGCGGCCGGGCGGAAGTCCGCACGCTCGCGCAGGTAAGCAAAGTAGAAGGTATCGATGATGCGCTTGCGCACCGGCGCGGCCAGCGCGCCGGTGGCATCCTGGTAGTACAGGGTCACCCCGTCACGGCTGACCTGCCCATCGAAGGCCTGGGTCTGCGGTTGTGCGTGGCTGAGGCTGGGAAGTACAAGGGCGGCAAGAGCGAGGGGGAGCAAACGTAGGCGCATGGACGTCATTGTAGGGGGGAGGGCGCCAACAGTTCGATCTCGGCCAGCTGCAGGCGCCCCGGCGCAGCCAGGCGCAGACGGTACTCTGCGTAGCGTGAGGGCGAGGCGATACGGAACGGGCGGGTCTGCCGCGCCGAGGTGAAATCTTCGCCGCGTCGCTGGTCCAGCGTTACCCAGCGCCCGTTGCCGGCACGCGCTTCCAGCGTCCACTCACCGCCACGGATCGTGCCGTCACCGCTGGTCAGCGTGTACATCGTCGGTACGCCATCGCCCACGTGGCTCAGTGCGATGGTCACGCCACCGCCCAGCGGCACGGCCGTGTTGGCATCGTCGTCGATCAGCGCGGGCAGAGCGCGGCCATCAGCCAGTGCCGCCTGCGCGCCGTTGCCGAGCAGATCGTGCAGCAACTGCGGGCGCTGGCCGCGGGCGGTCAGCGAGCGAGGTACATCATCGACGCCGCTGCCCCAGCGTGATGGCTGCGGGCCCATCACGAAGTCCAGGGTTGCACCCTTGGCGATCACTTCGTGCGGCACCCAGGTCTTGGTCCACGGCTTGCCGTTGATCTTCAGCGACTGCACGTACACGTTCTCCGGCGAATTCTGCGGTGCATTGACGGTCAACACCGCGCCGCCCTGCAGCTCGACGCGCGCATGCTGGAACGCCGGCGAACCAATCACGTACTCCGGCGCACCCATGCGCAGCGGATACAGGCCCAGCGAGGCCAGCACGTACCACGCCGAGGTCTCGCCGTTGTCCTCGTCGCCCGGATAGCCCTGGCCGATCTCGCTGCCGACATACAGCCGCGACAGGATCTCGCGCACATGCTGCTGGGTCTTCCACGGCTGCCCGGCATACAGGTACATCCACGGGATGTGGTGTGCCGGCTGGTTGCTGTGCGCGTACATGCCCATGCGCACGTCGCGCGCTTCGGTCATCTCATGGATGGTGCCGCCGTAGGAGCCGGCGAATGCGGCGTCGGCGGTTTCCGGCGTGGCGAAGAAGGTATCGAGCTTGGCGGCCAGCTTGTCACGGCCACCGTACAGCGCGGCCAGGCCTTCGCCGTCATGCGCGGCGGTGAAGGCGAACGTCCAGCCATTGGATTCGGTGTAGTCGTGGCCCCACACGCGCGGGTCGTAGTCCTTGGCCTGCAGGCGCCAGCTGCCATCGGGCCTGCGGCCCTGGAAGAAGCCGGCGGCCGGATCGAACAACGTCGCGTAGCTGCCGGCGCGGTGACGGAAGTAGTCGGCCTCGGTGGCGTAGCGTTCGCGTGCGGACGGTGTCGTCGCGCGCTTGGCCAGGGCATCGGCCATGTTGGCGATGCCGAAATCATTGAGCGCACCTTCCATCGTCCACGACATGCCTTCATGCACATCGGCGCTGGCGTAGCCGCGGAACGTCGAACGATCCATGCCCTTGCGGCCGACGTGGCGGTCCGGTGGCACCACGGTGGCGTTCTTCAGCGCTGCGGCGTAGGCCTCTTCCGGATCGAAGCCACCGATGCCCTTCAGCCACGCATCGGCGAAGGCGACGTCCGAGCTGGTGCCGACCATCAGGTCCGCGTAGCCCGGCGAGGACCAGCGCGCGACCCAGCCACCGGCGCGGTACTGCTCGATGAAACCCTGTACCAGCTGCCCGGCATCATCCGGGGTGAACAGCGCATACGCCGGCCAGGTGGTGCGGAACGTGTCCCAGAAGCCGTTGTTGACGAAGACCTTGCCGTCGCGCACCGGTGCGAAACTGCGCGTCGCGCTGCCGTGGGTGTTGTCATCGGCGGCGCTGGCCTGGCTGGCATAGCGCCACTCGGGCGCGGCGGCGGTGCCCGCATTCTCGTGGCCGGAATTGGGGTACAGGTACAGCCGGTACAGGCTGGAGTACAGCGTGGTCTTCTGGTCGTCACTGGCATTGCCGATGTCGAAACGGGCCAAGCGCGCATCCCACGCATCCTGTGCACGTCCGGCCACGCTTTCCAGCGTATCGGCGGCGGCGATTTCCAGTGCCAGGTTGTGCCGCGCCTGCTCGACGGAGATCAACGAGGTGGCGACGCGCATCGTCACCCGGCGCTCGCTGCCTGGGTCGAACTTGATGTAGCCGGTCGGGCGGCCGGTGCCGATCTTGCCGCTGCTGCGCCACGGCCTGTCGAAGCTGGCCACCACGTACATGCGGGTGGCGCCGTTGGACAGGCCGCTGCGGGTATCGGTGTAGCCGGTCAACGTCTGCGTGGCGGCATCGAGGGTGAGTGCGCCGCGGGCATCGACGTTGTCGAACAGCAGGTTGGCGTCGCCACCTTCGGGAAACTCGAAGCGGAACAGCGCGGCATGGTCGGTGGGAGCGATGGACGCGGCGATGCCGTTGTCGAAGCGCACGTCGTAGCGATACGGTCGCGCGTTTTCCTGCGTGCGGTCGAAGGACAGCGCCCGCTTGCTGCGGTCCGCTTCGGGCGTGCCGCGCGTGGCGGAGGGCATCACCTGGAAGGTCTGGCGGTCGCCCATCCACGGGCTGGGCTGGTGGCTCAGCGCCAACGCCTGCAGCTGCGGCCGGTTCTTCGCATCGTTCTGCTCGTTCCAGCGGTACAGCCAGTTCAGTGCGCCGGCATCGGTCACCGGCGTCCAGAAGTTGAAACCGTGCGGTACCGCAGTGGCCGGGAAGTTGTTGCCGCGCGAGAAGGTGCCGTTGGCCTGGGTTCCGCGCGTGGTCAGTACCCAGTCGGAGACCCGCTGCGGCGCCTGCCGTGGCTGCACGTCCAGGCGCACGTCGTCGATCCAGCCCGACACAGGCGCGCCATTGGCGCTGGCCACCTCGAGCTCGATGGCCAGCACGCGGCGGCCCTTCAGCGCCGGCATGTCGCCCAGCCTGACCGCCTTGCGCGCCCACTGCTGCGGGTACAACGTCTTCGAATCGCCCTGTGCCCGTGCGCCCAGCGCTACGCCGTGCTGGTCGCGCGCGCCGCTGGCGGAGACGCGGCTGCCATCGTCCAGCAGCAGGTCCAGCGAGACATAGGTGGAGGCCACGGTGTCCTTGCCGACGATCTCCGGCAATACCAGCCAGGACAGCGTGGTGTCGGTGTCGATGGGCAGATCGGTCTTGAACAGTTCGCGGCGTGCCTGGCCGCCACTGGTGCTGTAGTGCAACGCATGCAGGCCGCTGTAGCCGACGTTGCGCTTGGCCGCGTACGGCGCGGCAGGACCACTGCCGACCTCGACGGACAGCGCGTCAGCGGACCTGGCCGGTGCCGGTTCGCCCGGCTCGAAGGAGGTCTGCAGCCCTTGCGCCAGCACCGGCGTCGCAGTGGTCGCACAGGCCAGGGCCAGGGCGAGCGGAAGCAGGGCGCGGCGCGGATCGGACAGGGTCATGCAGGGTCTCCCGGTAGGGCAGGCGGCAGGCAGAACCCGCATCGGCGAACACCACGGACAGCATCGCCCCGTCCGCCGCAGGGCAGTCGGGAGGCGATGCAGGTCCGGTGGGGGGCGGGCCATGCGATCGGGTCAGGAATGGATCGCTGCCGATGCTGCAACAGCCGGCAGCGCCCTGACAAGTGCCATTTAGTTCGATCCAAATGCGGGAAATTCGAACGACGACCGAATCCGCGCGGAACTGATTGGCCTACCTGGGATTTCCCGCCGATGGGGGCAGGGCGACGGCGGCGCGGGAGGGGCAGGGCGGTCGCACGTGGCTGCACCGGCGAAGGCTGCAAGCGGGCCGCCGCGCGCAGCGGCCACGCAGCGCACGGTGTTTGCCGGGCCCAGATGCTAGAATCGCAGGCCTCGCAATCCGTTCATCGACATCCGCCATGAGCCATACCGCCACCGCGCCCGCCAACGCCGAAAAGCGCTACACCGTGCACCGCAGCGATCTGCCGCTGAGCTGCCCGACCCCGGAAATGGCGCTGTGGAACTCGCATCCGCGGGTGTACCTGCCGATCGAAGACGAACCCAACGGGCAAGCGCAGTGTGCTTACTGTGGCGCCGTGTTCGTGCTGGCCGACTAAACGGCTGCCCCCTCGATGCGCCGATTGACCGTGGTGCAGTTGCTGCCGGCGCTGCACTCCGGCGGTGTCGAGCGCTCGACCCTTGAAATCGCCGCGGCCCTGGTCGCTGCCGGCCATCGCGCGCTGGTGGTGTCCGCTGGTGGTCGCCTGGTGCAGCCGCTGCTCGACAGCGGTGCCGAGCACCTGACCCTGGATATCGGCCGCAAGTCGCTGCTGACGCTGCGCCATCTGCCTACCCTGCGTCGTCTGTTCACCGAAGTGGGCGCCGACATCGTCCACGCCCGTTCGCGCCTGCCGGCGTGGCTGGGGCTGTACGCCATCCGTGCGATGCAGCCGGCACAGCGGCCGCATTGGGTGACTACCGTGCATGGGCTGAATTCGCCCAGCCGCTACAGCGCGGTGATGACCAGCGGCGAACGCGTGATCTGTGTGTCCAACAGCGTGCGCGACTACGTACACACGCATTATCCGACGGTGCCGCACGACAGGCTGCAGGTGATCCCGCGCGGGGTGGATGTCAGCCAGTTCCCTCGCGTGGCACGCGCTGATCGGCGCCCCCGGCTGGCGCTGGCGGCCGACTACCCGTGGCTGGCCCAGGTCGACGGACCGCTGTTGCTGTTGCCGGGGCGCGGCACCCGGTTGAAAGGCCACGCCCACGCACTGCGTTTGCTGGCCGATGTCCGCAAAGCCGGGGTGCCGGCGCAGCTGTGGATGCTGGGCACCGACGAGCCTGGCCGGGAAGCCTATGTGGCAGAGCTGCGCAAGCAGGCCAATGTGCTTGGCGTGACCGGTGCCGTGCACATCAGCACACCGACCGCGCGCATCGCCCAGGCTTACGCCGCAAGCGATCTGGTGCTGCAGCTGTCGGATAAACCGGAAGCCTTTGGTCGCACCGTGGTCGAAGCGTTGTCGGTCGGCCGCCCGGTGCTGGGTTGGAACCATGGTGGGGTCGGCGAACTGCTGCAGCAGCTGCAGCCCAGTGGCGCCGTGCCGCTGGGCAATGTGCAGCTGCTGGGTGAACGTGCGCTGGCCCTGCTGGCACAGCCGCCGTCGCTGCCGGGCCGTATCCCGTTTACCCTGCAGGCCATGCAGCGCGATACCCTCCGTCTTTATGCCGACCTCGCTGGCTGACGCCACGCCGCCCCTGCGCGATGAGCGCGCCGGCCGCTGGGCACCCTGGTGGGTGCTGGCCTACGTCGCGTTGTGGCCGCTGCCGGGTATCGCCGAAACAGTGCTGGGCCTGGGGGCGTTGTACGCCGCCGCACGCATGGTCATCCGCAGGGTGCAGCATCGCCCTCATCTGCTGAGCCCGGCAGCGTGGGCACTGACATCGATTCTTTTCCTCGGCTACTGGTTGCCGCAGGCGTTCTCGGCCTTCGATGCCGTGGACCCGTCGGCGTCGTGGACCAAGGCTGCGGCGGGACTTCGCTATCTGCCTTTCATGTGGCTGGTGGCGATCGCCGTGGCCACCCCGCAGCGGCGGCGCCTGACCCTGGGTGGGTTGGCGGTGATCACCGGCCTGTGGACGCTCGACGCGCTCGTGCAGGCACTGGCAGGCACCAGCCCCTGGTTCTGGTCGCTGCAGCAGATCAAGCTGGCCATCAGCGGCCACGCATTGTGCCCGGCTGAAGAAGCCGCGTTGGCTGATCGTCTCAGCGGAGCGCTGGGACCGTGCAACCTGAAGTTCGGCCAGGTGCTGGCCAGTCTTTCGCCGTTCCTGTTGTTGCCAGTGGCGCGCCGTTTCGGCAATGCGGGCTGGCTGCTGGCCGTCGCTGCGGTGGGCGTGGTGCTGCTGCTGGCCGGCTCGCGAGCGTCATGGATCACCTTCGGCCTGGTGGTTGTCTACAGCGGTGTGCGCCAACTGGGATGGAAGCGGCTGGGCCTGCTGGCGCTGGTGGGTGTTCTCTCGGCGGGCGTACTGACCGCCAGCGTGCCGCAGTTGCGAGAGCGTGTGGCGCGCACGGCAATGGCCTGGGAAGGTGGCGATGACGGGGTCGAACAGGCGCTGTCCGGCCGTACCCGCATCTGGAGCGCGGCGGCCTGCATGATCGAAGCGCATCCGATCAATGGTGTCGGCGCTCGTGGCTTCCGCGATGCCTATCCCCATTGCGTTGCGGATGAAGGGCCGGCCGTGTGGGGCACGATGCCGGCGCTGCACGCCCACCAGATCGTGCTGGAGATTCTTGCCGAGACCGGCGTGCTGGGTCTGTTGCTGTGGCTGGCGGCGGTGGCACAGGCATGGCGGGCATGGCGTTTCGCCCCGGCCCCGGCGCGCGAACGTGCACGCCCGGCGATGCTGGCATTGGCGGTCACCGTGTTCCCGCTCAATACGCACCTGGCGTTCTATTCCGCGTTCTGGGGCGGCTTGACCGTCCTGCTCGCCGCGCTGTTCGTCGGCACGTTGCTGGCGCGTGAACCGGATGATCAGCCGGGCGCCGGGTAATCTCCGCATCCACGCATGGCGTGGATCTACTGGATTGCTCGGGGTGGTTGGGCGTATCCACGCATGGCGTGGATCTACTTGCGTGTGCGGGTTGAGGCCTATCCACGCATGGCGTGGATCTACTGGATTGTGTGGGGTGGCTGGTCGTATCCACGCATGGCGTGGATCTACGGGGACGTGTCTGGCGGGGGAGCAGTAGATCCACGCCATGCGTGGATGGGCATTCTCGTGAACATTGGCCGGTGTCGCGGCTTTTCCCGACTGGCCGCAGGGTGGTCCGCCAATGCCGGGATGACCGGGCAAGCCGCAGTCTATCCCCATGGCAAGCCCCAGACTTCGCTACGGTCGCTACTCCCGCACAGGGAATGTCTATTCCCTGACCACGACAACACACGGCCGGGAGCCATTCTTCTCCGACGCAGGCAATGTCGCTGTGCTGGTGGACGCGCTGCGCTTCGTCGAACGCAGCGGCATCAGCCACAGCCTCGCCTGGGTGGTGATGCCCGACCACCTGCACTGGTTGATGGAGCTGCAGAAGGGAACGCTGGCCCAGTGCATGGCGTTGCTGAAATCACGCAGCAGCCGGCAGCTGAACCGGATATCGGGACGAAAAGGGCCGCTCTGGCAGCACGGCTATCAGGACCATGCGGTGCGTACCGATGAATCCCTTCATGACAAGGCGATGTACATCCTGGGCAATCCGGTGCGGGCCGGATTGGCTGGTGGGGTGGGGGACTACCCTCACGCCTGGTGTCGTTGGCCGTTGTAGATTCCGGCATCGGAAGAGAGAACATCCACGCATGGCGTGGATCTACTGATCGGCGGCTGGCTGCCGATCGGCATTCCCGGTAGATCCACGCCATGCGTGGATGAAACCAGCCGCCGAGTAGATCCACGCCATGCGTGGATGGGACGTTCCTTCCCTACCACCCGTCACTTGTAGAAATCGCTGCGCCCACCGGGCTGGCGTTTGAAACGGCGATGGATCCACAGGTACTGGTCCGGTGCCTCGCGCACCATCTGTTCGATGGCCTGGTTGACCCGCGCGGTATCGGCCTCGACGTCTTCGCTGGGGAAATTCTCCAGCGGCGCACCAATCTTCAGGAAGTATTTCCCGCCTTCGCGGCGATGGAAGTAGGGGATGACCGCACAACCGGTCATCCGCGCCAGCTGGTGGGTTGCGGTGATGGTTGATGCGGTGTGGCCAAAGAACGGCACGAACACGGTGTCCTTGCCGCGCATGTCCTGGTCGGGCGCGTACCAGAGGAAGCCGCCCTTCTTCAGGTGGCGCACCGTCGCGCGGATGTCCTCGTTGGCGTACATCGCCTTGGCGTAGCGCAGGCGGCCGAACTTCACCGCCCACTCGTACACCGGGTTCTTGTGCTTGCGGTACATGCCCGACAGGTCGACGTGGTCGCACAGCAGGCGGCCGCACATCTCCAGGGTCATGAAGTGGCCCGAAACCAGCAGCACGCCGCGGCCTTCGGCCTGCATCTGCTTGAGGTGTTCCAGCCCTTCGATGTGGACCTGCGGGCGGATGCTGTCGATGCTGCCCCACCAGGAGCGCGCGCATTCGAAGATGCCGACGCCCAGCGCATCGAAGCTGTCGCGCACCAGGCGCTTGCGCCAGGCCTCGTCCTTCTCGGGGAAGCACAGCTTGAGGTTGACCTCGGCGGCATGGCGGCGGCTGCCGGCCAGGCGCCAGGCGATCGAGCCGACCCCGCGGCCGAGCGCGCGCTGCAGCATCCACGGCAGCCGGGCGATCCCGAAGGCAGTGAACATGACGGCAAACATCGGCCAGTTGCGTGGATCACGCAGCGACGGACGGACGGCGGTGGTGGCATCGGACATGCCGCCATTCTACCAACCCGGCCGCGTGTCTTTCCCGGGGGGCTCCCGTATCCTTGCCGCATGCGTAAAGACCCTGTCGAATGGATCCTGCGTGGCCTGTACTCGGCCGTGCTGTACCTCCTGCTGCCGATCACCGTGTACCACCTGGTCTGGCGCGGCTTCCGGGTCCGTGAATACTTCCGGCGCTGGGATGAACGGTATGCGTCCTATCCGCAGCCGAGCGGCCAGCCGCGGGTCTGGCTGCATGCGGTCTCGGTGGGCGAGGTCAACGCCGCTGCACCGCTGGTCAATGCGCTGCGCGAGCAGCGGCCGGATATCCGCTGGGTCATCACCACCATCACCCCGACCGGCTCGGAACGGGTGCGCGCGCTGTGGGGCGATGCGCTGGACCATGTGTACCTGCCGTACGACGTGCCGGGCAGCGTCAACCGCTTCCTGGGGCACTTCCAGCCCAGCCTGGCGCTGATCCTCGAAACCGAGCTGTGGCCGAACATGCTGTTCGGCTGCCGCGACCGTCGCATTCCGGTGTACATCCTCAATGCGCGCCTGTCGGCCCGATCGCTGCGCGGCTACCGCGTGCTGGCGGCGTTGATCCGGCGTGCGCTGCGCACGGTCACCTGCGTGGCCGCACAGTCGCAGGATGACGCTGCGCGGTTCGTGCAGCTGGGCGCGGCGCCGGAACAGGTGCAGGCACTGGGCAACCTGAAGTTCGACATCGCCACGCCGGACGTGCAGCCCTTCATCGAACAGTTCCATGCCCATGTGCCGGCCACGCGCCCGGTGTGGATCGCGGCCAGCACGCATGATGGTGAAGAGCAGGCAGTGATCGACCTGCACCGCCGCCTGCGCCAGCAGCATCCGGACCTGCTGCTGCTGTGGGCGCCGCGGCATCCGGAGCGCTTCCCCAAGGTGGAGGCGCTGGCCCGCGAGCAGGGCTGGAACGTGTCGACACGGCGCGCACAGCAGTGGCCGGACGCGCGTAGCGATGTCTTCGTCATCGACACGCTGGGCGAACTGATGCCGTTCTACGGCTGTGCCCAGGTCGCCTTCGTCGGTGGCAGCCTGCAGGCCATCGGCGGCCACAACCTGCTGGAACCGGCAGCGATGGGTACCGCAGCGGTGACCGGCCCGCATCTGCACAACTTCGCCGAGATCTCGCGGCGCATGCGCGAGGCCGGTGCACTGCTGATCGGCGAAGACGTGCAGGCGGTGGGTGATCTGCTGCTGCACCTGCTCGACGACGTGCAGGCGCGCGAAGACATGGCCCGCGCCGGTTGCACGCTGGTCAGCAATGGCCGCGGCGCGCTGCAGCGGACCCTGCAGCTGGTGGCTCCACACCTGCCGCCGCCGCTGGCCTGAGCCCGCGTGTTGCCGCCAGGCGTCTTCCCAGGTGGCTCTGTCGTGATCGCCTGCATTAAGTCTGCTTGACGGTGTTGAATCTGTCGTAGCCGGACCGCTTGTGCCGTCGGCTGCGTGCAGGCTGTCACATCATGGTGCCTACGGCGCCGATTCCGATTCCGCTTTTCCCCATCAGGCTGCCAGCCTGCTGTCGACCACGCTTGGACGACATCAAGGGAGCTTTGAATGATTGCCGACAACGGAGGCGCGCTGCGGGGCAGTGCGAAGACCGGAGGGCTGGGCACCGACCATCTGCTGGTGGTGGCGCTGACCCTGCTGATGGGCGGCAGCGTTGTCGCGCTGGTCGGCCAGCACACGGCGGCACAGGCCGGGCCCGCCATCGTCCTCAGCCTGTTGCTGGCGGCGTTGGGCACGCTGCCGATGCTGTATTGCCTGCGTGTGGCGATGCGGCGCGTACCGAATCCTTCCGGTCTGCACGGTCTGCTCCGTGCCGCGTGGGGCAAGCCGCTTGCGGATGTACTGGTGATCGCCCTGCTGCTGGAACTGACGGCGACCACCGCAGGCCTGGCGCAATCGATGGCGAACCATCTGTATGCAGCCGCTGGGGCCGTCGATGTCGCTCCCTCGCAGTGGATGCCATTGCCGTTGACGGCGTCGATCCTGTTGTTGCTGCTGGGGGGTGCCACTGCAGTGCTGCGGACGCCGTGTGCGTTGCTGTTGGCCAGTGCACTGCTGACGGTGAAGCTGGGCGTGGGTCTGCTGCTGCTATTGCTGGCGGCACGGCACGTGCACTACGCATACTGGATTCCCTGGCTGCCAACAGCGACCGCGCCCTACCGCTTCGGGCTGGGCGGTGTGCTTGCAGCTGGCGTGGCCTTGCTCGGTGTCCTGCTCGGTGCAGGTCTGCTGGCAGGGTTTGCCGGCAGGCTGCCGCGTCCTCGTCCGCAGGTCTCCAAAGCCGCCGGCGCGGCGGTGCTGATGGCGATGTTGTGGCTGATGGTAGTGGCTGCGCTGCAATCGGGCCTGGTCGAGTTTGCGGCACTGGCCAGCACGCGGCCGCTGTCGGTGGCATTGCAGGGCGTGCCGCAGCTGCAATGGTTTCTGCCACTGTTGCCGTTGGCTGGCAGCGTGGGGCTGGCCGCTCTGCAGATAGTGTCGCTGCTGTTGGCCGCGCGGTTGGGGCTGGAGGTATCGGGGCCCGCTTCGGGTGATGCGGGCCCCCATGCGCGTTTGCTGGTGACGCTTGCGCTGACCGTGTTGGCAGCTGCCTTGGCGTTGTCGCTGCCGGACGGTTGGCTTCCGCAGTTGCCGGGGCCGGCAGGGCCGCTGGTCCTCGCCGCCGTGTGCCTGGGTGTTGCCCGCAGCCAATGGCAGGCGCGCGCGGTGGCCAGCGAATGGCGGCTCATCCCGATGTTGCTCGCACCTGTGGCGACCGTCCTGTGCCTGTTGCCGGCTGTGACGTCCCGGTTGTTGTTACCGCTGCTGGTGGTGCTGGCGGCCGTTTCGGCAGGCGTACTTATGCGTCGACAGTCGGGGTGTTCGCGCTAGCGCCACGCGCTGCCAGTCCTCTGCGATCAATAAAAAAAGCCACCCTCACGGGTGGCTTTCTGATCAGGCCGGTGCGTCGACTCAGTTCGTGGTCGTCGACGGGTTGCCCGCGTCCTGGGTCAGCAGGCGGTTGATGTCCTGCAGTTCGGCGACATCCAGGCCACCCACGGCCTGGCTCAGCAGCAGGCGGTTCTGCAGGAAGTTGTAACGGGCCTGTGCGTAATCCAGCTGGGCTGAGAACAGGATGCGCTGGTTCTGGATCACGTCCAGCACCGTGCGGGTACCCACTTCCAGGCCGACCTGCGAGGCATCGTAGGCGCTCTGTGCGGAAACCACGGCCAGGCGGCGGGCTTCCACTTCGCTGATGCCCTGCACCAGGGTCTGGTAGGCATTGCGGGTATTGCGGTCCAGCGCGCGCTTCTGCTGCTCGAAACCATCCTGGGCGATGTCACGCTGGGCCAAGGCCTGGCGCACGCCGGACTGGGTGGCGCCGCCAGAGAAGATCGGCACGCTCAGGGTCAGGCCGATGCTGTTGGTGCGTGCATCGGGGGAGAGCGAACCGGCACCGACGCTGTCGCCCCAGGTCGCGCTCTTGCCCCAGCTGCCGCCCAGCGACAGGGTCGGGTAGTGGCCACCACGGGCGGCCTGCACGCCGGCTTCGGCGGCACCGACCTTCAGCTCCTGCGCCTTCAGCGCCGGGTTCTGCGTGGTTGCCTGCTGCACCAGCTGGTCCAGATTGCCGCGGTTGGCCGGCACTTCCGGACGGAAATCGGCCGGCAGGCCCTTCAGGTTGACCACCGGCTGGCCGGTCAGTTCGGTCAGGGCCTGGTAGTTATCGGCCAGGGTGTTCTGCGCAACGATGGTGTTGGCGCGCGCCTGGTCGTACTGGGCGCGTGCTTCATGCACGTCGGTGATCGGCGCCAGGCCCACTTCCAGGCGCTTGTCGGCGAAGTCGAACTGCTTCTTCGCGGCCGCTTCATTGGTCTGTGCGGCGTTCAGCGATTCGATCGCCACCAGCACGTTGAAGTAGGCCGCCGAGGTGCGCACGATCAGGTTGTCGTTGGCCGAGTCGAGGGTGAAATCAGCCGCCTTGCTCAGCTCGCGCTGCGAACGCAGGTTGTTGATCTGGGTCCAGTTGAACAGCGTCTGCGAACCGTCGATCGTGTAGTTGCGGCGCTTGCTGGTGACCGTGCCGGAGTTGGCGTCATGGTCGGCTTCGGTGCGGGTGCGGCTCAACTGGGCCTGGCCATTGATCTGCGGCAGCAGGGCAGCACGCGCCTGCACGGCGCCTTCCTTGTCGTACAGCCGGGTGGATTCGGCGGCGGACAGCTGCGGGTCACCATTGCGCGCCATTTCATAGACCTGCAGCAGGTCGGCGGCATGGGCGGACAACGGCAGCAGGGCAGTGGCCAGCGCAACAGCGAGGGATCGGCGGATCATTGCGGCTTCCTTGGACTCAGAGGTGGAACTGGGGGGCCGGGGCGGCACCACGCAGGTAATCGATATCGGTCTCGAACAGCGACTCGGTGCTGCCATCGGCCTTCACCAGCAGCGCTTCCATTGCCGGCGAACGGCCCTGGATGACATACAGGCGACCACCCGGACGCAACCACGAAGCAAACTGTGACGGCACCACGTCGACGGCGCCAGTGACACAGATCACGTCGAAGCGGCGTTCGGTCTGCCAGGCCAGGCCATCGGCCACTTCCACGCGCACGTTGGTGCCCAGGCCGGTGGCATCCAGGCGGGCGCGCGCAGCGGCGGCCAGTTCCGGATCGATTTCCAGGCTCAGCACGTCGCGCGCCAGCGCGCCGATGCAGGCCGACAGGAAGCCGCTGCCGGTGCCGATTTCCAGCACTTCGTCACCCGGCTGCAGATCCAGTGCCTGCAGGGTACGGCCCTCGATGACCGGCTTCATCATCTTCTGGCCGTTGCCGATCGGCAGTTCGACATCGGCATAGGCCAGCGCCCGGTGCGCGTCGGCGACGAAGGCCTCGCGCGGCAGGCGGGCCAGGACGTCGAGCACCTTGATGTCCAGCACGTCCCAGGGACGGATCTGCTGTTCCACCATCAGTTCGCGGGCGTGGGCGTAATCAATCGTCATGAGGTTCAAATCCAGCGCAGTGGGCCGGCCATTTTACCGGTGCCGGAGGCCGGCGGCGCGCCCAGAGCATCAGCTGCGGGGTGGCCGGGGTCGCAGTGCCGGAAGTCATCGCGACCTCCGGTTCGTTCAGTTTTGGTTATCCAGCATTCCCAGCCCCCCGCGGCGCGTAGGCGCGCAGGAAGAAATCCACACTGGCGGCCACATGGATCGCAGCATCGGTCTCGACGGGGGACAGTGGCATGCCGCACATCATATGCATGTGCACTTCGCCCTTCACCAGGGTCAGGAACTGCTGGCCGGCGATGTAGCAGTCGGGGATATCCAGTTCGCCGCGCTCGGCACGCGAACGCATGAAGTCGGCCAGTGCCTCGCAGGTGCGTTGCGGGCCCGCCTGCCAGAACAGTTCGCGCAGGCGCTCGTCGGTCTCCGGCGCCATCATCATCCGCTGGATCGACAGGGCCGCGTCGGAGGTGATCATCTCGAAGAACGCCATGCCGATGCCCAGCAACTGGTCACGCAGGGGGCCTTCGACGTCGGCCACGAACAGCGCGTCGGGCAGCATCTCGATGCACTTGGACTGCACAGCTTCGGAGAACAGGGTCTCTTTGTCGCCGAAATGGCTGTAAACGGTCAGCTTCGAGACGCCGGCCTGGGCAGCAATGCTGTCCATGCTCACGCCGCTGTAGCCCTGTTCGATGAACAGTGTCTTGGCTGCCTCGAGTATTGCCGCGCGCTTGCCCAGATCCTTGGGGCGCCCGGGACCGGCAGCCTTGGCAGCGGGCTTGGCCGTCGGCTTTCGGGAAGTGGGAGAACTCATTCCGCTAATACTAGACCAAGCGGTTCGATATTTATACTATACCGACTGGTTCACTAATGTCCGCGTTGCAACAGTATGTTGCCGGCGCGTTCCCCCCGGATTTCTTTTCAGGTCCTGTACCTCATGAAAAACATGCGTTGGTTGGGCGTAGGCGTACTGGTCGTGGTGTTGGCAGCGTGCGGCAAGCAGGCCGCCGAGCCGGCGGCGGCCATCCCGGTGCTGGTGGTGCATCCCACCACGCAGGATGGACAGGCCGCGGCCGCCTACCCCGGCGAGGTGCGTGCCCGCCAGGAAAGCCCACTGTCGTTCCGGGTTGGCGGCAACCTGGTCAGGCGCCACGTCGACGCTGGCGAGCGGGTGAAGAAGGGCCAGCTGCTGGCCGAGCTGGATGCGGCCGACTACGCCTCGCAGGCGGCGGCGTCGCAGGCGCAGCTGGCGGCGGCGGAAGCAGACCTGGTGCGCGCGCGCGATGACCAGAAGCGCTATGCCAAGCTGGCTGAGGACCAGTTGGTGAGCCGATCGGCACTGGACCAGCAGACGGCGGCATTCAAGGCTGCACAGGGCCAGGCCAACGCCGCCCGGGCAAACCTCGCCGTGGCCCGCAACCAGGCCGAGTACGCGCAGTTGCGCGCGCCCGCCGATGGCGTGATTGCCAGCCGCCAGGCCGAAGCCGGGCAGGTCGTGAGCGCTGGGCAGACGGTGTTCACCCTGGCCGCCGATGGTGGCCGTGAGGTGCTGATCGCGCTGCCGGAAAGCAGCATCCGTGACTACAAGGTCGGCCAGTCGGTGCAGGTGGAACTGTGGAACCGCCCGGGCCAGCTGCTGCCGGGCACCCTGCGCGAGATCGCCCCGGCCGCCGATGCACAGGCGCGCACCTATGCCACGCGGGTCAGCCTGGCGCCGGAAGCACTGAGCGAAGTGGAACTGGGCCAGAGTGCGCGGGTGTTCGCCACCGCCGGGCGCAGTGGTGCGTTGCAGCTGCCGCTGGCGGCCGTGCTGCGCGGCAGTGATGGCAAGGCCAGCGTGTGGGTGGTCAATCCGTCCAATGGTGCATTGAAGGCAACGCCGGTGCAGGTGGGTGCCTACGGCGCGCAGGCCGTGCCGGTCGTGTCCGGCGTGGGCGCGTCGGACTGGGTGGTCGCTGCCGGCGGCCATCTGCTGCGCGAAGGCCAGGTGGTGACGCCGGTCGACCGCCAGAACCGCCCGGTGCTGGCACCGTCGGCTGCCAAGCCGGCGCCGGCCGCAGGCAAGGGGCACTGACCCGTGCGCCGCTTCAATCTCTCCGAATGGGCGCTGGGCAACCGTGCGCTGGTGTTGTTCGCGATGCTGGCGTTTGCCGTCATCGGTGCCTGGTCGTACAAGCACCTGGGCCAGTCTGAAGATCCGCCCTTCACCTTCAAGGCGATGGTGGTACGCACGATGTGGCCGGGCGCCACCGCCGAGCAGGTCTCGCGGCAGGTGACCGAGCCGATCGAAAAAGCGCTGATGAACACCGGCGAGTACGAATTCATCCGTTCGTACTCGCGGCCGGGCGAATCGCAGGTGATCTTCATGGCGCGCGACAGCCTGCGCTCCAAGCAGATTCCGGACCTGTGGTACCAGGTGCGCAAGCGCGTGGGCGATATCCGCGCGACGCTTCCGAGGGAAATCGTCGGACCCTTCTACAACGATGAGTTTGGCGACACGTTCGGCAACATCTACGCGTTGACCGGCGAAGGCTTCGACTACGCGGTGATGCGCGACTATGCCGACCGCATCCAGCTGGAGCTGCAGCGCGTGCCCGACGTCGGCAAGATCGACCTGGTCGGCCTGCAGGACGAGAAGGTGTGGATCGAGCTGTCCAACACCAAGCTGGCCACGCTGGGCGTATCGCTGCAACAGGTGCAGCAGGCGCTGGCCGACCAGAACGCGGTCAGCGCCACCAGCTTCTTCGAAACCCCGACCGACCGCGTGCAGCTGCGCGTGACCGGTCAGTTCGATTCGATCGAGGACATCCGCAAATTCCCGATCCAGGCCGGCCAACGCACGCTGCATCTGGGCGACATCGCCGAGGTCAAGCGCGGTTTTGCCGATCCGGCCTCGCCGAAGATGCGCTTCATGGGCCAGGATGCGATCGGCCTGGCGGTGGCGATGAAGGACGGCGGAGACATCCTCAAGCTCGGTGCCACCCTGGATGCCGAGTTCGAACGCCTGCAGAAGACCCTGCCGGCCGGCATGCAGCTGCGCAAGGTGTCCGACCAGCCGCATGCGGTGGAAGAGTCGGTGGGCGAGTTCGTGCAGGTGCTCACCGAAGCGGTGGTGATCGTGCTGCTGGTCAGCTTCTTCTCGCTGGGCCTGCGTACCGGCCTGGTGGTGGGCGTGACCATCCCGTTGGTGCTGGCGATGACCTTCTTCGTCATGCACTACTTCGACATCGGCCTGCACAAGATCTCGCTGGGTGCACTGGTGCTGGCCCTGGGCCTGCTGGTGGATGATGCGATCATCGCGGTGGAGATGATGGCCACCAAGATGGAGCAGGGCTACGACCGCCTGCGCGCGGCCAGTTTCGCCTGGGAATCCACCGCCTTCCCGATGCTGACCGGTACCCTGATCACTGCCGCTGGCTTCCTGCCCATCGCCACGGCGGCATCCAGCACGGGTGAGTACACCCGTTCGCTGTTCCAGGTGGTGACCATCGCGCTGGTGGTGTCGTGGATCGCGGCAGTGCTGTTCATCCCGTACCTGGGCGACAAGATGCTGCCGGACCTGTTCAACCCGCAGCTGCCGAAGCCGGACAGCCTGGCCGGCCGCTGGCGCGCCAAGCGCCTGCAGTGGGCCGACCGGCATCCGTCACTCGCGCGCTGGATCGCACCGAAGGAGCATGCGCACGATCATGATCCGTACCAGCGGCCGTTCTACACGCGCTTCCGGGCGTTCCTGGATACCTGCCTGCGCCATCGCTGGTGGGTGATCGCTGCGACCATCGCCCTGTTCATCGGTTCGTTGATGTTGTTCCGCTTCGTGCCACAGCAGTTCTTCCCCGACTCGACCCGCCCGGAACTGATGGTGGACATCGAGCTGGCCGAAGGTGCGTCGCTGGCCGCGACCCAGGCACAGGCCGACAAGCTGGAGAAGCTGCTGAAGGGGCGCGAAGGCATCAGCAACTACGTGGCCTACGTCGGCACCGGTTCGCCGCGCTTCTACCTGCCGCTGGACCAGCAGCTGCCGGCCACCAACTTCGCCCAGTTCGTGGTGCTCACCGAAGACGCCAAGGCCCGCGAATCGACCCGCGATTGGATGCTGAAGGACGTGATCAATCAGTTCCCGGATGTGCAGATGCGGGTGACGCGCCTGGAGAACGGGCCGCCGGTCGGTTATCCGGTGCAGATGCGCGTGTCCGGCGAGCACATCGCGCAGGTGCAGGCGATCGCGCGCCAAGTCGAGGCCAAGGTGCGCGAGAACCCGCACGTGATGAACGTGAACCTGGACTGGAGCGAGCCGAGCAAGGTGGTGCGGCTGGTGATCGACCAGGACCGCGCCCGCGCGCTGGGCGTCAGCAGTGCGCAGGTCAGCCAGTTCCTCAGCAGCTCGTTGTCGGGCATGAGCGTGAGCACCTATCGCGAAGGCAACCGCCAGATCGAGATGCTGCTGCGTGGCCCGGACAACGAGCGCGCGCAGCTGGACCTGCTCGGCAGCCTGGCGATCCCGACCAGCAGTGGTACCGCGGTGACGCTGTCGCAGGTCGCGCGGCTGGAATACGCCTTCGAGGACGGCATCATCTGGCACCGCAACCGTCTGCCGACGGTGACCGTGCGTGCCGACATCAGCGATGGCATGCAGCCGCTGGACGTGGTGCAGCAGATCGTGCCGACCCTGGATGGCATCCGTGCCGACCTGCCCAGCGGCTACCTGCTGGAGACCGGCGGCTCGGTGGAGGATTCGGCTCGCGGGCAGAACTCGATCAAGGCCGGCATGCCGCTGTTCCTGATCGTGGTGGCCACGTTGCTGATGCTGCAGCTGCGCAGCTTCTCGCGTGCGGCGATGGTGCTGGTGACCGCACCGCTGGGCATCATCGGCGCGACGCTGTTCCTGTTGCTGTTCCGCGCGCCGTTCGGCTTCGTGGCGCTGCTGGGCACCATCGCGCTGGCGGGCATGATCATGCGCAACTCGGTGATCCTGATCGACCAGATCCAGCAGGACATCGATGCCGGGCATGACCGCTGGCATTCGATCATCGATGCGACGGTGCGGCGTTTCCGCCCAATCGTGCTGACTGCGCTGGCGGCGGTGCTGGCGATGATCCCGCTGTCGCGCAGCGCTTTCTATGGCTCGATGGCGATTTCGATCATGGGCGGTTTGATCGTGGGCACGGTACTGACGCTGGTGTTCCTGCCGGCGCTGTATGCGGCGTGGTTCCGGGTCAAGCCGGACGAATCCGGGGCGTGATGCCCCGGGTTTCCCGGCCACCGGGCTGAGCCCCCTCTGCGGTGGGTTCAGAAGCGGGATCGCTTGTTGGGCCGGGTGGGCAGGTGGGCTGGGGGACGCCGCAAGTACGTCCCTGTAGGCTCGGGCGCGCCATCCATGGCGCTTGCGCCCCCAGCCCACCTGCCCACCCGGCCACGGACAGCTTCCTGCGGCCTGCACCGCAGGAAGAGAAAGAAGAAGAGCGAAAAGCAACAGCAACAGCCGCGTGCTGATGGTTGGGGTCGGATCCGTTTTCCATTGGAAAACGGATCCGACCCCTTTGTGTTTTCCGATGCACCTCATCCACGCATGGCGTGGATCCACCAACCGTCATCGGGAAATGATCGGAGGCGGGGAGGGGGCAGGTGGCGGGACCGTCCACGGCATGGATGCCGTGGCCGAGCCTACAGGGACGTACTTGCGGCGTGTCCCGCCAGCTGCCCCCTCCCCGCCAACCCAGCAACAACCCAGAGCCGCTCCGGCTTTTGCAGTTGCCGTTGCATTTGCAGTTGCGGTCGCCTCGGCGGGCGCCGGGCAGCCGCCCGGCCGATCACCCCTGCAACTGCAGCCGCTCACGCAGCAGCGGCACCAGCCAATCCAGGAACACCTGCACACGTTGCGCGCGATGCTGCCGGTGCGGCAGCAACAGGGTCACCGGCAGCGGCTGCGCCGCGTACTGGGGCATCACTTCCACCAGCGCACCGGTTTGCAGTTCGGCCTGTACGTCGTAACGCGGAATCTGCAGCAGTCCCAGCCCTGCGACGCAGCAGGCAATCGACGCCTCGGCGCTGTTCACCCGCACCCAGCCGGGCATCGGCAGCGTGCGCAGCTGCGCGCCGTCCTGCCATTCCCACGGCTCCACCCGCGCCGTGGTCGGCGACGCATAGTTCACCGCGCGGTGCTGCTGCAGGTCGGTGGGGTGCTGCGGTACGCCGTGCGCGTGCAGGTACGCCGGCGCGGCAACGTTGACGAAGTCCAGCTGGCCCAGCGTGCGGGCCACCAGGCTGGAGTCACCCAGCTGGCCCACCCTCAGCACCGCATCGCAACCGTCCTCGATCAGATTCACCGCGCGATCGGTCATGCCCAGGTCCAGCTCGACCTGGGGGTGCCGTGCGAAGAAGTCCGGCAGGGCCGGGGCGATGATGCGGCGGCCGATCCGGCTGGGTACATCGATCTTCAACAGGCCACTCGGCTGTGCGTCGTCCTGGCGGAACAGCGACTCGGCGTCTTCCACCTCGGCAATCAGGCGCAGGCAGCGAACATAGAACGTGTCGCCGTCGTGGGTGGTGGAGACCCTGCGGGTGGAGCGCTGCAGCAGGCGCGTGCCCAGGCGCTGCTCGAGTTCCGCCACGGCCGCCGAGACGGTGGAGCGGGGCAGGCCGAGCTGGTCGGCGGCGCGGGTGAAGCTGGTGCACTCCACCACCCGGGCAAAGATGCGGAAACGCTCGATCCGGTCCATTGTTCGCCCGCTTTGGAAAGTTAAGTCAATGTTGCGGTCTTTATCCGCAATTTCTGCACGATATCGTCGTCGGCACAGGGTTGCCAGCCCGGCAGCCTCTTCCCGAGACCGATGCCATGACCGACCACCGTATCCAGGGCAAGACCGTGCTGATCGCCGGCGGTGCCAAGAACCTCGGCGGGCTGATCGCCCGCGACTTCGCCGAGCAGGGCGCCAAGGCCATCGTCATCCACTACAACAGCGCTGCTACCCAGGCCGATGCGGAAGCCACCGTCGCTGCGGTGCAGGCCGCTGGCAGCAAGGCCGTGGCCCTGCAGGCCGATCTGACCTCGGCCGCTGCGATGGAGCGCCTGTTCGCCGACGCGGTTGCCGCTGTCGGTCGCCCGGACATCGCCATCAACACCGTCGGCAAAGTGCTGAAGAAGCCGATGCTGGAGATCAGCGAAGCGGAGTACGACCAGATGAGCGCGGTCAACGCGAAGACTGCGTTCTTCTTTCTCAAGGAGGCCGGACGCCATGTCAACGACGGCGGCCGCATCTGCACGCTGGTCACGTCGCTGCTGGGCGCGTTCACGCCGTTCTATTCCAGCTACGCGGGCACCAAGGCGCCGGTGGAACACTTCACCCGTGCAGCATCGAAGGAGTTTGGCGAGCGTGGGATCTCGGTGACCGCGATCGGCCCCGGGCCGATGGATACGCCGTTCTTCTATCCGGCCGAGAGTGCCGATGCGCAGGCGTATCACAAGACCGCCGCGGCGCTGTCGGCGTTCACCCGTACCGGCCTGACCGACATCGCCGACATCGTGCCGTGGATCCGCTTCCTGGTGACCGACGGTTGGTGGATGACCGGGCAGACCATCCTGGTCAACGGCGGCTACACCACCAAGTAGAGACACGCGAGGCTTGAGTTCGCGCAGTAGATCCACGCCATGCGTGGATGCTGCTGGCTTCCAATCAGGGCGTTCACGGGCACAATAGCGGGCTGTCCCGGGGCCGGAGAGCCTGCATGTTCCCTCGCACGATCCGCGCTTGCGTGCTGATGCTGGTTGCCTGCTGCGGTCATGCCGATGCAGAGCCAGCGCAGACCGAGGCCCTGCGCTTCCAGCAGAACCTGCTTGCCGTGCTCGAATGCCGTGCCAGTGCAGATACCCGGCAGACCGTCGCCAGCACCCTGCGTGCGGCACGCTACGGCGATCCGGCCGTTCGCCCGTTGCATCTGCGTGATTGGCATTTCGAGCAGGCCGGAGACGCCGACGCTGCTTCGGTGACGGTCATCGATATGCCGGTGCCGTTGACCGCGCAAGGCGTCCGGACCCAGCGCGTTTTCGCAGACGCGCAGGGGTTGTTCATTGCCATCGACGCTGCAGCGCGTGATCGTATCGTTGCACGCCACGGCCTTCAGCTGCAGTCGAGCACGCTGCGTGAACCCTTCCGGGTGTGGTCCGCACGATCGGTTGATGGCAACACGTCGGCCCCGTCGATCATGGTGAGCAGCGATGGCGACGGCTATCGGTTGGGATGTACTGCCCCAGCTGCCAGCACGCAGGGAACGTTGCCACTGGATCGGCAGCAGCGTGCAGATGCCGATGACCTCACAGCGGCCATCGAGTGCCGTGCCGACGATGCGGCCCTGCGCCGCGTCGGGCGCTTGCTGCAGCAGGTGATGGAACAGCCGCAGGGCGAATGGCCGGCAGAGGTGCACGCAGTGTCGGCACCCACGCATGCGATCAACGGCACGGTGCTTCCCGTCTTCCAGATCGAACTGCAGACGCCGCTGCAGATCCAGGGCATCGCCACCGACAAGGTGCTGGCCGCACCGGCCGGCCTGTTCGCTGCAGACCTTGGCAGAATCAACGTCGCAAGCGTGTTGCTCGATGCCGGTCTGACAACTGCTCACCAGCAGGCCGGCGTGCAGGTCTGGCAACGCGAAGCGTCGCGCAGCGGCTTGCCTTCAGGCAGCATCCGAATCCATGAACGCGTGGTGGCCAGAGCTGACGACGGCACTATCCTGACCGGATGCAGCAGCTCGCAGATGCGCGCGGCCGCGAGCGATCCGCAGAGCGCGAACATCCCGCACTGAGTGAGTCAGTGCGGGATGCGCAGAGAGAACGGGTACCGGACGCCGTCCGGTACCCCGATCACTCATCCCAGTTTGGCCAGCACCGCGTCGGTGGCCGTCGCCGTGCTCACCGCGTGGCCCTTGGCGGCCAGGTCCGCGGTGAAAACGCCATCGTCCAGCACCGCGTGCACCGCCGCCTCCACCGCTGCTGCTTCGTCTTCCAGCCCCAGCGAATGGCGCAGCAGCATCGCCGCGCTGAAGATCGTCGCGTACGGGTTGGCGATGCCCTTGCCGGCGATGTCCGGTGCCGAGCCGTGGATCGGCTCGTAGATGCCCACCGCACCCGGCTCGCCCAGTGATGCCGATGGCAGCAGGCCCAGCGAACCGGCCAGCATCGAGGCCTCATCGGTGAGGATGTCGCCGAACATGTTCTCGGTCACGATCACGTCGTACTCGCGCGGCTTGGCCAGCAGATGCATCGCCATGGAATCGACCAGCTGGTGTTCCAGCGCCACGTCCGGGAATTCCTCGCGACCGACGCGCGCGGCCACGTCACGCCACAGGCGCGAGGTTTCCAGCACGTTGGCCTTGTCCACCGACGTGACCTTGCCGCGACGCTGCTGCGCCAGCCGGAAGGCACTGCGCAGCACACGCTCGATCTCGGTCACGGTATAGCGGCACAGATCGCTGGCGCTGTCGGCATCGCGGGTCTTGTCGCCGAAGTAGATGCCCCCGGTCAGCTCGCGCACCACCACGAAGTCCACGCCCTGCAGCAGCTCGGCCTTGATCGGCGAGGCGTGCAGTGCGGCTTCATGGGTGCGCACCGGGCGCAGGTTGGCATACAGGCCCAGCGCCTTGCGGATCGCCAGCAGGCCCTGTTCCGGGCGCACCTTGGCGTTCGGGTCGGACCACTTCGGCCCGCCCACGGCTCCCAGCAGCACAGCGTTGGCGGCCTGGCAGGCGGCCAGGGTCGATGCCGGCAGCGGCTCGCCATGGCGGTTGATGGCGATGCCACCGATGTCGTGCTCGCTGAAGGTGAAGGTGTGATTGAAGCGCTTGGCGACGGCGTTCAGAACGGCGACCGCGGCGGCGGCCACTTCCGGGCCGATGCCATCACCGGGCAGGACAACAATTTCAGCGTGCATGCTCACTCTCGTAACGTTCGATTTCAGGGACACGGCCCAACAGATAACCCAGTTGATCGACGCCTTCCAGCAGGCAGGTCTGCGAGAAGCCGTCCAACGGGAAGGAGTAGATGCGGCCATCGGGCGTGCGCAGCTCGCGCGCCGCAACGTCGATGGTCAGCTCATCGTCAGGGCGCTGCATCAGCAGCTGCACGTCGGCCTCGTCCAGCACGATCGGCAGCAGGCCGTTCTTCAGCGAATTGCCGCGGAAGATGTCGGCGATCTCGCTGCTGACGATGGCACGCAGGCCGAGATCGGTCAGTGCCCACGGCGCATGTTCGCGCGATGAGCCGCAGCCGAAATTGCGCCCGGCCAGCAGGATGCTGCGACCGGCGTTGTGCGGTTGGTTGAAGGCGAAGTCCGCCACGGGCGAGCCATCGGCCTGCCAGCGCCAATCGTTGAACGCATTGCGGCCCAGGCCAGCACGTTCGGTGGTGGACAGGAACCGCGCCGGAATGATCTGGTCGGTGTCGATGTTGGTCTGGCGCAGCACCACGCTGGCCGAGCTCAGGGTGCGGAAGCCGCTCATCAGGCCACCTCCTGGGCGAACAGCTCACGGGCATCGGCGACGTGGCCCTGCACCGCGGCCCAGGCAGCACTCATCGGCGAGGCCAGTAGCGTGCGCGAGCCCGGGCCCTGGCGGCCTTCGAAGTTGCGGTTGCTGGTGCTGACCGCCAGTTGGCCGGGGGCGACCAGGTCGCCATTCATGGCGATGCACATCGAACAGCCCGGCTCGCGCCATTCGGCACCGGCCGCGCGCACGATCTCATGGATGCCTTCGGCCTCGGCCTGGCGCTTGACGATCTCAGAACCAGGCACCACCAGCATGCGCACGCGCTCGGCGACGCGACGGCCGCGCAGCACCTGTGCCACTTCGCGCATGTCGCTCAGCCGGCCATTGGTGCAGGAGCCGACGAACACCACGTCCACCGGCGTGCCGGCCAGCGTCTGTCCCGCCTGGAAGTGCATGTAATCCAGGCCCTTCTGCGCGGCGGCATCGTTGGCCGCTGGGATCGGCGCATCCACCGCGATGGCGGTGCCGGGGTGGGTGCCCCAGGTCAGGGTCGGGCGGATATCGGCGGCATCGATGTGCACCTCGCTGTCGAAGCGCGCGCCTTCATCGCTGCGCAGCTGCGTCCAGCGGGCAACGGCAGCGTCGAAGTCGGCGCCCTTGGGGCCACGCGGCGTATTGGCGACGAAGTCGAACGTCACCTGGTCGGGCGCGACCATGCCGGCGCGTGCACCGGCTTCGATCGACATGTTGCACAGGGTCATGCGCTGTTCCATGTCCATCGCTTCGATGGTGCTGCCGCGGAACTCGATCACGTGCCCGGTGCCACCATTGACGCCGATCACGCCGATGATGTGCAGGACCACGTCCTTGGCGCCGATACCCGGCGCGACCTTGCCATCGACGGTGATCGCCAGCGTCTTCGCCTTGCGCTGCAGCAGGCACTGCGTGGCCAGTACATGGCCGACTTCGCTGGTGCCGATGCCGAAGGCCAGCGACCCGAATGCGCCGTGGGTGGAGGTGTGGCTGTCGCCGCAGACGATGGTCATGCCCGGCTGGGTGAAGCCCTGTTCCGGTGCGATCACGTGGACGATGCCGCGGTTGTCCGAGGCCATGTCGAACAGTTCGATGCCGTGCTCGGCGCAGTTGCGCGCCAGCATCGCGACCTGTGCTTCGGAGGCGGCACTGGCGTAGGGCAGCGTGCCGTCGGCAGCGGCCGGCAGGGTCGGCGTGGAATGGTCCATCGTGGCCTTGGTCCGATCCGGACGGCGCGGCTTCAGGCCACGCTCGCGCAGCTCGGTGAAAGCCTGCGGCGAGGTCACTTCATGGATCAGGTGCAGGTCGATATACAGCACGGCGGGCGCGCTGTCGGTTTCTGGAACCACCACGTGGGCGTCCCACAGTTTGTCGTACAGGGTGCGGGGTGCGGAAGTCATGCGTTTGCCTGGCAGGAGTACGGAGTAACGGGCATCGAAGAGAAAGTAACAGGAGCAGGTCAGCGGCGCCGCGCGAGCACGCGCAGGCGCACGTAGTCGGCCAGCGGCTGGCCGCCGGCATTGCGCGGCAGGTCGGCCAGCAGGGCAGTGGCGGCATCGCGCACCGTGGCGCGCGCCTCGGCCGGCAGGTCGTCCAGCAGTGGAGCGGCGAATACCCGCAGCCAGCCGGCAACGCCGGTCGGCAGCGCGGTCGGTCGCGGCAGGCATTCGATCAGCTGCACCTGGAAGCCATGCTGGCGCAGGCGGTCTGCGTAGGCATCGGCGGTGGGGAAGTACCAGTGGAATGCGCTGGCACCATGGCCATGGGCGACGCGCGCGGCCTGCACGGCAGCAATGATCGTGGCCACGTTGCCATGGCCGCCGAACTCGGCGACGAAGCGCCCGCCGGGGCGCAGGGCGCGGCGCACGCCCTCCAGCACGCGATCCGGGTCGGGCATCCAATGCAGGGCTGCGTTGCTGAACACTGCATCGAACGCACGGTCGAAGGCCAGGGCGTGGCCGTCCATCACCTTCGCATCGACGCCCCGCGCACGCGCGGCGATCACCATTTCCGGCGAGGCATCGACGCCCTGCATATGTGCGCCGCTGAGGGCCAGTTCGGTGGTGAGCACGCCATCGCCACAACCCAGGTCGAGAATGCGCTCACCGGCGCGCGCATCGAGCAGGCGCGCAACGGCGCCACCGAGGGTCGGCACGAAGCCGGCATCGATCGCATAGTCCTGGGCATTCCACTGCTGGCCAGCGCTGCTGGCGGTGGTTGCGGTGTCGAAGGCGCTCATCTCACATTCCTCAGGCGGTGGCGGTGGCAGGTGATTCAGGACTGATGCCGGCGTTGGCCTGGCGCTGGCGCAGCAGGCGGTTGGCCACGTCCAGCCAGGCCAGCGCGGACGCTTCGATGATGTCCTTGCTGGTACCGGTGCCGTCGTACTCCACGCCCTCGTGGCGCACGCTCAGGTTGGCTTCGCCACGCGCGTCGGCGCCGATACCGACGCTGTGCACGTGGTAGCTGTCCAGCATCAGCTGCACGCCCGTGGCGGCCGACAACGCGCCGAACAGCGCATCGACAGGGCCGTCGCCCTGTGCAGTCTCGGCCACGCGGTTGCCGTCCGGGTCGGACAGTTCCACCAGCGCATTGGCGCGGCTGCCGACATCGCTGATGGTCATCGAGGCCAGACGGTAGCCCTGGGCATTGGAGCCGCCCTGCATCAGCGTCTGCAGGTCGGCATCGGTGACAACACGCTGCTGCTCGCACAGTCCCTTGAACTGCTCGAACACCAGCTTCAGCTCGTCTTCTTCCAGCCAGAAGCCCAGTGCGCGCAGGCGCGCTTCGACGGCAGCGCGGCCACTGTGGCGGCCAAGCACCATCTGCGAATCTTCCCAGCCCACGTCTTCCGGACGCATGATTTCGTAGGTGCCGCGGTGGCGCAGCATGCCGTGCTGATGGATGCCCGACTCATGGGCGAAGGCATTGGCACCCACGATGGCCTTGTTGCGCTGTACCGGCATGCCGACCAGGCGCTGCAGCAGCTGCGAGGTGCCGACGATGCGCGGGGTGTCGATGGCGGTGTCCTGCTCGTAGAAAGCCTGGCGCACCTTCAGCACCATCGCGATCTCTTCCAGCGAGCAGTTGCCGGCGCGCTCACCGATGCCGTTGACGGTGCATTCGACCTGGCGCGCGCCGCCTTCGATGGCGGCCAGCGAGTTGGCCACGGCCAGGCCCAGATCGTTGTGGCAGTGGGCGCTGAAGATCACGTTGGCTGCGTTCGGCACATCGGCGACGCCAGCGATGACCTGCTGGAACATCGTGCGGATCTCTTCCGGCGTGGTGAAGCCGACGGTGTCGGGCAGGTTGATGGTGGTGGCGCCGGCAGCGATCGCCACGCGCGAGACCTCGATCAGGTAGTCCAGTTCGGTGCGGGTGGCATCCTCGGCGGAGAACTCCACGTCATCGATGTAGGAGCGGGCCAGCGCTACGTGCCTGCGTACCGATTCCAGTACCTGCTCGCGGGTCATCCGCAGCTTGTGCTCACGGTGCAGCGGGCTGGTCGACAGGAATACATGCAGGCGCGGGTTGGCAGCGGCTTCCAGCGCACGCGCCGAGGTTTCGATGTCGGCCTGCAGGCAGCGCGACAGCACCGCCAGGCTCAGGCTCGGGCGGCGCAGTTCGCGGCCGATCAGGGCCATCGCTTCGCGGTCGGACTGCGAGCTGGCCGGGAAGCCGGTCTCGATGATGTCCACGCCCAGTTCGTCCAGCGCACGCGCCATCACCAGCTTCTGCGGCGGGCTCATGCTGCAGCCGGGGGACTGCTCGCCGTCACGCAGGGTGGTGTCGAAGATGCGGATGCGCGGGGTGGTAATTCGTTCGATGGTGGTCACAGGGAAATCTCCTCGACAGCGGGTGCGACGGCTTGCAGGGGGGAAGGGGAAGGCGTGGGAAAAGCGGTGGCGGTCGCCTTGCCGGGCGAGCGCGGGGTTTCTGCCCGGCGCCGGCGCGGCTTGCGTGGCGGGCGTGGGCGGATGTCGGTGAGCAGGCCGGCGAGCACGCCGGCGTCGATGTTGCCGCCGGAGACGACCGCGCACTTGCGGCGCCCGGTGACGCGACGGCCGGCGGCCAGTGCCAGCGCACCGGCGCCTTCGGCGATGATGTGTTCTTCCAGTGCCAGCCGCACCAGGGTCTCGCGCAGCTCGGCTTCGCGCACGATCACCACGTCGTCCAGCAGCGAGGTACACAGGCGACGGGTCAGGAAACCGGGGATCTTCACCCGCACGCCATCGGCCAGCGACGGCACGGGATTGATCTCGCGCACGTCGCCGCGGATCGCGCGGGCCATCGAATCGACCCCCTCGACCTGCGCGCCGACGATGCGCACGCCCTGTGACTTCAGCGCCAAAGCGACGCCGGATGCCAGGCCGCCACCGCCGATCGGTACGATCACCACGTCGGGCGCATGCGCGGCCAGCTCGATGCCGACAGTGCCCTGGCCGGCGATGACATCGGCATCGTCGAACGCGGACAGGAAGCGATAGCCATGACGCTGCGCCAGTTCGACGGCGAACGCATAGGCCTCGTCATAACTGTTGCCATGCTGGCGCACCGTTGCGCCCCAGTGGGCGACGCCAGCGATCTTGGTGGCCGGTGCGCCATGCGGCATCACGGCGATGGCCGGAACATCCAGGCGATAAGCAGCCCAGGCCACGCCCTGGGCGTGATTGCCGGCGGAGGCACAGATCACCGGCCGGGTATCGCCACGTTCGCGGGCGGCCAGCAGGGCATTCAGGGCGCCGCGTACCTTGTACGAACCGGTACGCTGCAGGTTCTCCAACTTCAGCCAGGTGCCGAAGCGCTCGGCATGATGCAGCGGCGTGGGCGGCAGGAAGCGGCGCAGGCGGGCCTGCGCGGCCAGTACGTCGGCAACGGTTACGTCGCCGACATCGCTTTCCTTGCTGGCATCAGTAGCCGGCATGGGCCACCAGCGGCGTGTTGCGGAACACCGCATGCGGGCACGGGCGGCGAAGAAGACGCCTCCGTACCGGCACCGTGTTGCATACGGTACGGGCGTTCATGCGGATGCTCCTTCCAGTGCGGTCATCTGCACCGAAACGCAGTCGTAGATCTTCTCCATCTGCCGGCACAGCGTTTCCGGTGGGCGCTGGCTGTCCACCACCAGTTGCAGGTGCCAACGGCCATCATCGGTGGCCACCGGCGCACCGGTGATCGCGCGCGGTGCGAAACCACGGCGTTCGGCCATGCCGATCACGCGCAGCAGCGCGCCCTCGGCCGGTTGCAGCACCAGGTCAAGCCGGTATTGCATTGGGGATCTCCTGGCGTGCATGTGCAGGGTTGCTTTCCAGCATGGTGCTGTTGGCGGTATTGGGCGGCACCAGCGGCCACACGTTCGCGCGTGCATCGATGGCCACGTGCAGCAGGGCCGGGCCGGGTTCGGCCAGCAGGGCGGCCAGGCCGCCTTCGACGTCATCACGTGCATCGATGCGCGTGGCCGCGATGCCGAACACCTTGGCCAGTGCGACGAAGTCCGGGTTGTCGGACAGATCGATTTCGCTGTAACGCTCGGCAAAGAACAGTTCCTGCCACTGCCGCACCATGCCCAGCGAACTGTTGTCCAGCAGGATGATCTTCACCGGCAGGCGGCAGCGTGCGATGGTCGCCAGCTCCTGCACGTTCATCATGAAGCTGCCATCGCCGGAGACCAGCACCACGGTGCGCTCGGGGCAGGCGAACTGCGCGCCCATCGCCGCCGGCAGGCCGAAGCCCATCGTGCCCAGCGCACCGCTGGTCAGGTGGTTGCGCGGATGAGTGAAGCGGCAGTGCTGCGCAACCCACATCTGGTGCTGGCCGACGTCGCAGGCCACCACCGTATCGGCCGGCGCCAGCTCGCTCAGGCGCTTCAGCAGCGCCGGCGCGTAGATGTGCTGGCCGGGTGCGTCGTAGCGTGCGGCGAAGCGATCGCGATGCTGTGCACAGCGCTTGCGCCATGCGTCCTGGTGGGCCTTGGGGGAGGGGAAGGCCGCACGCAGGGCGCGGATGGCGTGGCCGACGTTGCCGGGCACGGCGACATCGGCGCTGCGCAGCTTGGAGATCTCGTACGCATCGGCATCGATGTGCACCACGCGGGCAAACGGTGCGAACTCGGCCAGCTTGCCGGTCGCCCGATCATCGAAGCGCGCACCCAGCACCAGCAGCAGATCGCTTTCCTGCACGGCCATGTTCGCCGCGCGGGTGCCGTGCATGCCCAGCATGCCCAGCGACTGCGGGTGCTGGGGAGGCAGCGCACCCAGCCCACGCAGGGTCATCACGGTGGGGATGGCGCTGGCTTCGACGAATTCCCGCAGGTCCTGCACGGCATCGCCCAGGGCGATGCCACCACCGGCGTAGACCACCGGCTTCTCGGCCGCCGCCAGAGCCGCGATGGCCTCGGCGATGGCCGCGTCGGCGGGGGCCGGCGGCGGTTCCACATGGGCCGGCACATGCGCCGGCAGGTGGCTGGCATCGGCCAGCTGCACGTCCTTGGGCAGATCGATCAGCACCGGGCCGGGACGGCCTTCGCGGGCGATGCGGAAAGCATCGGCCACCACGCGCGGCAGGTCATCGACGCTGCGCACCAGCCAGCTGTGCTTGACGATCGGCATCGTCAGGCCGAACACGTCCAGTTCCTGGAACGCATCGGTGCCCAGCAGCGGCGTGGCGACCTGGCCGGTGATGCAGACCATCGGCACCGAATCGAGCATCGCATCGGCGATGCCGGTGACCAGGTTCGACGCGCCCGGCCCGGAGGTCGCCACGCAGACGCCGACCTGGCCGCTGGCGCGCGCAAAGCCGTTGGCGGCCAGTGCCGCGCCCTGCTCATGGCGCACCAGGATGTGCTTCAGCGACGAATCCACCAGCGCGTCGTAGAACGGCATGATGGTGCCGCCCGGATAGCCGAACAGCGTACGGACACCCTCGGCCTCCAGCGCCTGGGTCAGCCAGCGCGCGCCGTTGGGCGGCTCGCTGCGGTGTGTGGGAGAGTTCATGGGGGAACCTTGCAGAGCGGGTGGGGGTGCCGCGTTGTTACGCGGCTTGACCTTGCAACCAGACCATCTTGGCGCGCAGTTCCTTGCCTACCTTCTCGATCGGGTGCTCCAGGTCGGCCTGCTTGAACTTGTTGTAGTTCGGCAGGCCCGCTTCGTACTCGGCCACCCAGTTCTTGGTGAAGGTGCCGTCCTGGATGTCCTTCAGCACTTCCTTCATGCGCGCCTTGGTACCGGCGTCGATCACCCGCGGGCCGCTGACGTAGTCGCCGTACTGCGCGGTCTCGGAGATGAACTCCAGCATCCGCGAGATGCCGCCTTCGTAGAACAGGTCGACGATCAGCTTCAGTTCGTGCAGCACTTCGTAGTAGGCGATTTCCGGCTGGTAACCGGCTTCCACCAGCGTTTCGAAGCCAGCCTGCACCAGTGCCGAAGCGCCGCCGCACAGCACTGCCTGCTCGCCGAACAGATCGGTTTCGGTTTCTTCCTTAAAGGTGGTCTGGATCAGGTTGGCGCGCGCACCACCCAGGCCGGCCGCATAGGCGAGCGCGTACTCGGCGGCCTTGCCGCTCTTGTCCTGGTAGACCGCCCAGATGCATGGCACACCGCGGCCGATTTCATATTCGCGACGGACCAGTGCACCCGGGCCCTTCGGTGCGACCAGCACGACGTCCAGGTCTTCGCGCGGCTTGATCATGTCGAAGTGCACGTTCAGACCATGCGCGAACAGCAGCACCGCGCCCTGCTTCATGTTCGACGCCAGCACGTCCTCGTACAGCTTCTTCTGCACCATGTCCGGGGTCAGCACCGCGACCAGGTCGGCATCCTTCACCGCATCGGCCGGTGCCTTCACGGTGAAGCCATCGGCCTGTGCCTTGACCTCGGTGGGGCCGCCCGGACGCAGGCCTACCACCACATCGAAGCCGGATTCACGCAGGTTCAGCGCGTGCGCGCGGCCCTGGCTGCCGTAGCCGATGACGGCGATCTTGGTCTGGGGCAGTTCGTTGGTGCTCATGGGGGAGGTTCCTTGCGGGTGGGAAGAAAAAAGACGGCCGGCAGTCGAAGCGACGTACCGGCCGGTCAGGGAAAAGTGGGGAGGGCAGCGCCGCGCATCGCACAGGTACTGCCACCACGAGAGTTCGTGGTGCAGCAGGTCCAGGTTGTGGAGGAGGCGGTGGTCATGGTGGTTGCGTCTGAAACCAGGTCCTGAAATGAAAAAACCCGCACCTGGGCGGGTGCGGGTTTTTGAAGAGTTCCGGTGTGTTTGTTGCTTACACGCTGGCTCGTCCCGCACCTGTTGGTTGGGTAATAAGTACGAGCACAAGAATCGAACGCAGCGAGGCGGCGCCGGTATCGGCGGCTTCGATGTGGGTTCGCGGTGGTGTGTTGTGATGCAACATGTGATCGAGAAAACCACAGCCATTTCCGCTGTGTCAACCCTCGCAGCACTATTCCCGTCAGTTTCCGCTGCATGCAGTGCAATCGCTTGTGGCACAAGGATGGTTGCTGCTGAAAGTGTTTCGGTGAACCCGAATTCACTCTTTCCAATGGGTTTTTTGCGCGGATTCCGGCGATACCAGCTGCGCTCGCCGGGTCGTGCAGCGCCCCGTGTGCCGCGGGAAGTTCCGCGCGCATTGCGATGCGTTCGTGGCAATGGCGCCCGTGGCTCCATGAGGCGCCCCATGACCTATGCCCGATGGCCCCCGGTCGCGGTAGCGGCGAAGATCGGGTCACCACCCCTTCCCTCGGAACCTGACCGTGTCCCGACGTCTTGCCCGTTCCCTGCTGGCTGCTGCCGTGCTGGCTGCCGTGCCCATGCTGTCCCAGGCCGCCGACCGCGTTACCGGCCACACCTTCGCCACCCGTTCGGAGGTGATCGCCCCGCATGCGATGGCCGCCACCTCGCAGCCGCTGGCTACCCAGATCGCGCTGGACGTGATGAAGGCCGGTGGCTCGGCCGTCGATGCCGCCATTGCTGCCAACGCAGCGCTGGGCCTGATGGAGCCCACCGGCAATGGCGTCGGCGGCGACCTGTTCGCCATCGTGTGGGACCCGAAGACGCAGAAGCTCTACGGCTACAACGGCTCGGGCCGCTCGCCGAAGTCGCTCACCCTGGCCGAGTTCCAGCGCCGGGGCCTGAAGGAGATCCCCGCGACCGGTCCGCTGCCGGTATCGGTGCCGGGCGCCGTTGACGGCTGGTTCGCGCTGCACGAGCGCTTCGGCCGCAAGCCGATGGCCGACAACCTGGCCCCGGCCATCCGCTACGCGCGCGACGGTCATCCCGTTGCCGAAGTGATCGCCTATTACTGGGATCGCTCGGTGCCGAAGCTGTCGCAGTATCCGGGTTTCAAGGAACAGTTCACGATCGATGGCCACGCGCCGCGCAAGGGCGAGATGTGGAAGAACCCCAACCTTGCCGACACCCTGCAGAAGATTGCCGACGGCGGCCGTGATGCCTTCTACAAGGGCGACATCGCCCACACCATCGGCGATTACTTCAAGAAGAACGGTGGCTACCTGAGCTACCAGGACATGGCCGACCATCATGGCGAGTGGGTCGAGCCGGTCAGCAGCAACTACCGCGGCTACGACGTGTGGGAGCTGCCGCCCAACAGCCAGGGCATCGCCGCGCTGCAGATCCTCAACGTACTGGAAGGCTACGACTTCTCGAAGATTCCGTTCGGCTCACCCGAGCACGTGCATCTGTTCGTGGAAGCAAAGAAGCTGGCCTTCGCCGATCGTGCGCGCTTCTACGCCGACATGGCGTTCCAGCCTGCACCGGTACAGAAGCTGATTTCCAAGGAGTACGCCGCGCAGCGTCGCGCGCTGATCTCGATGGACAAGGCGCTGAAGGAAGTGCAGCCGGGTACGCCCAAGCAGCTGGAAGAGGGCGACACGATCTACATGACCGTGGCCGATGCCGACGGCATGATGGTGTCACTGATCCAGTCCAACTACCGTGGCATGGGCAGCGGCATGGCCCCGCCGGGGCTGGGTTTCATCCTGCAGGATCGCGGCGAGATGTTCGTGCTGCAGAAGAACCACCCCAACGGTTACGCACCGGGCAAGCGTCCCTTCCAGACCATCATTCCGGCCTTCGTCACCAAGGGCGGCAAGCCTTATGCAAGCTTCGGCGTGATGGGCGGTGCGATGCAGCCGCAGGGGCACGCACAGATCGTGATGAACCTGGTGGACTTCGGCATGAACCTGCAGGAGGCTGGTGATGCCCCCCGAATCCAGCATGAGGGATCGACCGAGCCGACCGGTCAGGCGACGGCGATGACCGATGGTGGCGAGGTCAATCTGGAAACCGGGTTCCCGTACGAGACGGTGCGGGCGCTGATGCGCAAGGGGCACCGGGTGGTGTTCGCCGATGGTCCGTATGGTGGTTATCAGGCGATCCTGCGTGATCCGGAAACGGGCGTGTATTACGGCGCATCGGAGAGCCGCAAGGATGGGCAGGCGGCGGGCTACTGAGGTTTCCCGGCCAACGGGCTGAGCCCCCTCTGCGGTGTTGGCAGCAATGCTGTGGTTGGCCGGGTGGGTAGGTTGCCTGGGGGACGCCGCAAGTACGTCCTTGTAGGCTCGGGCGCGCCATCCATGGCGCTCACGCCCCCAGCCAACCTACCCACCCGGCCACGGACAGTTTCCGTGGCCGCCACCGCAGTAAGAGAAAGAAGAAGATCAAAAGCAAAGGCAGCAGCAACAGCCGCGTGCTGATGGTTGGGGTCGGATCCGTTTTCCTTTGGAAAACGGATCCGACCCCTTCTTGTTTTCCGATACACCTTCATCCACGCATGGCGTGGATCTACTGCCGTCACCGGGAAATTGTCGGGGGCGGGGCGGTGTGGGTGGGCAGGACCGTTGGCGCCATGGATGGCGCCATCGAGCCCCCAGGGATGGGTTTACGGCGTGTCCTGCCCACCCACACCGCCCCGCCCAACCAGCAACAACCCAGAGCCGCCTTGGCTTCGGCCGTTGCCTTTGCCTGAAAAAAGCGGTGCAGCCGCAGGCTGCAAAACACCCTCAATCCTGATCCTGCGCGCGTGCTGCCTCCGCCTGGGTCTCTTCCTGCGCTGCCATCTCGCGTGCGATCCACGCATCGATCATGCGTCGCTGGCGCTGCGCCTGCCGCCGCTCCCGCGTGTACTCCTGGTCCAGGACCCGGTACAGCGACACCATCACCAGCACCATCAGCAGCGCGAACGGCAACGCGGCAATCGTGATCATGCCCTGCAGCGCATCCAGCCCGCCCGCCAGCAGCAATGCCGCCGCAATCAACGCTACCGCGATGCCCCAGGCCAGCTTGCGCTTCAGCGGCGGATCCCCGGCTTCGTCGGTGGACATGCTGGCCAGTACCAGAACCGCCGAATCGGCCGAGGTCACGAAGAAGATCATCAACAGCACCAACGCCACTGCCGACAGCATCAGCGACGCCGGCAGGCTGTCGAACAGGGTGAACAGCACCGTCTCATAGCCATTGCCCAGCGCCTGCACAAGGTCGGCGTGGCCGAAGATCTGCGCCCACAATGCCGTTCCCCCAAACACGGCGAACCAGAAGAAGCCCAGCAGGGTCGGTGCCAACACCACGCCGATCACGAACTCGCGCACGCTGCGGCCGCGCGAGATGCGCGCGATGAAGGAACCCACGAACGGGGCCCACGAAATCCACCAGGCCCAGTAGAAGATCGTCCAGTCGGCCACCCACGTGCTGCCGGAGAACGGTGACATGCGCAGGCTCATGGTCACCAACTGGTTGAGGTAGGAACCCAGCGTGGTGGTGAACGTATCGAAGATGAAGCCAGTCGGCCCCAGCACAAGTACGGTCGCGGCCAGCAATGCAGCCAGTGCCAGGTTGAAGTTGGACAGCCACTTCACGCCGCGCTCCACACCGCTGGCGGTCGAGGCCATGTACAGCACGAAGGCAATGGCGATGATGGTCATCTGCACCGGTACAGTCGCCTGCAGGCCAAATACGCGCTCCACGCCTGCAGCGATCTGGATGGTGCCGAAGCCGAGCGTCGTCGCCACGCCGATCGCCGTGGCGACCACCGCCGCGATGTTGACGACACGGCCGATCCAGCCGCGATGGTGGCGGCCGATGATCGGCTGCAGCATATCGCTGACCAGCCCGCGTCCATTGCGGTTGAACTGGAACCAGGCCATCGCCAGGCCGATCAGTGCATAGATCGCCCACGGATGCAGGCCCCAGTGGAAGAACGCATAGCGCATCGATGCACGCGCGGCATCCATGCTCTGCGGTTCAATTCCTTCCGGTGGCTTGGTGAAGTGTGAGATCGGCTCGGCCGCGCCCCAGAACACCAGGCCGATGCCCATGCCGGCAGCGAACAGCATCGACATCCAGCTGGCGCGCGAGAACTCGGGCTCGGCGTCTTCGCCACCGATGCGCAGGTTGCCGAAGCGGCCGAAGGCCAGGTACATCAGGAACACCAGCGCCAGGAATACCACCAGCAGGTACAGCCAACCGACGCTGCGGATGACATCACCCAGCGCCGCCTGCACGACGGTATTGAAGGGGCCGGGCGCGAGGCCGGCGAGCAGCACCAGGGCAAGCACCAGTGCGATGGAAATGCGAAACACCATGAAGGAGCTTCTCCGATCAAGGGATTGAGGGGAGCGAGCGAAAGCTTGCAGGGAGTGGGCCGGCGAAAGTGTGCGCACCGGACAGGTACCGCTATGGCGGCAGGGAAAGCGCCGCGTGCAATGGTGCGGCGCGCGTGCACGTTACTGAATGCGACGTCACGGTTCTGTTAACGCAGGCGCGGTAGATCCGCGCCCTGCGTGGGCGATCGGCCAGGAGACCGAGTGGTTTCTATGCTCTAATGCCCACCAAGAAGCGGGGGTACCGCGGCCTTGTGGCCACGGTTGAGATAGTCCCTTGGAACCTGATCCGGCTCATACCGGCGTAGGGAAGCTTTGCAATGCAGCCGTACCCGGAACCTGCCCAAGGAGCGCCTTGGTGCCGTCCGGGCGCGGGGGCAGTGCGCCGCCGCTTCGTCCCTGACCTTCCTGGACGATGCCCGATGAACGCACAGCTCTCCGCCCTGCAGCAACAGGCCCAGCAACTCTCCGAGTCCGTGACCCGGCCCATACCCGGCTCGCGCAAGATCCACGTGCCCGGCTCGCGCCCGGATCTGCAGGTGCCGATGCGTGAGATCGCGCTGACCCGCACGCCCACCGTGTTCGGTGGCGAAGAGAACGCACCGGTCACCGTCTACGACACCTCCGGCCCGTACACCGATCCGGACGTGCGCATCGACCTGTCTGCGGGCCTGCCGGCATTGCGGCGTGGCTGGGTGGAGGAGCGCAACGACACCGAACAGCTCGACGGCCTCAGCTCCTCGTTTGGCCGCGCGCGCGAACATGATCCGAAGCTGGACCCGGTGCGCTTCCCCGCGCGCAGCCTGCCACGTCGCGCGCGGGCCGGCGCCAACGTCACCCAGATGCACTATGCGCGCCGCGGCATCATCACCCCGGAAATGGAATTCGTGGCGATCCGCGAAAACCAGCGGCTGGACGCGATCCGCGATGCCGCACTGCTGCAGCAGCATCCTGGCGAGGCATTCGGTGCGTCGATCCAGCAGATCATCACTCCGGAATTCGTGCGCGAGGAAATCGCCCGCGGCCGTGCGGTGCTGCCCAACAACATCAATCACCCGGAAAGCGAGCCGATGATCATCGGCCGCAACTTCCTGACCAAGATCAACGCCAACATCGGCAACAGCGCGGTGTCCTCGGGCATTGCCGAGGAAGTGGAAAAGCTGGTGTGGGCGATCCGCTGGGGCGGTGACACGGTGATGGACCTGTCCACCGGCAAGCACATCCACGAAACGCGCGAATGGATCATCCGCAATTCGCCGGTGGCGATCGGTACGGTGCCGATCTACCAAGCGCTGGAGAAGGTCGATGGCCGCGCCGAAGCGCTGACCTGGGAGATTTTCCGCGACACCCTGATCGAACAGGCAGAGCAGGGCGTGGACTACTTCACCATCCATGCCGGGGTACTGCTGCGCTATGTGCCACTCACTGCCAAGCGGGTTACCGGCATCGTCAGCCGTGGCGGTTCGATCATGGCCAAGTGGTGCCTGGCCCACCACAAGGAAAACTTCCTCTACACGCATTTCGAAGACATCTGCGAAATCATGAAGGCCTATGACGTGACTTTCTCGCTGGGTGACGGCCTGCGTCCCGGCTGCATTGCCGATGCCAACGATGCGGCGCAGTTCGGCGAGCTGGAAACGCTGGGCGAGTTGACGAAGATTGCCTGGAAGCACGACGTGCAGACCATGATCGAAGGCCCCGGCCATGTGCCGATGCAGCTCATCAAGGAGAACATGGAAAAGCAGCTGCGCGAGTGCGGCGAGGCACCGTTCTACACGCTTGGCCCGCTGACCACCGACATCGCGCCGGGCTACGACCACATCACCAGCGCGATCGGTGCGGCGATGATCGGTTGGTTCGGTACCGCCATGCTCTGCTATGTCACGCCGAAGGAGCATCTGGGCCTGCCCAACCGCCAGGACGTGCGCGACGGCATCATGGCGTATCGCATCGCCGCCCATGCTGCTGATCTGGCCAAGGGGCATCCGGGGGCGCAGGTGCGCGACAACGCGCTGAGCAAGGCACGCTTCGAGTTCCGCTGGGAAGACCAGTTCCACCTCGGCCTGGACCCGGAGAAGGCCAAGGAATTCCACGACGAGACCCTGCCCAAGGACGCGCACAAGCTGGCCCACTTCTGTTCGATGTGCGGCCCGCATTTCTGCTCGATGAAGATCACCCAGGACGTGCGCGAGTACGCAGAGAAGGGCATGCAGGAGAAGTCCGAACAGTTCCGTGCAGCCGGCGCCGAGGTGTACCAGCAGGGCTGATCGCAGAGGGGCAGTGCCGGGTCATGCCCGGCACCGTCCAGTCCCCCATCTCACAGCCTTGCCGTTATCCTCGCCCCAACGTTCCCTGGGGATAAGGAACCATGCCCATTGCCGTAACTACCCGCTGGCTGGCCATCGCCCGCCGTCACCCCTCTGCCTGGCTGCTCGGAGCACAGCTGCTGTCGGTACTGCTGTACCCGGCGTTGGACGAAACTGCTGCCGGGCGCGCGGCAGTGGGCGTATTCGGCATGGCCCTGCTCGGCCTGGCACTGTGGGTGGTGCAGCGCAGCCCGCTGGGGACATGGCTGGCGTTGGTGCTGGCCATCCCGGCGGTGGTGTTTTCCCTATCCGCGGCACTGCTGGACCGGCCTGCACTGGGCATCACCGCGCAGCTGCTGGAAAGCCTGCTGTATTTCTACACCGCCGGAGCGCTGATCGCTTACATGCTGCAGGACCACAAAGTGACGCGCGACGAGCTGTTCGCCGCCGGTGCCACGTTCACTCTGCTGGCATGGGCATTCGCTTTTACCTTTGCCGTATGTCAGCAGTGGTATCCGGGCAGTTTCCAGGGCGCCAGTGGCGGCGCGCAGCGCACATGGATGGAGCTGCTTTATCTGAGCTTCAGCTTATTGTCCGGGGTAGGTCTCAGCGACGTCGTGCCACTGCATCCGCAGGCCCGCGCGCTGGTAATGCTGGAGCAGTTTTCCGGCGTCATGTACGTAGCGCTGGTGGTTTCGCGGCTGGTTGGCCTGACCATGCTGAAACGCTTCTGAAAATGAACGCCAGATAAAAATATCGCGCCCAAAAGGGCGCGAATGATGATGCGTATTATGTGAATGCGTCGGCGAGAGAGAGCCTGATGTCGACCACGCGATAGGCGAGGTAACCCGCATAGGCTAATATCCGGAGGCTTCGTTTTTTTTGCGGTATGCGCCGATGCTTTGTGCGGAATCTGGCTTCTTGCTGTGCCAAGGATGGGAAGGGATCGATGGTGAACAGTGTTTGCGGCCTGTTTCAGCCCCATAGCAACGAATGATCAACAGCGAAATCCAGTCGCCTGAATCCGACCGCGTCCGCGTCGGTGAGTGCATCGTTACTTTGTCCTCGCGTGAGGTCGAAGTCGCCGGTGCCCGCCGTACACGCCGTTTGACGCCCAAGGCGCTGGGCGTGCTGCGCATGTTGATGCGGCAGCCGGGGCGGGTGGTGACCCGTGACGAGCTGTTCGCCGAAGTGTGGCCGGACACGCTGCCGACCAACGATGTGCTGACCCAGGCTGTTACCCAGCTGCGCAAGGCGTTCAGCGTCGACGACGACAATGGCCAGGCGTACATCGAGACCATTGCCAAGACCGGCTACCGCCTGCTGGTGCCGGTGCAGCCGTTGCCGGACCACGAGACCGATGCGATGGCTGTTGCAGAGGAATCGTCCGCACCGCAGTCGCCTGCGCCGAACGCCGTGGCCCCCGCAGCCGCGCCCGTGGTTGAACGCGGGAGCCGCCGCTGGCGCCGTCTGCGCCGTCGCCTGCTGCTGGCGCTGGGCGTGGTGATGCTGCTTGCGCTGGTGGTGTTGAGCGTACTGCTGCTGCGCCGCCCGGCGCCGGTGAATTCTCCGGTGGATGCGGCAGTGGAGAACGGCACGCGGGTGATCGGAAGTCCGGAGCGACCGTATCGATTGATTACCGCCACGGCCGGTTTTGAGACCTATCCCACACTTTCGCCTGACGGATCGCAGGTCGCCTATGAGGGTGCCAACGATGATGGCACGGGCGGCAACGCCATCAAGGTGCAGACCTCCGGCAATGCCCCCGCGCGCCAACTGCTATCGCCACCGGCAGGTGCCAGCGACCGCTTTCCGAACTGGTCGCCCGATGGCCGCGAAATCGCCTTCGCCCGCTTTGGTGCCGATGCCAGCTGCCAGGTGCTGATCGCCAGCGCCACCGGCGGCGCCGTGCGCCAGGCCACGCGCTGCGACGGCACCGAGCTGCTCAGTTTCGACTGGACGCCCGATGGTCGTGGTCTGGTCTTCGGCAGCATGGTCGGTCGCTATGCCCATCGCGGCATCCGCGTGCTCGATCTGGCCACCGGCCAATGGCGTGCGCTGGAGTACGCTGTCGACGAGGATGATTTCGACTACGCCCCGCGCTATTCCCCGGATGGCCGATGGCTGGTGTTTGTCCGCAACCCTCAGCTGGGCGACCTGTGGCGGATGCCTGCCAGCGGCGGCACGCCCGAGCAGTTGACCACCGAATCGGCCGAACTGCGTGGTTGGGCGTGGCTGGGCGACGGTCGGCATATCGTGTTCGGTCGCCGCGTGGACAGCGAAGCACGCCTGTACTACCTCGACGTCGAGCGCCGCACGTTGCGCGACGCTGGGCTCGACGATGCGCAGTGGCCGGCAGTGTCCCGCCGCGGCGACATGCTGGCGTTCGTGCATCGGCGCGCGCAGTTCGGGATGTTCAGGATGCCCGCGCAGGGCGGTGCCGGTGAGCGCCTGTTCGCCTCCAGTGGCCGCGACGGGCAACCGATGGTGGCACCGGATGGGCGGCAACTGGTGTTCAGTTCCGATCGTTCCGGCAGCTTCGCCCTGTGGTGGGCCGACATGCAGCGGCCGGAGTCGCTGCGGCCGATCGAGGGGCTGAAGCCCGAGGCACGGCAGGCGCCCGACTGGTCGGCCGACAGCCGGCATCTGCTGGTGGTGGGCCGCGATGAGCATGGCGAAGCGGTTGTCTACGAGATCGCACCGCGCGATGAACAACTGCATCGCCTTCCGGTTCCCGCCGAGCAGCCATTGCAGGCGTTGTACGGCGCAGACGCGGAGCAGCTGCTGGTGGTTGAACGTGATGCCGACCAGCACACCCGCTTGAGCCTGTTCGACCGCAGCGCGCAGCCATGGCGTCGGTTGGCCAGCCTGGAAGGCGTATCGCAGGCGCGCTTCGACCGCAGTACCGGGCGGGTGCTTTTCACCCGGCTGGCAGCCGGTGGGCTGTGGTCGGTGGACGCAGCGTTGACCCCTGTCAGCGTGCAGCAGGTCAGTGAGGACCGGCCCAGCCGTTGGCGCTACCGGACCTGGACGGTGGCCGGCAACGGCAGCATCGACTACCTCGGCAGCAGTGCCAGCTGTGGCACGACCTTGGTCCGTATCCAGTCCGGACGCGAAGAAGCCGAGCGTTGCCTGGACGCCCAGCGGCTGAGCGCGGGCAATGGACTGAGCGCCAGTGCCGACGGAAACAGCCTGTACCTGGCCCTGGCCATCAGCGATGGTGCCGACATCGGTGTGATGCGATTGCCCGAACAACCGCCCGCACTGTTCCCGGCATTCTCCAAATTATTGATCTTGAACGAGAAAGGGCCTTCGTAATTTCTTCGTGACGATCTCGCCGCGAATTCGTGGCGATCTCGGCAGTCTTTCCTGACGCGCTGTCACCTCATTTGGCAAAACGGAGGCCTGTACTTGGCAAATCCGTGGTGCCCCTATGCGTCAACTCTCGCTGGCTGATCGTGGCCAAACCGTATCCCTGGACAAGGCGATCGACGATGTCGCGCCGACCTGCATGGGGGTTGCCCGCCTCGGCAGCCTGCAGACCGCCGGCACCAGTTTCAGCGTCTGGATGCAGGTGCGCGGCACCTCGTGGGTGGAAGCCAAGGAAGGGCGGTTCCGGCTGCGCCAGGGCGAGTGGATCGCGTTCGAGAAGGAGTCCAGGCCACTGGTCCAGGCCGGACGCAACGGCTTGTGCGTGGGCATGAACCTGAACGTGGAAGCGCTGCGCGTGCTGACCGAAATGGCCGACTGCGGCCTGTACGCCGGTCGTGGCCAGATGAACCGCGCTGATGCGCGGGTGGCATTGCGCCTGTGGCGGGACGCCCTCGCCAGCGGGCAGCCGGCGCAGGCACTACGTCCGTTGCTGCTGCATCTGGCCGGTCTGCAGCGCAGCCTGGCCGACAACGTACAGCGTTGCCCGGGCCGCTCGCGCAGCCGCAAGCGCCAGGTGTTCGGTCGCATGCAGCGTGCGCGCCTGTATCTGGAAGGCAACAGCCACCGTGTGGTGCGCATCGGCGAACTGGCCGAGCTGACCAACTTCTCCAGCTGGTATCTCTCCAAGACGTTCCAGAGCCTGTACGAGGAAAGCCCGCAGTCGCTTTCGGCACGGTTGCGTCTCGAGCGCGCAGCCGATCTGCTGCGCGACACCGACATGATGGTCGGCGAGGTCGCTGCCGCCAGCGGTTTCGACAACTGCTGCAGCTTCGCGCGCGCCTTCCGCGCCCGCTACGGCCAGTCCGCCTCGCGCTTCCGCGAGAACGACGGACAGCTTCCGCCACACTCCGCAAAGTCTCCGGTTGTGTCGCGCAAATACAGCGCTGCAACGCAATCGTAACGTGCTACGGCGTTTTAACACGCTACTAACACGTACCTTGGAGAGATTGATGAACGTTCGTATTCCCGCAGTGCGGCTCGGCTTGCTGCCGGCCGGCATTGCGCTTGCCTTGGCACCGTCCTTCGCTTCGGCGCAGGACGCAGCTGCCGGCGGCACGACCGACCTGGACCGCATTTCGGTCACCGGTTCGCGCATCCGCCAGGCGAGCATGGAAACCGCGCAGCCGGTGATCGCGCTGCAGCGCGCCGACATTGAAAAGCAGGGCTTCACCAGCGTTGCCGACATCGTGCAGAACCTGTCGGCAACCGGTTCTCCGGCAATCAGCCGCGCCGACGCCCTGACCTCGGGCGAAGAAGTCGGCGGCCAGTACGTCGACCTGCGCAACCTCGGCCCGGAGCGCACCCTGGTGCTGCTGGACGGCAAGCGCATGGGCACCAGCACCGGCGGCTACACCGACCTGGCCTCGATCCCGACCTCGGTCGTGGAACGCATCGAAGTGCTGACCGACGGTGCATCGGCCATCTATGGTTCCGACGCCATCGCCGGCGTGGTCAACATCATCACCCGCAAGAACTTCGACGGCCTGGAAGCCAGCGTCTACGGTGGCCAGTACGGCCAGGGCGACGGCCAGAAGCAGGTCTACAACTTCGTCTACGGCCAGACCGGTGAGCGCGGTTCGATCACCTTCGGCGCCGAATACAGCAAGGAAGATGAGGTCCAGGCCAAGGATCGTTCCTTCAGCCGCTACCCGAATGGCCGCTTCCACCCGTTCCCGACCGACGACGATGCCAATGGCTGGTCGCCGGCTTCCAACCATGGCGTGCTGATCGACGACATGGGTACCCCGAAGGACGCCAACGACGATATCTGGTACACCCGTGCCAATACCGGTGCCGGCAACGGCATGGGCGACTTCCGTGAGTTCGGCACCGCCGACTACACCAATGCCAGCCAGGAAATGTGGCTGCAGAACAAGCTGACCCGTCGCTCGGTCTTTGCCAACGGCAACTACGACCTGACCGACAACATCCGCGCCACCGCGAACGTGCTGTACACCAAGCGCACCGCGACCTCGCAGATTGCCGGCTACCCGTACCAGTCCGAGGTCTACGGCACCCCGCTGTCGGCCGACAGCATCTACAACCCGCTGGGCAAGGACGCGAACTTCATCCGTCGCACCTCCGAATTCCCGCGCCAGACCGAATCCGAGCAGGAAACCTTCCGCTTCTCGGCCGGCCTGGAGGGTTCGTTCGAGTTCGCTGACAAGTTCTGGGATTGGGACGTGGGCTACGTCTACAACCAGAACAAGGGCGTCAAGACCGGCACCGGCAACCTGTTCATTCCGAACGTGCAGAACGCCGTCGGTCCGTCCTTCATGGACGGCGACGTTGCCCGTTGCGGCACCCCGGGCAAGGTGATCGCTGGTTGCACCCCGTGGAACCCGCTCGCACCGTACGGCTCCACCGGCAACGGTTCGCTGGCTGACCCGGCACTGCAGGCCTACCTGTTCCTGCCGAGCCACGACACCTACACCAACACCACCAAGGCTTACAGCGCCAACATCTCCGGCTCGCTGTTCACGCTGCCGGCCGGTGACCTGGCCATCGCCGCCGGTTACGAGCACCGCCAGGAAAGCGGTGAGTACAACCCGGATGCACTGCTGCAGTCGGGCCTGAGCACCGACCTGGCCGGCGCGCCGACCAAGGGCAGCTACAAGCTCGACGAGTTCTACGTCGAACTGAACGTGCCGGTGCTGGCCGACATGCCGTTCGCCAAGGAACTGTCGCTCGACATGGCCGGTCGCTATTCGGACTACAACACCTTCGGCGACACCATCAACAGCAAGTTCGGCCTGAAGTGGAAGCCGATCGACGACCTGCTGGTGCGTGCGACCTATTCGACGGGCTTCCGCGCGCCGAACATCGCCAACATGTACGGCGGCACCTCGCAGACCTTCGACGCCTACACCGATCCGTGCGACAGCAGCTTCGGTTCGGCTTCGCGCAACCCGTCGGTTGCCGCGGCCTGCGGCGCACGTGGCGTTCCGGCGAACTTCCGCCAGATCACCTCCGGTGGCGCACAGTCGACCGGCCCGGGCACCCAGTCCTACAGCGCCTTCGAGTCGGGTTCCAACCCGGAACTGCAGCCGGAAACCTCCAAGACCTGGACTGCTGGCCTGGTCTACAGCCCGAACTTCGTGCAGGGCCTGGACGTCAGCCTGGACTGGTGGAAGATCCGCATCGACAACGTGATCGCCGCCGAGTCGGTGACCTCGATCCTCAACCAGTGCTACGTACTGGGCGTGGCGTCGGCGTGTGACCGCTTCAGCCGCGGTACCGAAGGCCGCACCGTCAACCAGGTGGTCGACGTTACCCGTACCCTGATCAACGGTGGTTACCAGGAAACCGCAGGTTACGACCTGGGCATCAAGTACCGCCTGCCGGAGTTCTCCTTCGGCAAGATCGTGGTTGACTGGAAGACCACCTACGTCGATTACCTCGAGTACAAGCGCGACAACGAAGCCGAGACTCCGGTCGAGCAGCACACCAGCTGGGCAACCGGCGACTGGGGTGCGAACTTCCGCGTCCGTTCGAACCTGAATGTCGATTGGAGCCTGGGCAACCTGGGCGTCAACTGGGCCGTGCGTTACTACTCGAGCATGAAGGAGCCGTGCTCCTACGACACCGAGTGCAACCTGCCTGACTTCAACTCGGCCTACACCCTGGGCCAGCCGACCCGCAAGGTCGGTTCGAACACCTTCCACGATGTGCAGGTGCGTTACACCCTGCCGTGGCAGGCCACGGTCTCGGTCGGTGCCAACAACGTGTTCAACCACGAAGGCCCGGTCATGTACAGCCAGCCGAACTCGAGCTTCTCGTACTACGGTGGCTTCGACATCGGTCGTTACTACTACATGAAGTACACCCAGCGCTTCTGATCCATCGAAGCGTGACAGCAGAAAGGGGAGGGCGGGCCGCAAGGTCCGCCCTTCTTGTTTGTGCGGTCGGGCAACGCGGCTGTCCACGCCGTGCGATGGCGCACCTACGGTCCCTTGCGATTGATTCATGCCCCGCGTGGACGAACCCCCGGTCACCAGAGGGTGATCCACGCCCCGCGCCGCCGAATCTCCGGTCGCTTCCAGTAGATCCACGCCATGCGTGGATGAATCTTCCGGCACAACGAAAAAGGGCAGGCCACCCGGCCTGCCCCCATTCGCTTTACGCTCGTCCGCCGCTACGCCTCAGGCATCGCTGGGCACCAGCCCCATCAGGCTGTTGGCGTGCTCGCGCCACTGCGGCAGCTTGTTCAGCACACCGGCGCGCTGCAGATACTCTTCATCCACGGGGTCACCGTTGACCAGCGCCAGTGCCACGTGCACCGCACCGGTCACCCAGAAGCTGCGGGTGTTGGCGCGCTGCGGCTGCAGATGGAACGCCACTGCCTCGATGATCGGCATCGGCAGCCCCCACAGGCCCAGCAGATAGGCGCCGGCTTCGGCATGCCCGGGGCGATCATCATCGGCCGGCTCCGGTTCGCTGCGCTCGTTGCGTACGCCCGGCAGCAGCAGGCCGATGTCGGCCAGCAGGGCGGCGGTGGCACCGAGTTCGGCGCTGGAGTCGGGCAGCAGGCGTGCGGCCAATCGCGAGGCCATCAAGGCGCGCTGCTGCAGCGAATTGCGTTCGGCGCCGGACAAGGTCGGTGCGGAGAACACCTCGCTGGCCAGCACCAGGTCGCGCAGCGTGGCCAGGCCCAGCCGGGTCACGGCGGTGCGCAGGTCGGCGATGGTGCGGCCCTGGCTGAAGAACGCCGAATTGGAAAGCTGCAGCACCTTGGCCGCGATCGCCGGATCGGCGGCGACCAGCTTGGCGACATCGGCGCTGTCGGCGTCGTCGTCATGTTCCAGTGCCTGGGTCAGGCTCAGGTACAGGTGCGGCGGCGAGGGCAGCTTCTCGATGCGGCCGATGGCGTCGCGCAGGCGTGGGCTGTCCAGCACTTCGCGCAGCTCTTCCAGGCTGGTCAATGCCTCCAGCAGCACTTCCGGTGCCAACGGCAATGGCAGGAAGCGATGGGCGACCCCGATCAGGCGTGCCGGCGGCGGCCGGTTGCCATGCTGTGCATCGACCAGTGCGATGCGGATGGTCTCCGGGCGCAAGGTGCGGATCTGTCCCAGCAACGTGGTCGCGTTGAGATCGGGCAACTGTGGGCAGACGATCACCGCGTCCACGCCCTGGGTGGCGACCGCGGTCATCGCGGCATGGCCATCGGTGGCGGTCAACGGCTGCCAGTCTTCCCCAAGATCGGCAATGAATTCGGTCAGCTCAGCCGGCAGGCTGGCTGTATCCCCAACAAGCAGAATACGCACGACACATTCCCCTGGCTGTCTCGACGGTTGATGTCGAAGACGTGTGAAGTGACGCAATTTACCTAATACGGCGGCAAAGGTGATGTGCCGCCGTCATGAAACGTGACCCGCATCGCTCCGACGCCGTGCGCCGGAGCAATGCTGTTCAGTCTCAGGCCTTGCTGTCGAGGTGGCGCTGGTGCGCCTCGATCAGGATCTGCTTGGCCTCGGCCGCGCCGCCCCAACCGTCCAGCTTGACCCACTTGCCCTTCTCCAGGTCCTTGTAGTGCTCGAAGAAGTGACCGATGCGCTCCAGCCAGTGGCTGGACACCTGGGCGATGTCCTCGACGTGGGCATAGCCGCTGAAGATCTTCGAAACCGGCACGGCCAGGATCTTCTCGTCGCTGCCTGCCTCATCGCTCATCTTCAGCACGCCGACCGGACGGCAGCGCACCACCGAACCCGGGACCAGCGGCAGCGGCAGCACCACCAGCACGTCGGCCGGATCGCCGTCGCCGCACAGGGTGCTCGGCACGTAGCCGTAGTTGCAGGGGTAGCGCATCGGGGTGGAAAGGATGCGGTCGACGAAGATCGCGCCGGTTTCCTTGTCCACTTCGTACTTCACCGGCTCGGAATCCTTCGGGATCTCGATGATGACGTTGATTTCTTCCGGCGGGTTCTTGCCGGGCGAGACGAGTTCCAGACCCATGGTGTGCTCCAGGTGGGGGATGTAGACGGATAGCTCTCCATTTTATGCCTTTGCCGGTCGCTGTGCAGGGTGGGGGGCTGACGGCACGGCGCGGCAGGGGCCCACGCCGTCGGCCGGGGTTCACCGATGGGGGCGGCGCGGCCAGCCCGGCAGGCTGGACGCACCTTCCCGAGGAGTTCCCGCATGAACGTGTTCGCCCTGCCATTTGGCCTGTTCTGTGCGTTGCTGGCCGCGCCTTCGGCCCAGGCCTTCCCCTACGTCGATCTGATCGACTACCCGCATAAGGAAGCCAACTGGGACCGCTTCTTTGCCCTGGAGGGCCGTCTGCAGCATGGCTTCGACGCGATCTGCGGCGACACCTTCTGCGAGGGCGAGTACAGCGATATCCGTGCCCTGCGCCTTCGCTGTTCGGTGGATGCGGTACGCGGCACCGTCCACGAATGCCTGTGGGCGTTTGCCGCCAGCGATCTGGAGGTCTCCCGGAACGACGGTACAGTGGAGGCCCGGCAGCCGACCTGGTTGTGCCGCCTTCCGCTGATGCCGGGTACTCCGGTGGAGGCCTTCCACACCGCACTCGCCGCCCGCAACCCGCTGCATGACCCGCTGCCCGGTACCTCGCGGAGTACCTATGATGGCCTGACCGACTGCATTCATTGATGAGAACGTGACTGATTCTCATTAACGGAGTAGCATCCGCGGCGCCTCCCGTCTGTCGTCCCGGTTCCGCGCATGTCCTCCAATGCCGCCTCTCTCACCGAACTGCTGATCCGCGAGCGGCCGGCACTGCTGCGCCGGGTGCAACGCATCCTCGGCGGCGACAATGGTGCCGAGGATGTGATCCAGGCGGTGTGGTTCAAGGCCCGCGGGGTCGACGACAGTCAGGCCATCGACAACCCGCGTGCCTACCTGTTTCGGCTGGCGACCAATCTGGCCACGGACCACGGCCGCGAGTCGACCCGGCGCAACCGTCTGCTGGCCGATCACTACCTGTGGGGGCCGGACGAGGTGATTTCGACCGAGGAACAGGCGATGGCACAGGACGAGCTGCAGCGCGTGCTTGACGCGGCGGGGCACCTGCCGGAGCCGACCCGCACCATCTTCCGGCTCAATCGCCTGCAGGGCCTGACCCAGGCCGACATCGCCCGGCGTCTTGGCGTATCGGTGACCACGGTCGAGAACCATGTGCGTGGCGCGCTGCAACGCCTGGCCTGGGCGCGCACTGGTCGATGATCGCCCGGACTTGGGGATGAGCTTCGCTGAAACGTCTTGATTACTGGACCGCGGATGCGGTCTAGTTCCCCCGCCCGCGCTTGAATGCGCCTGTCTGCCAGCCGATGAGCCCGCCGAACATGCTGCCCGCCGCCAATGACGATGCCCTGGCCGAACAGGCCCAGGGCTGGATCGCATGGCTGGCATCCGGTGATATCTGCGATGCGCGCATGCACGAGTTCGAGCACTGGCTGCAACTGCCGGGACACCGTCGGGCCTTCGAGCACGAGCGCGCGCTGTGGCGCAGCGTGGGCCCACGCCCGCAGGCTGCGACCGTCGAGCGACGCAGACCACATCGCCTGCGCTGGGCAATGGCGGCCACGGCCGCGCTGGTGATGCTGGTGGCCTGGCCGGAAGCGTGGTTGCGCCTGCAGGCCGATCACCGCAGCACGCATGTCGTGCAGAGCGTGCAGCTGCCTGATGGCAGCCGTGCCGTGCTGGATGCGGACAGTGCAATCGCCGTGCGCTTCGATGCGGAGGCACGCCAGATCGAGCTGCTGCGCGGGCGTGCCTGGTTCGAGGTCAGTCCGGATGCGCAGCGACGCTTCAGCGTGCACGCGGGCAATGGGGTGATCGAGGACATCTCGACCGCGTTCACCGTCGCGCGCGGCGATGACCGGGTGGAAACGCAGGTCGGGCAGGGCAGGGTACGCGTGGCCAGCCCGGCTGACGGCGGCTGGACGTACCTGCAGGTGGGCCAGCGTGCGGCCTATGGCGAGCACAGCGGTGTGATGCGTCTGGAGGACGTGCCGGCCGACAGCGTGGGTGCATGGCGGCAGGGCGAACTGCTGCTGGACCAGGCCAGCGTCGCCGATGCCGTGCACTGGGTGGGGCGATATCGCGCCGGTCCGACCTTCGTGCGTGGCGATCTGTCGCGGCTGCCGGCGGTGAGCGCGGCGCTGCGCATCGATCGCCCGGAACAGGCGCTGGACGCGCTGGCCGCAACAGCAGGGTTGCAGGTTACCCGTCTTCCGTTCGGCGTCGCCATCGTGCAGTAGATCCACGCCATGCGTGGATGATCAGTGCGAACCATCCCGGCATGCCGATCGACGGTCGGCACCCACCGCGACCGCAAATTCCTCTTGGGGTTGTCGCGCGCCCATCCGTCTTACCCCGCGAACGTACTCGCCGCCGCCACGTACGTCGCCGTGTCCGCCTGTGTTGCGGATGACGCCGCGTTCGCGGCACCGATTACCTGACAGGTTCCCCCATGTTCGACTCCCACCGCCCGGGCCGCATGCTGCGCCCGTCCCGCCTGTGCATCGCATTGCTGGCTGCCGGCCTGGCCAGTGCCGCACCCTCCGTACTGGCGCAGAGCGTCAGCGGCGACCACGTTGCCGTTCAGCGCTTCGACATTCCGGCGCAGCCACTGGACGAAGCGTTGCGCAGCTACATGCGCCAGTCCGGCGTGCAGGTGGTGTACCCCGCATCGCTGGCGCAGGGTGCAACCTCGCGCGCGGTCAGTGGCAGCCTGTCGGCCAGCGAGGCGCTGCAGCACCTGCTGCAGGGCACGGGCCTGGCAATGCGCAGGGTCAGCGCCGATGCGGTCACCCTGGAAGCGGCAACGCCGGTGCAGGCCGGCAGCGGTGTGATCGTCACCGACACGCTCAGTGTGGCCGGCGACCGTGTTGACAGTGGCGCCACCAGCGACGAAGCGCGCCTGCTCGACAGCTATCGCAGTGTCGGCTCCACCACCACGCTCAACCGCGCGCACCTGGAGCGCTTCCGCGGTACCTCCAACGGCGATATCGTCAAAGGTGTGGCCGGCGTCACTGCGGGAGACCCACGCGTGGGCAACGGCTTCGACGTCAACATCCGCGGCATCCAGGGCCAGGGCCGCGTACCGGTGATCATCGACGGTGGCCAGTCAAGCATGGATACCTATCGGGGCTATGCCGGCCAGTCGCAGCGCACCTATCTCGACCCGGATCTGATCTCCAGCCTGACCATCACCAAGGGCCCGAGCCTGCAGGCCAATGCCTCCGGTGGCATCGGTGGCGTGGTCGAAATGGAGACGCTGAAGATCGGCGACGTGCTGCGCGAGGGCCGCGACTTCGGCGTGCGCGTACGTGGCGGCCTGGCCAACGCCAGTGCCAACAACCTGCCGGCCTACAGTGCCGCGCCGCGTACCGATCGCAGCGCCACCGGCAGCCAGTTCTTCAACGTGGCTGCGGCAGGTCACTGGGACCGCTTCGATCTGGTCGCGGCCTATGCGTATCGCGACAACGGCAACTACTTCTCCGGCAAGCATGGCTACGACGACTTCCCGCAGACCCGGCGGACGCTGGCGCCACTGAATCCGCCACGTACCGAGGTGTTCAATACTTCTTCGCGCTCGAAGTCAGCGCTGCTCAAGGGCACTTGGCGCATTGATGACGCGCAGACGCTGGAAGCCGGCTATCGCCGCTACGAAGGCACCGCCGGCGAGATCATGGCCTCGCAGATCATCCGCGTCGAACGTGACCGCATCCCGCAATGGGATCCAGGCCACGTCGACATGGACAACTACAGCCTGCGCTACCGCTTCAACCCGGACAGCGACCTGGTCGACCTGCGCATCAACGCTTCGTACACCGACACTGACAGCGTGATGTACAACAGCCTGACCGGCATCACGCCGTGGTACTTCGACCGCCGCACCGAGTGGTACGACGCACCCAGCTTCAGCGGCGACCCCGGCTACAAGGATGCCTACCGCAACCCGCTGCGGCAGAAGCGCTTCAACCTGGACGCCAGCAATACCTCGACGTTCGACACCCGCGCCGGTGCGTTCACCCTTGACTACGGCCTGTCCTACAGTGACGAAGACATCGCCCCGGGCAGCTCCGGCCCGATCATGCACGACGACCTGGTCAACAACCGCTTCCTGCGCAATGCCGAGCGCAAGGAATACAGTGCCGTGGCGTCGTTGAAGTGGCAGCCCGACGAACACTGGGAGCTGTTGGCCGGTGGCCGCTTGAACCGGGTGGATGTGCACGACCGCAACCGCCTGGCCACGCCTGACGCCTACGAGGTGCAGGGCCAGTACCGCTACACCGAGCTGCTCAACGGCAACCCCAAGCTGCCGTCGTGGCGCGCAAAGCGCATCGCGCTGCTGAACTGGTATCCGGATGCGAACGGCAATTTCACCCAGGAATCGCTGCTGGCCTCTCCGTACAAGAAGGGCACGGTCGGCGACATCGGTGGTTGGAACTTCTACGACGCCGGCAAGGCGCAGGATCTGGAAGTGCCGGTCAGCTGGACCTGGTCGCAGCCGATCCGCCGTCGCGACACCGCGTTCTCGCCGACCGCCAGCGTGGCCTATCGCTTCAGCGAAGACACCATGGTCTACGTGAAGTACGCCGAAGGCACCAAGCTGCCGAGCCTGTTCGAGACCACGCTGGGCCTGTTCACCGCCGCCAAGCCGGTGGGAGAACTGAAGCCGGAACGTGCGCGCAGCTGGGAGATCGGTGCCAGTACCATCCGCTATGACCTGTTCACCAACGGTGACCGCCTGGCGCTGAAGCTGGCCTATTTCGATACCCGCATCGACGACCTGATCACCCGTGACTACCGCACGTTGTCGGCCGGCCTGATCCGCAACGTCGACCAGTTCAAGGTCTCGGGCATGGAGTTCCAGTCCAGCTATGACAGCGGCAAGGTGTTTGCCGACCTGTCCGCGCACTACTACTTCAAGGCCAAGACCTGCGCACCGGACATCGCCGCAGAGCGTCGCGCCTACGGCGGACAGCGGAAGAATGACGAGCTGGTCAACACGCCCAACTGCGTGGATGGTGGCTTCGAGGGTTCTTACACCAACACGCAGAACCCGCCGCGCTACATGGTCAACCTGACCCTGGGGGCGCGCCTGTTCGACGAGCGGCTGACCTTCGGTACCCGCGTGGTTCACAACGCTGGTCCGATCAGCAAGCTGGACAAGGACTGGAACGTAGGCCTGTCGGCGATCCAGCAGTTGTACCGACCGACCACGCTGGTGGATCTGTTTGCGAGTTGGAGCTTCAACGACCAGTTGTCGGTGGAGGCGGGCGTGGACAACCTGACCGACCGCTACTACCTCGATCCACTTGCCCTGGGCGTGATGCCGGCACCGGGCCGGACCGCGCGATTGGCGTTGACCTGGAAGTACTGATCGACGGGGTCAGAGCCATTTCCTGTGATCGACGGGGTCGGATCCCTTTCCTGCGGAAAGGGCTCTGACCCCATCGGGTAATGAAGCGGTAGCGCCGGTCCATGCCCGGCGTCTGCTTACAACCCGGTCGCTGCCTTCACCGCCTCTTCGTGCAGCGCCTCGTTCAGTTCGTCCACCACGGTGCTCCACGCCGCGTCGGCCTGCAGCGATTCGGACAGGAACTGGCGCTGGGCATCGTTCCAGTAGGGTGCCTCGGCCACTTCCACATCGGTGGCCAGCTGGTGCTCGCGGATGAAGCGGGCGATCCCCTCGGCGCTGGCATCCAGGCCCAGCTGCAGGAACAGGTTGGTCATGCGCGGTTCGGTGGTGATCATCGTCGGTTCCGGGTGGAAGAAGGGGATGGCCCATTATCGGTGCACACGAGCTTGGGGAAAGCCCCGCGGTGAACGTCTACAGCAGGACGACCCTCCTGGCATTCCCCCATGAACGCACACATCGCTCCCGAAGACAGCCGCAGCCTGCGGCTCAAGGCCGCCACCCGCGACAGCCACGGCGCGCTGGACAAGCGCATCATGGCCGGCGACATCTTCGCCGACCGCAGCAACTTTGCCCGCTTCCTGCGCGTGCAGTACCGCTTTCACCGCAGCATCGATGCGCTGTATGCCAACCCCGCGCTGGACGCACTGCTGCCTGATCTCGATGAACGCCGCCGCCTGACACAGGTCGCGCGTGACCTGCAGGATCTGGAACAGACCCTGCCGGATGCCGACATCCCCGCACTGCCGTTGCATCTGGCGCTGCCGGCAGCGCTGGGCTGGCTGTACGTGGCCGAAGGCTCCAACCTGGGCGGCACCGTGCTGTACAAAATGGCTGCCAAGCTCGGCCTGGACCGCGACTTCGGCGCCCGTCACCTGGCGGCGCATCCAGACGGTGCCGCGCGCCACTGGCGTGAGTTCACTGCTGCGCTGGACGCGGTACCGCTGAGTGCCGCGCAGGAGCAGCAGGTGATCGATGCGGCCGATGCCGCGTTCCGCAGCGTGCACGGCCACGTCGAAGTGGAATTCGCCTGATGAACGCCGACCGCGTGCAGGCGCAGGGTTGATGCGCTGGCTCTGGTTTGCGCTGGGCTGGGTGATGGTCGGCCTCGGCGTGATCGGCGCGCTGTTGCCAGTGATGCCGACCACCATCTTCCTGATCCTGGCGGTGGGCTGCTTTGCGCGCAGCTCGCCGAAGTTCGAGCAGCGCCTGCTGGCGCATCCGCGCTATGGCCCCTCGTTGCGGTTGTGGCGTGAGCAGGGCGCGGTGTCGCGCAAGGGCAAGGCGTTCGCCAGCGCCGGCATGGCGGTGGGGTTCGCGATGTTCTGGTGGGGCGCCCATCCCTCATGGCGTCTGCTGCTGGGCGTGGGCCTGTTCTTCGCGGTCAGCGCCGGCTATGTGCTCAGTCGACCAGCACCACGTATGGAGCCCACGCCGCTGGTGGAAGTGGACGACACCCATGATCCGCGCACGGCTCGCCGCCGTGCCGTGTCCCCTGATTCTGATGGAACCCGAGATGATGCTGCCTGCTGACCTGGCTCCTGTGGCCGCCCCCGCACTGACCCCGTGGGGCATGTACCTGGCTGCCGATGTGGTGGTGAAAGCGGTGATGATCGCGCTCGCCTTGGCGTCGCTGGCCACCTGGACCGTGCTGCTCGCCAAGGGCTGGGAACTGGGCCGGCAAGCGCGGCAGCTGCGAGCGGCGCGCGCGCTGTTGCTGCAGGCGGCGAGCCTGCCCAACGAACACGCCGATGCCTGCGTGCAGCAGGGTACCGCGCGGGTGATGCTGGATGCCGCGCGGATCGAACTGCACCTGTCGCAGGATCTGGATGGTCGCGAGGGCATCAAGGAGCGTGTTGCCTCACGCCTGGACCGGATCGAACTGGAAACCGCGCGCGTGCAGCGGCGTGGCATTGGTGTCCTGGCCAGCATCGGCGCGGTGGCCCCGTTCGTCGGCCTGTTCGGCACCGTGTGGGGCATCATGAACAGCTTCATCGGCATCGCACACAGCAACACCACCAACCTGGCGGTGGTTGCGCCGGGCATCGCCGAGGCCCTGCTGGCGACCGCGCTCGGCCTGGTAGCGGCGATTCCCGCAGTACTGGTCTACAACCACTTCAGCCGCGTACTGGCCGGCCTGCGCGGCCTGCTCGGCGATCTGTCGGCGGCGGTGCAGCAACTGGTCTCGCGTGATCTCGATCGCGCCGTTCCACGTGCAGCCGCCGCGCCGCTGCGCGCGGTGCACTGAGGGGCGACGATGGCGATCAGGACCGCGTCCGGCCGCGACGACACGCCGGAAGAAGCCCACGAGATCAACGTCACGCCCTTCATCGACGTGATGCTGGTGCTGTTGATCATCTTCATGGTGGCCGCACCGCTGGCTACCGTGTCGGTGCCGGTGCAGCTGCCGGCCAGCAGCGCCAGTGCCACGCCGTCGGAACAGGCGCCGGTGTATGTGACCGTGCAGGCCGATCTCTCTCTGCGCGTCGGCGAGCAGGCGGTGGCGCGTGATGGACTGGCGGCTGCGTTGCAGGCAGCTACCCACGATGACACCGCGCAGCGCATCTTCCTGCGCGCCGATACCCAGGTGCCTTACGGCGAATTGATGGCGACACTGGATGCACTGCGTGCGGCAGGCTACCTGAAGGTAGCGCTGGTCGGCCTGGAGCAGGGCGCGCGATGAAAGGACTGCGGCGCTGGGCGACCAGCCTGGTGATCGTGCTGCTGGTGCATGCACTGCTGATCGGCACGGCCTGCTGGTGGGCGGCACGTGCGCCGGCTCTGGCGGCCACTGCGCCGCCCGCAGCGCTGATGCTGGAACTGGCACCGATGGCACAGGCACCATCGGTGTCGCCACGCGAGGTCGCCACGGGGCCGCTGCAGCAGCAACAGCAGCGGCAGGCGCCGAAACCCGCCCCGCGCGAGCAACCCAAGGTGCCGTTGCAGCCGCAGGGTGACCTGCCACCGCCGCGTACACCGGAACCGGTGCCCTCGCCGGACGCCGCCGAAGCCAACGTCGCACAGACCAGCGCACCACCACAGGTGGGCGCCGATGCGGCCACGCGCTACACGGCACCTCAGACCACGTCCGGTGAGCGCAACCGTGCCGAGGCGACCTGGGAAGGACGCCTGCTCGGGCACCTGCAGAAGCATCGGCGCTATCCACGCCAGGCCGAACGACTGCGCCAGCAGGGAGTGGTCTACGTGCGCTTCGCGGTGGCCCGTGATGGAGCAATCTCCGGCGTGAGGCTGGGCCGCAGCAGCGGCTTCGCACTGCTCGACCAGGAGACGCTGGACACCGTGCAGCGCGCCAGCCCGGTACCGGCGCCGCCGGCCGAAGTGGCCGGCGACCCGGTGGACGTGATGGTGCCGGTGTCGTTCTTCCTGCGTGGGCGCTGACCGTCGGCAGGGTCTGCAGCGGGGTCGGATCCCTTTCCGCAGGAAAGGGCTCTGACCCCATCGGAGCCGACATCCACGCATGGCGTGGATCTACAGCAACGGCACCAGCAGCAGCGCCACGATGTTGATGATCTTGATCAGCGGGTTGATCGCCGGGCCGGCGGTGTCCTTGTACGGATCACCCACGGTGTCACCGGTCACCGCTGCCTTGTGCGCCTCGCTGCCCTTGCCACCGAAGTGGCCGTCCTCGATGTACTTCTTGGCGTTGTCCCAGGCACCACCACCGGTGGTCATCGAAATGGCCACGAACAGCCCGGTGACGATCGTACCGATCAGCAGCCCGCCCAGCGCGCGTGGCCCCAGCAGCAGGCCGACCACCACCGGCACCGCCACCGGCAGCAGCGACGGCACGATCATTTCGCGGATTGCCGAGCGGGTCAGCATGTCCACCGCCTTGTCGTACTGCGGCTTGGCGGTGCCCTGCATGATGCCGGGAATCTCGCGGAACTGCCGCCGCACTTCCTCCACGACCGCGCCGGCCGCGCGACCGACGGCTTCCATTGCCATCGCACCGAACAGGTAGGGAATCAGGCCACCGATCAGCAGGCCGATGATCACGGTGTGGTCGCTGAGGTCGAAGCGGAACTCCTGGCCGGGATTGGCCGCCTGCAGGTTGTGCGTGTAGTCGGCGAACAACACCAGTGCGGCCAGTGCCGCCGAGCCGATGGCATAGCCCTTGGTTACCGCCTTGGTGGTGTTGCCCACTGCATCGAGCGGATCGGTGATGTCGCGGATCTCCGAGGGCAGCTCGGCCATCTCGGCGATGCCACCGGCGTTGTCGGTGATCGGCCCGTAGGCATCGAGTGCGACGATCATGCCCGCCATCGACAGCATTGCAGTGGCGGCGATGGCGATGCCGTACAACCCGGCCAGTGCGTGCGCGCCCCAGATCGCCGCGCAGACGGCGATCACAGGTAGCGCGGTGGACTTCATCGAGATGCCGAGGCCGGCAATGATGTTGGTGCCGTGGCCGGTGGTCGAGGCCTGCGCAACATGCTGCACCGGCTTGTACTGGGTGCCGGTGTAGTACTCGGTGATCCACACGATCAGGCCGGTCAATACCAGGCCGATCAGCGCACAGCCATACAGCGCCATCGGCCCGTGCACGTTGTCACTCATCAGTCCGGTGGTGATGGGGTAGAACGCGATCGCTGCCAACACACCGGAGACGATCACCCCCTTGTACAGCGCTCCCATGATCGAACCACCGGGCTTCACCTTCACAAACAGCGCGCCGATGATCGAAGCGATGATCGAAACACCACCCAGCACCAGCGGATACAGCACCGCATTGGCACCAGCTTCGGCCAGCATCAGGCTGCCCAGCAACATGGTGGCGATCACGGTGACGGCATAGGTTTCAAACAGATCGGCGGCCATGCCCGCGCAGTCGCCCACGTTGTCGCCGACGTTGTCGGCGATCACCGCCGGGTTGCGCGGGTCGTCCTCGGGAATGCCTGCTTCGACCTTGCCGACCAGATCGGCGCCGACATCGGCACCCTTGGTGAAGATGCCGCCGCCCAAGCGCGCGAAGATCGAGATCAGCGATGAACCAAAGGCCAGGCCGACCAGCGCATGCAGTGCCTGTTCCATCGGTAGGCCCAGCCGCAGCAGCAGCGCGTAGTAGCCGGCCACGCCGAGCAGGCCCAGGCCGACCACCAGCATGCCGGTGATCGCGCCGCCGCGGAAGGCCACGTCCATTGCCGCGCTGATGCCGTGGCGCGCTGCCTCTGCGGTGCGTACGTTGGCGCGCACCGACACGTTCATGCCGATGTAGCCCGCGGCACCGGACAGCACCGCACCGACCGCGAAGCCGATCGCGGTGTACCAGCTCAGGAAGACGCCGACCAGCACGAACAGCACCACGCCGGCGATGCCGATGGTCAGGTACTGGCGGTTGAGGTAGGCGCGCGCACCTTCCTGGATGGCCGTGGCGATGGCGACCATGCGTTCATTGCCGGTGGGTTGGCGCAGGATCCAGCGCGCCGAGACGATTCCGTACAGGATCGCGAGAATGGCGCAGCCCAGCGCCAATGACAGCCCGTGACGTTCCAGCATTAGACCCCTCCGCAGAATGGATGGACAAGCATCCAGTGGCGATGAACGGCACCACGAGGGGGACGACGGGCTGCAGCCTGGAACCAACCCGTACCGACCTTGGTGGTCGTCCGACGTATGGCGGTGTTCAGCATTCCCTGGTTTCCGCAGTATGCGTGCACCTGCGCCCGGATGGTAGCGCCGGGCCGCGCCCGGCGAGCGCAGCGGTTGCTGCACCGACGCGATATCCGTCGTCCCCATCGCCACCTTTGCACCCCGTTAAGCCAACCTCTGCAAGCCTGCGCGCAGTCCCGTCGGAGAATCCCCATGCGCCTGTCCCTGTTGATGCTTGCCGTTCTGGCCCCGGCCCTGCCTGCCTTCGCGGCGGAAGCACCGGAACTGCAGCGAGCGGTTGGTGCACCACAAGCGGTCGGCGCCGTGCATACGTTGCGGCAGATTCCCGAAGCCTGTGCCCGCCTGGAAGGCGAGTTCACCGGCCAGGCCGCCGAGCCCTATCGTTTCTCGGCGGTGCGTACCAGCGAGCAGTGCCAGCCGCGTGCCCGCTTTGTCGACTACAGCAAGGCGCAACCAAGCGCAGACAAGGGCTGGAAACTCAATGATGTGATCCGTGTTCCGAATGCCGCCTGCCCGGCACAGCAGGCGGTGGTGCGCGTATGGCGCCTTCCGGTGAACAACGCGCAGGCGCTGGATGGGCAGGGACAGTCGCGCATCTATCTGGAAGAAGCCAAGAAGCAGGCCGCCGCCGGCAAGATCCCGCAGGTGACGATGTTCGCCGCGCAGCTGCAGATGGAAGGCAAGGCCTGCAATTGAGGCTGAGCATCCACGCATGGCGTGGATCTACTGGGAGGGAGACCTGGGCAAGGCCTGCAATTGAGGCCAGGCATCCACGCATGGCGTGGATCTACTGGAAGGGAGACCCGGGTAGTGCCGGCCGCTGGCCGGCAACCCCGCGATCAATCCGCAAGCCTCGCTCCACGCGCCACCAGCAGCTCGCGCAGTGCCGATCTGTGGCACTGCGCCTCGTCCTCGCAATAGCAGCCCACCGCGATATCGCTGTGCTGCGATAGTGCGGCCAGCAGATTCAGCGCATGCGCCGCATCAGGCGCCTTCATCTCGGCTTTGTAGTGGCGGAAGAACGCATTCCAATCGGCAGCGCTCTTCGCCTCATGCGCCTGTTTCACCAGCTCGGCGCTGGGTGACAGCGTCGGGAACCACACGTCGTACCAGTCCTGCCGGGCAAATTCGCTGCGCGGCACACCGCGCGGCGGGCGCCGCACAGTGCCGATGCGCAGGCCTTCACCGGGCGCACGCGGAGAGCCAAGTCGAACAACACGCAACGCCATGGCATTCCTCGCAAAAAGGGGACGGAGGGGATTAAGTCGTATCCGACCCGCCGCTGACACTGGTGGAGGTGACGGAAGGGCGTATACGACTTAATCCCCTCCGTCCCCTTTACGGCTTCAGCCTTCGAACGCTGGCAGCTTCTGCTTCACCGCCACGTTCTTCAGCGTCACGTACTTCGGCAGGCCATCGCTACCGTACGGCAACGGTGCTTCGCCCTTGATCAACGGCTGCAGGTAGGCGCGCGCCTTGGCCGTGATGCCGAAGCCATCGCGACGGATGAAGCTGGCCGGCATCTTCTTCTCGTGGTTGGCGATCTTCGACAGCGGTGCGGCTTCGATCTTCCAGCGATACGGTGCATCACTGCTGCGTACGATCACCGGCATCACCCCGTTCTGGCCCTTCAGCGCCAGCTGCACGGCGGCTTTGCCCACCGCCTGGGCCTGTTCCCAGTCGGTTTTGCTGGCCAGGTGGCGGGCCGATCGCTGCAGGTAGTCGGGCAGGGCCCAGTGCACCTTCAGCCCCAGCTGGTCCTTGACCCTCCCGGCCAGATGCGCGGCCACGCCGCCCAGCTGCGAATGGCCGAAGGAGTCCTTGCCGCCGCCGGCGTCGGCGACGAAGCGGCCATCGGCGGTGGCGATGCCTTCCGACGCCACCACCACGCAGTAGCCCACGCGCGCGACCACGGCCTTGACCTTGGCCAGGAACGCGGCCTCGTCATAGGCGCGCTCGGGCAGCAGGATGATGTGCGGGGCGTCGTCCTCGCCGGTGCCGGCCAGGCCGGCGGCCGCGGCCAGCCAGCCGGCGTGGCGGCCCATCGCCTCGTAGATGAAGACGCGGGTGGAGGTCTCGGCCATCGCCGCCACGTCCAACGCCGCTTCGCGCACGGACACGGCCGTGTACTTGGCCGCCGAGCCGAAGCCGGGGCAGGTGTCGGTCACCGCCAGGTCGTTGTCGATGGTCTTGGGCACGCCGATGCAGGTCAGGTCGTAGCCGGAGCTTTTTGCCAGCTGCGACACCTTCAGTGCGGTATCGGCCGAGTCGTTGCCGCCGTTGTAGAGGAACCAGCGCACGTCATGGGCGCGCAGGACCTCCAGCAGGCGGTCGTAACGTGCACGGTCGGCCTCCAGCGATTTCAGCTTGACCCGGCACGAGCCGAACGCGCCGCCGGGGGTGTGGGCCAGGGCGCGGATGGCTGCAGCACTCTCCTTGCTGGTGTCGATCAGCTCCTCGCGCAGGGCGCCGAGGATGCCGTTGCGCGCAGCCAGGACCTTGATTCCCTTGGCGCGGGCCTGTTCGATCACCGCCGCGGCAGTGGCGTTGATGACGGCGGTGACGCCGCCGGACTGGGCGTAAAGGAGGGTGCCATTGCGCATGCTTCTACCTGTTCGGGGGAGGGGACATTGCAGGGACATTACCCGGATGCGCTAAAGTGGCGCTATTGCGGTGCAGCGATACCGGACCGTCCGGGGCGCGAACCTTCTTTATTTTCAACACGTTGGAGTCAGGTCAATGCGATTGGTTCTGTTGGGACCGCCCGGTTCGGGCAAGGGGACACAGGCGACGCGCCTGAAGGAAAAGCTCGAGATCGCCCACATTTCCACTGGCGACATGCTGCGCGCTGAAATTGCCGCCGGCTCGGAGCTGGGCAAGCAGGCCAAGTCGGTGATGGATGCCGGCAACCTGGTGTCCGATGAGATCCTGCTGGGCATGCTGAAGTCGCGCCTGGCCCAGGCCGATGTCGCCAAGGGCTTCATCCTTGACGGCTATCCGCGCAATGTGGCCCAGGCCAACGCGCTGGACGGCATGCTGGCCGAGATCGGCCAGCCGCTGGATGCCGTGGTGCAGCTGGACGTGGCCACCGAGCTGCTGGTCGAGCGCATCGCCGGCCGTGCGCAGGAGCAGGGCCGCGCTGACGACAATCCGGAATCGGTGCGCAAGCGCCTGCAGGTCTACACCGAGCAGACTGCTCCGGTGGTGGACTTCTACTCCGGCCGGGGCACCCTGGCCCGCGTCGATGGCGTCGGCGAACTGGACGAGATCGAAGCCCGCATCCTGGCGGCGATCAAGCGCTGACCCTCGTGTGGCCGGTTGATGCCGGCCACCGCAGGCGCAAAAAAAACGGGCCTGATCCGCGAGGATCAGGCCTGTTTCGTTTCATAGGTGCCAGCAAAGGGCTTGCTCAGGGCCCCCACAGCATGAGCTCCCTTGGGGATGGCCTCTTGGGGAGTAGGACCGGTTCGGGTACTGCGGCTGGCATCCTGAATTGTGTCCGGGTTCACAGAACATCGCTATCAGGAATTCCCTGACATGTGGCTGGAGTTTTCTCACAGCAGCTGTAGGGGTTCTCTTACCCCGGTGCTGACAATGGCCCTATACAGCCGTGATCGGTCACAATCCCCGGTCATGAGCAGCGTACATATCCTTGCAATCGCCGGCACCTTCATGGGTGGCGTGGCCGCCCTGGCGCGGGAACTGGGCCATACGGTCAGTGGCAGCGACCAGGCCATCTATCCGCCGATGTCGACCCAGCTCGAGCAGCTGGGCATCACTCTGGACCAGGGCTACCGCGCCGACAGCGTGCCGGAGGGCACCGGGCAGGTGGTGATCGGCAACGCGCTGTCGCGCGGCAATCCTGCCGTCGAAGCCGTCCTGGACGCCGGCCAGCGCTACATTTCCGGCGCCCAGTGGCTGTCCGAGCAGGTCCTGCCGGGCCGTGACACCCTGGCCGTGGCCGGTACCCATGGCAAGACCACCACCACCACCATCCTGACCTGGCTGCTGGAGAATGCCGGTCGCTCCCCCGGCTTCCTGATCGGCGGCGTGGCCGAGGACTTCGGCGTGTCCGCCCGCTTGGGCCAGGGCCGCGAGTTCGTTGTCGAAGCCGACGAGTACGACACCGCGTTCTTCGACAAGCGCAGCAAGTTCGTGCACTACCGGCCGCTGGTGGCGATCCTCAACAACCTTGAATACGACCACGCCGACATCTTCCCCGACGTGGCGGCGATCCAGCGCCAGTTCCACCACCTGGTGCGTACCGTGCCGGCGCGCGGCCGCCTGATCGTCAATGGCGAAGACGCGCACCTGGCCGAAGTGCTGGCGATGGGCTGCTGGACCCCGGTCGAACGCTTCGGCTTCGACCCCGCGCTGGAATGGCATGCCGAGCTGCTGGCCGCCGATGGCAGCGCGTTCCGCGTCCATCATCGCGGGCAGGCGCTGGGCGATGTGCACTGGTCGCTGCTGGGCCGGCACAATGTGCTCAATGGCCTGGCTGCACTGGCCGCTGCGCACGCAGTGGGTGTTGCGCCGGCCGAGGTGATCCCGGCGTTGGCGCGCTTCCGCAGCGTCAAGCGGCGCATGGAAGTGATCGGCAACCACGATGGCATCACCGTCTACGACGACTTCGCCCATCACCCGACCGCGATTGCGACCACCCTCGAAGGTCTGCGTGCCAGGGTCGGTGATGCCCGCATCGTGGTGGCGATGGAGCCGCGCAGCAATTCGATGCGGTTGGGCGCTCACGCACAAGCGTTGGCACCGTCGTTGGCGCTGGCCGACGAGGTGGTGTTCCTGCACCGCCCGGAGCTGGCATGGGATGCGGCAGCGGTGATCGCGGCAGTGCGTGGACAGGCACATGCGGTGGCCGATACCGATGCGTTGTTGGCGCAGCTGCAGTCCGACGTGCGCAGCGGCGACCATGTGGTGTTCATGTCCAACGGTGGCTTCGACGGCGCGCCGCGTCGCTTCCTTGCAGGACTGCAGGCACGATGAGCGGCGAGGGTTCGCTGCCGCTGTTCCCCCTGCATACGACGCTGCTTCCGGGCGCGGCCATCGGCCTGCGCGTGTTCGAGCCACGCTACCTGGATCTGGTCCGCGAAACCGGCCGCAGCGGCGAAGGTTTCGGTGTCTGCCTGATCCTGGAAGGGCACGAAGTGGGGGCACCGGCAACGCCGGCCGCCTTTGGCGTGCAGGTGAAGATCGAGGACTTCGATGTCGGTGCCGATGGCGTGCTGCAGCTGCGACTGCGCGGTACCCGCCGTTTCCACGTCGAGCGCACGCGCGTGCGCGACAACGGGCTGGTGGTTGCCGATGTGCGCTGGTGCGATGAGGATCCCGATGACGAACTGCGTCCGCAGCATGCGCTGCTGGCGACGGTACTGGACCACATCATCGAGCAGGCGGGCACGGCGTTCGCACCGGCTACGCCGGCATTGATGGATCAGGCCAGCTGGGTCAGCTGGCGGCTGGCCGAGCTGCTGCCGCTGAGCGAGCAGCAGCGCTTGCAGCTGCTGCAGCTGGACGACCCGCACCAGCGCCTGCAGCAACTGCTGGGCTGGATGCCGTAAAACCCGGCCGCTGTGGTCGCCGGGCATGGCCCGGCGTCGTCGGTAGATGCCAACCTTGGTTGGCAGCCTTTTCCGAAAGCGTCAACCAAGGTTGGCGACTACCAGGCGGAGCAGTCGCGCCGGGCCATGCCCGGCGGGTTCGTTACGGCGTGGCGGTCTTCAACCGCAGTACCGGCAGGCCGGTCTCCGGGTGCACGGCTTCCTGCTGAGGCAGCGTCTGCACCGCTTCCTTCACGGCGTTCAACGCCGGATCGATCCCACGCACGGGGTGCCACATGCCGATCCACTGGAAGTGACGCTCGTAGCGCAGGGTCTGCGCGCTGCCCAGCCACAACGGCGTGTCGCCCGGCTGCAGCTGCGCCGGCGCCTGCCACAATCGCAGCACGTAGCGCTCATCGGCCTGCGCGCCCTGGCGCACCATCAGCAGTGCTTCGACGCGCGTATCCAGCGTCGCCGGCAGCACCGGCAGTTCATCGGCGCCGGTGTTCTTGTCCAGCATCAGCAGTGCTTCCTGCCAGCCGGCCTGGGCCTGCACCTGCCAGCCGCGCGCTTCCAGCTGCGCCTGCAGCGGCGCCAATGGACCGGCCACCTGCACGTCCAGCGGCCAGCGCTGGTCATCGTCGAATTCGTTGCGGCGTGCCGGCAGCTTCGCCCAGTCCTGCTGCCACCAGGCCTGCGCGTCCATCGCCAGCGGCGCCGGAAGGGTCGGCTCGAAGCGTTCCAGCTTGATGGCGATGTTGCGCGGTGCGTACCACATTGCCGCCACCGCGAAGACGCCGTAGAACAGCCATGCCACCGGTTTGACCCAGAACGAGCGGTTGAAGCGGCGGCGGTAGGCGATGCCCAGCACCAGCAGCCAGAAGGTGCCGAACAACATGCCGCCGATGACGTCGCTCAGCCAGTGCGCGCCCAGGTACAAGCGCGAGAAGCCGATCAGGCTGACCACGATGCCCGATACCAGGTACGGCCAGACGCGGGTGCGGCCGGGCATTTCGCGGGCGATCAGCACCGCGAAGAAGCCGAAGGTGATTGTGGCCATGGTCACCGACACCGACGGGAAGCCAAAGCCGCTGCTGGCATCGATCGGGCGCACCACATCGACGGTGGCGCCGAGCAGTTTGGTCAGGGCCAGGCCGAAGGCCAATGCGGCCAGCCAATGTGCAGCCGCCATCCAGCGCCGGCGCCAGACCAGGTAGCCCATCGCTGCAGCGGTTGCCGGCAGCAGCACCTGCCATGCGCCCAGCGACGCCAACGCGGCCATCGGGTAATCGGCCAGCGGATTGCGCAGGGCCAGCATTGCCTGGTGCACCAGCAGATCCACTGCCAGGGGTTCGCCATGGGCGACCACCACGGTCAACAGCGCGAACCAGCCCCAGCCCAACAGCAGCAGCATCAGCGCCAGCATCGCCAGCGGTACCGACTCGCGGCGCTTCGGATCGAGCACCCCGACGGTGTAGCGGCCGAGTGTCGGGTGGCGGTTGGACCAGTCGAGCAGGCGGGCCAGCCAGTTGTCCATGCGTGCGGCCGACCAGCGATAGCCGTACAGCACGATGGCCCAGACCAGGCTGAGGATCACCGCCAGCAGGCCCGCCACCACGACCAGCCGGCCGGCAACCGCAGCGACGGTGTCATAGGCCTCGCCGAGGATCCAGCCCGGGGCCAGGAACAGCACAGCCCAGGAAATACTGGCGATGCCACTGGCCTGTACATAACGGCTCGCGGGCATTTTCATCATGCCGGCGATGGCGGGCACGAATGGCCGGATGGCACCGACATAGCGGGCGATCAGGATGCTCTTGAACGCATTGCGGCGGAACAGGTTCTCGCCCCGGTCAAGCAGCTGCGGGTAGCGGCTGAACGGCCAGACGCCACGCAGGCGGTCGCCCCAGCGCCGGCCTATCCAGTAGCTGATGCCATCACCGGCGAACGCACCCAGCGCTGCGGCTGCAACCGCATACGGCCCGGAGATCTGGCCCAGGCCGATGAACACGCCAACGGCGAACAGCAACGGCAGCGCCGGCACGATGGCGCCAAGAATGATGACCGCATCGCAGAAGGCGATCAGAAAGATGACCGCACCCGCCAACACGGGATGAGCGGCAATCCACGCGAGGGTGGCGTCGATCCATGAAGAGTCCATTTCCCGATTATAGGGGCGTGAAGGTGACTGGTTCCCAGCCGCTTGGTGACCGTTTGCAACCGGCGCCATCGCCTAGAATGTCGCCATGCCTGTATCCAACGACGCGCCAACGCATGCACTGAAGGCCGACAGCTTTGGCCGGATCCTCCTCGTGCAGGGCCCAGAAGGCCCCTTCGTGCGCCGCGATCTGGGTGCCACGCCGCTGTGGCTGCGGTTGCCTGCATGGTGGTTGGCGCGGCGCGAAGCGCGCGCGCTGAAGCACATCCACGGCATGGCCGACGTGCCGCAACTGCTGGACTGGAATGGTCGTCATCTCGACCGCAGCTTCATGGCTGGCGATGCGATGTACCAGCGCCCGCCGCGCGGCGACGTGGCCTGGTTCCGCGCCGCACGCCGCCTGCTGCAGCAGCTGCATCGGCGCGGTGTGGTCCACAACGACCTGGCCAAGGAAGCCAACTGGCTGGTGACCGAGGACGGTCGCCCGGCCCTGATCGACTTCCAGCTGGCGGTGATCGGCGACCCGCGCTCGCGCTGGATGCGCTTGCTGGCGCGCGAAGACCTGCGCCACCTGCTCAAGCACAAGCGCATGTACTGCCGGGAGTCGCTGACGCCGGTGGAGAAGCGCGTGCTCAAGCGCACCTCGTGGGTGCGCGATCTCTGGTTCGCCACCGGCAAGCCGGTCTACCGCTTCGTCACCCGCCGCATCCTGCATTGGGAAGACAACGAAGGGCAGGGCCCCAAGCCATGAGCGCACTTCTGAGCGAAGGCAGCGTGCTGCGTTCGCAACTGCCGGGCGCCGATTTCGTCCATGCCTGCCAGGCGGCGGCGCCACGCAACGGACGCTCGGCACTGCAGGCCTACCGCGATATGGCAGCGACGGTGCCCGGCTGGTTCGATGGACTGATGGCGCTGCGCAACAGAGGCATGCGGCTGCTGGGCATGAAGGATCTCGGCTCGCTGCGCGTGGTGCAGCAGACCGCTGATCCGCAGCCCGGGCAACGCCTCGGCATCTTCACCCTGCAGGCGCTGGACAAGGATGCCATCGTGCTGGAAGACAACGACCGCCATCTGCGCGTGCAGCTGGCGCTGCAATGGCACGGCGATATGTTGGAAGTGGCGACGGTGGTGCACACCCACAACGCGTTCGGCCGCCTGTACATGCTGCCGGTGGCACCGGTGCATCGATGGATCGCGCCGCACCTGCTGAGCAAGCAGGTGCGCGGATATCAGTAGATCCACGCCATGCGTGGATGCGCGTTGCCGCATGGCGCGGCAAACCCCTACGGCGTCACCGGCACCACCTGCTGGCCGATGAAGTTGCGCTTGCCATCGAAGTCATAGCCGATCTGCAGCTGGCCCACGTCCGGGCACGCATGGCAGTCGCGCAGCGGCGTGCGGTACAGCAGGCGGATGCCGCCCCCATCCAGCGCCGCGGTACCCGCGGCCTGCGCCGGCGCGAACGGCGTGGCCTGCGGATGCGCCTTGAGCACCTCCTGCACGCCGGGATCGGCGCGCAGCGTGTCGTCCAGCTGCACCGCATCCACGTCGATACGCTTGCCTGCGGCATCGACCAGGCGCGTGCCTTCATTGGTATTGGCGCGGAACGGATACTCGACGGTGGCCACGCCCAGGCCGTCGTGTTCATGCCAGGCGGTCACGTAGGCCAGTTCGCCACCGGTGGACAGCTGCTCGGCCGCAGTGACCGCATCGGCACTGGCCCCACCGGACTGCATCGCATCGCGCAGGCAATCGCGGGTGGCCGCGCTGTCGCCCTGGCGGCAGGCGTTGAGGTCACCATCCCAGACAACGGCCTCGCTCCAGCGCAGCTTGCCATCACCGGTGGCCTTGTCGACGCTGGCGGCGTCATCCTTGGCCGGCGCGCTGCCGGGTTCGGGCGAGCGGCCCTGGCAGGCGGTGAGCAGGGCCAGGCCCAGGGCAGGCAACAACAGGCGGGAACAGCGCATGGCATGGACCTCGTGCAGTGACCGGGGCGCCAGTATCGTCAACGTGCGGTGAACTCCGCGTCGGCGCGGCATACTAGCGGCTCATTGCATACGCTGGAGTGTGGAACGTGGGCAGTCTGCAGGGCAAAACCCTTTTCATCACCGGTGCCTCGCGTGGCATCGGCCTGGCGATCGCGTTGCGCGCCGCGCGCGACGGCGCCAACGTCGCCATTGCCGCCAAGTCGTCGGTGCCCAATCCGAAGCTGCCGGGTACCATCCACAGTGCTGCCGAGGCCGTCACTGCAGCCGGTGGCCAGGGCCTTGCGCTGAAGTGCGACATCCGCGAAGAAGACCAGGTGCAGGCGGCCGTTGCTGCCGCCGTGGACACGTTCGGTGGCATCGACATCCTGGTCAACAACGCCAGCGCCATCTGGTTGCGCGGCACCCTGGACACGCCGATGAAGCGCTTCGACCTGATGCAGCAGGTCAATTCGCGCGGCAGCTTCCTGTGCGCGCAGGCCTGCCTGCCGTACCTGCTGCAGGCGCCGAACCCGCATATCCTGACCCTCGCGCCGCCGCCGAGCCTCGAGCCCAAGTGGTGGGGCGCGCATACCGGCTACACGCTGGCGAAGATGGGCATGAGTTTTGTCACCCTCGGCCTGGCCGCCGAGTTCGGTCCGCAGGGCGTGGCGGTCAATGCGCTGTGGCCGCGCACGGTCATTGCGACCGATGCGATCAACATGATTCCCGGCGTGGACGTCGGTGGCTGCCGCACGCCGCAGATCATGGCCGACGCGGCACACGCGGTGCTGGTGCGCGAGGCGGCCGGTTTCCACGGCCGTTTCCTGATCGATGACGAGGTGCTGGCCGAAGCTGGCGTGACCGATCTTTCCGGGTATGCGGTGGATGCGTCGCGTCCGTTGCTGCCGGATCTGTTCCTGGATTGAGCCAGAAGCATCCACGCATGGCGTGGATCTACTGTGCTGGCTTCGGTGGGGCTTCATCCACGCATGGCGTGGATCTACTGTGCCTACGGTGGTACCGGCCGTCGGCCGGGCTCACCCTCAGTGGCTGAACGTATCCGGCAGCGGTCCGCCACACTTGCGGCAGTGCCGCGCATCCGGCTCGTGGCCTTCCAGCCCGCAGTGCGGGCAGCCACGGGCATCGCGGCGCGCGGCCAGCTCGGCATCGCGCATGGTGCTGGCCAGTTCGGCGGTGTAGATGCCGGTGGGCACGGCGATGATGCTGTAACCGATCAGGATCAGCACTGAGGTGACGAAGCGGCCGAGCACGGTCTGCGGCACGATGTCGCCGAAGCCGACCGTGGCCATCGTTACCACCGCCCAGTACATGCTGCTGGGAATGCTGGTGAAGCCGTGGTTCGGTCCCTCGATCACGTACATCAGCGTGCCGGCGATGATGGTGATGGTGACCACCGTGAACAGGAACAGCAGGATCTTGCGCCGGCTGCGCCACAGCGACTGCATCAGCACGCCGCTTTCTTCGATGTAGCGGGTCAGCTTGAGGATGCGGAACACGCGCAGGATGCGCAGTGCGCGCACCACCAGCAGGCTCTGCGCACCGGGAATGAACAGCGACAGGTAGGTCGGCAGGATCGAGGCCAGGTCGATGATGCCCCAGATGCTCACCGCGTAGCGCAGCGGGCGCTTGACCACCACCAGGCGCAGCACGTATTCGGCGGTGAACAGCACAGTGAAGCCCCATTCCAGCACGTACAGCCAGTCGGCATGGGCGATGTGGAAGCGCTGCACGCTGTCGAACATCACCACCAGCACGCTGGCGATGATCGCGTAGACCAGCAGCAGGTCGAAATTGCGCGAGGGCCGGCTGTCGTGGCGGTAGATGATGTCGAACCACCGGCGGCGCCAGCCGGTCTCGGTGGCGGGGTTCAGCTGGGGGGCGGAAAACGGTCGCATGCGTGCATTGTGCCGCACGGGTTCCAGCGCGAGAATGGGCATTCCTGAACCCTGCTGACCGCCATGACCGCCGCTACCGATCCGCTGATCTCCCTGTCGCACTACTACCTGCCGGTGTACAAGCCCCGCCAGGTGGTGCTGGAGCGAGGCCAGGGCGCCCGCGTGTGGGACAGCCAGGGCCGTGAGTTCATCGACCTGGCCGCCGGCATTGCCGTGTGTGGCCTGGGCCACAACGACCCGGACCTGGTCGCCGCGCTGGTCGAACAGGCCGGCAAGCTGTGGCACACCAGCAACGTGTTCTACAGCGCGCCGCCGCTGCACCTGGCCGAGGAACTGGTGAAGGCCAGCCGCTTCGCCGAGCGCGTGTTCCTGTGCAACTCCGGCGCCGAAGCCAACGAAGTGGCGATCAAGATGGTCCGCAAATGGGCCTCCAGCCAGGGCCGCCCGGCCGACAAGCGCGTGATCATCACCTTCCGCGGCAGCTTCCACGGCCGCACCATGGGCGCGGTGACCGCTACCGCGCAGCCGAAGTACCAGGAAGGCTACGAGCCGCTGCCGGGTGGCTTCCGCTACATCGACTTCAACGATGAAGTGCAGCTGGAAACGGCGATGGCCGCCGGCGACGTGGCGGCGGTGATGCTGGAGCCGATCCAGGGCGAGGGCGGGGTGATGCCGGCCAAGTCCGGTTTCCTCAAGCGCGTGCGCGAACTGTGCGACCAGCACAACGCGCTGCTGGTGCTGGACGAGATCCAGGCTGGCATGGGCCGTACCGGTACCTTGTTCGCGCATTGGCAGGATGACGTGGTGCCGGACATGGTGACCCTGGCCAAGGCGCTGGGTGGTGGTTTCCCGATCGGCGCGATGCTGGCCGGCCCGAAGGTGGCCGAGACCATGCAGTTCGGTGCCCACGGCACCACCTTCGGCGGCAATCCGCTGGCCGCGGCCGTCGCCCGCGTGGCGCTGCGCAAGCTGGCCTCGGCCGAGATCGCGGCCAATGTCAGCCGCCAGTCGAAGGCGCTGCGCGATGGCTTTGCCCGCATCAACGATGAGTTCAAGGTGTTCAGCGAAGTCCGCGGTCGCGGCCTGATGCTGGGCGCGGTGCTGAGCAAGGCGTTCGCTGGACAGGCCGGTGCCATCCTCGACCACGCCGCCGAACAGGGCCTGTTGACCCTGCAGGCCGGCCCGGACGTGCTGCGCTTCGTGCCGTCGCTGAACATCAGTGACGAAGAAGTGGCGGAAGGCCTGAAGCGCCTGCGCGCGGCGATTGCCGCGTTCGTCGCCGCGCGCTGAATTCCCGACGCCGGGGTCGGACCCCTCTCCTGTGGAGAGGGCGCTGACCCCGTTGCTGCCGCTGCGCTAGTCGGGCATGGCCCGGCGCTACCGCACCCCGTAGCGCTTCAGTACCTTCCCCAGTCCGCGTCCGTCCTGCACGGTTTCCGCGTGCAGGCCCGCTGCGCGTGCACCGCGCACGTTGACGAACAGGTCATCGACGAACAACGTGTGCGCCGGTGCCACGTCGAGGGCTGCGAGCGTGCGCAGGAACACCTCCGGCGCAGGCTTGCGCAGGCCGAAGTCCGCGCTGCAGAACACCCGGCCGTGCAGCATGGGATACAGCTCCGGCAGCAGCGTCGGCAGCGCCTGCGTCATCAAGGGACCATTATTGGTCAGCACCGCCATCGGCGCCTGCAGGGCATGCAGCCGTTGCAGCACGGCGTGTTGCGGGTGGCTGGCCGCGTGCCGGGCGGCGATCCATGTCTGCAGCGTTACCGTTGTGCCGAGCCGTTCGCCCAGCTGGGCCAGATAGCGCGCGCCATCCAGCGTGCCGCTGTCGTGTGCCACTTCGAGCCCGCTGTCGTACAGCGCGGCCTGCACGTGCGCGGTCGGCACACCCAGCGCCTGCGCCAGATGCAGCACGCGCTGTGCACGCTGGTAGTGCAGCAGCACGCCATCGACATCGAGCAGGAGAAGATCGATCCGCATCGGTCGAGCATGCCATTGCCGTATCCCCGCGCAAACCCTGGACCACCACTGCGACACACGGTCGCAGCCGGGTGGCTAGGTGTCTGCCTAGAATGACCACCGAACCTGCAGGAGACGCGACGATGAAGGCTTGGATGGTAGCGGTGGGGCTGGGTGCGCTGATGCTGGCGCCATCGGCGATGGCGCGCGTATGTGCGGTGAGCATCGACAGCACCGACCAGATGAGCTTCAGCAGCCGGGAGATCAAGGTGGCCGCCGATTGCAGCGAAATCGACCTGACCCTGCGCCACACCGGCAGGCTGGCCGCCACCGCGATGGGCCACAACTGGGTGCTGACCCGCACCGCCGACTACCAGCCGGTGGCGATGGCGGGCATGCGCATGACCCTGGCCGACAGTTACCTGCCGAAGGCCGACAAGCGCGTGCTGGCCCACACCAAGGTGATCGGCGGTGGTGAGACTGCCCGCGTGCGTTTTTCCACGAAGGGCATGCAGAAGGGCGGCGATTACACCTTCTTCTGCTCGTTCCCCGGCCACTTCGCGATGATGAAGGGCAAGTTCGTCTTCGGTTGAGTGCGCAGCAGCCACGCATGGCGTGGCTCTACTCCAGGGACGCAGCTCAGTAGATCCACGCCATGCGTGGATGAAGCACATCGATCCAGTAGATCCACGCCATGCGTGGATGAGGGCAGGCAGTGCCGACCAAGGTCGGCGCCTACCAGGCCGGGGTTCAGCCCTTGGCCGCCTTGAACGCCACGCGTGCCGCTGCCAGCGTGGCCTCGATCACGGCATCATCGTGGGCGCTGGACAGGAAACCGGCCTCGTACGCCGACGGTGCCAGGAACACGCCCTGGTCCAGCATCGCGTGGAAGAAACGGTTGAACGCGGGAATGTCGCAGGCGGTGGCCTGGGCATAGGTCTCCACCTTCTCAGTGGTGAAGAACAGCCCGAACATCGCGCCCACCTGGGTGGTGGTCACCGCTACGCCCGCATCGGTGGCGGCGGCTTCCAGGCCCGCGCACAGGCGTGCGGCGCGCGCGCTCAGATCGTCGTGGAAACCCGGCTGCTGGATCAGCTCCAGCATGGCCAGGCCGGCGGCCATCGCCACCGGGTTGCCGCTGAGCGTGCCGGCCTGGTAGATCGGGCCGGCCGGTGCGATCTGCTGCATCAGCTCGCGGCGGCCGCCGTAGGCGCCCACCGGCATGCCGCCACCGATGATCTTGCCGAAGGTGGTCAGGTCCGGAGTGATGCCGTAGTGCGCCTGCGCACCGCCGAGGGCAACGCGGAAACCGGTCATCACTTCGTCGAAGATCAGCAGCGCGCCATGCTGTGTGCACAGCGCGCGCAGGTGCTGCAGGTAGCCTTCGCGGGGCGGAATGCAGTTGGCGTTGCCCACCACCGGCTCGATGATCAGGCCGGCGATCTCGCTGCCGCGTGCCTCGAACAGAGCGGTGGCCGCCTCAAAGTCGTTGTAGGGCAGGGTCAGGGTCAGTTCGCTCAGGCCGGCCGGCACGCCGGGCGAGGTCGGCACGCCCAGGGTCAGCATGCCGCTGCCGGCCTTGACCAGGAACGAGTCGCCGTGGCCGTGGTAGCACCCTTCGAACTTGACGATGCAGCTGCGGCCGGTGGCACCGCGCGCCAGGCGGATCGCCGACAGGGTGGCTTCGGTACCGGAGTTGACCATGCGCACCATCTCGCACGACGGCACCAGCCGGGTAATGGTCTCGGCCATGGTCACTTCCGCTGCGCACGGCGCACCGAAGGACAGGCCGTTGTCGATCGCCTTCTTCACCGCTTGGCGTACGGCGGTGTGGTTGTGGCCGACGATCATCGGGCCCCACGATCCCACGTAGTCGATATAGCGGTTGCCGTCGACGTCGTACAGGTAGGCGCCGTCAGCGCGTTCGACGAAGAAGGGTTCGCCGCCGACCGACTTGAACGCGCGCACCGGTGAGTTGACGCCGCCGGGCAGCAATTCCTGGGCGCGGGAGAACAGGGCGTGGGACAGGTCGTGGTTCATGGGGTTTCCTGGGTATTACTGCGGCGTATCGAATCGGGCGAGGTAGGCGCGCTGGGTCGCGACCGGGTCCTGCGCGGCGTAGATGCCGCTGACCACGGCCAGCAGGTCGGCGCCGGCATCGATGATGGGACCGACATTGTCCGGGCTCAGGCCACCAATCGCCACCCGCGGCACGCCCAGTGCGGCGCTTTGCCGCAGCAGGTCGGGGTGGGCGCGGCTGCTGGTGACCTTGGTGGTGGTGGGGAAGAACGCGCCGAAGGCCACGTAGCTGGCGCCGGCCGCCACGGCACGCTCGGCGTTGGCCAGCTGGTCGTAGCAGGAGGCGCCGATGATGGCGTCCGGGCCGAGCAGGCTGCGTGCGGCGCCGATATCACCGTCGGTACCGCCCAGGTGCACGCCCGCCGCGCCGATGGCCTGGGCAAGCGCCGGGTCGTCGTTGACGATCAGCGGCACGCCGTGGGCGGCGCACAAGGCCTGCAGCGCCGTGGCCTGTTCCCGCCGCAGGGCATCGCTGGCGGTCTTGTTGCGGTACTGCAGCCAGGTGGCGCCGGCGGCGAGCAGCGGCGCGGTGCGCGCCAGCAGGCGGGCGGTATCGGGTTCATCCGGGGTGATCAGGTAGACGCCGCGGGGCGCCGGGGAAGCAGAAGTCATCGATGGCTACCGGTGAGTGGACCGCGATGGGACAATGGCGGCCCGTGAATCCAGCCCTGATTATCCGATGAGCGAAGCCACCCCCACCACCCTGCGTACCTGGATGTGCGTGGTCTGCGGATTCCTGTACCGCGAAGCGGATGGGCTGCCGGAAGAGGGCATCGCCCCGGGCACGCGCTGGGAAGACATCCCCGAGACCTGGACCTGCCCGGATTGCGGTGTGACCAAGGACGATTTCGAGATGGTCGAGATCGATTGATCGGACCTGTCTGTGGGTGCAGACCTTCCTGTGGGTGCGGACCGTTGGTCCGCACACCGGACAACCTCAATGCAGCCGCGGTACCGGTCCGCCCAGGTCGATCAGCTTCTCGCGCAGCCATTGCGCGTCGCTGGCTTCGGGATTGCGCTTCAGGTACAGGCCCAGGTCGTTGCGCGCGCCGGCCAGGTAGTCCAGCTGCAGGTAAGCTAGGCCGCGATCGCGCAGGGCATCGTCCTGTTCGGGGGCCAGCTTGAGCAGGCGGTCGGCACTGCGCGCGGCACGGTCCCACTCGCTGGCCTCGGCATAGACCCCATGCAGGTTGCGCAGCATGCGGATCAGGATCGCGCGGCTCGGTGCAGGGTCGAGGATCTGCGCCAGCACCTGGTCGTCGGGCATCTGCCCGCCCAGGTGCGACTTGGCGCGTTCGCGCAGTTCGTCCACGTCCAGTGGGCGGCCCCCATTGAACGGGTCCATCACCAGCACGCCATCGTCAACCGGCAGGCGCACCAGGAAATGACCGGGGAATGACACGCCGTCCAACGGAATGCCCAGCCGTCGCGCCACCTCCATCTGCACCAGTGCCAGCGAGATCGGATTGCCCAGACGCCGCTCGAAGACCTGGTTGAGGTAGCTGTTGCGCGGGTCGTAGTACTCCTGGTGGTCGCCGCTGTAGCCCAGCTCATCGAACAGATGCCGGTTGATGGCCGCCATCTTCAGGGGGCTGTGCTCGATGCTGTCCACCTCGGCACGCAGGTGCTCGACGTGGCTCTGCACCAGCGCATCGTAGGTCGACGGCTGCAGATCGGGATATTCATCGCGCGCGATCAGCAGCGCGGTCGGCAGCAGTGGCAGCGCCTCGTCGTCGAAGTCGGCCAGTGCATCCCAGTCGGGGAGTGTGATCCGGTCCTGCATGTCCACAGACTGGCGGCAATCGCAGGCGGTTTCAAGCAGTGCGGCGTGAATTCATCATCCCCCACGTCTCCCCATCCACGCATGGCGTGGATCTACCGTGTCGACCAAGGTCGACACCCACCAACAGCGGCAGGAAGCTGTCAGAGGTGGGGTGGTGTGGGCTTGCAGGACCGCAGGCGCCATGGATGGCGCCTACGAGCCCCCAGGGATGGGTTTACGGCGTGTCCTGCAAGCCCACACCGCCCCACCATGCCTCGATAACCCAGCTCTTGCTTTTGATGTTGATTCGGCGGGTGCCGGGCGCAGCCCGGCCGCCCCCTACTTCTCGATGCCCGGGCCGAAGATCAGCTCGGTGCCATCCTTCAGCTTGAGCTTCTCCGCCTGGCCGGCATTGAGTTCCAGCACGAAGCGTGCCGGGCCACCGCTGGGGTAGGGCGGGCACATGTCACCAGCCGAGCACGGCGGCACGTCGCGCTGCTGGCTCACCAGCCGCCGCTCGCTGTCGAAGTACAGGATGTCCAGCGCGATCTTGGTGTTCTTCATCCAGTACGCCTGCATTTCCTCGCGGTCATGCACGAACAGCATGCCGTGGTCCTCGGCCATCTGGTCGCGGAACATCAACCCGCGCGCACGGGTTTCATCGTTGGTGGCCAGTTCAACGTCATAGCGCGCACCGTCAAGTTCCACCCAGTGGCGGGCAGCATCGGTGGCGCAGCCGGTCAGGGCCAGCAGCGGGAGCATCAGCAGTGAGCGCAGCAACGACATCGTCAGGGTCCTTCGAAAGAGTCAGAGCACGATCGGCGGTTCGCCGCCGACGATCACCACATCGGCACGGCGCCGTGCGAAGAGGCCGACGCAGACCACGCCCGGCAGCTGGTTGAGCTCACGCTCCAGTTTTTCCGGATCGGTGATCTGCAGGTTGTGGATGTCCAGGATCTGGTTGCCGTTGTCGGTCACCACGCCCTCGCGCCAGGTCGGCTGGCCGCCGGTCATGTCGCGGATCTGGCGGGCAACCAGGCTGCGTGCCATCGGGATCACTTCCACCGGCAGCGGGAACCTGCCCAGCACCGGTACCTGCTTGCTCGGGTCGACGATGCAGACGAAGCGCTCGCTGGCCTCGGCGATGATCTTCTCGCGGGTCAGCGCAGCGCCGCCGCCCTTGATCAGGCACTTGCCGGGATCGCACTCGTCGGCGCCATCCACGTACAGCGACAGGGTGCCGGTGTGGTTCAGCTCGATCACCTCGATGCCATGCTGCTTCAGGCGCGCGGTGCTCTGTTCGGAACTGGACACCGCACCCTTGATGCGATGCTGGATGCGGGCCAGCGCATCAATGAAATAGGCGACGGTGGAACCGGTACCGACACCGACGATCATGCCGTCTTCGACGTACTCGATGGCCTTTTCGGCGGCCAGGCGCTTGGCTTCAGACATTGCGGAGAGCTCTCAGGCAGGGAATCAGGATTTCTTTTCCAGCGACAGCAGCAGCTTCCACTGCGCAGCGGTCACCGGGAACACCGACAGGCGGTTGCCCTTGGCAACCAGCGGGAAGCCTTCGCCGAGTTCCTCGGCATGCAGCTTGATCTCGTCCAGCGCGATCACCTGCTTGAGCTTGCGGTCGAAGGCCACGTCCACCAGCATCCAGCGCGGGTTCTCGCGCGTGCTCTTGGGATCGTGGTAGTCGGATTTCGGGTCGAACTGGGTGTCATCGGGGTAGGCCGCGCTGGCCACCGTGGCCAGGCCGACGATGCCGGGCACCTTGGTATTGGAGTGGTAGAACAGGATGCCGTCACCGACCTGCATGCCATCGCGCATGAAATTGCGCGCCTGGTAGTTGCGCACGCCGTTCCAGGGTTCAACCTTGACCTTGGCCAGGTCATCGATGGAAAAAGCGTCCGGTTCGGACTTCATCAGCCAGTAGCGCTTGCGGGCGGTCATGCGTTCACGGGGGCAGCGGAAGGGAGCAGGGTGCCGGCTTCAGTGCAGATCGCATCCACCGGCACGTCCCAGGACGCTACCGGCAAGGACTCGACCTGCTGCACCGAGAATGCCGCGCCAACCAGCCAGGGTGGCGCCGGCCGATCATGGCGGAAGGCGAAGCTGCGATCATACCAGCCGCCTCCCATGCCCAGCCGCCGGCACTGTGCGTCGAAGCCCACCAGCGGCGTCACCACCAAGGCCATCTGTGCCGGTTCCAGCGTGTCTTCGATGGCAAGGTCCGGTTCGGGGATGCCGTAGCGGTTGCTGGTCAAGGGTTGGCCGGGGCGCCAAGGCGCGAAGCGCAGCACGTCGCCGTGCAGTACCGGCAAGCAGTAGGTCAATCGATCGGGCAGCTGCAGTTGCCAGCGATGCAGGGCGATTTCGCCATCCAGCGCCCAGTAGCCGGCCACGGCGCCTTCGCGCGGGGCGAACGGCAGTGCGAGCAGCGCATCGGCCAGCGATTCGGCAGCGGCGATACGGACGGGGGCGGAAAGGTCGCGGCGGCGTTGCCGCAGGTCGTGGCGCAGGGCCTGTCGCGGGTCGTTCATGGCAGCGTGCGGCAAGGATCAGCCATCATTGTGCCGGAAAGAACAAGGGCGACGCCCGAAGACGCCGCCCTTGCTGGAATATTGCATTCTCCGCAATGTCGATGCATGCGAAACGACCTTGAACCCGGGGGCTCAAGTGGGAACGCTGGAGAACCATCGGGCTTCCCGCTGCAAGGCGGACCTGCACTCCCGGCGCTGTCGCGCTCCCGGTGTCGTTCTTAAGGGACAAGGCGAATGTTTGCACATGCCGTCGAGTACCGCAGAGAACGCGTGGCCATTATAGCTACCGCGTGTGATCTGGATAGGCCGTTCGTCGGCAACAGTGCGTGCCAATTCAGAAAAGAGAAGGCGCATTCCGCGCCTATCTCAGGTGCTGCTGTCGATCGCGCGATCGAGGCGCCGGTTCAGGTCGGCCAGGGTCTGTTGCAGGGCGACCGCCTGGCGGGCGTTCTCGTCGCGCAGCAGCTGCAGCTCGTGCGCCAGGTTGAGTGCCGCCAGCACCGCGATGCGGTCCACCGCGGCCATCCGGTTGCTGCCACGGATCTCGCGCATGCGCGCATCCAGCAGGCGGGCGGCCGCCATCAGGCTGTCGCGTTCATCACCACCAACGCCGACCGTGTATTCACGGTCGAGGATACGGACGCTGACCGGTTCGGCACTCATGTGTGCTGCTCCAGGGATTTGAGCCGGGTGATCATCGCTTCCACCCGCGAACGCGCCTGCTCGTTCTTGGCCAGCAGCGTCGAGCGCTCGGCCACCAGCTGTTCCTGCTGGTGGCGCAGGCTGCGGTTCTCCTCGGCCAGCCGCTGGTTGCGGTCGAGCAACGCCTCCACACGGGCGGCGAAGGCCTGCAGCTGGGCAAGGGGATCGGCGGGTTCCATGCCCGCACGATAGGCAAGCCGGGTCAGGGCGGTCAAGCACTGCCGCAGCAGGGCCCGGCGGCTACGGAGAGCAGGCGGACAGATTGCTACACTACCCGGCTCACGGGCGCGCGCGTGCGCGCTCCGCAGTTTCCCTTCCGAACGAGCCGCACGATGACCGAACTTCCCTCCGTCGACGACGTTACCCGCGCCAGCCAGGAACTGGGCCTGGGCGCCACTGCTGCCGAGCTGCATGGCGGGCTGTGCGGCTGGCTGGCCGCTGGCGGTGCCCCTGGCAACGATTGGCCGGCGCGCGTGCTGGCCGACGACAATCTGCCGCAGGTGGCTGCCGACAGTGCGCTGGCGCAGTTGCTGGAGGCCACCATCAAGCAGCTGGAAGACCGGGACTTCGCCTTCGAGCTGCTGTTGACCGACAGCAGCGACGTGGCCGCGCAGGCGGACGCCATGTTCAGCTGGACCCGCTCCTTCCTGGGCGGTTTCGGCCTGGGCAGTGGCGGCCACCGGCCGACCCTGTCCGAAGAAGGCGAGGAGGCGCTGAACGACCTGGCCAGCCTGGCCCGTGCCTCGAGCGAGGATTTTGAAGCGGGCGGTGATGATGACGACGAAGCTCTGTCGGAGATCGAAGAATTCATCCGCGTGGCGGTGCTGCTGCTGCACGGTGACGTGGTGCTGGCCGCGCGCCATCGGCAGCGCCTGAACTGATGGATATCAAGCAGCGCACCGGCATCGCTGCCGGCGAGTACAAGCGTCGTCGCCGGCAGCTGATGGATATGGCGGGCGAAGACGCGATCCTGGTGCTGCCGGCGGCATCTGAGAAGGTGCGCAGCCTTGATACCCATTATCCGTACCGGCAGGATTCGGATTTCCAGTACCTGAGCGGCTTCCCGGAGCCGGAAGCGGTGCTGGTGCTGATTCCCGGCCGTCGCCACGGCGAAGCGATCCTGTTCTGCCGTGAGCGCGATCCCGAGCGCGAAGCCTGGGATGGCGGTCGCGCCGGCCAGGAAGGCGCCGTGGCGCAGTTCGCGATGGACGATGCGTACCCGATCACCGACCTGGACGACATCCTGCCGGGCCTGCTGGAAGGGCGGTCGCGGGTGTACTACCACTTCGGCCGCGATGCGGACTTCGACCTGAAGCTGATCGGCTGGGTGAACCGCGTGCGTTCGCAGGTGCGCCACGGTGCGCAGCCACCGCATGAGTTCCTGGAACTGGGCCACCTGCTGCACGAGCAGCGGTTGTTCAAGTCCGGTGCCGAGGTGGCGTTGATGCAGCGCGCGGCCGACATCAGTGTGCTGGCGCATCGTGCGGCCATGCAGAGTGCGAAGGCGGGCATCCACGAGTACGAACTGCAGGCCGAGCTGGAGCGGGTGTTCCGTGCCAGCGACGCGGTGCCTGCGTACTGCAGCATCGTCGGTGCCGGCCGCAACGCCTGCATCCTGCATTACCGCGACAACAACGCACGCTCGCGCGACGGTGAGCTGGTGTTGATCGATGCCGGCGCCGAGTACCGCGGCTACGCCAGTGACATCACCCGTACGTTCCCGGTCAATGGTCGTTTCAGCGCCGAGCAGCGTGCGCTGCATGATCTGGTGGGTGCGGCGCAGGCGGCGGCACTTGCCCAGGCCAAACCGGGCGTGGCGTACGAAATGGGCCATCTGGCGGCGGTGCAGACCCTCACCGAGGGGTTGCTGCAGCTGGGCCTGTTGAAGGGCACGCTGGAAAAGAATCTCACCGAAGGCTTGTACCAGCGCTTCTACCGGCACAAGACCGGGCACTGGATCGGGCTGGATGTGCACGACGTAGGTGACTACCGCCTGGCCGGCGATTCGCGCCTGCTGGAGCCGGGCATGGCCTTCACCATCGAGCCGGGGCTGTACATCGGCGTGGACGACACGACGGTGGAACCGCGTTGGCGCGGCATCGGCATCCGTACCGAAGATGACGTGCTGATCACCGACGACGGGCATCGGGTGTTGACCGAAGGGCTGGAACGCAGCGCCGACGAGATCGAAGCGTTGATGGCGGGGTAAGGGTGTTTCTGCAGGGCTTGCAGCCCTGCACCCGCTACAGGCCAGAGCAACAGCAACAGCAACAGCGGCATTCCGTGGGATGGCGGGGTACTGTGGGTTTGCGGGGCCGCCGCAAGTACGTCCTTGTAGGCTTGGTCGCGGCATCCATGCCGCTCACACCCCGCAAACCCACAGTACCCCGCCTTCGACAGTTTCCCGCGAGCTGCAGTAGATCCACGCCATGCGTGGATGAGGCGTTCCCGACAACTGCTGGACGAACCGAAAAATGCTGAGGCTGAGCTGTCTTGGTGGGTGACGACCTTGGTCGTCACCACGAGCGAAGCGACCCGCTTTTGCTTTTCTTTCTTCTTTTCCGTGGCTGGCCGCGCTCAGGAAACTGTCCGTGGCCGGGCGGGTGGGCTGCGCAGGGGCGTAAGCGCCATGGATGGCGCGCCCGAGCCTACAAGGACGTATTTACGGCGTCCCCTGCGCAGCTCACCCGCCCGGTCACGTCTCCGTAGTCCGGACGCATTTCGCGACCAGCCACGAGGGGCTCAGCCGTTCGCCGCCGCAAACACCGGGCGCGTCAGGTTGTCCGCCTCGCCATCAGTGCACAGCACTTCGTCTTCAATGCGGATGCCGCCGTACGGACGGAAGAAGTCCACCCGCTCCCAGTTGATTGCATCGCCATGACCGGCGTCCTTCACTTCGTTCAACAGCATGTCGATGAAGTACAGGCCCGGCTCGATCGTCACCACCATGCCCGGCTCCAGCACGCGGGTCAGGCGCAGGTACGGATGACCCGTCGGACGCTCGATGCGGCCGCCTTCATCGCTGGCCGCGAAACCGGCCACGTCATGCACCTGCAGGCCGATCAGGTGGCCGATGCCATGCGGGAAGAACGCGGCGCTGACGCCGGTTTCCAGCGCGGTCTGCGGCGACACCTTGATCACGCCAAAGTCCTTCAGCACGCCCATCAGCGACAGGTGCGCATCCACGTGCAGCTGCTTGTAGTCGAAGCCCGGGCGCACGGCCGCGCACATCGCCTGCTGCGCGGCATCGACCGCTTCGATCATCGCCGCGAACTCGTCATGGCCGGCGGCGGCGTAGGTGCGGGTGATGTCGCTGGCATAACCGTGCGCGCTGGCGCCGGCGTCGATCAGGAAGCTGCGCAGCGGCTGCGGTGCCTTGCGGCCCAGTTCGGTGTAATGCAGCACCGCCGCATGCTCGTTCAAGGCCACGATGTTGCCGTACGGCAGCTCGGTGGCGTCCTGGCCCACGGCCTGGCAGTACGCCATGTGGATGCTGAATTCGTCGGCGCCGTTGCGGAACGCCGCTTCGGCTGCCCGATGGCCGCGCACACCCAGCACCTGCGCCTGGCGCATCAGGGCGATTTCATACGGCGTCTTGCTGCCACGATGCCATTCCAGGTAGTTCACCACCGGCGCCGGATTGTTCGGCACATACGCGCCCAGCGCGCTCTGCGGTTCACCCAGGATCGCGCAGCGCGCCGGGTCGGACGGCAGCAGTGCCAGCGCTTCGTCCGGCGTGCGGATGATGTGGATGTCGAAGTGCTCGACCCACCAGCCGCTCGGTGCATCCGGCACCACATGCCAGTAGTCGAACGGCTGGTGGAAGATCACCGCCGGACGCTTGCCCGGGGTGAACACGATCCAGCTGTTGGGTACACGGGTCAGCGGCAGCCAGGCCTTGAACTGCGGGTTGACCGCATACGGGTAGTCACGGTCGTCGAAGACCTGGTAGTGCAGGGTGCCGCTGGGCACCACCAGGTGGTCGAAGCCGCCGCGTGCCAGCGCCTGCTCGGCGCGTCGGCACAGCACGGCCAGGTGGTCGGGATACAGGGCGCCGGGGTCTTGCTGGATCATTGCGGTGGCTCGACACGGAAAACGGCCCTAGATTCTGCCGGATACCGACGCAATCCGCTGTGCCGGAACCGGCACTCAGCCCGTCGAAACCGGTGCCTCGTCGTTGTCTTCGCCGATCCACCGGCGCAGCAGCTGCCGATGCTCGCGTGACAGGGTCAGGAAGCGGAAGCCTGCCCAGCTCTGGCCGGGTGCATGCGCCGGTTCGCTCCACAGCAGGTGTACGCCGACGTCGATCCACTCGCTGCGGCCATCGGCCGATGGCAGCGGGAAGCGCAACTGATACAGCGCATCGTCGCGCAGCGTGGCGCTGGCCAGCATCAGCATGCCGGTCTCGGACACATTGCCAAGCCGGCCGACCACGCTGTCGCGCATCTGGTCGGTCACCGGTACCAGATCGGAGACCTGCCGGCGCGGCGCGCGGCGGGTATCAACGGGCGGTTGCGTGCTCATGCGCTGGGCTCCTGCGGTCGACGTCCGGCGAGCGCGCGCAGTGCGCTCAGGCTCGCCTGCCAGGCGCGGTCGACCAGCCGGCCCTTTTCTTCGGTGACCAGTTGCGCGCGTCCGGCACTCATCTGCCGGGCCAGCGTATCCAGGGTGGTTTCGCCGATCTTCTGCCCACGCGCGTTGACGAACAGCACATGGCCGGTCAGCAGGCTGTACCAGGACAGGCGCTGGCGGCGCAGTGTGCCTTCGCCATCGTCGATATCGAACCAGCTGCCGAAGGGCAGCGTGCACAGTTGCTGATAGCTGGTCTCCTCGGCCTCGCTGCGCGGCGCGGCCTCATTTGCCTGGGTCTGCGCGCCTGCGTGTTCGCCCAGCCGCGCATGGGCCTTCAGGCGCGCACTGAGTTCGGTGCGCGAGGTGCTTTCGTCTTCGCCACCCGGCGTGGACAGGCGGCGCGCGACCGCTGCGGCTTCCTCTGCGTGGTAGCCGACCTGCAGCAGGGCCGATTCAACCTCGGCGGCCAGCGGAGCGTCGGTCGCGCTGCTTTCGCTGGCAGCCTCGGCAGTGATCGTCGCGATGCGTTCGGTCTGCTGCAGGCGCTCCTGCCATTGCGGCGAATCATCACCGTGGCGCAGACGGGTCAGCGTCAATGCGTCCGCCCAGGCCTGGCGCAGCAGTGTCTGCACGAAGCGTGGCGGTTCCTGCGTGTCGCAGCACTGGTCGATCTGCGCATTGGCCTGGCGGCGCGCAAGCTCCAGCCGTTCCTTGCCGCGTGCCGCTTCCACGTGACGGCGCTCTGCCAGTTCAGCGCGGTGCGCGGCGGCACGCTGATGCTGCTGTATCTCTTCGTTGGCGGCGGCAAAGGCCTCGGGCGTGCGCGCATCCTTGCCCAGCAGGCCCTGCACGCTCTGCGCCAGCCGTTGCAGCAGCTGCGGATCGACGTCGTCATCGCCGAGCCAGCTGGCGCCGGCTTCAGCGACATGGTTGAGCAGTTCGCGCGCCGGGTGTTCGTCGCGCACGAAAAACCCCGGGTCAGCCATCGCTGCGCGCGCCAGAGGAACCTGCAGGCGCGCGAGCAGGGCGGCCGGCACCGGGTCCGGCCGTTGCTGCTGCTGAACCTGCTGCAGCAGCAGGCGCAGCAGATCGAGATTGTCGCGGTCGTGGCTGCCAATGCTTGCCTGCGCGCCATGTTCGCTGCGCAGCTGGGCCACCACGGCGGCCTGCAGATCGGTCATGGCGCTGGCGGCGCTGGCCTGCCCCTGCAGGCGTGCCAGCACGGCATCAACCGCTGCACTGGGCAGGGCCGCCGGATTCGCCGCTGGCTGCGGGGTCTGCCGCGCCTGTTGCAGCATCTCGTGCAGCACGCTGCTGGCCGGTACCGTCATGCCGGCCGACGCACCGGGCGCATCCGCATCGGCGAAGGCGTCCTGCATCAACGTCGACCATGAGCCGGCCGGTGCCGACCCACCCCAGCCGGTCATCGGGGTGGGCACGCGCGGTGACGGGCGTCCACTGCGGCCGCTGCCGACCGACTGGGTGATGATCCGGCGGGTGCTTGAAGAACGGGCCAGGTACGGGGTGTAGACCAGGCCTGGCAGGATCCCGTGCTGCGCCAGCAGCGCATTTGCACGGTCGAGCACATCGCCCAGCCGCTCCAGCACCTGCCGCTCGAAGCTGCGGTACAGCGCCATCTGCACGTCGGCGCTGAGGGCATCCTGTTCGGCCAGCTTGCGCACCATCGCGCACAAGGCCTGCGGTGCCAAGGGCAGGGTGTCGGCTTCAAAGGCTGGTGCGCCGGCAACAACACCCAGACGCTGGCCCAGCAGGTTCAAGGCGTTGGCCGAGCGCAGGGTTTCCCGGCGCACCATTTCGGTCAGCAGCAGGTCGCGGTCGACTTCATGCTCGGCCACCAGGGTCAACCCCAGCATGCCGGGCAAGGGCGGTGGTGTGGCGGCAGCCACGACCGGGGTGATCGGTTCACGCAGCCGCGCAAGCGCATCGGCCAGCGCATCGAGCATACGATCGCTGAAGTGGCCGGCGAACGCATGCAGCTGGCCGCGCTGGCCCAGCAGATCGGCTTGCTGTTGCGGGTTGCGGGCATGGTCGGCGTCATGCAGCAGGGTCTGCTCCAGCGCTTCCACGGTCAGGATCAACGGCGCCGTCAGGGTCTGGTGGCACAGGCCGATCAACGCGCCCAGCAACTCGCGCACACGCGGCGGCAGGTCGGCCGCGGCCAGGCGGGCAGTGTCGGCACTGGAAAGAGAGAAGACAGCTGACATCGGCGAGGGGGTCCGGATTCCCGCGGATCGATCTTGGAATCTACCGTGTCGGCCGGTGAAGGCGCTACTTTAGCGATGGATTCATTCAGGGCAGCCTTCCATGGCTGCGCCGCAGGCGGATCATTCTTCCAGGAACAGACTGACCACATCGTTGGTGAAGCGCCGGCCGAGCTCGGTCGGCTGCACGTACCCGTCCGCCACGACCAGCCAGCCGCGCTGCACTGCTTCGGCCAATGGGACATCCAGCACGTTGCGGGCCAGGCCGGTCCGCGATTCGAAGTCGCGCAGGTTGAAACCTTCGTGCAGGCGCAGCAGGTTGAGCATGTACTCGAACGGCAGGCGCTCGGCGGCAATCACCTCATCGCCACCGAACGATGCGGCCGTGCCGGCGGTATCCATGAACGTCTGCGGGTGCTTGTGCTTCCAGCGTCGCAGCACATGTTCTTCGGCGCCGGAACTGATCTTGCCGTGCGCGCCGGCGCCGATGCCCAGGTAGTCACCGAAACGCCAGTAATTCAGGTTGTGCGCACTCTGCCGGCCGGGGCGGGCGTAGGCGCTCACCTCGTACTGGCCGAAACCGGCCTGCGCCAGCAGCGCCTGGCAGTGTTCCTGCATGTCCCAGGCATGGTCTTCATCGGGGATGCCCTGCGGCGGCCGCGCGAAGAACACGGTGTTCGGTTCCAGGGTCAGCTGGTAGTGCGAGATGTGGGTCGGCTGCAACGCGAACGCGCGCTCCAGATCGGTCTCGGCACCGGCCAGGGTCTGTTCCGGCAGTGCGTACATCAGGTCGATGTTGAAATTGTCGTAGCCCGCGTCCTGCGCCATCTTCACCGCGCGCTCGGCCTCGCCACTGTCGTGGATGCGGCCCAGTCTTTTCAGCGCGGCATCATCAAAACTCTGGATGCCGAAGCTGAGGCGGTTGACCCCGGCCGCGCGGTAACGATCAAAGCGACCGTGCTCGGCGGTGCCCGGGTTGGTTTCCAGGGTGATCTCCGCATTCGGCGCGAAGCGCAGGCGGGCGCTGGCCTGCTGCAGGAAGCGGTCGATCGCCTCGGGCGGGAACAGGCTGGGCGTGCCGCCACCGAAGAACACGCTGCTGACCACCCGGCCCCAGACCAGCGGCAGGTCCTGGTCGAGGTCGCGCACCAGCGCATCGATGTAGGCATCGAAGGGCAGTTCGCCCTTGGCCTGGTGCGAGTTGAAATCGCAGTACGGGCACTTGCGCACGCACCACGGCAGATGCACGTACAGTGCCAGCGGCGGTGGGACCAGACGTGGCGGGGTGTCGTGGTCGCAGGACTCGCCGGGCTGGTGATTGCAGTGGTCGTGGTCGTGATCGTGCGGCATGGTGGTCATCGGTAGTGTCGGCCGCTGGCCGGCTTCCCTGTGTCGATCGGGGGGGTATCAGAGCCAGGCCACGAGCTGCTGCTTGAGCTGCTGCAGGGCGATGGCACGATGGCTGATGGCGTTCTTCAACGCCGGTTCCATTTCCGCAGCGGTCAGGCCGTGGGTGGTGTCCAGGAACACCGGGTTGTAGCCGAATCCATTCGTACCGCGCAGTTCGCGGATGATCTGCCCCTCCCAGCGGCCTTCGCAGATCAGCGGCTGCGGGTCGGTGGCATGGCGCAGCAGCACGATCACTGCGTAGAAGCGGGCGCTGCGATGGCCATCGGCGATGTCGGCCATCGCTTCCAGCAGCTTGGCATTGTTGGCCGCCGCATTGGTCGGGTGACCGGCATAGCGCGCGCTGTACAGGCCCGGTGCACCGCCGAGGGCATCGACGATCAGGCCCGAATCATCGGCCAGCGCCGGCAGGCCGGTTGCTTCGCAGGCGGCGCGTGCCTTCAGCAGCGCGTTCTCGACGAAGGTCAAGCCGGTCTCTTCCACATCGCCTAGGCCCAGTTCGGCAGCCGAAGTGATCTGCAGCGGCAGATCGGCGAGGATTTCCTGCATTTCCACCAGCTTGCCAGCGTTGTGGCTGGCCAGGACAAGCTTCTTCATCAGCGGGGCTCCAACAGGTCCCAGGTGTTGCCATACAGATCGCGGAACACCGCGACCGTGGCGTAGGGTTCTTCGCGCGGTTCTTCCAGGAACTGGACACCGGCAGCCAGCATCGCCGCGTGGTCGCGGCGGAAGTCATCGGTGTTGAGGAAGAAGCCGACACGACCACCCGTCTGGTTGCCGATACGGCTGCGCTGCTCGTCGTCGCTGGCGCGGGCCAGCAGCAGGGCGGCGGCGCTGCCATCGGTCGGGCCGACCACTACCCAGCGCTTGCTGCCCTGGTCGATGTCGTCCAACAGCTGGAAGCCGAGCTTGCCGGTGTACCAGGCGATGGCCTCGTCATAGTCGGCCACCACCAGGGTGGTCAGGGCGATGCGCCGGTTCATGCCGACAGCGCTGCCTGCTGCGCGGCCAGCAGCTCGGTCACGCCCTTCTCGGCCAGGCCCAGCAGCGCATCGAGTTCGTCACGGCGGAAGGCATGGCCTTCGGCGGTGCCCTGCAGTTCGATGAAACCGCCGCCGTCGTTCATCACCACGTTCATGTCGGTGTCGCAGTCGCTGTCTTCGGCGTAGTCCAGGTCCAGCACCGGGGCGCCGCGGTAGACGCCGACCGATACCGCCGCCACCGCGCCGAGGATCGGATTGCGCTTGATGTCGCCGCGCTTCATCAGCACGTTCACCGCATCGACCAGGGCCACGTAGGCGCCGGTGATGGCCGCAGTGCGGGTGCCGCCGTCGGCCTGCAGCACGTCGCAGTCCAGGGTGATGGTGCGTTCGCCCAGCGCGTTGCGGTCCACGCAGGCGCGCAGGCTGCGACCGATCAGGCGCTGGATCTCCAGCGTGCGGCCGCCCTGCTTGCCACGTGCGGCTTCACGGTCGCTGCGGGTGTGGGTGGCGCGCGGCAGCATGCCGTACTCGGCGGTCACCCAGCCTTCGCCCTTGCCGCGCAGGAAGCCCGGCACCCGGTTCTCGATGCTGGCCGTGCACAGCACGCGGGTTTCACCGAAGCAGACCAGCACCGAACCTTCGGCGTGGCGGGTGAAACCGCGCTGGATGACGACCGGGCGCAGCTGATCGGGCTGACGGCCACTGGGGCGGAAATCGGACATGGGGCAGGTTCCGTAGGGAAAGGGAGTACGCCACCATCCCCGCGGCCTTCACGGGGCGGGGAAAGGGGCTCAAAAGAGACCGCTAGGGTACCATTCCCCCTTTGCAAGCACCGGATACATCCATGATTCGAAGCATGACGGCCTATGCCGGCGGCGAGCGCTCCACCCCGTGGGGAACGCTGGGCTGCGAGCTGCGCTCGGTCAACCACCGCTTCCTGGAAGTGGGCACGCGCCTGCCCGAGGAACTGCGCGCATTGGAACCGCAGCTGCGCGAGCGCATTTCCGCGCGCCTGAGCCGTGGCAAGCTGGATCTGGTGATGCGCCTGCGCGCGCCGGACTCGGCCGCCAGCCTGCAGGTCAACGAGGTGCTGCTGGGCCAGCTGGGCCAGCTCGCACACCGGCTGACCTCCGATTTCCCCAACCTGCAGGTCAGCTTCACAGATCTGCTGCAGCTGCCGGGCGTCACGCAGGGTGAGGCCACCGATGCGGCAGCCCTGCAGATTGAAGCACTGGCGCTGCTGGACCAGGTGCTGGAGGGCTTCATCGCCGCCCGCGAGCGTGAAGGCAATACGCTGGCCACCGCCATCGCCGAGCGCGTGGATGCCATCGAGCGCATCGCCGCCGAGGTGCGCACGCTGATTCCGGCCATTCGCGACGGCCAGCGCACCAAGCTCGCCGCCCGCCTGGCCGACCTGCCGCATCCGGTTGATCCGGGCCGCGCCGAGCAGGAACTGGTCATGTGGCTGCAGAAGCTGGACGTGGACGAGGAGCTGGACCGCCTGTCCAGCCATATCGTCGAGATCCGCCGCGTGCTCAAGCAGCGTGAACCGGTCGGCCGCCGCCTGGACTTCCTGCTGCAGGAGTTCAACCGCGAGGCCAACACGCTGGGCTCCAAGTCGGTGGACAGCCGCACGTCCAACGCCGCCGTCGAGCTGAAGGTGCTGATCGACCAGATCCGCGAGCAGGTGCAGAACATCGAATGAGCATTTCCACGCCCCCGGCCGCGATCGCACGCGGCACGCTGTACATCGTTGCCGCCCCCTCCGGCGCCGGCAAGAGCAGCATCGTCAACGCCACCCTGGCGCGCGACCCGCAGATTGCCCTGTCGATCTCGTTCACCTCGCGCGCCATGCGCCCGGGTGAAGTGAACGGCCAGCACTACCACTTCGTCAGCGCGGAGAAGTTCGAGGAGATGATCGCTGCCGGCGACTTCTTCGAACACGCCTGGGTGCATGGTGACTGGAAGGGCACCGCCCGCCAGTCGGTGGAGCCGCAGCTGAACGCCGGCCAGGACGTGCTGCTGGAAATCGACTGGCAGGGCGCGCAGCAGGTGCGCCAGCTGGTGCCGGGCACGGTGACGGTGTTCATCCTGCCGCCGTCCAAGCAGGCCCTGCAGGACCGCATGCGTAAGCGTGGCCAGGACAGCGAGGCGGTCATCGCCCAGCGCCTGGGCGCGGCCCGTGACGAGATGCTGCACTTCAACGAATTCGACTACGTCATCGTCAATGAAGTGTTCGACACCGCCGTGGACGAACTGTGCGCGATCTTCACCGCCAGCCGCCTGCGCCGGGACGCCCAGAAGGTCCGCCATGCCGGCCTGATCCAGGCGCTGTTGACCCCGGATGTGGGTTCAACTGATTGATTCCTAAAGGGTCCGGTGGGGGTTGGCTTGATTTTGTCCAGCCCCTGCCAGTACACTCCGTCCCCTTTCCCTCATTCGACTGAGCGGCCGACCGGTCGCCGGGAGCCCGTATGGCCCGCATTACCGTAGAAGATTGCCTGGAAGTCGTTAACAACCGTTTCGAGCTGGTGATGATGGCCTCCAAGCGCGCCCGCCAGCTCGCCAATGGCGTGCAGGCCACGCTGGACAATAGCGAGACCGAGGACAAGCCGACCGTGCTGGCGCTGCGCGAGATCGCTGCCCGCAAGATCGACAACGCGCTGATCGACGAAGTCGAGAAGGCCGAGCGTGAGCGCGCCGAGCGCGAAGCGCTGGAGTGGGCCGCCGCCGAAGTGGTCGCCGACGAAGACATGTCCAAGAACGACGATTGATCGCATCGATCAACGTCATTGCTGGATACGCCGAACAGCCCGCCCCGTGCGGGCTGTTTCGCATTCAGGGTTTGCCGTAAACGTCGCGCTGGCATAGGCTTTGGCCATGAACCCAGGCCCCACTGCCAAGGTCGCCGCAGTCCCCGCTGCCGCCGTACCCGATTACGTCCTCCAGCTCGAACGCGCCGCCCACTACCTGCCGCCCGAGCAGCTGCCGCTGCTGCGCCGTGCGTGGGAAGTCGGCGCCTCCGCGCACGCTGGGCAGACGCGCAAGTCGGGCGAGCCCTACATCACCCATCCGGTGGCCGTGGCCCAGGTGCTGGCCGAGCTCGGCCTGGACGTGGAAGCGCTGATCGCCGCGATCCTGCACGACACCATCGAAGACACCCCGCTGACCCGCGAGGCCCTGTCGGCCGAGTTCGGCGAAGCCGTGGCCGAACTGGTGGACGGCGTCACCAAGCTGGACAAGCTGAAGTTCCGCGACCGCCAGGAAGCGGCCGCCGAAAGCTTCCGCAAGATGCTGCTGGCGATGTCGCGCGACCTGCGCGTGATCATGATCAAGCTGGCCGACCGCCTGCACAACATGCGCACGCTGGGCGCGCAGAGCCGCGAAGCGCGTGGCCGCATCGCCCGCGAGACGCTTGAGATCTACGCCCCGATCGCGCAGCGGCTGGGCATGAGCCTGGTCAAGAGCGAACTGCAGAACCTCGGCTTCAAGGCGCTGTACCCGTGGCGCCACGCGATCCTGGAAAAGCATATCCGCAGCCAGCCGGTCGTGCGCCGCGAGGCGCTGGCGCAGGTGGAAGTGCAGCTGTCGCAGCGCTTGGCCAAGGAGGGCATCGAGCACCGCCTGGTCAGCCGCATCAAGACCCCGTGGAGCATCTACAACAAGATGCGCGACGAGAACAAATCCTTCGACCAGGTGATGGATGTGTTCGGCTTCCGCCTGGTGGTGCGCGGCGTACCGCAGTGCTACCACTCGCTGGGCGCGGTGCATGCCGCGTTCAAGCCGCTGGATGGGCGCTTCCGCGATTTCATCGCCATTCCCAAGGCCAACGGCTACCAGTCGCTGCACACGGTGCTGTTCGGCCCGTATGGTTCGCCGATCGAGGTGCAGATCCGCACCGAGGAAATGGACCTGATCGCCGAGCGCGGCGTGGCTGCGCACTGGACCTACAAGTTCGGCGGTGATTCGCCCAACAGCGCGCAGAGCCGCGCCCACGCCTGGATCGTCGAACTGATCGATTCGCAGCGGGCCGCCGGTTCGTCGCTGGAGTTCCTCGACAACGTCAAGGTCGACCTGTTCCCGGACGAGGTCTACCTGTTCACCCCCAAGGGCAAGATCCTGGCCCTGCCGCGCAATTCCACCGCGCTCGACTTCGCCTACGCCGTGCATACCGACGTCGGCAACATGGCCGTGGCCTCGCGCGTGGACAAGAAACTGGTGCCGCTGCGTACCAAGCTGGTGTCGGGGCAGTCGGTGGAGATCATCACCGCGCGTTCGGCCACGCCCAAGCCGCAGTGGCTCGAATTCGTGGTGACCAGCAAGGCGCGCACCGCCATCCGTCACCAGCTCAAGCAGCTGGAGCACGAAGACGCCGTGCAGCTGGGCCACCGTATGCTCGATCGTGCGCTGGAAGCGATGGACAGCTCGCTGGAACGCCTGCCCAAGGGCCGCCTGGATGCCTTCCTGGCCGAGCATCGGTTCCCGCGTCTGGAAGCCCTGCTGGCTGAAGTCGCGCTGGGCAACTGGATGCCGACCCAGGCCGCGCAGGCACTGATGGCCTACGCCGAACTGCGCGGGGGCGCGCATTCGCGCCACAGTTCGCAGGAAAAGATCCTGATCAACGGCAGCGAGCGTGGCGTGGTCACCTTTGCCGGCTGCTGCCAGCCCATTCCGGGCGACGACATCATGGGCTACCACACGGCCGGCAAGGGCATCGTGGTGCACCGCATGGATTGCCCGAACCTGGCCGAACTGCGCAAGTCGCCCGAGCGATGGGTGCTGATCGGCTGGGATACCACCGTATCCGGCGACTACGACACCTCGCTGGTGGTGGAAGTGGAGAACGGTACCGGCGTGCTTGCACAGCTGGCCGCGGCGATCGCGCAGAGCCATTCCAACATCGAGCGCGTGGATTACCTGGACCGCGATTTCAACGCCGCAGTGCTGGCGTTCAACATCCAGGTACGCGACCGCAACCATCTGGCTGAAGTGATGCGTCGCCTGCGTCGCCTGTCGGTCGTGCAGTCCGTTCGCCGGCAGTAGATCCACGCCATGCGTGGATGACGTTCCGCGCACACAACGCACGGGGTCGGATCCGTTTCCCGCCGGGAAACGGATCCGACCCCAGCCGACATTGCCCCCAGCCGGTACAATCACCGCTCTGTTTTCCCCCAACGCACCGGAGCGACCCATGTCCCGCCAGATCATCAACACCGAAAAGGCCCCGGCCGCCATCGGCCCGTACTCGCAGGCCGTGCGCGCCGGCAACACCGTGTATTTCTCCGGCCAGATTCCGCTCGACCCGGCCACCGGCGACATCGTCGGCGTCGGTGACGTCGAAGCGCAGGCCCGTCGTGCCTTCGACAACCTCAAGGCCGTGGCCGAAGCCGCCGGCGGTTCGCTGGACAAGGTCGTGCGCCTGGGCCTGTACCTGACCGACCTGGCCGAATTCGCCAAGGTCAACGCGGTGATGCAGGACTACTTCCAGGCCCCGTTCCCGGCCCGTTCCACCATCGAAGTCTCCGGCCTGCCGAAGGGCGCCAACTTCGAGGTCGACGCGGTGATGGTCATCGACTGACCGCCACGTGGCACGCAAGGCGGCGGTCACCCCGGCACTGGCACCGTCCGGTGAAGCATCGCTTGCGATGCTCGCCGGCGTCGGGCCGGCCGTGGCCGCCAAGCTGCAGGCGCGTGGCCTGGCCACCCTGCAGGATCTCTGGCTGCACCTGCCGCTGCGCTATGAAGACCGCACCCGGCTGACCCGCATCGAAGACCTGCGCAACGGCATTCCGGCGCAGGTTGAAGTGCGGGTGGTCGCCGTCGAGCGCGGCATGCGCTACCGGCCGATGCTGAAAGTAGCGGTGGAGGACGAAGGGCAGGGCACCCTGGTGCTGCGCTTCTTCCATTTCCGCCAGCAGCAGGTCGGCCAGTTCGCGGTCGGCAACCGCCTGCGCTGCTTCGGTACGCCCAAACCGGGGCACCTCGGGTTGGAAATTGTCCATCCCAGTTACCAGGTGCTGGGACGCAACGACGATCCCGATCTCGGCGACCGCCTCGACCCGGTGTATCCCACCGTTGAAGGCGTCGGCCCGATGACGATGCGCAAGCTGATCGGCCAGGCGCTTGATCGCCTGCCGGAAGAAAGCACGCTGGAACTGCTGCCGACCGGCTGGCTCGAGGGCCTCGGCCTGCCATCGCTGCGCAGTGCGCTGCTGACCGTGCATCAGCCACCGCCGGATGCAGACCTGGCCGCACTTGCCGCCGGTACCCATCCAGCGCAGCGCCGGCTGGCAATGGAAGAACTGCTGGCGCACCACCTCAGCCTGCGTCGCCAGCGCATTGCGCTGCAGGCGCATCACGCGCCGCCGCTGGCCGGTCCCGGCAAGCTGGCCAAGGCGTTGTTGAAGCAGTTGCCGTTCGCCTTGACTGGCGCGCAGGCACGCGTGTTCAAGCAGATCCGCGAAGACCTTGCGCGCCCCAGCCCGATGCTGCGGCTGGTGCAGGGCGATGTCGGCTCGGGCAAGACCGTGGTGGCGGCATTGGCAGCGATGCTGGCGGTGGAGCAGGGCAAGCAGGTCGCACTGGCCGCCCCCACCGAACTGCTGGCCGAACAGCATCTCAACAACCTGCGCGGCTGGCTGGAGCCGCTGGGCGTGCGCATCGCCTGGCTGGCCGGCAAGGTCACCGGCAAGGCGCGCGCAAAGGTGATGGAACAGGTCGCTAACGGCGAAGCGCAGGTGGTCGTGGGTACCCACGCGCTGATGCAGGAGGCGGTGGTATTCCACGATCTGGCGCTGGCCATCGTCGATGAGCAGCACCGCTTCGGCGTTCACCAGCGCCTGGCGCTGCGCGACAAAGGCAAGGGCGGCAACAACGTGCCGCACCAGCTGGTGATGACCGCCACGCCGATTCCGCGCACGCTGGCGATGTCCGAATACGCCGATCTGGATGTATCGGCCATCGACGAACTGCCGCCGGGCCGCACGCCGGTGCAGACCGTGGCACTGAACAACGATCGCCGTCCCGAGCTGATCGAGCGCATCGCCCTGGCCTGCCGCGAAGGGCGGCAGGTGTACTGGGTGTGCACGCTCATCGAAGAAAGCGAAGAACTGGATGCCACCCCGGCCCAGGCCACCTACGAATCGCTGCAGGCGCTGCTGCCCGGCGTGCGCGTGGGGCTGGTGCATGGCCGGCTGAAAGCGGCCGAGAAGCTGGCGACGATGGTCGCGTTCAAGGCCGGCGACATCGACCTGCTGGTGGCCACCACCGTGATCGAGGTCGGCGTGGACGTGCCCAATGCCTCGCTGATGGTGATCGAGAACGCCGAGCGCTTGGGCCTGGCCCAGCTGCACCAGCTGCGTGGCCGCGTCGGCCGTGGTTCGGCGGTGTCGCGCTGCGTGCTGCTGTACCAGGCGCCACTTTCGCAGATGGCACGCGAACGCCTGCAGACCATGCGCGAAACCAACGATGGTTTCGTCATCGCCGAGAAGGATCTGGAACTGCGCGGGCCCGGCGAACTGCTGGGCACCCGGCAGACTGGCCTGGCCGGTTTCCGCATTGCCGATCTGGCCCGCGATGCCGGCCTGCTGCCGGGCGTGCATGAGCTGGCAGAACGCCTGCTGGCGCAGCAGCCCGCGCTTGCAGATCGCGTGGTGCAGCGCTGGATCGGTACGGCAGTGCGCTACGCCTCGGCGTAAGCTGTGGAGTCGGATCCCTTTGCATGGCAAAGGGCTCTGACCCCATGCCCTGGCGCTCATCCACGCATGGCGTGGATCTACTGCGCGCTGCGCGCGTTCTACAGACAGCCTTCTCGACCATCTCGTGGATGTGTCGACCAAGGTCGACACCTACCAGTACACGACGCTGTTCCGACAGGCCGCGGAAATCTGTCGAAGGCGGGGTGGGTCCGGTTGCGGGGGCGTGAGCCGCATGGATGCGGCGACCGAGCTTACATGGACGTACTTGCAGCGTCCCCTGCCACCGGACCCACCCCGCCATCCCACGGAATGCAGGCTTTTGACGTTGACGTCGCCTCTGCAGGTGCAGGGCGCAGCCCTGCCGAACCCCCATACTTGCAACGGTCATCTTCCCGGTCCACACTTCGTTGCCGATCTGAAGACGGCAACGATGACCAAGAAGATCCCGCTGTTGATCGATACCGACCCCGGTGTCGACGACGCACTGGCCCTGCTGATGGCCTTCGCCGATGAACGGCATGACGTGGTCGCCCTGACCATCGCCGCCGGCAACGTAGGCCTGCAGTACACCGTCCGCAACGCCCTCAAGCTCTGCGACATCGTCGGCCGCACCGACGTGCCGGTGTTCGCCGGCAGCCCCGATCCGCTGCTGCATCCGTCCGTCGACGCCGCCCACGTGCATGGCCGCGATGGCTATGGCGATGTGGACCTGCCGCCGCCGAGCCGCGAGGCTGACGCCGAGCACGCCGCGCTGGCCATCCTGCGCCTGTCGCACGAACATGCCGGCGAACTGATGCTGGTGATGCTCGGCCCGTTGACCAACCTGGCGCTGGCGCTGAAGCTCGATCCGACCCTGCCCCAGCGCATCAAGCGCATCGTGGTGATGGGTGGCGCAGTCACCTGCCACGGCAACATCACCCCCGCCGCCGAATTCAACATCGCCTTCGACCCGGAAGCCGCGCATGTGGTGTTCACCGCGTTCCCGCACCTGCTGGTGTCGGACTGGGAAGCCACCGTTGCCCATGGCCTGCCGTTGACCGAAGCCGAGCAGTGGCTGGGCGCAGATTCCGATCGCGCGCGCTTCTATGAGCTGATCTCGCGCAAGACCCGTGGCCTGTCCGAAGACAGCAAGGGCGGCCGTTGGTACACCGCCGACGCACTGGCCATGGCCTGGGCGCTGAACCCGGAAGGGCAGCTGCAGGTCGAGTCGCGGCCGCTGAATGTGGAACTGAACGGCACATTCAGCCGCGGCGCGACCATCGTCGACTGGAACCGCCAGACCGGCCAGCCGGACAACTGCGATCTGCTGATGGCCTACGACCAAGGGCGTTTCGAAGCCCTGGTACGCCAAGCCCTGGGCGCGGACTGAGATCCGCCCCCCGCACTGGTTGCCCCGGGCGGCAACCAGTGCTTATAATGCCGCTCTTGACCACCAGCCCATTTACGGTGTGAGCCCATGAAGGCCGATATCCATCCGAACTACCGCGACGTCGTCTTCCATGACGTCACCTCCGATTTCAAGATCCTGACCCGCTCGACCATGAGCACGAAGGAAACCATCAAGTGGGAAGACGGCAACGACTACCCGCTGGTGAAGGTTGAAATTTCCTCGGCTTCGCATCCGTTCTACACGGGCAAGCACAAGGTCATCGACACCTCGGGCCGTATCGACAAGTTCCAGAAGCGCTACGCGCGCTGATACGTCGTACCCGGTTCGAACCGACGGCCGCGCTCTGCGCGGCCGTTTGTTTTTGTCCAGCGCCTACCCAACGGGCGTTTGGATGGACGGAACACTGCGTCCTTGTGACAACGCTTTTGCCGATCCCGGCCGCTCGCTGGCAGGGTGCCGGCTGCCTGTCGTCTACGACTTCTGTCTAGCGCCCGGCAAATGCTGCTGTGCGATAATGACCTGATCCCCGGCACAGGCCGAGGACGTCATTCACGTGCCTGACCAATGCGCTTGGGCAGGCGCCTTCCCATGAAGGAGCGCACACAGTGTCCGATCTTGATCAGGTCACGCTCAACGCCGGCGATAAGTCGGTCGTTCTGCCCGTCATCAAACCCACCCTCGGCAACGACTGCGTCGACATCGCGAAGCTGACCAAGGAAACGGGGTATTTCACCTACGATTCCGGTTTCACCGCGACGGCCAGCTGCAAGTCCGCCATCACCTACATCGACGGCGACAAGGGCGTGCTGCTGTATCGCGGCTACCCGATCGAGCAGCTGTCGGAAAAGTCGAGCTACGTCGAAGTGGCCTACCTGCTGATCAACGGCGAGCGCCCGAGCGCCGAGCAGCTGAAGGCCTTCACCGACGAGCTGGCTGCCGAAGCCAACGTCGATGAGTCGATCAACACCCTGATCGGCAGCTTCGCCAAGGATGCCCATCCGATGGCCATCCTGACCGCCGCCATCGCGCAGCTGTCGGGCATCTACCACGCCTCGCTGGACCTGTCCGACGCCGAACAGCGCCGCCAGGCCGCCGTGCGCCTGATCGCCAAGGTCCCGACCCTGTCGGCGCTGATCTACCGCCACGGCAAGGGCCTGCCGGCCAACAAGCCGGACACCTCGCTGGACTACGTCAGCCGCTTCCTGAAGCAGACCTTCGAGTCGGCTGACGGCAAGTACGAACTGAACCAGGACGTGGTCAAGGCACTGGACCTGCTGTTCATCCTGCACGCCGACCACGAGCAGAACGCGTCGACCTCGACCGTGCGTCTGGTCGGTTCGACCGGTGCCAACCCGTATGCGTCGGTCGCCGCTGGCGTCACCGCGCTGTGGGGTCCGGCCCACGGCGGTGCCAACGAAGCCGTGCTGAAGATGCTGGAAGAGATCGGTTCGGCCGACAACGTCGAATCGGCCGTGCTGAAGGCCAAGGACAAGACTTCCGGCTTCCGCCTGATGGGCTTCGGCCACCGCGTGTACAAGAACTTCGATCCGCGCGCGAAGGTCATCGGTGAGATGACCGGCAAGGTGCTCAAGCAGCTGGGCGTGCAGGATCCGCTGCTGGACGTGGCCGTGAAGCTGGAACAGGCCGCGCTGCAGGACGAGTACTTCGTCGCCCGCAAGCTGTACCCGAACGTCGATTTCTACAGCGGCATCATCTACAAGGCGCTGCAGATCCCGACCGAGATGTTCACCGTCATGTTTGCCCTGGGCCGCACCTCCGGCTGGGTCTCGCATTGGCTGGAACAGCAGGTCGACCCGGAAATGAAGATCGGCCGTCCGCGCCAGGTCTACACCGGTCACGACGTGCGTGACTACCAGGGCTGATTGCCTGCGGTAGGTTGTGCTGAAGACGCCCCGCGATTGCGGGGCGTTTTTTTTTCGCTTTTGGTAGATGCCAACCTTGGTTGGCAAGCTTTCGGCGTCCGCGAAACATCATCCACGCATGGCGTGGATCTACTGCGCTCCGGCTTTGGTGGGGGCCAACCTTGGTTGGCACGCTTTCCCATCCACGCATGGCGTGGATCTCCTGCGCCCGGGCGCTTGGCACGATGTTCGCCGCGCCAAGGCCGCGTGATTCAAGGGTCTCACCAGCTTCACAAGCGCTCGCGCAGCCTCAGGACGCCAGCTGCACCTGCAGCACTGATACGGAGCGTCCAACCCATGAGTACCCGTTTCGACCTGCCCGAGCGCGATCCACTCGGTCCTGACATCGCCACCGTGGTGGCCACTCCCATCGTGCCACCGCCCAGCGAAAGCGCGGTGTCCTGGAGCGCCATTTTCGCCGGCGCCGTTGCGGCCGCCGCACTGTCGCTGATCCTGCTGATCCTGGGCGTTGGCCTCGGCCTGTCCTCGGTGTCCCCCTGGTCCTTCGAAGGGGTGTCCAAGGAAACCTTCGGCTGGACCAGCGTCGCGTGGTTGACCTTCACCGCGCTGGCCGCTTCCGGTCTGGGCGGTTATCTGGCCGGTCGCCTGCGCACCAAGTGGACGCAGCTGCACGGTGATGAAACCTACTTCCGCGACACCGCGCACGGCTTCGTGTCCTGGGCTGTGGCGACCCTGCTAACTGCTGGCCTGTTGACCTCGGCCATCGGTGGCGTGCTGGGCGCCGGCGCAAAGGTTGCCGGCGCGACCGCAGGCGCCGCTGCCACCACTGCCGGTGCTGCCGTGGCCGGAGCTGGCAGCGCTGCTGCAGGCGCACCGGAGAGCGACCTCAACTACTGGGTGGATTCGCTGTTCCGCAGTGCCACCATGGCGGGCCCGGACGCTGCCGGTGCACCTCCGGTTGCGCCGGCAGCGGGCGCAGCGCCGGGTACCAGCCCGATGGACCCGGCCGCACCGCCGCCGCCCCCGGCCGCCGCCAGCGTTGGCCCACGTGACGCCCGCACGGCCCCGCCGCCGCGCCCGATGCCGGGCAATGGCCCGATGGGCGACCGCCGCGAAGTCCGTGCCGAAGTGAACCGCATCATCGTCAACAGTCTGCAGGGGGATGGCCTGGACCCGGCCGATACCCAGTACCTGTCGCAGCTGATCGCACGCGAGACGGGCATGAGTCCGGCTGAAGCGCAGGCCCGTGTGACCGACGTGCAGACCCGCATGCGTGCTGCGCTGGAAAAGGCCAAGAACACCGCCAAGCAAGCTGCCGATGATGCGCGCAAGGCAACGGCCTATGCCGCACTGTGGCTGTTCATCACCCTGCTGATCGGCGCGTTCTTCGCCAGCCTCAGCGCCACCTGGGGCGGCCGTCGCCGCGACCTGTAACCCGCATCTGATGCAAGGAGACCTACCATGAAAACACTTCTGCTCTGGTTCTTGGGCGTGCCGATTCCGCTGTTGATCCTGTACGCGATCTTCTTCTGAGATCGTGTCGTTGAGTGAGATCCATCAGGCCGCCGCGAGGCGGCCTGATGCCATCCAGTTGCGCATGGACATTTACAGCGTCGAGCCACGCTCGACCCACGCGCGCAGCGCACACAACAGCCAATCACCGGCCCAGTACTACGCCTCTGCGTACCGGCTCGGCGAACATCCCAGCACACGCCGGAAGGCAGCAGAAAACGCGCTCGGGCTTGCATAGCCCAGGTCCAATGCCACACGCGTCACCGTCTGGCCCTGTCCCAGCCGCTCGATGGCCACCAGCAGGCACACCTGCTGCCGCCACTCGGCAAAACCCACCCCGGTATCGGCGCGGAACAGGCGCGTGAACGTGCGCCGGCTCATGCCTGCTTCGGCGGCAACGTCATCGAGGCGGGCTGTCAGCGAAGGAACGTCGAGCAATGCGCGGCAGACGCGTGCGAGACGTGCATCGGCGGGCAGCGGTGCATGCAGGGAAAGTGTCGGCATCGATGCGATTTCCGCCACCAGCAGCTGCATCAGTTTGCCTGCGCGCCCGTCCTCGTCGTACAGCGGGGGCAGGTCCACCGCCGCCTCCAGCAGCTGCTGCAGCAGCGCAGAGACCGCGAACACCCGGCAGTGCGCCGGCAGCGCGACTGCGTCGGCCGCCTCGGCGGAGAGGAAGGCGTTGAGCATCGTCACTGGCCCCCGCATGGTCATCTCATGCGTCAGGCCTGCAGGTACCCAGCAGGCGCGCCGTGGGGGAACCAGCCACCGCCCCTGCGGCGTGGCCACACTGATGGTGCCGCGCGCAGCGAACGCGAACTGCCCGCGCCGATGGGCATGGCGGGGAAACGTGAACTCGGCTGCGTAGTCGTTCGAGGTGACCACGACATCGCGTGGCAGGTCTTCGTAGGGTTCAAGCAGCGAATTGCGCATGGCCCGGATTCTATAACTATTGACCCGTCATCGACGGTGGGCCGGATCCGCGCTGTCTAGCATCAACGCTCCCCTCAGCTGTAATGGAGCCACATGACCAATACTTTCCATCGCGTGGGACACGGACCCCATGCTGTCCTGGTGCTGCACGGCTGGTTCGGCGACGCGCATGCGTTCGAGCCCATCGAGCCATGGCTGTCGCGCGACGACTTCAGCTACATCTTCATGGACTGTCGTGGCTACGGCGGCATGCGCGATGTACGGGGGGCCTATACCATCGGCGAGATTGCGTCCGATGCATTGGATCTGATGACCGCCCTGGGCCACGAGCGCTTCAGCGTGGCAGGTCATTCGATGGGCGGCGTGGCCATTGAACGCATGGCCGTGCTTGCGCCGGAACGGGTACGCGGCATGGTGGCCATTGCGCCGGTGCCCTGCGGCGGCATTGCCTATGACGCCGCGACGCGAAGCCTGCTGGAAACGGCAGCCGGGGACGTAGGCGTGCGTCGGACCATCATCGATCGCAGTACCGGCGGACGGCTGCCGGCGCAATGGCTCGACTGGAAGGCCGCGTATTCGGCGGCACATGCTTCACCTGCAGCATTTGCCGCCTATCTTCCAGCATGGGCGGATACCGATTTCAGCAATGAGATCGTCGGCAATCATTGGTTGAAGGTGCTGGTGGGTGGGCACGATCCCACCTTCAACCGCGCACTGATGGAGCGCACCTATCTGCGCCGCTACCGGCAGGCCACGATGGCGGTCCTGCAGGATGCCGGGCATTACCCGATGAACGAGACGCCGCTGGCCCTGGTGGCGGCCATGGAATCGTTCCTGAAAGAGGCGTCGGGTTCGGGATGAATGGTTCTGACACGGGATGTCGTTTTCACATCTTTTCGGATCTATTGCATGGGCATCACATTCGAGGCGATAGAAGCTGAGGGCACAGATCCCTGCATGGAGACCCCCATGAACCGACGACTCACCCTTGCGCTCATCGCCACCTCCTTGAGCCTGCCCAGCGCTTGCGCCTTCGCCCAGTACACCGGCCCGGGCGCCACCAGTGCCGTCACCACGGTTGCCGAGGCGCGCGACCAGCGTGACGATCAGCCGGTGGTGCTGCAGGGCACGCTGGTGGCCAAGATCGGCCACGAGCGCTACCGCTTCAAGGACGCAACCGGCGAGATCGATGTGGAAATCGACGACAAGGATCTGCCCAGCCACCAGGCCGTCAGCGCGACCACCGTGGTGGAACTGCACGGTGAAGTGGATACGCACCGCTTCAAGCCCACCGACATCGACGTGGATCATGTGCGGATCGTCGGCACGCGTTGAGGCGGCGGTAGTGCACGCGTGCGTCGAGCATTGTGCGTTTCTACAAAGGGCATCTCCCGCAATGAGGGTTGTTGCAAACGCGGCATGAGGAAGATTGCATAACCCCTAAACATTGAGTGACTTCAAGGATTCTTCTTAACGTTCAGTTATTTAGGAATCCTTGAATGGTCAGCGTGCGGTAGGCCTACCTACCATTCTCTCGTCGCCCGTGACCACCTCCACGGGCGGCGCTTTCCTCCCTTACTCCTTGGGAGGGGAGCTCTACATATTCCCCCTGTCCGAGAGAGACACACATGCATGCCATTCTCAAGAAGGCCGCGCTCGCTGCAGCGCTGGCCACCGCTTCGCTGTCCGCGAATGCCGCCGAATCCCACATCAAGGTCTACACCAACGTCGACCTGTCGCTGGCCCTGCTGAAGGCTGATGGCAGCCCGCTGCCCGACATGATGGAAATGACGCATATCCCGGGTGATGGCCTGCGCACCATCACCGAGCGCGTTCGTGTCTTCACCAATGACGAGAGCAAGGACATTGAAGTCAATGTGATGCACGACCCGATGCTTGTCATTCAGAGCGGTACTGCGCCAGCGGTGCCGCTGCGCGTCAGCCTCAACAAGACACCGTTGACCGTAGCGCCGAAGGACTTCCTGGCCTCGGAAATCTTCGACGGTGCGCTGCCGGGCGCCTCGTTCATCATGGACCTGGATATCGCCCAGGCCACCAAGGCCCCGCTGACCGTCGCCGGTGCCTACGAGGGCATCGTCAGCATCGCCATGAAGCAGAAGACCGCTTCGCCGTAACACCCCGCGCCGGCCCGGCAACGGGCCGGCCGCCTCAGGCATGACACCCATGAAAGTTCCTGTACCGGCCGTCACTCGGCTGGCGGTCGCGCTCGCCTTGTCGTTGGCCACGCCGCTGGTCGCGGCCCGCGGCGTTCCCATCGGCTTCGAGGATCTGGTTGAAGGCCAGATCGAACAACTCGACGTGCGCCTGTTCGGTCGCTCGGCCGGGCTCTCGCCGGTGCGCGTGACCCTGGAACACGTGCAGCTGGAAGACCCCGCGCGCGTGCTGCAGGCGCTGGATCTTTCCCCCGAGGCGCAGGCGGCGTTGCTGCCCGCGCTGTCGCAGCCGTTGCCGCGCAACAGCCATCTCGCCTGCCGCTATGGCGGGGGCAGTGCCGGCTGTGGCTATCTCGATCCCCCCGAGGACTCCAACACCGTGCGTGCCCTCTATGACGAAGGCGAGGGCGCGGTGCGCCTGTTCGTCGCCCGCCAGTGGATCGCGGCCGAGCCGGCCGCCGAGCGCTTCCATCAGGTCAGCAGCAACGCCGAGAACGCGTTCCTGCACCAGCAGACCCTCAATTTCAGCGGTGGTCGCGGCTACCAGGCACTGACCGCCCAGGGTGCGGGTGCGCTGGGTGTGCTGCAGCGTGGCCACATCGCCGTGGACTGGAACTTCAACAGCCAGCAGTACCGCGGTGGCCGCCGCCACGATGATTTCCAGTTCGACAACGCCTATTACCGCCATGACCTGGGCCAGCAGCATTATCTGCAGGCCGGGCGCATGGACCGCCGCAACCTGTCCAGCCCGCAGGGCGGCACCTTCAGTTTCAGCATGCTGCCGATGGATCGCTTCGCCGGCCTGCGCGTGGGCACCACCCAGGCCTACGTGGATGCCGATGCCGCCGTGCAGGCACTGCCGCTGACGGTGCTGCTGGCGCGCGATGCGCGGGTGGACGCCTTCGATGGCGAGCGTCTGCTGCAGACCTTCTACCTGCCGGCCGGCATCAACGAGCTCGACACCCGCCGGTTCCCGTTCGGCAACTACACCGTCAGCCTGCGCATCTATGAAGATGGCGTGCTGGTGCGCAGCGAAGACGCGCCGTTCGACAAGGGCGGCGACTGGACCAACAGCAGCGTGCAGTGGTTCCTGCAGGGCGGCCGCCGCAACGAGCGCCGCAGCGACCGCTTCGACGGCGAGATGGCCGCCATGGCCGGCCTGCGCGTGCCACTGGGCCGCACCACGGCGGTCACCGCCGGCGTCGCCGACCTCGGCGGCTTCAGCTATGGCGAGCTGCGTGTGGACCTGCGCCATGCCTTCGCCACCCAGGATATCCGCGCCACCTTCAGCGGCCTGCAGGGCAGCGACGGCAGCAGCGGCCAGCAGCACCAGCTCTCCTATCGCCGCCACGCCTCGTGGAATCTCTATCAGCAGCGGGTACGCGGCAAGGCCTGTGTGTTCGAGGATGACGCGCGCGACCGCCTGGGCTGCGCCGATTCGCTGAGCGCTTCTGTCGCGCTGCCGGTTGCCGGTGGCAGCGCCTACATGGCCTATACCCGCCGCCAGACCTGGAGCCGTGGCTCGCTGCTGCCGGGCGACATCGACGACCCGATGGGCGGGCTCGACCCGCTGCTGCCCCCGTGGCAGCAGCGCTACACGCGCGAGCCGCAGCTCAGCCGCACCTGGCAGGCCAGCTACAGCCGCGTGCAGCGCTGGCAGGACTTCAGTGTCTCCACCCGGCTCGGTCTGTGGCAGCAGGATACGCGCAGCAGCCTGCGCGACGGCCGCGACCGCGGCATCTACCTCAACGTCAGCCTGACCCGCCTGCAACGCGGCGACCGCGGTAGTTCGCAACGCCGCTATGGCATCGACTTCCGGCAGCCGCAGCACCTGCGGCCGGACGTCAACTACAGCGCCGGCCAGACCGTGCGCCAGGAGATGGACACGCAGTACCGCGAGGCCTCGCTGGACCTGCGCGGCAACAACAACGACCGCTACAGTGCCGCGCTCAGTGCCCAGCTGCAGAACAGCATCGGCCACACCGGCGCCACTCTCGCGCACTACCAGCAGCGCGGTGGCAACGAGATGGCCTACAGCGCCACGCACAGCTCCGGGCTGGCCCTGGGCCGCCGCGGCTTCTACTGGGGCGGCGGCCTGGGCGCCGACGCCGGCCTGGCCGTACAGGTGGATGACACCGACGACCTGGAACTGACCGGCGTGGCCGCCGAGCTGCAGGTGGGCGGGTTGCGCCGGCAGCGCCTGGCGCTGGGCGAGCGCCGCCTGCTGCCGCTGCCGGCCTACCAGACCCACCGCGCCGAAGTGCAGGATGCGAGCGCGCTGACCAGCGATGCCGCCATCCGCGTGACCGGCGTCGGCGGCGCCAGGCCGTTGTTCCTCTCTCCCGGCCGGCTGGTGCAGATGCCGGTACCGATCGAGGTGACCTACACCTTCATCGGCAGCGCCCGCGACATCGCCGGCGCGCCACTGCGCGGCGCACGCATCCTCAATGCGCCGGTGCCCGGTACCGGCGCCAACGGCGGCTTCGTCGCCGATTTCCCGCGCCGCGAACGCACCCTGTACCTGCTGCAGGACGACAACCTGCTGCAGTGCCCGCTGGAGGTTCGCGAGCGCCGCAATGTCGTGATGCTGGTGGGCCAGGTGGAGTGCGCGCCATTGAGCGTGGCCCAGCTGCCCGCCGATATCCGCCAGCAGGCACGGGTCACCCGCCTGCTGCAGGAGCAGGCGCTGATCGCCGCCGTGCCGCAGACCGCCGCCGCTGGAGGTACGCCATGAACCGGCGTGCTGTGTGGGTGGTGATGCTGGTGATGGCGTTGCTGCTGGTGATGCCGAAGGCGTGGGGGCAGCGGCCGCCGGAAACCCACCCGGTGAGTGCCACGCAGAACATCGTGATGACGTGGGATCGTTCGGGCATACCGGCTGATGTGGAGCTTATGCCGCCGCGGACCGTGCTGGGCTACCACCAAACAGATCGCGCACTTGAGTACGGTGAGTTGCACTTGGTGTGTCGATCACAGTCTGAGAGCGACCGCGTGGCATGTCCCACGGAAGGCACAGCTGAACAGTCGCTCGGGCTGCGAGACATCAGACTGACGTTCACTGAGCGTCGTTCAGGAATGCGAACCGAACTGTCCGTCCAAGGTGGCGTGGAGAGAGCGCTTTCTGGACGGTCCTGCCTTGGGGACTTCTGGCACAACGGAATCTACGCCCCTTGGTCGCATTACAGCATGAACTGCGCATTCGACTGGCCAGTAGGTACGGGTGGGCAACTAAGCCTGAGCCGGAGAGAACTCAGCAAGTTGGTCGCAGGCGTCTGGTCTGCCACGTTGGAGCTGCAGGTGCGTACGCCGCGCTTCCATGATCTGGCCACGCTCACCTTCACGTTCGACCTGACGATCACGGATCGAAACGCCGTTTCGATCTACTTCCCCGCATTTCACAACGTTAGTCCGCTGGTACAGCTCAACGCTGCCTACGACCCCATCGGGCAGACCGTGGGTGGACGCACGGTGCTGGACATGTGCCTGTACGACGGCCTCGGTTCGCAGGCGCAGTATCTCGGCGTGACGGTCCGCGATCGTGGCGGACATCCCCCCGGTCCCAGCGGCTACTCGCTCTGGCACACCGATGGCGGTACCGACGACACACGACGCCTGGACTACACCGTCAGCCTCGCCCATAGCGGCGCGACGGTGCGGATGCCCAACGGCGTGGAACAGCAACTGCACGGCATCGACAGTGCCCAGTTGCGCCTGGTGATCCTGCCGGGCATGAGCCAGCCGGTGTTCTGCGTGCCCACGCCAATCACCTTCGATATTCCCCGCGTCCCCATTTCCACCCAGCAGGCCGGCACTTACTTCGGCGAGCTGCAGGTGGAGCTGCGTGTGCCCACCACCACCCCCTGATCCCACCAGGAAGCCGCATGAAACGACTCGCCGCCTGCCTCATCCCGTTGACGCTGCTGCTGGCATTGCCGGCCCAGGCCAATCTCACCGTGCATCCAATGCGCGCCTCGGTGGATGGCAAGCGCAGCACCCAGATGCGCATCTATTCACAGTCCACCCAACCGCAGTACATCCAGGCCTCGTTGCGGCGCATCGTAGATCCGGCCAGCGACCAGGAGCACGAGGTGGAGGTCGAGCCGGGCGAGGCGGCCATCGCCATCACACCCGGAAAATTCGCCTTGGCTGGCGGCGGCAATCGGCTGATCCGGTTGATTCCGCTGCAGCCGGTGGAAGCCGAGACAGCGTACCGCGTCTACTTTGAAGGGGTGCGTGGGCCCGAGGAAGCCAGCATAGAGGACGGTGACGGTGCGCAGGCCAGTATCGGTGTGAATCTGGTCTGGGGTGCGCTGGTCAATGTGCTGCCGGCCGAGGGCACCGTGCAGCCAAGGGTGCAGGGCGATGCGCTCTACAACGACGGCACGCTGCGCCTGGGCATCACCAGCATCGCCGATTGCGAGGGCAGCCGCTGCACCGCCCATGACGTATCCCACAGCCTGTATCCCGGCAGTTCCCTTGCGCTGCCTTTCACGGTGGTGCCCGGCCACACCGTGCAGCTGCGCTATCGGCTCACGCGCGATGGCTATCGCGAACACGTGACCACTCTCACCCCCTGATTTTTCCACGCCCGCTACGCAGATTCCCGTGGCGGGTGCGTTGTTGACATCGTTGTTAAGGAGAGTTCGATGAACAAGATCTACCGTCGCCTATGGTCCACTGCACGGCAATGCTGGGTGGTGGCCAGTGAACTGACGTTTACCCGGGGCAAGCGCGCGCAGACCGTGCGTTGTGGTGCCGCACTAGCGGCTGCGCTTGCAGCGTCGCCTTTGACAGCGGGTGCTGTGGAGGGTGCCGTCAGTGAGGACGAGCTTGAGTGGTGGGAGCGACAAACGCTGAGCGCATTCCAGCCCCGAACTGTAGCGCCAGCCTCGGCAGGTACCAACGCGGTTCATCGGCTGGATGTGTACAACAATACATCGGCCTCCGGCTGGAGCTTGGTAACGGCAGCGGAGACGATGGCGGTAGGCGCCGAGGCACAAGCCGGTGGCGTGGAGAGCATCGCGGTAGGCATTCGTTCCAAAGCTGCCGGCCCGAACAGTGTGGCAGTTGGTAACCGAGCCGAGACCTATGGCTCTCATGCAGTGGCCGTCGGCTTTGGCAGCCGCGCCCACTCCGTTGGATCGGTTTCTCTCGGCAACGCGTCGCGTGCTGAGGGACACAACTCAATGGCGTTGGGCAGTGGTGCTTACGCTCTTGGCAGCGGCGCCATTGCGGTCGGCGGGGACACCAAGGCCCGTGCGGAAGGCGCTATTGTACTGGGCGATTTCGCCGAGGTGGCCAATGGAAGTTCACGGCACTCCATCGCCATCGGCAACCGGGCTTCTGCAGGGGGGTACGCAGACAGCATCGCGCTTGGACGTTCAGCGCGTGCACACGGAACCGGCAAAGCCATGGCGCTCGGGGCCGAGGCCAACGCGAGTCACGCGAACTCGGTCGCGCTCGGAGCGAATTCGGCGACCTCCGCAGCAAATCAGATTTCCGTTGGTAACAGCACGCTGCAGCGCAAGATCGTCAACCTGGCTGACGGTGCCGTCACCACGTCCAGCACGGAAGCGGTCAACGGCAGGCAGCTGAATTCGGTGAAAAGCAGAGCGGATAGCGCCTTCAATACGGCTGAAAACGCACGAGCTACCGCCAACACTGCACTGACAAGGGCCGATCAGGCGATTGCCAACAGCCGGTTGGTTACGCAAACGTCCCCGAGCAGCGCGATTCGGGTCGGTATCGACAACACCGGCACGATCGTTGATGTTTCCAACAGGAACGGTACGGCGCGCCGCATCCAGAACGTTGCCAATGGTGCAGTGAGCGCTGGCAGCACCGATGCGGTGACGGGCCAGCAACTGTACGCCACCAACCAGAGCGTGAGCACCGCCACCAGCACCGCCAATGCCGCGAAAGCATCGGCGGATGCTGCCATAGGTCGTATCGGCGCTGCGGCAGTGGCCCTGGGTCAAGCGGCCGTGGCCGAAGGCAGCGGAAGCACAGCCAGTGCCGCACTGGGTTCGGCGGCCAAGGCGTACAACGGCAGCGGCGTAGCAATGGGCGCCGACGCCCGTGCCGGCGTGAATGACAAGGGGGACAAGAGCACGGCCAGTGGCGCAGTCGCCATTGGCGCACTCAGCCGCAGTGGGAATGGGGCGGTCGCCACCGGGTTGCGTGCGAGCGCCATCGGCGACCGCGCAGTGGCGCTGGGCAACGATGCGAACGCTGCGGCCACCCACGCAACCGCAGCGGGCTACAAAGCTACCGCGAGCGCCAGCCAGGCGACGGCCATCGGTCGTGAAGCGTCTGCATCGGGCACGTTTTCGGTGGCGCTGGGTAACCAGGCCAGTGCCCGCGCGGAAAGCGCCGTGGCACTGGGTGACCGCGCGGTAGCGGCCCACGCCGGTAGCGTGGCACTGGGGAATGGCTCCCAGACCACCGCAGCAAACCAGATATCGGTGGGCAACGGTACCCTGAAGCGGAAGATCGTCAACCTGGCCGATGGCGCGCTGAGCACCAGCAGCACGGAGGCGGTGACCGGCAAGCAGCTCAATGCGACGAACGTGGAAGTGGCGTCGGTTCGCACCACAGCCACCAGCGCGCAAACGACGGCCAACGCTGCCAAGACGACCGCCGATAATGCGCTGGCCAAAGCGGATGTGCTCGGCGGATTGGTCGGCCAGGTATCGGCCACGGGTAACGTGCGCCTGGGTGGTGAAAACACCGGTACGGTGCTGGACGTGCGCAACAAGTCCAATGCCAATCGCAAGCTGACGGGCGTGGCCGACGCAACGCTCAGCACCAGCAGCACCGATGCAGTAACGGGCAAACAGGTATTCGCCGTCGATCAGAAGGTCACTGCGAATCAGTCTCTGCTCGCCAGCCACGCCACCGAGCTGGCTGGACACGAGGCGCGTATTGCCGGCAACCGACGGGATCTGGATGACCTGCGTACCGAGTTTGACAACTTCGCCCCCGACCTGGAAGGCGTGGTCCGTTACGCAGCCGACGGTTCGATCGATATGGACGGCGGCAAGGTACGCGGCGTGGCAGCGGGCGATATCAGTTCGGCGGGGAGTACCGATGCTGTGAACGGTGGGCAGCTGTTCGTCACCAATCAGCGGGTGGAGGCCATTGAGCACCAACGTCGGTTCTTCAAGATTGGAACGGATTCGCTCAGTGAGGATGCAGATGCAGGGTGGTTCGGCGTTGCGATCGGTGAGTCTGCAGAGGCATCGCCTGCCCCCGGAAAGGAGGGCGGTACCGCAGTGGGAAGCTTCTCCAAGGCAATGGGTACCAATTCAGTGGCGCTCGGCAGAGCAGCCCACGTTCTTGTAAATGCCACAGATGGGTTCGCCCTCGGAGCCAGCTCACGGGTCGAAATTGAGGGCGGAGTGGCCTTGGGTGCTTACTCCCAGGTCAAGGCAACGGCTACCAACGGGGTCGCGTTGGGCTATGGCTCTTATGCAGACCAGCCCAACACTGTGTCAGTGGGTAGTGAATGGGTGAAGCGTCGTATCGTCAATGTCGGCCGCGGCTTGGGGAGTGGAGACGCATCCACCGTAGAACAGTTGCACGAAGCACTGGGTACGCTGGGTGGCGGTGCAGGAATGGATGCAAGCGGTAACGTGGTTGCGCCTACCTATCGCATGCAGGGAGCTACGCAGAACAATGTGGCCGACGCGCTGGCCGTCCTCGACGGCGCGGTGATCACCGCTGGCTCACGGGTTGATCAGGTCGAGAACCAACTGCGCTCGGTGTTCCAGGACAGCCCCGCCACCCGCAGCGATGGTCTGAGCCAGCTCAACCTCGCCGGCGCCAACGGCATGGTGCTTGGCAACGTGGCCAACGGCCTGATTGCCCCGGGCAGCCGCGATGCGGTCAACGGTGGTCAGCTCTACGCTGCCGAACAGAAGATCGAGCGCAATCGAAACGATCTCGATGAGCTCCGTCGCGGGCCGAGTGGTGCCGCTGCTTTCTCGGAGGCAGAAATTTCCGGAAGCGTTGATTTTGGCGGGGCTAGGTTGGTAGGGGTGGCCGAAGGTCGACTCGAAGAGAGCAGCACGGATGTAGTTAATGGATCTCAGCTCTTTGCTACGAATAGGAGATTGAATGCTGTTGAGGATGCGAGTCGCTACGTTGCTGTCGGCGAAGGGATTGCTTCGGATGTTGCGGAATCGAGTTGGTTCGGTGTGGCTGTTGGCGCAGGAGCCATAGCGTCACCAGGTAGCGAGGGTGGTACCGCTATCGGTAGCTACACCTCAGCACTCTCGATCAACTCTGTAGCAGTCGGAAGAGGAGCGCTCGTTACAAAAGATGCTCAGTTGGGTATAGCGATCGGCGGCGCTTCCGAGTCCGATCAACGGTTTGGTGTTGCGCTTGGGCCTTATGCGAAGGTGCGGTCGGGCGCGCTAAACTCGGTAGCGTTGGGCTCGTACTCCGAAGCGCTGGAGCAAAATGTGTTGTCCGTGGGCAACCTCACGCTCAAGCGTCGCATCGTAAACGTAGCCAATGGCCGCAACGCCAACGACGCCGCCACCGTCGGTCAGCTTCGCGGCGCACTAGCAACCCTGGGTAGTGATGTCGATGCCAACGGCAACATCGTCGGCCCCACCTTCAACGTGCAGGGCGGCTCGCAGCACACCCTGGGTGATGCCCTCAACGCGCTCGACGGCGCAGTGATCACCGCTGGCACCCGGGTTGATCGGGTCGAAAACCAACTGCGCTCGGTCTTCCAGGAAAGCCCCGCCACCCGCAGCGATGGCCTCAACCAGCTCAACCTCGCCGGCGCCAACGGCATGGTGCTGGGCAACGTGGCCAACGGCCTGATTGCACCGGGCAGCCGCGATGCGGTCAACGGTGGTCAGCTGCATGCCATGGAGCAGCGCCTGGACGGTCGCATCGATGGGCTGGAGCAGCGCGTTGATGCCACGCCGGAGGGCAGGGCGCTGGCGTCGGCCAGTGCACCGACGGCGCCGGCCGCGCCGGAGGCCGAGGGCCCTGCCGGCGCATCGGGTGATCCGGCGGCGGCTTCCGCAGGCCGTGCCGGTGGCGGCATCGCCAGTGCTGACGGCGGTGGCACGCCTGCGCCGGCCGACGCGCCGGCGCCGACCCCGCAGGTGGACACCGCTGATCTGGAGAAGATGCTGGCTCGCGCCAACGAGTACACCGATGGGGCGATCAGCAATTTCGAGCGCCGCCTGGACAAGATGGACAAGCGCTTCAACCGCATGGCGGCGATGAGCAGCGCGCAGACGGCCATGGCCATGAACACGGCCGGCCTGGCCACCTACAACCGCCTGGGTGCGGGTGTGGGCTACGCCGAGGGCGAGTCGGCGATGGCGGTGGGCTACCAGCGCGTTCTCAACGAAAAGGGCTCAGCCACCTTCAGCCTCAATGGTGCCTTCACCAACAGCGGTGAGCGCAGCATGGGCGTGGGTGTGGGCATCGGCTGGTAAGCCATGGCGCCCCGGTGTGGTGCGCGTAACGAGCCCCGCCGCGCCGGGGCCATTGCACAGGAGGTTGCAATGTACCGCTTCATGAGCCGCTTCATGACCTATCGGCGCTACTACCTGTGGCGCGCCCGCATCCGCTATTTCACCCACGACATGGATACGTGGACGCTGGCCTGCCTGGTGCTGATGCTCTGCATGGGGTTGATGGTGTGGGGGTTCTGGCGCGTGGTGAACGTGCCGCAGCCCCGAATCCATCCGGAGGCCGCTGCCGTGCGGGTGGAAGTGCTGACCGACGAAGCGATCCACCGCATCGTGCTGGTGCGTCACGGCGGTACGACGCCGGGTGATCCCTTCTACAGTGCTGCGGAGATCCGCGGCAGCACCCAGCGCACGCTTCGGGTCCGGCAGACCCTGCAGGACCCGGTGGCGATGAAGCTGCAGGCGGACATGTACGCCGACATCGCTGACTACATCAACGCTACCGGTGCCTGCATGCCCTTTCCTTGCCGCCGCGTGAGTTTCCGCATCGAACAGCTGCAGCGGTCGGGGCACGAGAGTGCGGTACGCAACAAGGCACTGGCCGAGATCCTGCAGGTGCCGTGGTACCTGGTGCCGAACCTTGATGGCGAACGCACGCGCGTGCGCAGTGGCTGGGCGGATGACTTCCAGGATGTGTATTCGCATGCCTGGAACCTGCATGACCTGCAGAAGATGCATGCGCGCATGATGGCCGAGTACCCGTACCGTGCGGCGGTGCCGTGGCTGGCACGATTGGCAACCCCTGCCCAGGAACAGCTGATCTTCCCGTAGCGCCGGGCCATGCTCGACTGCTCTTGGCGCAGAGCCGGGCGTGGGCCCGGCTCTGCCATGATCAACCGCCGATGTAGGCGGTGATCTCCATCTCGGCCAGCAGCTGCCGCAACTGCGTGGCCGACGCCCGCCGCATGGGTTTCTCATCCACCGGCGACAGCGGGGCCTGGCGCAACGCATCGTAGGGCAGGACGGCCAGGTCGAAGGTCAGGTCTTCGGCACTGAACACCCACACCGGTACATCCAGATTGCGCTCACGGTCCATCCGCAGGCGCCGCGTACGCGATTCGGCGGGGATGCGATGTTCGTCCAGGAAGCGATGCACGGCCTCCGGGTCGTCACTGTGCAGGTGCAATTGCACGGGGCTGTTGGCATCGGCGGTGCCGTCCAGCACCGGTCCGGCCAGGCGCGGCGAAAACCCGTGCAGGAACTCCAGCGCCCGCAACGCGGACTCGCGCCGCCGCTGCAGCTCGCTGCCGTGCTGTGGGCCGGAGAACAGCCGCTGGTACTCGCGCAGGGCCTGTTCGATCTCGACGTTGCGGGGCAGGGAAGCATCGTCGTGGATGCCAAGGCGGCTGGCAGCCTTGAGTTTGGCCTGGTGGAAGTCGCGGATTCCACCTTCGGCCATCAGCCGGGCGGCTTCGTGGGCGAGGCGATGACGCCGTTCGCGGGTCTGGCTGGCAGCATGCTGGTGAGCGCGGTGCATGCGATGACTCCCTGTTGCGACCTGGCCACAGACTAGCGCAGGCGTGTGACATCTGCGTGGGTATTTCGCAGAGGTGCCGCTGCGCTCGCCGGGCATGGCCCGGCGCTACCGGGAGAGGGCGCCCGACGGGTGCGGCATGGTAGCGCCGGGCCATGCCCGGCGGATGCATCGGCGCCAACCAAGGTTGGCGACTCCCAGGGCAACGTCGGGCCATGGTGCCAACCAGCGGTTGGCACCCACCCAGCCTGGCTTCAGAAGATATCGAACGCGGCCGCGTCAGCCTGCGGGGTGCTCTGCAGGTTGAGGTCGTAGTCGGTCAGGCGGTCCATGTCTTCCACCTTCACCCACTCCACCGCACCGTTGAGAGTGGCCTGGACCATCCCGCTCGGCGGTTCGTTCTGTGCGATCGGGGTGTCCTTCAGCGCAGTGCGCATGTAGTCGATCCAGATCGGCAGGGCGGCCTTGCCACCGTATTCGCGGTAGCCGAGCGAGCGGAAGTCGTCGCGGCCCACCCACACGGTGGTCACGTACGGGCCGCCGAAGCCGGAGAACCAGGCGTCACGGTGGTCGTTGGTGGAGCCGGTCTTGCCGCCCACGTCTTCGCGGCCGAGTACCTTGGCCTGCGCGCCGGTGCCGCGCTGGACCACGTCGCGCATCATCGACACCAGCTGGTAGGCGGTACGGGCGTCGATCGCACGCGGTGCGGTACGCGCATCCGGGTTGACCGGTGCGGCCGGCGTTTCGGTCTTGGCTTCCGGCTTGGCAGCGGCGGTGGCATCGACCTTGGGTGCCGGGGCGCCGAAGTTGAAGCCGTCCACGACCTGGTTCACCGGCTGGTCGCTGCTGCCGGCGCAGTCGCGGCAGGCCATCGCCGGGTTTTCCTTGAACACCAGGTTGCCATCGCGGTCGTTGACCTGGTCGATCAGCCAGGTGTCCACGCGCGAGCCGCCGTTGGCGAACACGGCATAGCCGCGGGCCACCGACAGCGGGGTCAGCGAGGCGGTACCCAGCGACATCGACAGGTTCGGCGGCAGCTCGGATTCGGCAAAGCCGAACTGGCTGATGTACTTGCGCGCGTAGTCCACGCCCATGCCATCAAGCAGGCGCACCGAGACCAGGTTGCGTGACTGCACCAGCGCTTCACGCAGGCGCATCGGGCCGCGGAAGCCGCCGCCGTCGTTCTGCGGTGCCCAGGTCTTGCCGCGGCGGTCGCGGAACACGACCGGGGCGTCGAGCACGATCGAGGCCGGGTTGTAACCCTTGTCGAAGGCGGCCGCATAGACGAACGGCTTGAAGCTCGAACCGGGCTGGCGACGGGCCTGGGTGGCACGGTTGAACTTGTTGCCGGAGAAGCTGAAGCCGCCGACCAGCGCCTTCAGGGCGCCGCTGTGGGCGTCCAGTGAGACCAGCGCGGACTGGCCGCGCGGGAGCTGGTCGAGCAGCCACTCGCCCTCCTTGGCGCCGGCGCGCACGCGCACGATGTCGCCACGCTGTACCAGCTTGGCCGGGCTCTTGTTGGCCCACTTGGCGGCGCCGGCCGGCAGCACGATCTCGCTGCGATTGGCCAGCACCACGGTGGCGCTGCCGTCGGCGCCGGTGCTGGCGACGATCGCCGGCAGCAGGCCGGCCTGGCCGAACATGCCGCGCAGGTGCTCGGCCAGGGCCGCGGCATCATCGCCGGCGCCCAACTGCACCTGCTTCTCCACGCCGTGCCAGCCGTGGCGATGGTCGTACAGCAGCAGGCCGTCGCGCACCGACAGGTTGGCGGCGGTCTGCAGGGTCGAATCGATGGTGGTGGTCACGTGGTAGCCCTTGTTGACCACGTCACCACCAAAGCGGGCGATCATTTCCTGGCGCACCAGCTCGGCCACGTAGGGCGCATCGACCTGCACCGGTGGCTCATGCGCAGTGGCATGCATCGGCACGGCCTTGGCCGCGTCGGCCTCGGCCTGGCTGACGAACTTCAGGTCGGCCATGCGCTGCAGCACATAGTTGTCACGACGCTGGCGGGCGCGCTCCGGGTTGGAGATCGGGTTGCCCGAGGACGGGAACTTGGGGATGCCGGCCAGCGAGGCCATCTCGTCCAGGTCCAGCTCGCCCAGCTTCTTGCCGTAGTAGAACTCGGCGGCGGCGGCCACGCCGTAGGCGCGGTTGCCGAAGAAACTCTTGTTCAGGTACAGCTCGAAGATCTCGTCCTTGCTCAGCTCGGACTCGATCTTGCGCGCCAGCAGGATCTCGGCCAGCTTGCGGGTATAGCTGTACTCGGAGCTGAGGAAGAACTGGCGGGCCACCTGCTGGGTGATGGTGGAGCCGCCGGGCACGCGCTTGTCGTTGGTGGTGGCCAGCAGCCACACCGCGCGACCGATGCCCTTGTAGTCCACGCCGCCGTGCTCGTAGAAGCGGGCATCCTCGGTGGCCAGGAACGCCTGCTTCAGCTTCTCCGGGACGTCCTTCATGGTGATGGGGGTACGCCGGGTCTCACCGAATACCGCCATCAGCTTGCCGTCGGCAGCGTAGACGTACATCGGCTCCTGCATTTCCACGTCGCGCAGGGTCTGCACGTCGGGAAGCTTGGAAGAAACGGCGTAGTACAGGCCGCCAACGGCGGCCGCTCCGACCAGCGCCAGGACCAGGACAACAAGAAAGATCCAGCGCAGCCAGCGGCGGAGACGGGTCATCTGTGTCAGATTCCGATTGCGAATTTCGTGGTCGCAGAGTATAGATTACGCAAGGTGGCGGCTGGGGCCGGCACTGGGGAGTGCAAGGGGACGCCAGGGGCTGCGTGTTCATCCTGTGAGGGATGTCACAGCAGGGCGGTTGCCATTTGCTAAGAATACGTTATTAATGCGCGGACGCAGCTCTTGCGTCCAAGTGCCCGTCGGCAGGGGAGAAACCGTGGGGCTCATCCCAAAAAGTCAGTCGCCGCTCATTGGCGTCGACATCAGTTCGACTGCGGTAAAGCTGTTGCAGCTTTCCCGCAGCGGCAACCGTTTCCGTGTGGAACATTATGCCGTGGAACCGCTGCCGCCGAATGCGGTGGTGGAGAAGAACATCGTCGAAGTGGAGGCCGTGGGAGAGGCCATCCGCCGGGCGATGAACCGTTCCGGCAGCAAGGCCAAGCTGGCTGCTGCGGCGGTGGCTGGTTCGGCGGTGATCACCAAGGTGATCCCGATGCCGGCCGACCTGGACGAGAACGACATGGAAGCCCAGATCGAGCTGGAAGCGGTCAACTACATTCCGTATCCGATCGAGGAAGTGAACCTGGACTTCGAGGTGATCGGGGCGATCCCGAACAACCCGGAAATGGTCCAGGTGCTGCTGGCTGCCTCGCGTTCGGAAAATGTGGAACTGCGCCAGTCCGCACTGGAACTGGGTGGCCTGCAGGCCAAGGTGATGGACGTGGAGGCCTTCGCGGTCGAGAACGCCTTCGCCCTGGTGGCAAGCGAGCTGCCGGTTTCGGCCGAGGGCGTGGTTGCGCTGGTCGATATCGGCGCCACCATGACCACCCTCAACGTACTGCGCGGTGGCCGTAGCCTGTACAGCCGCGAACAGGTGTTCGGTGGCAAGCAGCTGACCGACGAGATCATGCGCCGTTATGGCCTGAGCTACGAGGAAGCCGGTCTGGCCAAGCGCCAGGGCGGGTTGCCGGAGAGCTACGAGATGGAAGTGCTGGAGCCGTTCAAGGAAGCCACGGTCCAGCAGATCAGCCGCCTGCTGCAGTTCTTCTACGCCGGCAGCGAATTCAACCGGGTCGATCACATCGTGCTGGCCGGCGGCTGTGCCGCCCTTGCAGGCCTGCCGGAGATGGTCGAGGAACAGCTGGGCGTGCCGACCGTGGTCGCCAACCCGCTGGCACAGATGACCCTGGGGCCGAAGGTACAGGCGCACGCGCTGGCCCAGGATGCCCCCGCGCTGATGATCGCGACCGGTCTGGCGCTGAGGAGCTTTGACTGATGGCACGCATCAATCTATTGCCCTGGCGCGCCGAACGGCGCAAGCAACGCCAGCGCGAGTTCGGCATCATGCTGGGCATGGCCGCCCTGGGTGGCCTGCTTCTGTCGCTGTTGATCTGGTTCTACTACGACATGCAGGTCAGCGGGCAGAGCGATCGCAACGCCTACCTGCAGACCGAGATCGACAAGGTCAAGGAGCAGAACAAGGAAATCGACCGCCTCGACGAGCAGAAGAATCGATTGCTGGCCCGCAAGGCCGTGATCGAACAGCTGCAGGCCAAGCGTTCGCAGATGGTGCACCTGTTCGATGCGTTGGTCCGCACCATCCCCGATGGCGTGGTGCTGACCGCCCTGCAGCAGGAAGGCGACGTGCTGACTCTGGAGGGCCGCACCCAGTCCAATGCGCGTGTCTCGGCCTACATGCGCAACCTTGAGGTCTCTGGCTGGATGACCAATCCGGAGCTGGCGATCATCGAGGCGCGTGAGCCGGAAAAGGACAAGGAAGGGCGCGCGACCGGTCCTGTGGCGGACATCAAGGCATTGCCGTATGTGTTCAAGGTCAAGGTCAAGCTGCCCGCGCAGAGCGAGGAAGCGGCAACTACGCCGGGCCTGAACCCTGATGGCAGTGTGGCGGGCACGGCGCCGATGGCACCGACGGTCGCACCGCTCAGTGCCGGGCCCGATGCCGCAGCGCCTGCCGCTGCCGTACCGCAGTCGGGGACGGCACCGGCACCGGCGGCAACGCCTGCGCCGGCCAAGCCCGCGCAGGCCGCACCGGCAACCAAGCCTGAGGGCAGCCGCCTGGCGCAGCCGCCGCAGGCCTTCCACGCCCCGCTGCAGGGGGATCGCGCATGAGCAAGAAAGTCGACATCAAGAACCTCGATTTCAACGACATCGGCAACTGGCCACAGAAGGCCAAGATCGTTTTCTGCGCATTGCTGGCGGTGGTGATCATGTTCGTGGCGTGGATGCTGCTGATCAGTGGCAAGCGCGATGAACTGGCCAGTCTGGAGTCGCAGGAAACCGCGCTGCGCGAGGAGTTCACCAAGGAACAGAAGCGCGCGGTCAACCTGGAGCCGCTGAAACAGCAGCTGGCACAGATGGAGCAGGTACTGCAGCAGATGCTGCGGCAGCTGCCCAGCAAGACCGAAATGCCCGACCTGATCATCGACATCTCGCAGACCGCGTTGTCCAGCGGCCTGTCCAACGAGTTGTTCGAGCCGGAGCAGGAGCAGATCAAGGAGTTCTACGCCGAGAAGCCGATCAAGCTGCGGATGGTGGGCAGTTACCACCAGTTCGGCGCCTTCGTCAGTGGCGTGGCCTCGTTGCCGCGGGTGGTGATCCTGACCATGCACGACATCAACCTCAAGCCGAAGGACAAGACCAGTGGCAATGTCCGCGCCGGTGCGCTGGAGTTGTCCGGTACGGTCAAGACCTACCGTTACCTGGATGAGGCCGAGGTCGAGGAACAGCAGAAGGCTGAAGCGGGCAAGGAGGAGAAGAAGTGACCGGTTCCTTCATTGCACGCGGTGGGATGGTATTGACGGTGTTGCTGCTGGCCGCCTGCGGTCGCGGCGTGACCAGCACGCCGGGTGATGCACCCAACCTGGAAAAATGGGTCGAGAGCGAGCGCGCACGACCGGCGGAGTCGATTGAGGCCCTGCCGGTGATGCAGCAGTTCGAGACCTTCGAATACTCCGCGCAGGGCATGCGCGATCCGTTCACCGATGCCTGGACCAACCCGCAGCAGGGGAATGGGGGACTGCGGCCAGATCCAAACCGGCGCAAGGAGCCGATGGAAGGCTTCCCGCTGGACGCGCTGGACATGGTCGGCACCATCGGAACAGGCGCCGGCACCGTGGCGCTGGTGATGGGGCCGGACAAGGTGACCTATCGGGTGCGTCCCGGCGGGTACCTGGGGCAGAGCGACGGGCGGGTCACCGCGGTCTTCGAAGACCGCGTGGAGCTGATCGAACTGGTGCCGGATGGCGCGGGTGGCTGGCTGGAACGTCCAGCAACGCTCGCGCTTGAAGATCAATGATCGTTTACTGGGGATAGCACGATGACCTTTCACCAAGCCAAGGGGCTGCGTCCCATCCGGCGCTCTACCTTGAACCGCATCAGCGCGCTGGGAGTCGCGTTGATGTTGGCCTGCGCTCCGGCGCTGGCTGCCGCACCGTCGGAAAAACCGGCCGGCACGGCGCTGGCTGCGACGTCGGCCACTGCACCGGCAGGCCTGTCGGTGCAGCGTATCGACTTCAAGCGTGGCGATGACGGCGCGGGCCGCCTGATCCTGCAGTTCGACGGCCAGGGCGCCATGCCCGACCTGCGTAGCCAGGGCAACAGCGTGGTGGTCGATGTCGGCAACGCGCGCCTGCCGGCCAACCTGCAGAAGCCGATGAACGTCACCGACTTCGCCACCCCGGTGCAGCGCATCGACGCCAAGCCGTCCGGGGCCGGCACCCAGCTGGTGCTGAGCACGGGCGGTCCGGTCGAGTCGCTGGCCTACCAGAGTGGCAACGAGTATGTGGTGGAGATCAGCCCGCGGCAGGCGCAGGCCGCCGTTGGCGCAGTCACTGCCGGCAGCGTGACCCAGGCTGCCAAGGGCGTCCCGCAGCGCGGCTTCACCGGCAAACCGGTGACTTTCAACTTCCAGGACGTGCCCGTGCGCACCGTGCTGCAGCTGATCGCCGAAGAGTCGAATCTGAACGTGGTGGCCTCTGATTCGGTGCAGGGCAATGTGACCCTGCGTCTGGTCAACGTGCCGTGGGACCAGGCGCTGGATATCGTGCTGCGTGCCAAGGGTCTGGACAAGCGTCGTGACGGCAGCGTCGTGTGGGTTGCGCCGCAGTCCGAGCTGGCCAAGTTCGAACAGGAGAAGGAAGACGCGCGCATCGCGATCGAGAACCGCGAAGACCTGATGACCGACTATGTCCAGATCAACTACCACAGCGCCACGCAGATCTTCAAAGCGCTGACCGAGGCCAAGGGCATCGGCGGTGGTGGCGGCGGTGGCGGTGGCGGTGGTGGTGGCAGTTCGCAGGAAGAAAGTGGTTTCCTGTCGGCACGCGGCCGCATTGTCGCCGACGAGCGCACCAACACGCTGATGATCAGCGACATTCCGAAGAAGATCGCGCGCATGCGCGAGTTGATCAGTGTCATCGACCGCCCGGTCGACCAGGTACTGATCGAAGCACGCATCGTCATCGCTACCGACACGTTCGCGCGCGAACTGGGCGCCAAGTTCGGCATCAGCGGCAGCCGTGACAACGTCTACTTCAGCGGTGACCTCGCATCCAATGCGAAGAACCGCGAGTCGGAAGTGGCTACGTCCATTGCCAACCAGACCGCGTTCAATCAATGGGTGGCCGGTGGCAGGACCGGGCCGGCACCGGTGCCGGTGGGTCCTACGATCACCCGTGGCCTGAACTGGAACCTGCCGGTGGCAGCGGCCAGCAACCCGGGTTCGCTGGCACTGTCGATCCTCAACGCGGGCTATCTGCTTGATGTGGAATTGTCGGCCATGCAGGAAGAGTCGCGTGGTGAAGTGATTTCCAATCCGCGCGTGGTGACCACCAACCAGCGCGAGGCGCTGATCAAGCAGGGCAAGGAAATCGGCTATGTGACCATCAGTGGCGGCGGTACTGGCGGCGCACAGACCCCGAACGTGCAGTTCAAGGAAGTAGTGCTGGAGCTGAAGGTCACGCCGACGATCACCAACGACAACCGCGTGTTCCTCAACATGGCGGTGAAGAAGGACGAGGTTGATCAGCTGATCCAGTTGCAGGGCTACGGCACTGTGCCGTCCATCAACCGCCGCGAGGTCAACACCGCCGTGCTGGTGGAAGATGGCCAGACCGTGGTGATCGGTGGCGTGTATGAGTTCACCGACCGCAACAGTGTCAGCAAGGTGCCGTTCCTGGGCGATGTGCCGTTCCTCGGCAACCTGTTCAAGAAGCGTGGCCGCAACAAGGACAAGGCTGAACTGCTGGTGTTCGTGACCCCGAAGGTCCTGCGCGTGGCTCGCCAGAACTGAGGCGCCGCAGCCGCTGTATCCGACCGGGGCCGCCACGTGCGGCCCCGCGTCGTTTGCGCCATCGCAGCTAGATCCACGACATGCCTCTCCGAGTAGATCCACGCCATGCGTGGAGGCTGTTCAGCCGTTCTTGATGCCAGCAGCCGGGCGGCCTGCGATGATGTGGGGAACCCGAGCCATCCCGCGCCGGTCAAAGGCCCCCATGAACCTGCCTCCGCCGATGCCCGAATCCATTTCTCCACCGCCTGCCCCCGTCACTTCGCGCCTGCATGCGGCCTTCAGCGACCTGCGCGATGCACTGTCGGCTGAGATCGTCGGCCAGGCGGCGCTGGTCGAACGCCTGCTGATCGCCTTGCTGGCCGATGGCCACCTGCTGGTGGAAGGTGCGCCGGGCCTGGCCAAGACCACGGCCATCCGGGCCTTGGCGGCACGGCTGGAAGCAGACTTCGCACGTGTGCAGTTCACTCCGGATCTGCTGCCTTCGGACCTGACCGGCACCGAGATCTGGCGCCCTCAGGAAGGTCGTTTCGAGTTCGTACCGGGGCCGATCTTCCACCCGATCCTGCTGGCTGACGAGATCAACCGTGCGCCGGCCAAAGTGCAGTCCGCGCTGCTGGAAGCGATGGGCGAACGCCAAGTGACCGTTGGCCGCCACACCTACGCACTGCCGTCGCTGTTCCTGGTGATGGCCACGCAGAACCCGATCGAGCAGGAAGGCACCTTCCCGCTGCCGGAAGCGCAGCTGGATCGTTTCCTGATGCATGTACGCATTGGCTATCCAGACCAGACGGCCGAGTCGGAGATCCTGCGGCTGGCCCGCGAGCGTGCCCGCGGCGCGCTTGGCGAGGCCGCAGCGGCGCCGGAAAAGCTGCCGATGCAGGATGTCTTCGATGCGCGCCGCGAGGTGCTGGAGCTGCACATGGCCCCCGCGCTGGAGCGCTATCTGATCGAGCTGGTACTGGCCTCACGCGACCCTTCGCGCTATGACACCTCGCTGGCGCGCCGCATCGCGTGGGGCGCCAGCCCGCGTGGCTCCATCGCACTGGAGCGGTGCGCACGGGCGCGGGCGTGGTTGGCAGGACGTGATTTCGTCACCCCCGATGACGTGCGTGCCGTGGCTGCCGATGTGCTGCGCCACCGGGTTCTGCCCAGCTATGAAGCCACCGCCGAAGGCTGGGATGGCGAACGTCTGGTGCAGGAACTGCTGGCCCGGGTACCGGCACCCTGAGTGCGCGCATGACCGGCACGACCAAGGAACCTGCTCCGAGCACCAGTGATGGCGATGGTCTGCGACCGCAGCTTGCCGAGCTGGTGGCATTGCGCCGCCTGGCGCAGCGCCCGCCGCCGCCTCGTCGTGGGCGGGCGGGCAGCGCCGGGCAAGCACCTTCACCACTGCGCGGGCGCGGCATGGAATATGCCGAATCACGCGAGTACGTGGCGGGCGACGACGCGCGTCACATCGACTGGCGCGTCACCGCGCGCACCGGCCGCACGCACACCAAGCTGTTCCAGGCAGAACGCGAGCGGGTCACCCTGATCGTTGCCGATACTTCGCCTGCGCTGTACTTCGGTACCCGCGTGCGCTTCAAGTCCGTGCAGGCGGCGCGCGCGGGTGCCGTCGCGGCATGGTCTGCACAGCGTCGCGGCGACCGCATCGGTGCATTGCGCGGCAGTGAGCGCGAGGCGCCGATCGCGCCGGCCGGCGGTGCCCGAGGTGTATTGCGCGTACTCGACGCCCTTACGCGCTGGTACGCGCAGCCACCCGCCGATGATCTCGGCCTGGAGCGCGCGCTGGACCATGCCGGGCGGGTGCTGCGCCCCGGCGCGCGGATGCTGGTGCTGGCCGATCCGCAGCAGGCGATCCGCATTCCGCCGGCGCGCTGGAGCGCACTGGCCCAACACCATGACCTGAGTCTGCTGCTGCTGGTTGATCCGCTGGAGCTGCAACCGCCAGCGGCTCCCTTGCAGTTTCTCGCCGCACAGCAACGCATCGGTTTGGACCTGCGCCGCCACGATGTGCAGGCGCACTGGCAGGCGCATTTTGTCGAACCCCTGCAGCAGCTGCGCACGCAGCTTGCTGCGCGTCGCGTCGATGTGCAGGTGCTTTCCACCGATGCGGCCAGCGACGCCTGGCTGGCACCGGCACCGACGGAGGTGCCGGCATGAGTCCCTCCCTGCCGCTGCGTGATGTGCAGTTGCCGGCCTCGCCAACGTGGTGGCCGCCGGCACCTGGCTGGCTGATGCTGATCGCACTGGTTCTGTTGTTGCTGGCAATCGTTGCTGCGGTGGCATGGCGTCGGCGTCGACGCCGACGACAGTGGTTGCATGTGTTCGACCAGGAGATTGCAGCAGTGACCGGCGCGCCGTCGGAACTGGCGGTCATCGCCAGCCTGCTGCGGCGTGCCGCGCGTCAGGCACGCCCCGGTAGCGAAGCCCTGCGCGATGACGCGTGGTGGCAGTACGTCGATCCCAAGGACACCCTGTCGCTCGCGCAGCGCAACCTGCTGGCCGAGGGGGCGTATCGTCCAAGCGTGGATGCCGCTGCCGTGGCCGACGTGCGCGCGTGGGCGCGGGCACGCTACCTGGCGTTGCTGCAGGAGCGCCGCCGATGAGCGCGCTGGCAGCTTACTGGCCCTGGCCGGATCTGCAGCTGGCGTGGCCGCTGGCACTGCTGGCTCTGCCGTTGCCGATCCTGATGTTTGCGTGGAAACGGCGCGCCGACCCGGGCGCCGCGCTGCGTGTGCCCTACGCCGCTGCCGAACTGGAAGCACTGGCCGGTGGCGGTCGTGTCGGCGTTTCCTGGCTGCGCAGTGGACTGCTTTGGCTGGGCTGGCTGGCGCTGTGCCTGGCGATGGCGCGACCACAGCAACTGGGTGAGGCGATCACTCCGCCACAGGAAGGCCGGCAGATGATGCTGGCGATGGACGTGTCCGGCAGCATGAGCGAGCCGGACATGGTGCTCGGCGCACAGGCGGTGGAGCGACTGACCGCTGCCAAGGCGGTATTGGCCGATTTCCTGGACCGTCGTGCCGGCGATCGCGTCGGCCTGCTGGTGTTCGGTGACCGTGCCTACACTCTCACACCGTTGACCGCCGATCTGTCCAGCGTGCGCGATCAACTGCGCGACAGCGTGGTTGGCCTGGCCGGGCGCGAGACGGCCATTGGTGACGCCATCGCGCTGGCGGTCAAACGTCTGCGCAGCCAGCCCGAAGGGCAGCGTGTACTGATCCTGTTGACCGACGGTGTCAGCAACGCCGGCGTGCTGGAACCCCTGCGCGCGGCCGAGCTGGCACGTGCCGAAGGCGTGCGCGTGCACACCGTGGCCTTTGGCAGCGACGGTAGTGCGCGGTTCTTCGGCATTCCCGTAGCCGCTGATCGCGACCCGGTGGATGAGGCAACGCTGCGCAGGATCGCCGAGATGACCGGCGGCCGATTCTTCCGTGCGCGTGATACCGACCAGTTGGTTGGCATCTATGCCGAACTGGACAGGCTGGAGCCGATCGCCGAGAAGGGACCGACACTGCGTCCGCGCAACGAGCGCTATGCGTGGCCGCTGGCTGTCGCGTTGCTGCTGGGTGCGTTGGCGTGGGTATGGCCGGAGCGTCGCCGATGAGCGCCACTTTTCTGAAGATGCCCGACTGGAGCGCGTTCGAGTGGAGCACGTTCGATTGGAGCGCGCTGCATTTCCTGCGCCCGGATTGGTTGTGGATGCTGGCGACACTGCCGCTGATCGTGGCGGTGGCCGTATACCGGCAACGGCGCAGCGATGCGTGGCGGCAGGCGGTCGATGCCCACCTGTTGTCGCACTTGCTGGCTGGCGAGGGAAAGCGGCGCGTGCGCCTGCCATGGGCGTTGCTGCTGGGCTGGGCCCTGGCCGCACTGGCGATGGCTGGCCCCAGCTGGCGCCAGCAGGCGCAGCCGGTCTATCAGGCCAGTGCGCCGTTGGTGGTCGTGATGGATCTCTCCAGCCGCATCACCGCGACCGACCTGCCACCCTCGCGCCTGCTGCAGGCGCGGGCAAAGATCGGCGCTCTGCTGCGCGCCCGTCAAGGCGGGCAGGTGGGTTTGGTGGTGTATGCCGAAGACGCGTATACCGTGGCGCCGTTGACTGACGACGCTGCCAACGTAGCGCTGTACCTGGACGCGCTGTCGCCGGAGGTGATGCCACGTGATGGCCAGCGCGCTGACCGTGGCATCGACTGGGCGGTGCGGTTGCTGCGGCAGACCGGTGCCCTGCGCGGCCGGATTCTCCTGATCAGCGACCAAGCCGACAGCGAAGCGGTGCTTGCGGCGACGCAGGCGCGCGGCCTCGGCCTGCAGGTGTCGGTGCTGGGCCTGGGCACGCCGTCCGGCGCCGCTTATCGCGATGGTCAAGGCCAGATCGCACAGGCCGCGCTGGATGAAACCAGCCTGCGTGCCGTCGCCACCGCAGGCGGCGGGCGTTACCAGCGCATCGCCAGCGATGATCGCGATCTGGAGGCACTGGACGTGCAGGATGCCAGCGAAGGTGGCGCACTGGAGCGGCCCGGGCAGGCCCGGCAATGGCAGGACGAAGGCTATTGGTTGTTGCCGCCGGTGATGCTGCTGGCACTGCTGGCGTTCCGCCGTCGCGCGGTGCTTGCGGCGGTGCTGGCCGTGGGTCTGCTGCCCTTGAGCGGGCAGTTGCAGGCGCAGCCGCGCGCGCCCACAGCTGCGCCGGCCGCGGGCACGTTGTGGGAACGAGCCGACCAGCGTGAGCATGCACGCCTGGCTGAGGGCGTGCAGGCGTACCGTCAAGGTGATTTCGCCACGGCCCGCAAGCAGTTCGAAGGCATCGACAGCGATGCGGGCTGGTACAACCTCGGCAATGTGCTTGCCCGCCAGGGCGACTACGACGGTGCCATCGCCGCCTACGACAAGGCATTGGCGCGCCACCCGCAGATGGCCGACGCCGTCGCCAACCGTGCGGTGGTCGACGCCGCGCGCAAGCGCAAGTCGTCGTCGAACAACAGCCAGGGGCAGGGCAAGGGGCAGCAGAAGCCGCAGCAGGGACAGCAGCAGAACCAGCAGGGCCAACGAGGCCAGCAAGGTCAGCAGAATCAGCAGCAGGGCCAGCAAGGTCAGCAGAATCAGCCGCAGCAGGGCCAGCAAAGCCAGCAAGGCCAGCAGGGCCAACAAGGCCAACAAGGCCAACAAGGCCAACAAGGCCAACAAGGCCAGCAGGAACCGCAGAGCCAGAAGGGCCAGCAGAACCCGGCGTCTGCAGGTTCCGGCCAGCAGGGGGCGAAGCAGGAGCCACCGCAGGCAGCCGACGCGCAGGCCCAGGCGCAGGCCGATGCCCAGCAGCGTCAGCGCATGCAGCAGGCCCTGCAGCAGGCGCGTGCCGGCGAAGCCGGCAAGGCAGCAGTGCGCGGCGATGGCGGCACACCGCAACAGCGTGAGGAACAGCAGGCCGTAGAGGCGTGGATGCGACGCGTGCCGGACGACCCGGGGGCACTGCTGCGGGCCAAGTTCCAGTTGGAAAACGAACGTAGAAAGAGGGAAGGGCGATGACAGGCATGGCGAGCAGGCAAATCCGGTGGCCTTTGCCTGTGCTGGCGATGCTGCTGCTGTGGCTGCCGATGGTGGCCATGGCGCAGACGCGCGCCTGGCTGGAGCAGGACAGCATCGCCGCCGGTGATGCGGTCACCCTGCACATCGAGACCGATCAGGGCGCTCCGGACTATGCACCGTTGAATGCCGATTTCGTGCTCAGCGCGCAGAGCAGCAACCGCCAGGTGCAGTGGAGCAATGGCGGCGTCCAGCAGCGCAACCTCTATACGGTTGCGTTGACGCCGCGCCGCACCGGTACGCTGCAGGTGCCTTCATTACAGGTAGGCGCAGCACGCACGGTGCCCTTGGTGCTGCAGGTAAGTGATGCCGTGGTGGCCACCCCGCAGAGCAATGCCACCGCCTTCATCGAAACCGAGGTGGATGACCCGACGCCCTACGTGCAGCAGAGCGTGGGCGTGGTGGTCAGGCTGTACTTCGCCTCGCAGCTGGCGTCGGGCGAACTGGTGCTCGACACACCCAGTGGCGCTTCGCTGCAGCGGGTGGGGGAGGATCGCAGCGACGTGCGCCAGGTCAACGGCCGTCGCTACAACGTGGTCGAACGTCGCTTCCTGCTGATCCCCGAGCGCAGCGGGGCGTTGCGCCTGCCGGGCGCGCGCTTCACCGGCCGCAGTGCAGGTGGCTTCTTCGATGACTTCTTCGGGAGCGGTGGCGATGGCCGCATGAATGCCGTCGGTGCCGAACGCACGTTGCAGGTGCAGGCGCAACCGGCGCAGGCCGTGCAGCCGTGGCTGCCCCTGCACAGCCTGCAATTGCGCTACACCGCCGCACCCAGCAGTGCGCGCACGGGCGAAGCGGCCACCGTGATGGTCGAAGCGATCGCCAACGGCGCTACCCGGGCCCAGTTCACCGATCTGCCCGTACCCGACCTCGGCGACGCCGCACAGGTGTTCGCCGAACCTGCCCAGTACGAGGAGACCTTCAGCGGCAGCACGCCACGCCTGAAGATCACCCGTCGCTACTCGATCGTGCCGCGGCAGGTTGGATCGCTGCGTGTGCCGGGGCCGCGCGTGGCCTGGTGGAACGTGGACAGTGGCAGTGCCCAGCAGGCCAGCCTGCCGGATCTGGAACTGGCCGTGGCCGCAGGCCGGGCCGGCGCGCCGGTGCCCCAACCGATCGATACCGATGCCGCGTTGCCGGGAGACGCCGCACCCGCCGCTGCATCCTCTCTTGCACCCACCGCAGCAGGTCCCCGGCCGTGGCCGTGGATGGCTGCCGCCGCAGGCCTGGCGCTGCTATGGCTGTTGACCCTGGCATGGGGATGGCGACGTGGCCGCCGTGCCGTCGTCCACACCCGCCCGGTTCCCCGGCCAGGGCCCATTGCTCCTGCGGCGTCGTCGCGTGCCAGCGTGGCCGAGCTGCGCCGGGCCATCGATGGCGAGGGCTTCGACCAGGTAGAGGCGCTGCTGTGTTCAATGGCCGGCGTGGAACGCCTGGAGCAGGTGATCGAGCGGCTCGCCGATCCGGCCCAGCGGCAGACCCTGCAGGCGTTGCAGCAGGGGCGCTGGGGCGGGATGGGTGATGTCAGCGCGCTGCGAGCCCGCCTGCGCGAAAGCTTCCGTGACGGACCGCACTGGTCGGCTGCCACCGGCGCCGTCGACACTGGGCTGCCGCCGCTGTATCCGCCGCGGCAACCCTGAACCGGCGCGGCTTGCGCGCTTTGTTAGAGTAGATTCATTTTTCGAGGAATCCCGCGCATGACAGCAGCTGCTGCCGACAAGAAGAAGTTGCCCCTGCATTGGAAGATGGGCATCGGCTTTGCGATCGGCCTGATCCTGGGACTGATCGTGCATGCCCTGGGCGGCAGCGTCGAAGGCCTGCAGACCGGTGCCAAGTGGGTAATGGACTACGTAACCACCCCGGCGTCGGGCCTGTTCCTCAACCTGATCTTCATGCTGATCGTGCCGCTGATCTTCTCGGCGCTGATCATGGGTGTGTCGGAGATGGGCGACATCCGCGCCCTTGGCCGCATCGGCTGGAAGACGCTGGCCTACACCGTGCTGCTGTCCGGCATCGCGGTGGGTATCGGCCTGGTGCTGGTCAACCTGCTCAAGCCCGGTGCCGGCGTCGACCCGCAGGTGGCCGCGCTGATGCTGTCGGAGAACGCCGAGCGCAGCAAGGAAATCGTTGCTGGCATCCATGGCACGCCGAAGGGCATGGACATGCTGCTGTCGATCGTGCCGAGCAACGTGCTGCAGGCCGCGTCCGACAATGGCGCGATCCTGTCGCTGATGTTCTTCGCGCTGATGTTCGGCATCGGCATGGTGCTGACCGACGAGGCCAAGGTCGCCCCGCTGCGTCGCGCCATCGAAGGCGTGTTTGAGATCTCGATGACCCTGATCAACCTGGTCATCCGCCTGGCGCCGTATGCAGTGGCCTGCTTCATGTTCAACCTGGCCGCGCTGTTCGGTTTCGATCTGATCATCCGCCTCGGCGCCTACGTGGGCGTGGTGGTGCTGGCGTTGGGCCTGCACATGGTGGTGACCTACGGCACCGCGGTGTGGCTGTCGGGGCGTTCACCGCTGGCGTTCTTCCGCCAGACCCAGGAGGCCACGGTGATGGCCTTCTCCACCGCCTCCAGCAACGCCACCCTGCCGACCGCGCTGCGCGTGGCCGACCAGATGGGCCTGCCGCAGCGCGTGTCGCGCTTCGTGCTGACCGTGGGCGCCACCGCCAACCAGAACGGCACGGCGCTGTTCGAGGGCGTGACGGTGATCTTCCTGGCCCAGTTCTTCGGTGTCGACCTGAGCATCGGCCAGCAGGTCATGGTGATGGCGGTCTGCATCCTTGGTGGTATCGGTACGGCCGGTGTGCCGTCCGGCTCGCTGCCGGTGGTGGCGATGATCTGTGCGATGGTCGGCGTCAATCCGCTGGGCATCGGCCTGATCCTGGGCGTGAACCACTTCCTGGACATGTGCCGCACCGCGCTGAACGTGACCGGCGACCTGGCCCTGACCACGCTGGTGGCCAAGGGCGAAGCGCCGGACACTCCGGCCGAGGCCGCTGCCGCCGCGGCCCGTCTGGACAACTGACCCAGGCAATGCCTGATCGGGGTCGGATCCCTTTCCGCAGGAAGGGGATCCGACCCCTCTTCATATGCGGAATCCAGCGCAGATCACGACGTTGCCGGCCAACGGCCGGCACTAATGCCCTGGTCGACCTGACCCTGCCGGGCGTCTGTGGGACAATAGGCCGCCCGCAGTTCCGCGGCCGCCTCCCGATTCCGACAGAACCATGACGCAGCCTACCCGTCGCCAGTTGGCCAACGCCATCCGCTTCCTCGCCGCCGATGCGGTTGAAACCGCAAAGTCCGGCCATCCCGGCATGCCCATGGGCATGGCCGACATCGCCGAAGTCCTCTGGAACGACTACCACCGTCACAACCCGAACAACCCGCAGTGGTTCAACCGCGACCGCTTCGTGCTGTCCAACGGCCACGGCTCGATGCTGCAGTACGCGCTGTTGCACCTGAGCGGGTATGACCTGCCGATCGAGCAGCTGAAGGCATTCCGCCAGCTGGGCAGCCACACCGCTGGCCATCCGGAGCGTCACGAGACCCCGGGCGTGGAGACCACCACCGGTCCGCTGGGCCAGGGTTTCGCCAACGCCGTCGGTTTTGCCTTGGCCGAGAAGCTGCTGGCACAGCGCTTCAACCGCCCGGAGCTGGAAATCGTCGACCACCGCACCTGGGTGTTCATGGGCGATGGCTGCCTGATGGAAGGCATTTCCCACGAAGCCGCCTCGCTGGCCGGCACCTGGGGCCTGCACAAGCTGGTCTGCTTCTGGGATGACAACCACATCTCCATCGACGGCAACACCGAAGGCTGGTTCACCGACAACACCCCGGAGCGTTTCGAGGCCTATGGCTGGAACGTGGTCCGCGGCGTCGATGGCCATGATCCGGAGAGCATCAAGGCCGGTATCGAAGCGGCCCTGTCGCAGGACGGCAAGCCGACCCTGATCTGCTGCCGCACCACCATTGGTTTCGGCTCGCCGAACAAGTCCGGCAAGGAATCCAGCCACGGCGCACCGCTGGGCAAGGACGAACTGGAAGCCACCCGCAAGGCGCTGGACTGGAACTACGGCCCGTTCGAGATTCCCGAAGAGATCTACGCCGGCTGGCGTGCCGGCGGTACCGGCACCCTGCGCCAGGCCGAGTGGGAGCAGCAGTTCGACAAGTATGCTGCGCAGTACCCGGCCGAAGCCGCTGAACTGACCCGCCGCTCGCATGGCGATCTGCCGGCCGACTTCATCGCCAAGGCCGACGCCTACATCGCCCAGGTTGCCGCCGAAGGCCAGACCATTGCGTCGCGCAAGGCGTCGCAGCTGGCCATCGAGGCGTTCGCCCCGCTGCTGCCGGAAATCGTGGGCGGATCGGCCGATCTGGCGCACTCGAACCTGACCCTGTGGAAGGGCAGCAAATCCGTCGCAACCGACGATGCCAATGCCAACTACGTGTACTACGGTGTGCGCGAGTTCGGCATGACCGCGATCGCCAATGGCCTGGCCCTGCACGGTGGTTTCATCCCGTTCGACGCCACCTTCCTGGTGTTCAGCGATTACGCCCGCAATGCCGTGCGCATGAGCGCGCTGATCCCGGCCCACGCCATCCACGTCTACACCCACGACTCGATCGGCCTGGGCGAAGACGGCCCGACCCACCAGCCGGTGGAGCATCTGGCCTCGCTGCGCTACATCCCGAACAATGACGTGTGGCGCCCGTGCGATGCCGTCGAGTCGGCCGTGAGCTGGAAGGCTGCGATCACCCGCCAGGACGGCCCGAGCTGCCTGGTGTTCAGCCGCCAGAACCTGCCGCACCAGCCGCGCGACGCTGAGCAGATCGCACAGATCGAGCGCGGTGGTTACGTGCTGGCCGATGCTGCCGGCACTCCGGACGTGATCCTGATCGCCACCGGTTCGGAAGTCTCGCTGGCGACCGAAGCGAAGGCACAGCTGGATGCGGCCGGCCTGAAGACCCGCGTGGTCTCGATGCCGTCCACCGATGTGTTCCTGCGCCAGGATGCGGCCTACCGCGAATCGGTGCTGCCGAACGCCGTGCGCAAGCGCGTGGCCATCGAAGCTGGCGTCACCGGCTTCTGGCGCCAGTTCGTCGGCCTGGACGGTGCAGTGATCGGTATCGACACCTTCGGTGCCTCGGCCCCGGCCGACAAGCTGTACCAGCACTTCGGCATCACCACCGCGCACGTGGTGGAAGCAGCCAAGGCGCTGTAAGTCCCGCTGCAATGGAATTAGGGAAAAGGCCGGCGAAAGCCGGCCTTTTCTTTGCGGGGCGAAACGGATCGCCCGCCGTGCCCGTAGATCCACGCCACGCGTGGATGCGCGTTACATCGTGTCCCGCACTTCCATCAGCGCAAAGCCCAGCAGATTCAGTCCGCGCCACTGCGCCGGGTTGTGCGCGTCGGCGTGATCCTTGGCCAGGCCGATTCCCCAGACAAAATCCACCGGACTGGCTTCGACCAGTACCTGATCTTCCGTGGCGCGCAGGAAATCGCCCAGCGCCGCATTCTGCGAGAACTTGGCCCGATTGCCTTCGACCACCAGGGCGTAGCGCGCCTGCGCCCAGAGAGCCTCATCGAAGCCCTCGATCTTCCGGCCCAGCGCTTTCACCTTGTCAGGCTTGCGGCTGGCGAGAACCTGTTCGAGGATGTCGGTGGCACCAAACAGTCGCGCTTTGCCGGCCATCATGAAGTGCTCGGCAGTGGGGTAGTGCACGCCGTCGATGTTGAAACCCGCGTCGTACCACTGGCTGAAACACGACGCCGCCACGCCCATGCGCGGCGGCTGGTGGCCCCAGAAGCACAGATAACGCAGGTGCTCGCCATCGGCCTGGCGGCGTTGCAGATCATGCAGAAAACGGGAATCGTCGTTCATCGGTACAGGATAGCGCGCTGCGCTACTGCGGCAGGTGCCAACCTTGGTTGGCACTGGTCGTTGTCCGCCGGGCATGGCCCGGCGCTACCCTCCGCGCGATCACGCGGTGCGCGCCAGGGCCAGCCTCAACAACCTTGCATTGAGCCGTTCGCCGAAGTCCTTGGGCGACTGCAGTTCCATCCGCTGCAGATACACCGCGTCACCATCACCTGCAGGCTGCCACAGCGCGTCCCACACGGTACGCAGCTTGCTGCCGCGCGTCTGTGTATTGGCCTTCAACCAGCCTAGTGCCTTCACCAGCACCTGTTCGATCTCGGTGAAGTCGCTGCCCAACGGGTAATCGGGCAGGGTGCCATCGTTGCGGAACGGCGCCAGCGCCGCCGCCAGGGCCAGGGGTGTATTGCGCTGGCGCCGCTGCGCATCAGGTTGCGCCGTAGCGGCCAGCTTGCGTGCCGAAAAGGCCTGCTGCAGCAGCGCGCCCTGGAACGGCGCTTCGGTGATGGCCGCCATCGCGTGCACACAGTCGTCGTCGGTCAGGCCACGCACGTCGGCGATGCCGTACTCGTTGAGATAGATGTCACGCAGGTGGCGCGGAATGGTCGTGTGCCCGTAGTTCCAGCGCACGTTGGATTCGCGCTGGCCGCGGTCATCACGGGCAGCGCGGAACATCAGCACACTGCGCGCTTCCGGCAGGGCGTGCGCCATCGCCACGAAGTTGTACTGGCCGCCCACGCCGGAAACCACACGGCCATCTTCCAGTGCATCGGATACTGCCGCGCCAAGCGCGGTGGCCATCATGCAGGAATTGAAGAAGCGGGCGTGACGCCGCTGCAGGCGCTCCAGCGTTTCGTTGCCACCGTACAGCTGGTTGATCTCGCTGATGCGGCGCATGCCGATCGCCCGGCATTCGTCCTCGGGCAGGGTGCGCAGCCATTCGTAGAATTCGGATGAGCCCAGGTAGAACGCGCCGTGCAGGTATTCGCCCTCGGCCTCCAGCGTGGCATGGTCGATGGACAGCGTGCTGCCGTTCTCGATGCGCTGCATCAGTGCCAGATCGTCATGCACCTTGCGCTTGATCACACCGGTCTGCACCAGCCGGCGGAAGCCCTCGTTGAGCATTTCGCTGCAGCCGTACAGGCCGATCTCGAACGGGTCCAGTCCGCCGATCTCCTGTACCAGCGGATGGCTGGCCAGTTGCGGATCCAGCGCGTTCAACACGCGGCGGTAGCGTGCGTTGTCGGTGTGGCGCAGTACCAATGCGTGGCTGAGTGCATCGGCCAGGGTGCCGATGCCGATCTGCAGGGTGCCACCGTCGCGCACCAGGGTGCTGGCATACAGGCCGATGGCGTAGTCGGCGTCGGCTACCGGTTGCCGTGGCAGGCCGAACAACGCCGGATACGGCGCTGGCGGGGTGATGACCAGATCGAAGAAGGACACGTCGACCGTGGCGGTGCCGCCCAGATACGGCAGCTGCGGATCGATCTCGGCGACCAGCAGCGGGCGTGGCAGGCCGCGTGCGGTCATCGCGTCCAGCGTGTCCTGGGTGATGTCGTTGTTGCACGACAGCGAAAGGCGCCGGTCGTCCGGGCGCATCGCCACTTTCTGCACGATCACCTGCGGCGCACGCTGGGCGACGGCGTCGGCAGCGTGGGTGTAGTTGAGGCTGGTGTAGCTGGATTGCGCCTGCCGCGAACCGAGCAGGGCACCGGACTGCATGTAGAACTCTTCCACCTGCACATGCGCTGGCAACGCATCGCGGGCGATCGCATCGGCGTAGGCCAGGCGCGGGAAGTCTTCACCGAAGTGGCGGGCCGCGAACGGTGCCAGAAAGCGCGCTTCCAGGCCGTTGCCCTTTGCCTGCGGCGGGTTCAGTGACAGCGCGGTATACAGCTGCAGCGGCCGCGACGGGTCGTGTTCGACGCGCGCATACAGGGCGTTGAGCAGGCGGTGTGGTTTACCCAGCGCCAGCGGCGCACCGATCCGCAGCGGCCCATCCACGCGCGCAAACAGCCAGTCAACGGCGGCGTCGAGGTCGGTGAGGTGTTCGGTCATCCGGGGCGGTCCTGCTTGGGGGAGTGCTGGCATTACAGCATGTCGGGCTTGAACCGCCGTCGACGCGAGACTTCGGCGCCGGACACCATGAACTGCCCATCACCCCGGTAATGCACCGTGCGCGGCAGCTTTGGGCGAGGCGCAACGTGGGCGCGCACGATTTCCCAGATGAACAGGTTGCTCGATTCGACCTGGCTGTCGTCGTAAAGGCGGCACTCGAAGCTGGAATGGCACTGGCCCACCAGCGGTGCTCCTACCTGCCGTGCTGGCATCGCATCCAGGCCGAACCGTTCGAACTTGTCCACGTCACGGCCGCTGCAGTTGCCGATGTCCACCACGGTGTCCAGCAGCTCCACGCCCGGGATGTTGATCACGCATTCGCCGCTGCTGCGGGCCAGGCTGAAGCTATGGTTCTCGTTCCACAGGTAGGTGGCCACCAGCGAGGGCGAGAAGCCCATCACCATGTGCCAGCCCATCGTCATCAGGTTGCGCTGGCCTTGCCAGGCGGTGCTGACCAGCACGATGGGGCCGGGCTCGAGGAAACGCCGAGCCTGCTCGACCGGGAAGTCACGTTTGCGCAAGGGCTTCATGCCGGTACCTGCGGTGAAGGCCCCCATGCTGGCGCAGGCGTGATGAATTACCGGTCGAGGGGTTGACAGTCGATTCGATTACGCGCGTAATCGAATCGTCGATTACGGATGTAAACCATGACCCCGATCAGCGAAGCCGAAGCCGTTGTGATGGAGGTGCTGTGGCAGCAGGCACCGCGCAGCGCCGACGAGGTGGTGGCCGCACTGGCGCACCGCGACTGGGCTGAGCCGACCATCAAGACCCTGCTCAACCGCCTGCTGAGCAAGGGCGCGATCGCCGCCGAGCGCGATGGCCGGCGCTACCTGTACCGGCCGCTGCTGCAGCGCCAGGCCTGGGTGGAGGCGCAGAGCCAGGACTTCATCGGCCGTGTCTTCGAGGGCCGGGTGGCACCGCTGGTCGCGCACTTCAGCGAACGCGGCCAGCTCAGCGCACAGGACATCGCCGAACTGAAGAAGCTGATCCAGGAGCTGGACAATGAATGAGCTGCTCGACGGACTGTGGCAGGCCAGCTTGTGGTTGGCGGTGGGCGTGATCCTGCTGGCGGTGACACGGCCGTTGCTGGTGCGATTGGGCGGCGCCGGGCTGGCCTACCGTAGCTGGTGGCTGCTGCCCCTGATGTTGGCCACGCTGTTGATTCCCCTGCCACAGGTCGCGCTGTTGCAGCATGTGCCGACCTTGCCGCTGAAGGTGGTGCCCGAAGCGGTCGAGGGCCTGCCTGCGTCATCCCTGCAATGGCCCTTGCTGCTGTTGGTGGTGTGGGCGCTGGGCGCGGGCGTCTGCCTGTTGCGCGACCTGCGCGCACAACGCCGCTTCGAACGCGGCATGGGCGGCCTGCGGCCACGCGCCGATGGCTGCTGGCAGGCCAGTGGCGATCCCGGGCTGCCGGCGCTGGTGGGCCTGTGGCGGCCGCGCATCGTGGTCGGCCCCGATTTCGACCAGCAGTTCACTGCACAGGAGCAGGCACTGATCCTGCAGCACGAGCGCAGCCATCGTCGCAATGGCGATCACTGGGCCAACGGCGTACTGCTGCTGATGCGCGCGGTGTTCTGGTTCCACCCGCTGCTGCCATGGGCCGCACGCCGTTTCCTGCGTGACCAGGAACTGGCCTGCGACGCCCGCACCATTGCCCCGCAGCCTGCGCTGCGCGGCCTCTACGCCAGCACGCTGCTGAAGGCGCAGCTGGTCCACCCGGTTGCGCCGGCGGTATGCCACTGGCGCAGCCAACCCGTGTTGAAGGAGCGTATCGCCATGTTGAAGCAGTCCAAGCGGAAGGCATTGCCGTGGGTGTCGGGGCAGGTGCTGGTGGTCGGGTTGTGCCTGGGCGTGGGGGCAGTGGCGTGGGCCAGCCAGGGTGGAGCAATGGCGGCCGGCCCAACCGTGGCCGTCATGGATCGCGAGATCCGGGTCGACAAGATGCCACCACCGAGCTACCCGAAGAGCGCGTTCGAGCAGAGCCAGACAGGCGTGGTGGTGCTCCGCGTCGACGTCGATGCGCAGGGCGCGGTCAGCGATGTGCGTGTAGTGAGTGCCACCAACCCGGGCGTGTTCGAAGCGGTATCGATTGCAGCAGCGCGAAGCTGGACCTATCGCCCGGCGCTGAAGAACGGCAAGCCGGTGGCGGGCGCTGTACGCATTCCGATCACCTTCGCCATGGATGAGAGCGACGACGTGACGGAGACCGCCAGGTGATGCGCATCGCGCTGCTGTTGGCAGTGGGGATGCTGGCAGGCTGCGCCACCCAGGAACGGTTGACCACCGTCGATACCCGCAATGAGAGTGTCGGCCATCAACGCCTGCATGCGGAAGGGAAGGGCGGCAGCGGCCAGGTGCAGGCGTACACGCTGGGAGCGACCGAAGGCTATCGGATGCCGCAGCTGTACGCGGCGCCGGATCCGCAGATTGGTGATCGTGACCCGCGCACCGAGCTGGCGCCGACCACGATCTGCCTGCAGGTGGTGATCGATGCTGAAGGTGCTGTCGAGCGAAGTCTGGCGCTGGTCGACCGCAGCGAATGCGCTGCAGGCGCGGCGAGCGAGAATGCGCCGCTGTTGCAGGCTGCGCAGGAGGCGGTGGCGATGTGGAAGTATTCGCCCGCCGCGGTATGCCACTTCGCCCCCGGCGAGGTGCCGAGCGACCGTGGCGACTGCCAAGGCGCCGAGCGCGTCGAACCGGTGCCGGTGAGCCTGCTGTATGCCTTCACCTTCGAGATCGTGAAGGGCCAGCATGTGGTGCGCACGCAGGGTAAATGACGCGGTGTCATTGCTGGCGCGATGAGGCGACCGTGCGGGCCCTACGCGCCGCCTTGGATGTTGGCCTTCACCGCCGGCTGCATCAGCTGCGGTTCTGCCAGCGTCGCATCACGCGCCTGGCGCACGCTGACGAACTCCGCCTCGGCCACGCCTTCATGCACGTGGATGTTGTGCGCGCGCTGTTCACCAATGGTGGTTTCGTTGGCGAAATCGCGTCCGCCCGGGCCGTAGTCGTGGCAGACGAATACGCGGGTGGCATCGGGCAGGGCCAGCAGGCGCTGGATCGAGCGGTACAGCTGCGCAGCATCGCCGCCGGGGAAATCGCAGCGCGCGGTGCCGCCATCGGGCATGAACAACGAATCGCCGGTGAACAGCGCATCGTCGATCAGATAGGCGATGCTGTCGCTGGTGTGGCCGGGTACGGCGATGATGCGCCCCTGCAGTTCACCCAGTGCGAAAGTCTCGCCATCGGCGAACAGGTGATCGAAGACCGCATGTTCCTCGGGCAGCTGCAGGCCATAGCGTGGTGCAAACGTGGCCTGCACCGCACGGATGCCTTCGCCGATGGCCAGCGTCGCATCCGGGAACCGTTGCTTGAGCCGACGTCCTGCCGACACGTGGTCGGCATGGGCGTGGGTTTCCAGCAGCCAGCGCACGTGCAGCTGCTGTTGCGCGATGGCATCGAGCATCGCGCGCACCGGCGATTCGCTGCTGGCATCGGTATCCGGGTCGTAATCCAGTACCGGGTCGATCAGCGCGGCCTCGCTGCTGGCCGGGTCGCTGACCAGGTAGCTGAAGGTGTTGCTGTCACGGTGGAAGAACGATTGCACCTGGACCGACATCGGGCACTCCTCAGCGTGTGGCGAGCACGCGGTTCAGCAACTGCGCCAGGTTTTCACCGGCCAGTCGCAGCTGCGCTTCGGCCACCGGCCGGTAGCGCGTGGTGTAGTCGTCGCCGATCTTACGCGAGGCAGGGTAAACGCCAGGTTGCACCGAAATGCGGCAGCTGGCTTCAGCCCAGCTGACCGGATCGCGCTGCGGGTTGGACTGACGCGCCAGCTTCGGCGCCGGCAGTGCGCGCAGCACCGGCAGGTAACCGGCATCGTCGACCTTGCGGGTATTGAGCATGCCGCTGTCCCACAGCGAGTGCAGGTTGGTACCGCGGTTGCCGAACTGCAGCTGGAAATCGTTGCCGCCCTTGTCGTGGCCGTAGCCGGCGTGCATCGGCTGGTGGATGTCACCGACCAGATGCACGACGAATTTCAGTGCCTGCAGGCGCTCGCCATCGGTCAGGCTGCGGTCGCCGAGGATCGCGCTCTGCGCCTTCAGCGCTTCGACGATGCAGTTGCCGCTCTTGCAGTGCTTCGGCGCCTCGTAGTGGCAGCCATCTTCGGCGATGTTGACGTAGTGCCAACCGGCCGAGCGACGGCCCAGGCCCGGGTCCTTGGCGCGCAGCTGGTCGGCCCAGGGCGCGATGCTGGCAAGGGTGGCGCCGGGTTCGGTGGCCAGCAGGCGGTCGACTTCAGCGCGCGTGGTCGGGTTGAGGCGGCTGTCGGCGACTTCGGCGACCAGGCGGTGGCCTTGCGCGCCCCAGGCATGGGCGGGTGCGGACAGGGTCAGCAGGGCCGGCGCGAGGGCGGCGGCGAGGAACAGGGAGTGCAGTGCTTTCATCCGCTCATTCTAGCCAGCGGGGGAGATGGGTGGTTGATGGAAAGCGGCGCGTTCATTGTCGTCGGGGTGTGTGCGGCCGGGGCAGGCAGTGCGGGACACGCCGTAAACCCATGCTTGGGGGCTCGATGGCGCCATCCATGGCGCCAACGGTCCCGCTCTACCTGCCCCGACCGCACACCTCCAACGTGGCCGCGGTGGCGGATGCAAACGTCAGAAGCAGAATCAGAGTCAAATGCAGGATCGCATCCGGCCGATGGCAACTGGGTCATGCGGGTGCTGGCTTCTGCTTGCGCCTGCGCGCGCGGAAAAATGGAAGGGGCGGGGCAAGTGAGTTGCTCAGGACCGTTCGCCGCATGGATGCGGCGATCGAGCCTACATGGACGTATTTACGGCGTGTCCTGAGCAACTCACTTGCCCCGCCCAAACGCAGATCCGCGCTCTGCACCAACAAAAAAGCCCCGGCACACACATACCGGGGCAACATGCTGCGAGGGTTTTGCCTGTAGCGGGGGAGCGGGGGCGCAGCCCCCGCCAATCAACCCCTTAGAACTTGAAGACGTAGGACGCGCCGTAGACCAGCGGATCGATGTTGACCGTGCCGATCTTCTCGCCATCCAGCTTCACCTTGCTGTCGATGTCGATCCAGCGCATGTCCACGCGCAGGGCGCCCTTCTCGCCAATCGCGAAGTCGATGCCCGCATGCGCGGCCAGGCCCCAAGAATCCTGCAGCTTCAGCTTGCTGTTGGCCAGCGCACCGGTGGTGTCTTCGCTGAAGAACGTCGTGTAGTTCAGGCCGGCGCCCACGAACGGCGACACCTTGCCCTTGCTGTTGAAGTGGTACTGCAGGGTGACCACCGGCGGCAGCTGCTTGGTGCTGCCCACGCGGCCGAGGCCGTTGATGTTGATGTCGTGCTTGAACGGCAGCGCCGCCAGCACTTCGATGCCCAGGTTGTCGGCGATGAAGTACTCACCGGTGATGGTCGGCTTGACGTCGTTGTCGACGTCGACCTTCAGGGTGCCACCGGCCAGCCAGCCGTTGTTCGACTTCGGCGCGACCTGGTGCACGCCAGCGGAAAGGGTCCAGTCGCCCTTGGACTGGGCCATGGCCGGGGCGGCGGCCAACGACAGGGCGGCGGCCAGGCTGGCCACGATCAGGGGGGAGGTCTTGCGCATGGGGGTGATCTCGTTGCGGGGTGGATGTGGCCAGTCTCGGCCTCACGCCGCGCTAACGCTTTGATCCGGATCAAATCCTGTCCGGCCCCCGTCCCGGCGGCGGGCTTGGCCGGCGGTGGTCAAGGCCGGCCTGCTAGACTTGTGGGCCCTATCCACCCCGCCGCACCTGTCGCGGCTGCAGGAGCTTGAGAACATGGCAATCAAGGTTGGTATCAACGGTTTCGGTCGCATCGGGCGTAACGTCCTGCGCTCGGCGGTGCTGAACTTCGGCGACGACATCGAAATCGTGGCCATCAACGATCTGCTGGAGCCGGATTACCTGGCCTACATGCTCAAGTACGACTCCGTGCACGGCCGTTTCAAGGCCGACGTAGCCGTCGATGGCAAGGATCTGCTGGTCAACGGCAAGAAGATCCGCCTGACCCAGGAACGCGATCCGTCCAACCTGAAGTGGGACGAAGTCGGCGTCGACGTCGTGCTCGAAGCCACCGGCCTGTTCCTGGACAAGGTCAGCGCGCAGAAGCACATCGATGCCGGCGCCAAGAAGGTCATCCTGTCGGCACCGTCGAAGGACGACACGCCGATGTTCGTGTTCGGTGTGAACGACAAGACCTATGCCGGGCAGGCGATCATCTCCAACGCCTCGTGCACCACCAACTGCCTGGCGCCGCTGGCCAAGGTCATCAATGACAAGTGGGGCATCAAGCGCGGCCTGATGACCACCGTGCATGCGGCCACCGCCACGCAGAAGACCGTCGATGGCCCGTCCAACAAGGACTGGCGCGGCGGCCGCGGCATCCTGGAGAACATCATTCCGTCCTCCACCGGTGCAGCCAAGGCCGTCGGCGTGGTCATTCCGGAACTGAACAAGAAGCTGACCGGCATGAGCTTCCGCGTGCCGACCTCGGACGTGTCGGTGGTCGACCTGACCGTCGAGCTGGAAAAGGAAGCCACCTACGCCGAGATCTGCGCCGAAGTGAAGGCACAGAGCGAAGGCGCGCTGAAGGGCATCCTGGGCTACACCGAAGACAAGGTGGTGGCCACCGATTTCCGCGGTGAAACCCACACCTCGGTGTTCGACGCCGACGCCGGCATCGCCCTGGACGGCACCTTCGTCAAGCTCGTGTCGTGGTACGACAACGAGTGGGGCTATTCCAACAAGTGCCTGGAAATGGCCAAGGTCGTCGCAGCCAAGTAAGGCCTGCGAAGATCGTCGCGCGAACCCCGGCCTGGCCGGGGTTCGTCGTTTAAGGGGCCCGGCCTGACGTAGCATGGGCCCGTCGACCGCCGCCATCGTGGCGCGGGATCGCATTGGAAGGCGAGGAATGGAAGCACTCTTGGTCCTGGCAGTACTGGTCCTGCTGGCGATACCGCTGCTGCTGGTGGTGGCGCTGGTGATGATTGCCGGCCTGCGCCGGCGGGTCGCCGCGCTGGAAGCCGCACAGAGCGTGCAGGTCGCGTCCAACCCGGCAGGGACCGTAGGCCGTGCGCCCACGGCAGTGGTCGCGCCGCCGCGCGCGCCTGCGGCATCGCGCGAACCCGGCAGCGAGCCCTCGTTCCTGCGGCCCACGGCGGCCACGGCCCCGCCGCCGGTTGCCGCCCGCGAGGACCTGCCGCCGCCGGCCCAACCCGCGCGTCCGTCGCCGCCACCGCCGTTGCCACCTGAGTCCACATTGCCGCCCTTGCCAGCGGAACCGGCCCTGCCGAACCTGGTCGAGCGTGCGATCGGTGCGGTCAAACACTGGTTCACCCAGGGCAACGTGCCGGTCAAGATCGGCATGCTGGTGCTGTTGGCCGGTGTTGCCGCGCTGCTCAAGTACGTCAGTGACCAGGGCTGGCTGGTGGTGCCGGTCGAACTGCGGCTGGCGGGCATCACCGTCGGTGCGCTGGGCCTGCTGGCCTTCGGCTGGCACCAGCGCGAGCGCCGGCGGATGTTCGCGCTGGCCCTGCAGGGTGGCGCCATCGGCGTACTGCTGCTGACCATCTTCGCTGCCTTCAAGCGTTTCGATCTGCTCGCGCCCGGCTTCGCCTTTGCCAGCTCGATCGCGCTGGTGGCGGGGCTGTGCGTGCTGGCGGTCGTGCAGAACTCGCGCACGTTGGCAGTGCTGGGCATCCTGGCCGGCTTCATGGCGCCGCTGTGGCTGTCCACCGGCAGTGGCAACCACGTCGGGCTGTTCAGCTACTACGCCGTGCTCAACGCGGGCATTTTCGCCATTGCCTGGTATCGCCCGTGGCGCGTGCTGAACCTGCTGGGTTTCGCGTTCACCTTCGGCATCGGCACCTTCTGGGGCGTGCTGCAGTACGACGCGGCCAAGTTCGCCAGTACCGAACCGTTCCTGCTGCTGTTCTTCGTCTTCTATCTGCTGATTCCGTTGTTGTATGCGCGCCGGCAGCCGGCCGGGCGTCGCGATCTGGTCGACGGCAGCCTGGTGTTCGGCACGCCGCTGATCGCCTTCTCGCTGCAGGCCGGCATGCTGCACGAACAGCCGATGACGCTGGCCCTGTGTGCGCTGGGCCTGGCAGCGATCTATGCGCTGCTGGCTCGGGCCCTGATCGCGCGCGCGTCGTACACGGTGCTGGCGCAGTCGCATGCGGTACTGGCCGTGGGCTTTGCGACGCTGGCGGTGCCGTTGGCATTCTCGGCGCGTGCCACCGGTGCAGTATTCGCGCTGGAAGGCGCCGGCCTGGCGTGGCTGGGGTTGCGCCAGAAGCGCTGGTTGCCGCAGGTGACCGGTGCGCTGCTGCAGCTCGCCGCCGCATTCGCATTCGTGGTGGGCGCCGACCATTGGCACCGGGACCAGCGTTTCCTGCTCAACCCGACCGCGATCGGCGCACTGCTGCTGGCCGTGGCGGGTTTCGCGGCGGCATGGAGCTATCAGCGCAGGCAGCGCCATGACATCGCCCTGGCGTACTACCTGTGGGGCCTGCTGTGGTGGTTGGGCGGTCTGGCGCATGAAATCGGCCGCTTCTTCCAGCATTCGGCGCAGGCCGACGCGGTGTTGGTGCTGGCCGCCGTCACCGCCTGGCTGGCCTCGGAGGTGCAACGCCGCATGCCGGCACGTGCGCTGGGCGTGACCGCGTTGGCGATGCTGGCCGCCGGCTTCCCGCTGGCCCTGCTGCAGAGCGATGCCCACCAGCAGCCCTTTGCCGGCTATGGCGCATTGGCATGGGCGGTGTTCGCCGTGCTTGGCGTGCGCAGCCTGCTGTGCCTGCGCCAGGGCAGCGGCGGCGTGGCCCGTATCGCGCAGTTCCTGTGGTGGCTGCTGTGGCCGTCGCTGCTTTCGCTGCTGGCCCTGTGGGGCGGCGACGCGCGCCTGGCGCAGGGCTGGACGGCATTGCTGGTCACGTTGCCGTGGCTGCTGCTGGCGGCGCTGTCGCTGTGGCGCTGGAACGTGCTGCGCTGGCCGCTGGGTGCTGCGTTTGACCCGGTGCGCCTGCCGCTGCAGTGCGTGATTTTCGCGCTGCTGGCGCTGGCCTGGTTGTTCGGCCTGACCCTGGCGGGCGACGCCACGCCGTTGCCGTGGTTGCCGCTGCTCAATCCTGCCGAACTGGCACAGTGGGTCAGCCTGCTGCTGATCGCGCGCTGGCTGTATGACCCGCAGGGACCAGCGCAGCTGCAGCGGTTGCGTGTGCCGGTGCTGGCCGTGGCCGGTTTCATCGCGTTGACCAGCACGGTGCTGCATGGCGTGCATCATTGGGGTGGGGTCGCCTGGGATCCGACGATGGCCCGCTTCAGCCTGGCCCAGACCAGCCTGACCGTGTTGTGGAGCGTACTCGGCGTGATCGCCTGGGTGTGGGGCTCGCGTCGCGGCCAGCGTGTGCTGTGGATGGTCGGTGCCGTGTTGATGGCCGTGGTGCTGGCCAAGCTGGTGCTGATCGACCGCCAGCATCTGGGCAACCTGCTGGGAATCGCATCGTTCATTGCCTACGGCCTGCTGTGCACCGTCGTGGGCTACCTGGCGCCCGCGCCGCCGAGCGCGCCGCCAACCGTGGAGGAAAACCAATGAGTAAGTGGAGCCGAGCGTTGCTGCCGGTCTTGTTCGGCGTGGCCGGTGCGGTTGCCGCGCAGGCCACGGACTACCGCGCGCAGTACGCCGAACAGTGGCCACTGAGCCTGTCCAGCGCGCAGTCCGGTGCCTATCGGGTGGTGCTGGAGCCGGCGATCTACCGCCGCGCAGGCGCCGCTGATCTGGGCGATCTGCAGGTGTTCAACGCTGCCGGCCAGGCATTGCCATCGGCGCTGCTGGCGCCGGACCAGCCGTTGGCGCAGCCGCCGGTGCAGCGCGAGCTGCCGTGGTTCGCGCTGCCACCGCTGGCCGAGGCCCAGCGCAACGACCTGCAGCTGCTGACCGAGCGCGATACGGACGGCCGTGTGCGCCGGGTCGAGGCCAGGCTTGGTGGTGGTGCGGTGGCGAACGGGCAGGGCGGCTGGTTGATCGATGCCAGCGTGCTCGGCCAGCAGCCGCTGGCAGCGCTGGTGCTGGACTGGGCAGAAAGTGGCCAGCCGCTGCAGGCGCAGGTACAGCTTGATGCCAGCGATGATCTGCAGCGCTGGCAGTCGATCGCCCGTGATGTGCCCCTGGTGGACCTGCAGCGTGCGGGCAAGCGCTTGCTGCAGCGACGCCTGCAGGTCGACAGCAATGTGCGCTACCTGCGGATCCTGCCGCAGGGCGAGGCGCGCCTGCCGGAGCTGCGCAGTGTTTTGGCCGAACTGCCGCCGGCGCCGGCAACGGTGCCCTGGGAATGGCTGTCGCTGACACCGACCGCGCAGGGCAAGGGTGAATTCACCTTTGAACTGGACGGTCGATTCCCGGTGACCCGGGCCGATGTGGCCAGCACCGACAACAGCTTGGTGCAGTGGACCCTGTTCAGCCGCGACGACGAAAGCGCCGAATGGCAGCGCCGCAGCGCGCCCTGGATCGCCTATCAGCTGCAGCAGGGTGCCCCGGGCCAGCGCCAGCAATCGGCGGCACAGCCGTTGGGCGGCATGTACCGCGACCGCTACTGGAAGCTGGTCGCGAGCCCGGTGGAGACCACCAGCGCCCCGACCCTGCGCCTGGGCTATCAACCGGAAGTGATGGTGTTCCTCAGCCAGGGCGCAGCGCCCTACGCGCTGGCCGTGGGCAGTACGACCGCGCGCCGCGCGGAGGCGCCGATCACGGTGCTGATCGAGGAACTGCGGCAGCGCAATGATCCGTCGTGGCAGCCGACGCTGGCACGCTTGGAGGGTAGCCCGGAGACGCTCGCCGGTGACGCAGCGCTGAAGCCGCAGCACGACTGGAAGGCGTGGTTGCTGTGGGCGTTGCTGGGGCTGGGCGTGCTGGTTGTTGGTGGACTGGCGTTGAGCCTGCTGAAGCAGAAGCCGTCGCCTTCGGCGTAGTTTGCAGCGAACGGCGCAGCCCCTCGTGGGTGGCCGGTTTGTGAATCATGGGTTGGGCCGGGCGGGTGGGCAGTGCAGGGGACGCCGTGAATCCGTCCCTGGAGGCTTGGCAGCCGCATCCATGCGGCTGACACCCCTGCCCCCGCCCCCCCCCCCCGCCCCC
>NZ_JBWKVP010000002.1:508025-591549 GCF_059421765.1 Stenotrophomonas sp. GW821-FHT02D01
CCGCAGGAAAACGGATCCGACCCCTTCTTTCTTCATCCGACCCCAGAAACCGCCTTTGCTTTTGCCTTTGCCGTCCGCTCCGCCTCATGAACCTGTCGAGGCCGGGGTGGTGTGGGGTCGCGGGGGCGTAAGCGCCATGGATGGCGCGCCCGAGCCTCCAGGGATGGATTCACGGCGTCCCCTGCGGGCCCACACCGCCCCGGCCCACCCACAGCACAACGAAGCGCCAGTGCTTCGGCCGTTGCCGTTGCTGTTGCCGTTGCTTCGAAGCCTGCCGCAGGCAGCGGCGCGGCCGCCAGCCGCACCCGATACAATGACCGTCTGCCGAACGCCGGCATCCCATCTCCAGAGCCAAAGAGTTGCCCATGTCCATCGTCCGCATGACCGACCTCGACCTCTCCGGCAAGCGCGTGCTGATCCGCCAGGATCTGAACGTGCCGATCGAGAATGGCCGCATCACCTCCGAACAGCGCATCACCGCTTCCCTGCCGACGCTCAAGCGCGCGCTGGAGCAGGGCGCGGCGGTGATGGTCACCTCGCACCTGGGCCGCCCGAAGGAAGGCGTCTGGAGCGAAGCCGATTCGCTGGCGCCGGTGGCCGAGCGCCTGTCGGTGCTGCTGGGTCGCGAGGTGCCGCTGGTGCGTGACTGGGTCGACGGCGTCGACGTGCAGCCGGGCCAGCTGGTGCTGCTGGAAAACTGCCGCATGAACGTTGGCGAGGGCAAGGACGATGAAGCCCTGTCGAAGAAGTACGCCGCCCTCTGCGATGTGTTCGTGATGGATGCGTTCGGTACCGCGCACCGCGCGCAGGCGTCCACCCATGGCGTGATCCGTTTCGCCCCGGTCGCTGCCGGTGGCCCGCTGCTGATGGCCGAGCTGGATGCGCTGGCCAAGGCCCTGGATGCGCCGGCCAAGCCGCTGCTGGCCATCGTCGCCGGCAGCAAGGTCAGCACCAAGCTGGAGCTGCTGGCCAACTTGGTCGGCAAGGTCGACCAGCTGATCGTCGGTGGCGGCATCGCCAACACCTTCATCGCGGCGGCCGGCTACAAGGTCGGCAAGTCGCTGTACGAACCGGACCTGCTGGATACCGCCCGGAAGATCGTGGCCGACGCCAAGGCGCGGGGTGCGGACATCCCGCTGCCGGTGGACGTGGTCACCGCCAAGCAGTTCCTGCCCGACGCGGCTGCCGAAGTGAAGGCCGTCGATGCGGTGGCCGAGGATGACCTGATCCTGGACATCGGCCCGCAGACGGCCGCGCAGTACGCACAGCTGATCGCCAAGGCCGGCACCGTGGTCTGGAACGGCCCGGTCGGCGTGTTCGAGTTTGAAGCCTTCAGCAAGGGCACCGAAGCGCTGGCCCGCGCCATCGCCAGCTCGCCGGCGTTCTCCATCGCCGGTGGTGGCGATACCCTGGCCGCGGTCGACAAGTTCGATATCGCCCAGCAGGTCAGCTACATCTCCACCGGTGGCGGCGCGTTCCTGGAATTCCTGGAAGGCAAGACGCTGCCGGCGGTAGCCGCCCTGGCCGCGCGCGGCGCATGAGCGTCGATCCGCGGGTGGACGGAGAAGAGCGTGCAACGCTCTTCTTCGACATGGACGGCACGCTGATCGATTCGGAAGTGGGCATCACCACCTGCATCGCCTACGCGCTGCAGAAGATGGACCACCCGGTGCCGCCGCAGGAAACGCTGCTGGGCTGGATCGGCCCATCGCTGCGTACCACGTTCGCGCCGCTGTTCGGTGATGCCGAACGGGTGGAGCAGGCCGTGGCCTTCTATCGCGAGCGCTTCGACGTGGAAGGCTGGCGCGAGCACACGATCTATCCGGACATCGAAGCGGTGGTACGCGCGCTGCACGCACGCGGCCATCGCCTTGCGGTGGTCACCGCCAAGAACGAGCCGCATGCCCGCCGCATCGTCGAGCATCTGCCGTTCGGTGACCTGTTCGAGGACGTGATCGGTTCAACCCCGGATGGCTCGCGCAGCAGCAAGCCACAGCTGGTGGGCGAGGCGCTGCATCGCCTGCGGCTGGCGCCGGAGCACTGCTGGATGATCGGCGACCGCCGCATGGACATCGAGGGCGCCCGTCACCACGGGTTGCGCAGTGTGGGCGTGCTGTGGGGCTTTGGTGGCGAGCAGGAGCTGACCGAGGCCGGTGCCGGGCAGCTGGCCCGTGATCCGGCGCAGCTGCTGGCCTTGCTTGCCTGAGTTGGACGATGCCGCGCGCCGGGCCTTGCCCGGCGGCGTTTCCGCTGCCATCGACCAGCGTATGTCCGGAACATGTCCATGCGATGTCCCGCAGAGTCAGGCAGCACAAGGCTGTAACCGTATACATGGGACGTGAAGGATGTGCTAATTTCCGTCCTTTAACGGGAGAGGCCCATCCATCATGTTCGAGCGTCAGCGTCGCACCAAGATCCTTGCCACCCTCGGTCCGGCTACCGATCCGCCGGGCGTGCTGGAGGATCTGTTCCGCGCCGGCGTCAACGTGGTGCGCCTCAACTTCAGCCACGGTGACCCGTCCGGCCAGGCCAAGCGTGCCGCCGATGTGCGCGCCGCCGCGCAGCGCGTGGGTGTGGAAGTGGGCATCCTGGCAGACCTGCCGGGCCCGAAGATCCGCATCGAGCGCTTCGCCGAGGGCAAGGTGCATCTCAAGGCCGGTGACCGCTTCGACCTGATCGCCAGCACCGATGCCGGCCCCGGCGATGCCACCCAGGTGGGCGTGAGCTACCTCGGCCTGCCGCAGGACGTGACCGCCGGTGACGTGCTGTTGCTCGACGATGGCCTGATGCAGCTGCAGGTGGTGGAAGTGCAGGGCGAGCGCATCATCAACACCGTGCTCAACGACGGTCCGTTGTCCGATCGCAAGGGCCTGAACAAGCAGGGCGGTGGCCTGTCGCTGGGCGCGCTGACCGAGCGCGACAAGGAACTGATCGGCATCGTCGCCAAGATCGGCGTGGATTTCATCGCCGTATCGTTCTGCCGCAATGCGCAGGACATGAACGATGCGCGCGAGATCGCCGAATCGCACGGCTGCTACGCCGCGCTGGTGTCCAAGATCGAGCGCACCGAGGCCATCGAGAACCTGGAAGAGATCGTCGACGCCAGTGACGTGGTGATGGTGGCGCGTGGCGACCTCGGCGTGGAGATCGGCGATGCCGAACTGCCGGGCCTGCAGAAGAAGATCATCAAGGCCTCGCTGGCGCAGAACAAGGTGGTGATCACCGCCACCCAGATGCTGCAGTCGATGGTCGAAAGCCCGATCCCGACCCGTGCCGAAGTGCTGGACGTGGCCAACTCGGTCATCGACGGTACCGATGCGGTGATGCTGTCGGCCGAAACCGCCGCCGGTGCGTATCCGGTCAAGGCGGTCGAAGCGATGGCGCGCATCTGCCTGGGCGCCGAGCGCCAGTTCCAGACCGAGACCGACTTCGGCGCTTCGCCGCGCAACCTGGAACGTGCCGACCAGGCCATTGCCATGGCCACCATGTTCCTGTCCCAGCACGTGGGCGTGCGCGCGATCGTGGCGATGACCGAATCCGGTGGTACCGCGCGCTACCTGTCGCGTTTCCGTGCCTCGGCACCGGTGTTCGCGGTCACCCGCCACGACGGCGCCCGCCGGCAGATGGCGCTGATGCGCGATGTGTTCCCGATCAACTTCGACAGCCGGGGCTTCACCCCGCGCGAAGCCGCACGCGGCAGCATCCGCCTGCTGGTGGAGGGCGGCATGCTGCAGGCCGGCGACCGTGTGGTGTTCACCAGCGGTGAGCACATGGAAACCCACGGCGCGACCAATACCCTGCGCCTGCTGGAAGTGGGCGAAGACGGCCGCGCCAGCGGTCTGGGCGACCTGTAAGAGGTGGCCACATCGGGTCGGAGCCGCGGCGCGGGTCCGACCCGGGGTCAGATCCCCGAAAGGGGCTCTGACCCGATCCGGCAGGACATTTCCTGTCCCGCACAGACAGTGGAACCGGTTCCATCCGAGCCTCCACGTCGGGGCAACGGATAGCGGGGCTATACTTACGTTTTTCCCGCACCCGCCACAGGAAGTACATGAGCATCGAACAGCTGGCTGAAACCGCCCAGGCCATGGTTGCCCCGGGCAAGGGCATCATCGCGATCGACGAATCCACCGGTACCATCGCCAAGCGCTTTGCCAGCGTCGGCATCGAGAACACCGAAGAGAACCGTCGCGCCTACCGCGAACTGCTGCTGACCACGCCGAAGCTCAACGAGCACATTTCCGGCGCCATCCTGTACGACGAGACCATCCGCCAGTCGACCAAGGACGGCGTGCCGTTCGCCAAGTACATGTCCGACCACGGCATGATCCCGGGCATCAAGGTGGACAAGGGTGCGCACCCGCTGGCGGGCTGCCCGGGCGAGCTGGTCACCGAGGGCCTGGACGGCCTGCGTGAGCGCCTGCAGGAGTACTACAAGCTGGGCGCGCGCTTCGCCAAGTGGCGTGCGGTCATCAACATCGGCGAGAGCATTCCGTCGGGCACCTGCATCGAGTCCAACGCACATGCGCTGGCCCGCTACGCCGCGCTGTGCCAGGAATGCGGCCTGGTGCCGATGGTCGAGCCGGAAGTGATCATGGACGGCGAGCACGACATCGAGACCTGCTACGAAGTCACCGAAGCCACCCTGCGTTCGCTGTTCGACGCGCTGTACCAGCAGAACGTGCTGCTGGAAGGCACCATCCTGAAGGCTTCGATGGTCATCTCCGGCAAGGGCTGCGACGAGCAGGCCGATGTCGAGGAAGTGGCCGAGTCGACCGTGATGTGCCTGAAGAGCACCGTGCCGGCGATCCTGCCGGGCGTGGTGTTCCTGTCCGGTGGCCAGAGCGATGAGCAGTCCACCGCCCACCTCAACGCCATGAACCAGATGGGCAACCTGCCGTGGCCGCTGAGCTTCTCTTATGGCCGTGCCATGCAGCAGGCGGCACTGAAGCTGTGGGCCAAGGACATGAAGGGCAACTACGCCGCAGCACAGAAGACCGTCTACGAGCGCGCCAAGGAAAACGGCCAGGCGGCGCTGGGCAAGTGGAACGGCTGATCCGCCGTTGCGCAGCATGAACTGAACAAGGCAGCGCCGGCATCACGCCGGCGTTTGCTTTTGCCAGTATCGTTGCCGCCTCCCGCACGCCAGGCCAGTGCGGGGGGCATACATGGAAGGCCAAGGAGAAGGAACATGCGTATCACCGCAATCACGCTGGCCGTGGCCACCGTGCTGGCTGTCGGCGGCTGCAACCGGATGGGTGGCAGCACGGACATGGGCAAGGCCCCCTCGCTGGAGTTCGACAAGCCGGTCTCCGGCGAAATCACCTCGCGCAGCGGCGTCAATTTCAACGATGGCAGCCACCATCAGCTGTACCAGCTGAAGCTGGAAGACAAGCAACTGGTCGGCATCACGTTGACTGGTGCGCTGCGCGGCTCGATCGCCGTGTTCAACAATGGCGTGCTGGTGGCCAGCAGCAACTCGGGCTACGAGCGCGGCAACGACGTCTCGCTGGCGTTCCGCGCCAACGGCACTGGCAGCTACCAGGTGGCCATCAATGCCGACGGCCCCTCCGCCTTCGGTCCGTACCGCCTGCGCGCCGAGAAACTGGTGCCGTATGACGGCAAGCCGATGGTGGCCGAAGGTGAGATCGCCGACCTGCTGGTCTCCAAGTCGCAGGATTACACCCTGCAGGTGGACAAGGGGGGCATGTACGAAATCCGCCTGGAATCGAAGGCGTTCGATACGGTGCTGAAGCTGGATGGCAACGGCGTCCAGTCGGAGAACGACGATGGCGGTGATGACACCAATTCGCGCATCGGCATGCCGCTGGAACCGGGCAAGTACACCCTGCGCGTGCGCAGCCTGGATGAAGACAGTACCGGCGCTTTCAAACTGACGGCCAAGCGCACCGAGCTGCCGGCCAACATGGTCATGCGTGATGGCACCTCCCTGCCGAACACCGGCAGTGTGTTTGCCATGCTCGATGGCGAAGGCCGCCGCCGCTTCCTGCTGAGCCTGCCGCGTGCGGCCGATGTGCGCCTGGACGCGATTTCCAGCCAGGTGGATACGGTACTGCGCGTGGTCGGCGGCGACGTGGAGCTGGTCAATGACGATGGTGGTAACGGCACCAACGCACGCGTGGAAGAATCGCTGCCGGCCGGCCACTACACCGTGGACGTGTCCAGCCTCAGCGATGAAGCGGGCATGGTGGAAGTACGCGTGCAGATCGACGGCGCCGCTTCGGCCGCGGCTGCTGCGGCGACCGCCGATGCAGCCGCTGAAGCGACGGACTGACGCCGCTGCAACGGATGCAAACGAAAAGGCCGGGCAATGCCCGGCCTTTTTTTTCCCACGTCCGTCGTTGTTTCAATGCGCCGGCACGAAGCCGGTATCGCCCAAGGGCGACAGCAGCGAACCGCGCCCGCTGTCGGCGACCTGGCCTGCGGCCGACAGTGCCTGCTGGTAGGCCTTGGCAGTCGCTGTGTTGAACGCCACCAGCACGATCCGCATCGGCTGGGCGTGGCTGCGCTGCCAGGCGAGTGTTTCGGTGACCGCGATCTGTGCGGCCTGGTACAGCGGATAGCCATACACCCCACAGCTGATGGCCGGGAATGCGATCGACTGCAGGTTCAGTGATTCGGCCAGCTGCAGCGACTTCCAGTAGCAGTTCGCCAGCAATGCCGGTTCGTCGCGCTGGCCGTCGTGCCAGACCGGGCCGACCGTATGCAGTACGTGCCGTGCCGGAAGCGCATAGGCATCGGTTGCGCGCACCTCACCGGTCGGGCAGCGCACACCGGGGCGCAGCTCCGGCAGACGCTCGCACTCGGCCAGCAGGCCAGGGCCGGCCGCACGATGGATGGCGCCGTCGACACCGCCGCCACCGAGCAGTGATTCATTGGCCGCGTTGACGATCGCATCCACCGCCAGGGCCGTAATGTCGCCCTGCCACACTTCGATCTTCATGCGTCCGTCTCCTGCCTGTAGTTGTTACGCGCCGTGCCCACGCTGGCTGCACCCGCATCTTGCGGGACAGGGCATCGATGCTGCGTCATGACCGTCTCATGCACTGCGATCCGCGCTGTTCATGCACGATGGCCGGCGGCGCCTTCACGCAGGCTGAAGCGAGCGCCGCACGCGGGCAAAACGAAAGTTTTCGGGGTGAATTTCTTATGATTTCTGGGGAAAGCTGTCCGCTTCCGTCGGCAATACCCAGACAGGATCACCCAAATAGCAAACGCCCACCGCGAGGGTGGGCGTCATCCTGCTGTCATCGACAACGCGGCGATCAGGGCAGACCGGCCAACCAGTCGTCGTCCGAACCTTCATTGACGTCGGCGAACAGCGGCGTGGAGAAGTAGCGTTCACCGGTGTCCGGCAACATCGCCAGGATCACCGCGCCCGGTTCGGCGCGATCTGCCACGTCCAGTGCGCTCGCAACCGTGGCACCGGCGGAGATGCCGACGAAGATGCCTTCCTCCGCCGCCAGCCGGCGGGCGGTGGCGATCGCGCGGTCATCTTCCACAGTCACCAGTTCGTCCACCACATTGCGGTTGAGTACATCGGGCACGAAGTCCGGGGTCCAGCCCTGGATCTTGTGCGGCTTCCAGTCATCGCCCTTCAGCAAGGCGGCGCCGGCCGGCTCGGTGGCGATGATGCGGGTGTCCGGGCGGGCGACCTTCAGTACTTCGCCGACGCCGGTCAAGGTGCCGCCGGTTCCCCAGCCACTCACGAAGTAGTCCAGCCGCTTGCCGGCGAAATCACGCAGGATCTCCGCGGCGGTGGTGTTGCGGTGGTAGGCCGGGTTGGCCGGGTTGGCGAACTGGCTGGCCAGGAACCAACCGTGCTCCTCGGCCAGCTCGCGCGCCCTGCGGACCATGCCGCTGCCGCGCTCGGCGGCCGGGGTCAGGATGACCTTCGCACCGTAGGCACGCATCAGCTTGCGGCGTTCCACCGAGAAGGTCTCGACCATCGTCGCCACGAACTTGTAACCGCGTGCGGCGGCCACCATCGCCAGGGCGACGCCGGTGTTGCCCGAGGTGGCTTCGACGATGGTGTCGCCCGGCTTGAGCAGGCCACGCTGTTCGGCATCGAGGATGATCGCCAGCGCCAGGCGATCCTTCACCGAGCCGCCCGGGTTGAAGGACTCGACCTTGGCGTACACGGTCACGCCCTGCGGCGCCAGTCGCTGCAGCTTGACGATGGGGGTGTTGCCGATGGTGTCGAGGATGGAGTCGTACAGGGCCATGGGAGCGCTCCAGGAACAGGCCGCGCCGGGCTCGGCGGGCGGAAGGGAAAAGGGCTGGCTGTTCAGGCCAGCGGCTGCCGGCTGACCGTAGCGCCGGCATATGACGCCCGGAAATGACCAGATACCTTTCTTAAACAACCTTTGGTTATAAGCTGGTGACGGCAATTGACCCTAGAGTGGACTTCCGCCCCCACATCGCCCGCCTGCCATGACGCTGACCCAGCTGCGCTACCTGGTTGCCATCGCCGACGCCGAGCTGAACATCACGCTCGCCGCCTCGCGCGTGCACGCCACCCAGCCTGGCCTGTCCAAGCAGCTCAAGCAGCTGGAGGACGAACTGGGCTTCCTGCTGTTCGTACGCAAGGGGCGCAGCCTGGAGTCGGTCACCCCGGCTGGCATCGAAGTGATCAGCCGCGCCCGCGCGGTGCTGTCCGAAGCCAACAACATCCGCACCTACGCGGCCAACCAGCGCCGCGAGAGCCAGGGCCAGCTGATCCTGACCACCACCCACACCCAGGCGCGTTTCGTGCTGCCGCCGGCGGTGGCGCGCATCAAGCAGGCCTATCCCCAGGTCAGCGTGCACCTGCAGCAGGCCGGTGAGGCCGATGCGCTGGACCGGCTGAACCAGGGCGATGCCGATATCGCGATCATCAGTACCGCCGGCAGTGAACCCAGCGATGGCATCGCCGTGCCGCTGTTCCGCTGGCGGCGGCTGGTGGTGGTGCCCAAGGGCCATCCACTGGACCGCGCCGGGCGCGCACCGGACCTGGCGGCATTGTCACGCCAGCCGTTGATCAGCTACGAATCCTCGACCCGTCCCAACTCCTCGTTGCAGCGCGCTTTTGCCGCGCAGAGCCTGGTACCCGATCTGGCGCTGACGGCGCTGGATGCGGACCTGATCAAGACTTATGTGCGTACGGGTCTGGGGGTAGGTCTGCTGGCCGAGATGGCGATCAGCGCCAACGACGAGGATCTGCGGGTATGGCCAGCGCCGGCGCCGATCACCGAGTGCATCGCTTGGGCGGTGCTGCCGCGCGATCGGGTGCTGCGCGATTACGCGTTGGAGCTGGTGCATGTGCTGGCCCCGCAGATCGACCCGCGCGACCTGCGGCGGGTGTTGGATGGCAACCAGGCCGCGTCCTGGCCGGTGCCGCCGACCTGGGAGTCGCTGACCCAGACGATCACGGTCTGAGGGGTGGTCGAGCAGGGCTGCGCCCTGCACCTGCTACGACATTCAAGCAACAACAACGGCAACAGCAACGGCAACAGCGGGCATTCCGTGGGATGGCGGGGCGGTGTGGGTAGGCAGGACACGCCGTAAACCCATCCATGGGGGCACGATGGCGCCATCCATGGCGCCAACGGTCCTGCCTACCCACACCGCCCCGCCTCTGACAGATTCCGGCGGCCGTTGGTAGGTGTCGACCTTGGTCGACACGGTAGATCCACGCGATGCGTGGATGAAATCTGTCAGATATCGAAATACATCTGGGGTCAGATCCGTTTCCTTCGGAAAGCGGATCTGACCCCAAGAGCCGTTCCAACAGACCGCAGGAATCTGTCGAAGGCGGGGTGGGTCCGGTTGCGGGGGCGTGAGCCGCATGGATGCGGCGACCGAGCTTACATGGACGTACTTGCAGCGGCCCCCGCAACCGGACCCACCCCGCCTACCCACAGGAAGCCAGCTTTTGATGTTGCTTCGGCTCTTGCCGTGGACGTGGCCTCTGCGGGTGCAGGGCGCAGCCCTGCCGATAAACCCCCTCCTGCGACGGTTCGTCGCACAGTGCCTTCTGGAGGCACCTCTACACTAGCGCGGTGATCCGTACCGGCTGCCTGCGTCGAACCCTGCTCCAGCTCGCCTTCATCGCGACGCTGTTGATGGTGCTTGCGCCGCTGGTCAGCCGTGCGCTACAGCAGCAGCCGATGGACCATGCGGCGATGGCGGGCATGGACCACGCGGCCATGGGCCATGACATGCACGAGATGGGCATGGCCGGGCACGATGACCATGCTGCTGCGCCAGCGGCCCCCAGCCCGCCCGCCGATCCGCACGCCATGCACGGCGAGGCCTGCGAGTACTGCGTGCTGGCCATGCGCCTGCTGCCGTGGCTGGCCGTGCTGGTGCTGCTGCTGCCCTTGCTGTGGCGGCCGAAGCCGATGTTCCCATGGTCGCAGCCGCGACTGACGCTGCTGCATTGGCCGGCACATGCCGCGCGTGGCCCGCCGCTGATCTCCACCGTCCGCTGATTTCCCTATCGAATCCGCCGCACGAGGCCTGCAAGGGCGTCGTGCGCGCGTGCGTACCTTGGAGCTGTTTCCATGAAAATGACTTTCCCCGCTGCGGGCGCCCGTGCGCGCCTGCCGTTTGCGCTTGGTGCTGCCCTGGCTGCCCCATTCGCCCATGCCACGCCCGCTGAAGAAGCGCGGACGCTGGATACGCTGGTGGTCACCGCCGCCGCGCCGTCCTCGCCGCTGCATTGGGTGACCGATCCGCGCCTGCCGCGGCAGCCTGTGCCAGCCAGCGATGGCGCCGATTACCTGAAGACCGTTCCCGGCTTCTCCGCCATCCGCAACGGCGGCACCAACGGCGACCCGGTGCTGCGTGGCATGTTCGGTTCGCGCCTGAACATCCTCAGCAACGATGGCAATCTGATTGGCGCGTGTCCCTCGCGCATGGACAACCCGCTGTCCTACATATCGCTGGAGAGCTTTGACCGGCTGACCATCATCAAGGGCCCGCAGAGCGTGCGCTGGGGCGCGGGTGCCTCTGCGGGCACCGTGCGTTTCGAGCGTGATACCCCGCGTTTCGATGCGCCCGGGCTGCGTGCCGATGCCAGTGCGCTGGTCGGCTCACGCAACCGCAACGACCAGGTGCTGGACCTGACCCTGGGCAATCCAACGGGCTACGTGCGTGCCAGCGGCAATCGCTCCGAAGCCGATGACTACAAGCACGGCAACGGCGATGTGGTTCCGTCGAAATGGCGCAAGTGGAATGGCGACGTAGCGGTGGGTTGGACGCCTGACGCCGATACCCTGTTGGAGGTCTCCGCCGGTGCCGGCGATGCGATCGCGCGCTACGCGGGGCGCGGCATGGATGGTGCCGCGTTCGAACGCACCAGTTACGCCGCACGCTTCGAGAAGCGCAATCTGCCCGGGGCGTGGGACACGCTGCAGGCGAACGTGTACTACAACGAAGCCGACCACGTGATGGACAACTACACGCTGCGTACGCCGAACCCACACAGCATGATGCCGATGCCGATGGCGTCGAACGTGGATCGCCGCACGCAGGGCGGGCGCATCAGCGCCGAATGGCGCTGGCAGGACGTGCAGCTGGTGGCCGGCATCGACGGCGAAGATAGCCGGCATCGCGGCCGCATGGGCATGGGGCGCGATACCTACAAGCAGGCGGACTGGAACACCGACGCCGATTTCCGCCGCTACGGTGCATTCACCGAACTGACCCTCGGCGTGGACACCGGGCAGCGTTGGATCGGCGGGCTGCGCATCGATCGTGCCAGCGTGCGCGATGCGCGTGCCGACATCGGCGGCATGATGATGGCCATGCCCAATCCCACCGCCGGCCAGCGCCGCAGGGAATGGCTGGGCAGTGGTTTCCTGCGTTACGAACAGGACCTTGCCGACGGCCTGACCTGGTATGCCGGGCTGGGCCACAGCCAGCGCATGCCCGACTACTGGGAACTGTTCTCGCCCGATCAGGGGCCGGCAGGTGCGGTGAACGCGTTCGCTGGCATCCAGCCCGAGCGTACCACCCAGCTCGACGTCGGTCTGCAATACAAGGGCCCGCGCGTGCAGGCCTGGGTCTCGGCCTATGCGGGGCAGATCCAGGACTACATCCTGTTCACCTATCGCGGCAGCGGCATGATGGGCATGAGCCAGGCTGACAATGTGCAGGCGCGCATCGCCGGTGCCGAGGCCGGCCTGCAGCTGCGGCTGGACGAGCAATGGAAGCTGGGGGGCACCCTGGCCTATGCCTGGGGCGAGAACCGCGATCAGCATCGACCGTTGCCGCAGATGCCGCCGCTGGAAGCACGCTTGAGCGCTGACTGGGAAGGCCAGCGCTGGAGTGCCGGTGCGCTGGTGCGCGCGGTCACCCATCAGCATCGGGTCGCGGACGGGCAGGGCAACGTGGTCGCGCAGGACCTCGGGCCGAGCAGCGGCTTTGCCACGCTGGCGCTCAACGCGGCCTATCGTTTCAGTTCGCAGCTGCAGCTCAGCGCCGGTGTCGACAACCTGTTCGACCGTGCCTACAGCGAGCATCTGAACCTGGCCGGCAGCGCCGACTTCGGCTTCCCCGCTGACCCTGTGCGCATCAACGAGCCCGGCCGCAGCCTGTGGATGAAGGTGAACTACCGGTATTGATCCGCCGGGCATGGCCCGGCGCTACCGGTGCGGCGGGCAAAGAAGGCCTGCGTCCAAAGAAAACGGGGTCGGATCCCCGCCAGGTTCCGACCCCGCCCGGCGCCCTCGGCCAGGCCCCTCGACTCTACGACGGCATCGCCCCTGACGGGATGGCCTGATACATCCCGACATACGCCGACACTGCGTCGGTGCCCCCTGCATGGAATGGGCACACGGCGCTATCGCAGCCCCCGTTCCACGCCGGTAAACGCTTGGCACATACCGCTTTTGCGGGGCCTTGCCTACACTCGGCGGCCGTGTACCACTCAGGACGCTTCATGTTGGCTCGTATCGCTTCGACCCTGGCCCTTGGCCTCAGCCTGGCCGTGCTGGCCGGGTGCGCAGGCAAACAGGAGGCCGCCGCGCGTCGGCAGGGCGAAGCCGTGCCGGTCACCGCGCAGGTCGTGCAGGCGGTGCAGTGGAACGACACGCTGCAGGCGCTGGGTACGGCCAAGGCGCGCGAGTCGATCAGCGTGACCGCCAAGGTGAGCGAGATCGTCGAGCGCGTGCACTTTGAAAGTGGCCAGCAGGTCGCCGCCGGTGCGCCCCTCGTGACACTGCGCGGGCAGGCCCAGGAGGCCGCATTGGTGCAGGCGCAGGCGACCTTCCGCGAAGCCGACCAGCTGTACAAGCGCCAGCGCGAACTGGCGGCGCAGCGGTTGGTATCCAGTGCGACCCTGGACACGCAGAAGTCGATCCGCGACGCCGCCGAAGCGCGGGTGGCACAGATGCAGTCGGACATCGGCGACCGTCGCGTGCGCGCGCCGTTCGCCGGCGTACTTGGCATTCGCCAGATCAGCCCGGGCACGCTGCTGACGCCGACCACGGTGATCGCCACCCTCGACGACGTCGAGCGCATGCACGTCGATTTCCAGGTGCCGGAAGTGGAACTGGCGTCGCTGACCACCGGCGACAAGGTGCAGGCCACCAGCGTGGCCTGGCCGGGCCGCACCTTCGAGGGCGAGGTCAGCACCATCGATGCACGCATCGACCCGGCCACCCGTGCGGTGACCGTGCGTGCCGACTTCGCCAATGGCGACCATGCGCTGCGGCCGGGCATGCTGCTCGACGTGCGCCTGTTCCATCCTGATCGACCGGCACTGGTGGTGCCGGAAATCGCGGTGGTGCAGGTCGGCCGCGACAGCTTCATGTACCGCATCAAGGCCGATGACACCGTCGAACGCGTGGACGTGGTCACCGGTGCACGCCGCGCCGGCGTGGTCGAGATCAAGCAGGGCCTGCAGGCAGGCCAGCGCATCGTGGTGGACGGCACCGGCAAGCTGCGGGCGGGCCTGAAGGTGGCAGCCTCCGACGCCGCGCCCGCCAGCGGCGCGCAGCCGGCGACGATTGAAGCACCTGCAGCCGCCGAGGGTCACGGCGGATGAAGCTGTCCGACATCTCCATCCAGCGGCCGGTGTTTGCCGTGGTGATGAGCCTGCTGCTGCTGGTGCTGGGCGTGATGTCCTTCACCCGGTTGACGCTGCGCGAACTGCCGGCCATCGATCCGCCGATTGTTTCGGTCTCGGTGGATTACACCGGCGCCTCGGCAGCGGTCATCGAGAGCCGCATCACCCAGGTGCTGGAAGACGCGCTGGCCGGCATCGAAGGCATCGATACGATCAACGCACGCAGCACCAATGGCCGTTCGCAGGTCAGCATCGAATTCACCTCCAACCGTGACATCGAAGCGGCGGCCAACGACGTGCGCGACGCGGTCAGCCGCGTGGCCGACCGCATGCCCGAGGAGGCACGGCCACCGGAGATCGCCAAGGTCGAGAGCGATGCCGACCCGATCATCTGGTTCAACATGGTCTCCTCGACCATGGATACGCTGGAACTGAGCGACTACGCCGACCGCTACGTGGTCGACCGCTTCTCCAGCCTCGATGGCGTGGCCCAGGTCCGCATCGGTGGCCGCCAGCGCTATGCGATGCGCATCTGGCTGGACCGTGACCAGCTGGCCGCACGCGGGCTGACCACCGGCGATGTGGAAACCGCGCTGCGCAACGAGAACGTGGAACTGCCGGCTGGCCGCATCGAATCCACCGACCGCGATTTCACCCTGCGCGTGGAGCGCAACTACATCAAGCCGGAAGACTTCGCGACCATCCCGCTGGGCAAGGGTAGTGATGGCTACGTGGTGCGCATGGGCGATGTGGCGAAGATCGAGCTCGCCTCGGCCGAGCGTCGCGCCTACTACCGCAGCAACGGCGAGCCCGGCATCGGCCTGGGCATCGTCAAGACCTCCACTGCCAATTCGTTGGACGTGGCGCGCACCGCGCGCGCCGAGGCCGAACGTGTTGCGTTGACCCTGCCCAAGGGCACGCAGATCTTCGTTGCCTTCGACAACACCACCTTCATCGAGGCGGCCGTCGATCGCGTCTACGCCACCCTGGTGGAGGCGATGATCCTGGTGCTGGCGGTGATCTGGCTGTTCCTCGGCAGCTTCCGCGCGGCGTTGATTCCTGCGGTCACCGTGCCGGTATGCCTGGTGGCGGCGTTCATCGCGCTGTACGCGTTCGACTTCTCGATCAACCTGCTGACCCTGCTCGCGCTGGTGCTGTGCATCGGCCTGGTGGTGGATGACGCGATCGTGGTGGTGGAAAACGTGCAGCGCCGCATCGACCTGGGCGAACCGCCGCTGGTGGCGTCCAAGCGGGGTACCGCGCAGGTGGCGTTCGCGGTGATCGCCACCACCGCCGTGCTGGTGGCGGTATTCCTGCCGGTCGGCTTCCTGGAAGGCAATACCGGGCGCCTGTTCCGTGAACTGGCGGTAGCCCTGGCCGCCGCTGTCGCGCTGTCGGCGTTCGTCGCGCTGACGCTGACGCCGATGATGGCCTCCAAGCTGCTCAAGCCGCATACCGGGCAGGCACCGCGCGGGCTGCACGGCTTCATCAACCGCAATCTGGAACGCCTGGCCGGCGCCTACGGCCGCGTGCTCGATCATCATGTTGATCGCACGTGGATCTACCTGCTGGTGATGGCCGCTGCGTTGGCGGCCAGCTGGCTGCTGATCAAAGTGCTGCCTTCGGAACTGGCCCCGGCCGAAGACCGTGGTTCGTTCCAGATCATGATCGACGGCCCGGAAGGCGCCGGCTACGACTACACCGTGCAGCAGGTGCAGCAGGTCGAAGCGCTGCTGGCACCGCATGTCGGCGCGGACAAGCCGATCGTGCGCGCCAACCCGCGCGTGCCCGGCGGCTTCGGCGCCAGCGAGGAAATGCACACCGGTCGCGTCAGCGTGTTCCTGCAGCCGTGGCGCCAGCGCAGCGAAGGCACGCCGGAAGTCGCCAACGAACTGCAGAAGGAACTGGACACCATCCGTGGCGTGCGCGTACGTACCCAGGTCGGTGGCGGCCTGGTACGCAGTGGCGGGCAGCCGTTCCAGATCGTGCTGGGCGGCCCGGAATACGCCGAGATCGCACAGTGGCGGGATCGCATCCTGCTGCGCATGGCCGACAACCCCGGCCTGGTCGGCCCGGACTCGGACTACAAGGAAACCCGTCCGCAGATGCGGGTGAACATCGACCGCCAGCGTGCCGCCGACCTCGGCGTGCCTGTCACCGCGATCGGTTCGGCGCTGGAAACGATGATGGGCTCGCGCCGCGTCACCACCTTCGTCGACAACGGCGAGGAGTACGACGTGCTGGTGCAGGCCGGCCGCGATGGCCGCGCCAGCCCCGCCGATCTGGCCGCGATCCGCGTGCGTGCGACCTCCGGCGAGCTGGTGCCGTTGTCCAACCTGGTCACGCTGAGCGAAGTGGCGGAGGCCGGAACCCTGAACCGCTTCAACCGCCTGCGCTCGATCACCATCAGTGCCGGTCTGGCACCGGGTTATCCGCTGGGCGAGGCCATCGCTTGGGTGCAGCAGGTGACCGGCGAAGAGCTGCCGCAGTACGCACAGGTGAACTGGAAGGGCGAATCGCGCGAGTACCAGAGTGCGGGCGGTGCGGTGCTGCTGACCTTCGCCATGGCCCTGCTGGTGGTGTACCTGGTGCTGGCCGCGCAGTTCGAGAGCTTCATCCACCCGCTGACGATCATGCTGACCGTGCCGCTGGGTGTGCTTGGTGCGCTGGTTGGCCTGTGGCTGAGTGGCGGCACGGTGAACCTGTTCAGTCAGATCGGCATCGTCATGCTGGTCGGCCTGGCGGCCAAGAACGGCATCCTGATCGTCGAGTTTGCCAACCAGCTGCGTGACGACGGGCGAACCGTGCGCGAGGCGATCATCGAGTCGGCGATGGTGCGCCTGCGTCCGATCCTGATGACTTCGATCGCCACCGTGGTCGGCGCCATCCCGCTGGTGGTGGCCGGTGGCCCGGGCTCGGCCAGCCGTGGCACCATCGGCATCGTGATCATCTTCGGCGTCACCCTGTCCACCTTCCTGTCGCTGTTCGTGGTGCCGGCGTTCTACGCGCGGCTGGCCCCGTACACCCGCTCGCCGGAGGCGGTGAAGCGCGAGCTGGAGAAGCAGGAGGCCGACTCGCCGTCGGTGGGTGGTCATGCCTGAGCCGGCGCGGATCCTGCACGGCGCAGGCTTCCTGCTGCGCCCCTGGCGCAGTGATGACCTGCAGTCGCTGCTGCATCACGCCAACGACGCGGACGTCTCGCGTGGCCTGCGTGACCGCTTCCCGTATCCCTACACCCGCGAGGATGGCGAAGCCTTCCTGGGCGGACGCGTACTGGCCCCAGGCACGTTGAACCTGGCCATCGAGATAGAGGGCCAGGCCTGTGGCAGCGTTGGCGCCCAGCAGGGCGTGGCCGAGCGCGGGCATACCGCGGAACTGGGCTACTGGCTCGGCCAGGCCCACTGGGGGCAGGGCCTGATGACCGCTGTGGTCGGCCTGTTCGCGCCCTGGGTGATGGATGAACTTGGCCTGTTCAGGCTGCAGGCCACGGTGGTCGACTTCAACCTGGGCTCGGCCCGGGTACTGGAAAAGAACGGTTTCCAGGAGGAGGGCGTGGAGCGCTGCGCCGTCTACAAGCGCGGCGTCCTGCATGACGTGCGCCGCTTCGCCCGGGTACGCAGGCAGCTTCCGTAACAGGCCGCCGGGCACGGCCCGGCGCTACCGCAGGGGGCACGGTCATTGCCGGTAGCGCCGGGCCATGCCCGGCGGAGAACATGCCCCTACATCCGGCGCTATCGCAGCGACCTTCGATCAGGGAGAATCGACCGGTCCCTTCCAGCCGACGGGACGTCCTCACAACCCGCCGACTGGAGAGAGCGCGCGTGGAAGCTACCGTACATTTCATCAACAGCATCATCTGGAGCAAGGCGCTGATCTTCATGTGCCTGGCCGCCGGCCTGTTCTTCAGCCTGCGCACCCGCTTCATGCAGATCCGTGGTTTCGTCGAGATGTGCCGCCTGACCGTGTCCGGTGAGAAATCCGACGCCGGCGTGTCCTCGTTCCAGGCCCTGGCCATGTCGATGGCCGGCCGCATGGGCATCGGCAACATCGCCGGCGTGGCCACCGCCATCGCCTTCGGCGGCCCCGGCGCGATCTTCTGGATGTGGGTGATGGGCTTCCTCGGCGCCTCCACCTCGTATGTGGAATGCACCCTGGCGCAGATCTACAAGACCAAGGATGCCGAAGGCCGCTACCGCGGTGGCCCGGCCTACTACATCGAAAAAGCGATGGGCCTGAAGTGGTATGCCATGGCCTTCGCCATCGCCACGATCATCGCCGCCGGCTTCCTGATGCCGGGCGTGCAGGCCAACGCGATCGCCGACAGCGTCATCAATGCCTGCCGTGGCACCGCGCTGTGCGGTCCGCTCGATGGCCAGGCCTTCGGCATGGAATCGGCGCAGGCGCTGAAGCTGGGCATCGGCATCGTCGTCGCCCTGCTGCTGGGCGTGGTGATCTTCGGTGGCGTCAAGCGCATCGCCAACTTCGCCGAAGTGGTGGTGCCGTTCATGGCCGCCGGCTTCATCCTGATGGCCATCGTCATCATGATCATCAACTACGACCGCGTGCCGGAAATGTTCGGCATCATCTTCAAGAGCGCCTTCGGAACCCACGCCGCGTTCGGCGCGATGATGGGCCTGGCGGTGGAATGGGGCATCAAGCGCGGCATCTACGCCAACGAGGCCGGGCAGGGCTCGGGACCGCACGCTGCGGCGGCCTCCGAGGTCTCTCACCCGGCCAAGCAGGGTTACGTGCAGGCCTTCGCCATCTACTTCGATACCATGATGGTGTGCACCGCCACCGCCTTCCTGATCCTGGCCAGCGGCACCTACAACGTGTACTCGCCGGTCGCCGGCGCTGAGCCGATCTTCCAGGGCCTGGCCGGCATTCCCGAAGGTGCGGGCTACGCGCAGGCGGGTGTGGAAGCAGTGCTGCCGGGCTGGGGCTCGGCCTTCGTGTCGGTGGCGATCTTCTTCTTCGCCTTCACCACGATCATGGCCTATTACTACATGGCCGAAACCAACCTGACCTACGTCAACCACAACAAGCGCCGGCCGCTCACCGTGCTGCTGCTGCGCCTGGGCATCATCGGCATGGTGGTGTTTGGTGCCTTCCACAATGCCACCCTGGCCTGGGCGCTGGGTGATATCGGCGTGGGCCTGATGGCCTGGCTGAACATCATCGCCATCCTCATCGTGCAGAAGCCGGCCATGCTGGCCCTGCGTGATTACGAACGACAGAAGAAGCTCGGTCTCGACCCGATCTTCGACCCCGATGCCCTGGGCATCAAGAACGCCGATTTCTGGCGTCAACGCAAGCTGGAGTTGTCCCGTAGTGAATGATCCCTGGAAGAATGCCCGCCGCCCGTCGTCGCGACCGCCGCGGGCCACCCCGCTGCCACCGCGTGAGGGCGGCACCCCGCCACCGCCGGGGCGTGGCAACGACGAACTGCGCCTGTACGGCTGGAACGCGGTGCAGGCGCTGTTCGCCAAGCGTCCGCAGGCGCTGCGCAAGCTGTACCTGGTGGAATCGCTGATTCCGCGCATGCAGCCGGTGCTGAAGTGGTGCGTGGCCAACCGCGTGGGCTATCGCGTGGTGGAGGAGGGCGACCTCAACAAGCTGGCCGCCACCACCCATCACGAAGGCCTGGTGGCCGACGTGCTGCGTGCGCCGGTGTTGCCGCTGGCGCAGTGGCTGGCCGAACTGGGCGAAGGCCCGGCGCTGGCACTGTGGCTGGATGGCGTCGGCAATCCGCACAACTTCGGTGCGATCCTGCGCTCTGCCGCGCACTTCGGCGCCAAGGCGCTGCTGCTGCCGGCCAGCAGTACGCTGGCGTTGTCCGGCGCGGCCGCACGCGTGGCCGAGGGCGGCGCAGAGTCGGTGCCGCTGGTGCAGTTGCCTGAGGATGCAGAAGCGATGGCGCAGCTGCGCGCGGCCGGTTTCGGCCTCGCCGCGACCCTGGTCGAGGGTGGCGATGACGTGTTCCGCGCGTCGTTGCCGGCCCGCCTGGTCTACGTGATGGGCGCGGAAAGCGAAGGCATGGATCGCGGCCTGGCCAGCCAGTGTGACCAGCAGCTGTCGATTCCCGGCAGTGGCGCGGTTGAAAGCCTGAATGTCGCTTCCGCCACGGCCGTGTTGCTGGCGCAGTGGGTCAGCCAGCGCGGCTGAGCCGTGCAGAGGGTGCGAACCTTGGTTCGCACCCGGCTTGCCGCCGCGCTCGCCGGGCGTGGCCCGGCGCTACCAATGCGGGATCTACCCTGGTGGATGCGGACCTGGGTCCGCACCGTTCCTGCCGCGCCGTTGCTGCGTCACTCGTTCGGCGGCGTGGTTGCCTTGGCTTCGCTACCGAAGTTGCCATCGGCCTCGGCCGCCAGGTAGGCAAACACGGTATAGGCCGCCACGTTCTGCGCCAGCGCCTTCGGATCGATCTTGTCGAGGGTGTCGTCGGCGGTGTGGTGCAGGTGGAAGTAATCCGAGCCATCCTGCGCCAGCCAAGCCCATGCGCCACCCTTGGCGGCCAGCGGACCGACATCCGGCCCCGGGCCACCCTTATCGGCGGCGTACTCGATGCCCAGCGGCTTCATCACCTCGGCAATCTGCCTGGTTGCCTCGCGCGAGCCTTCCGGGTTCGGCGAACCGGTGTTGAAGGCGTAGATGCGGCCAGCACCGAAATCGCTCTCGGCGGCCAGCTGGTGCAGGGCTACGTCCTTGGCATGCGCCTCGGCGTAGGCCTTGCCGCCATACAGGCCCTGTTCTTCGTTGGCGAAGGCGACCACGCGGATGGTGCGCTTCGGCGCCTGCTTCAGCTGGCCGATCAGATGACCGGCGGCCATGGTGATGCCCACGCCTGCGCCGTCATCGACCGCGCCAGTGCCCAGGTCCCACGAGTCCAGGTGTCCACCGATCACCACCACTTCCTTCGGCAGCGTGCGGCCGGTGATCTCACCGATCACGTTGTACGAGGTCGCCGTGCCATCCCAACCGCAGTCCAGTGCGACCTTCACCGTGGTTGCGCCACGGGCAAGCAGGCGCGCCAGCTGGTCGGCGTCGGGCACCGACAGCGCCGCCGACGGCACCGGGGTCAGGCCGTCATCGAAGCGGGTGATGCCGGTGTGCGGCACGCGGTGCGAATCGGTACCGGCCGAGCGCATCAGGAAGCCGACGGCACCCTTACGGATGGCCTCGGACGGGCCCTTGCTGCGGATCGCGCCGCCACGGCCATAGTCGCGGCCATCGCGGAACGGCAGCATCTGGTAATCGACGAAGGCGATCTTGCCCTTCAGCGAACCCGCCGGTGCGGCCTGCAGCGCGGCCAGATCGGCAAAGCGCACCACCTCGGCTTCGACCGTACCGCCCGGGCTGCCGCCGAGCGCGGTGATCTGCAGCGGTTGCGGGTTCCTGCCGGTCACGGCGGCGTGCTCGCTGCGGCGCTCCCATTTCGGGAAGGTCACCGGTTCCTTCCACACCTTGTCAAAACCCAGTGCCTTGAACTTGGCTTCGGCCCAGGCCACGGCACGGGCGTCGGCCTCGCTGCCGGCGATGCGCGGGCCGATCTCGGTGGTCAACGATTCGACCACCTTCCAGCCGGTGTCATCGGCCAGCGCTTGGTCGCGCAGCTGCGCCGCAGTGGCCAGCGAAGCCGGCGGCAGGGTGGTGGCATGCGGCGCCGCGAAGGCCGGCGCGGCCAGCAGGGCGAGGGAGGATGCGATGGCAAGGACGCGGCGACGCATGGACAGCTCCGGGAAGGGTGTAAGCCTTGGAGCTTAACAGTCGTTCAGCGCCGCGCATGGGCGGGAGGTCATGGCCGGCGCGGATGCTGTTTTCCGCCAGATGCAGCAAAGCGAAAGCCCCGCCGGAGCGGGGCTTTCGCATGCCTCTGCGGTAGCGCCGGGCATGCCCGGCGAGCGCAGCGGCAAGATGGCGTTCCGCCAGGCATGGCCCGGCGCTACCTACCTTATTTCTTCAGGCTGTCGCGGATCTCGCGCAGCAGCACCACTTCCTCGGCCGGCGCTGCCGGTGCCGCTTCCTTCTTGCGCGACAGGCGGTTGATCACCTTGATCACCAGGAAGATGGCGAAGGCCACGATCACGAACTGGATCAGCGTGTTGATGAAATCACCGTAGCCGATCACCACGGCCGGGATTTCCTTGCCATCAGGCCCGATGCTGGCCGGCGACAGCGTCCACGCCAGGTGCGAGAAATCCACCCGGCCAATCAGGTAGCCCAGCGGCGGCATGATGATCTTCTCCACCAGCGCGGTGACGATCTTGCCGAAGGCAGCGCCAATCACCACGCCGACGGCGAGGTCGATGACGTTGCCGCGCATCGCGAATTCCTTGAACTCGGTGAGCATTCCCATTGTTGTTTTTCTCCTGAGGGCGAGGGGGGACAGCGCGAAGGGTAGCGCAGGTGATGTCAGCCGGCGATCACGCCGTGGCGTTCGGCCACGTTCTCAAGGCGTGCACTGAAACGGTCGCCGGGCTTCAGTGCGGCGACGCCGGACGGCGTGCCCATGAACACCAGGTCGCCGGCGCGCAGCTGCCACAGCTTGGAGAGCTCGTGCAGGATCTCCGGCACGTTCCAGATCATCTGGTCGAGCAGGGACTGCTGGCGCACTTCGCCATTGATCTCCAGCGACAGATTGAGCGCGGCCAGATCGCCGACTTCACCGGCGTGCACGATCTCGCTGATCGGTGCAGAGGCATCAAAACCCTTGGCCGAATCCCACGGGTGGCCCTTCTCCTTGGCGGCGGCCTGCAGGTCGCGGCGGGTCAGGTCCAGGCCCACGGCGTAGCCATAGACCAGGGCCTCGGCGTCGGCCACGGCCAGCTCGCCGGTGGGCGCGTCACGGCCGATCGCCACCACCAGTTCCACCTCGTGATGCAGGTTGCTGGTGGCAGGCGGGTAGGGGATCACATCGTCGTGGCCGACCACGATGGCGTCGGCCGGCTTGGTGAAGAACATCGGGCGGCCGCGATCATCTGCTGCGGGCACGGCAGCACCCATCTCACGCGCATGGTCGGCGAAGTTGCGGCCGACGCAGTAGATGCGGTGCACGGGAAAACTGCCGCCACCAACGACCGGTACACGCGGCGTGGCTGCAGCAGGGATCACATCGGAGACATCGGACATGCGGGCATCCAGGAAGGGAGTGCCCGCAGTCTAGAACGCAGCAAGGCCCGCCGTCAGCGGGCAGCGTCGATCAGCGCGAGGACGGCAGCGCCGACTTGCGCACCACGTGGTACTCGCCCTCGACCACGTTCGGGTCGACCGGGCGGCTCGGGCCGGGCTTGCGCGAAGCCAGCAGCTTCCACGCCAGGCCCACCAGGATCATGGCTGCACCGACGAATACGCCGATGAACACCATCGCGGCCAGGATCGCCAGGCCGAGCAGGCCCACGGCAACGCGCACCAGCGGATGGCGCGGCTTGCGCGGGGCAAACAGGGTGCGGAACTGGTTGAAGGCGAAATCGCGATTGAACATGGTGGCTCGATAGGCTGGAAATCAGCGAGCCATGAGTATCGGCAGCTGCCACTGTCATTGAGTGAAAAACTCGTTAAATATAGCCTTGGCTTATTACGGATCAATGACTTGTGTTCATGTCGCAGCTAGTCACATGACCAGGCATGCGACAATGCACCATTCCGTCTGAGCCTTCGCCATGACTGCCGCTGTTGCCCTGATCACCCTTGATGCCATTGCCGATGGCGCGTTTGCCGAGGTTGAAGCGGTGGTCGATGGCGATGCCGAGTCGCTGCTGCTGTACCGCGACGGTGAACAGGTGCGCGCGTTCCTGAACATCTGTCCGCACGCGGGCCGGCGCCTGGATTGGGCACCCGGCCAGTTCCTTAAAAGCCGCGAAGGCCATCTGGTCTGCGCCGCCCACGGCGCCTCGTTCGCGCTGGACAGTGGCGACTGCATCGCCGGCCCCTGCAAGGGCGACCGCCTGCGCGCAGTGCCAGTGGATGTGCGGGATGGACAGGTCTACCTGGCCTGAGGCATCGGTGTGCGGACCAACGGTCCGCACCCACCAAGTTCAGTACCCACCAAGTTCAGACCCCACCGAGTTCAGAACCTCCCACATCAGCGAAACATCCAGGAATCCATCCACGCATGGCGTGGATCTACCGTGTCGACCAAGGTCAACACCTACCAACCGCAGCACAGAACGCCGTTCCGACAGCGTGCGGAAATCTGTCGAAGGTGGGGTGGGTCCGGTTGCGGGGGTGTCCGCGGCATGGATGCCGCGGCCAAGCCCCCAAGGGTGAGGGCGCTTTGCTTGCGAAGCACTGCTTCGCAAGCGCCCGAACGCACAGCCACCAGCGGCTGGGCCGGTCTGGGGGTTTACGGCGTCCCCCGCAACCGGACCCGCCCCGCCATCCCAAGGAATGCAGGCTGTTGCCGTTGCCGTTGCCGTTGTCGTTGCCTCTGCGGGTGCAGGGCGCAGCCCTGCCAACAAACCCAACCCTCAGAACATCAGGTTGATCATCACCACCACCACGCACGTATAGATCAGCGACAGTGGTCCGCCGACCCGCCACATCTCGCGCGGGGTGTAGTTGGCCGGGCCGGTGATCATCGAAATCACCGGGTTCGACGCCGTCATCAGGTTGTTCGACGCCGACAGCGCCACGATCAGCGCGAACGCCGTGGGATTGCCGCCGGCCGCCAGCGCCAGGTTCACCGCGATCGGCACCATCACGATGGTCGCGCCCACATGGCTGATCACCAGCGAGAACACCGTGGTCAGCAGCGCCAGTGCCAGTTCCAGCACCCAGATCGGAATGCCGGTGGGCAGCTTGTCGATGGTGTGGCCGGCCACCCATGCCGCTGCGCCGCTGGAATCCATCGCCCAGCCGAGCGGAATCAGCCCGGCCATCATGAACACCGTCTTCCAGTTGATCGAGGCATAGGCCTCGTCCATGCGCAGCACGCCGGTCAACAGCATCCCGGCCACACCGGTCATCAGGGTAAGCGCCACCGGCAGTTTGCTGGTCAGCGCGATCAGGATGGTCAGGGCGAAGATCGCCATGGCGATCTTGAACTTGTGCGGGCGCTGCTCGCCGGTGGGGTAATCGGTGACCACCACGAAGTCGCGGCTCTTGGCGGCCTGCGCCAGGTCGGTCCAGATGCTGTGGAAGACCAGCATGTCGCCGGCGCGCAGCTGCACATCGCGCACATCCTCGCGGATCACCTGCTTGTCGCGGTTGATCGCCAGCAGGCTGATGCCGCGTTCCTTGCGCAGGCGCAGCTCGCCTGCGGTCTTGCCGATGACGCCGGAGGTCGGCGGCACCACCGCCTCGGAAATGCCGGCGCGGCTGGGATTGAACAAGTCGCCCAGGTGTTTCAGGCGCGAGGACATGCGCAGGAACTGGTTCTGCGCGAAATCGTGGATCTGCTGGCGCGGGCCCATCGCGCCGAGCACGCTGCCCACCCAGATGCGCATTTCCGCCGGCGGTGCCAGGCGGGTGTCATTGCCGGTCTTCAGTGCCAGCAGCAGCGGCGCGTCATGCAGGTTCTCGGCTTCGCCCAGGGTCATGCCGACCAGCGGGCTCTCGGCGGTGACCACCAGCTCGAACACGTCGCCTTCGATGCCGTAGGTCTTGGCGAAGTAGCTTTCGGTGCGGGCTGGCGTGGTGCCGTCGTTGACCAGGCTTTCCTCTTCCACCAGTTTGCGGTCGCCGTAGTAGCGGAAGTACAGCAGCGAGGCAATCAGCAGGGCGATGCCGATCGGCAGCGGCGCGAACATGCGCAGCGGCTCAATGGTGGCCAGGCCGGAGGGCAGGTTGTTGTTGGCCGAGGCCAGCAGATCGTTCAGCAGGATCAGCGGCGAGTTGCCGACCATGGTCAGCGCGCCACCCATCACGATCGCCGCCGAGATCGGCAGCAGCAGGCGTTGCATGGTCAGCCCGGTGCGCGCGGCCAGGCGCGAGGCGACCGGCAGGTACAACGCCATCACCGATGGATTCTGCATGAAGGACGAGTTCAGGCCAGCGATGGCCGTGGTCATCATCAGCAGCCGCTGCTCCACGCCATGCCCGCGCCGCAGCAGCCAGGCCGCGAGGCGGTTCAGCGCACCGGTGCGGTCCAGGCCGGCGCCGAGGATGGTGGTGGCGATGATGCTCATCACCGCGTTGCCGGAGAAACCGCCGAAGATTTCCTCCGGCGCGATCAGGCCGGTCACGCCCAGCACCACCAGCACCACCAGCGCGACCACGTCGGCGCGGATGCGCTCGAACAGGAACATCGCCATTGTGAAGCCGACCAGCCCGAGCACGAGCTTCATGTCAGTGGTCAGCGTCAGCGCGGTATCCATGTTGGGCGCGGCGTCCTCAGGCGTTCATCAGGTGCGGTCGTACAACAGGTCCCAGACGCCATGGCCGAGCTTCTGGCCGCGGGTCTCGAAGTGGGTCTGCGGGCGCCAGTCCGGGCGCGGCACGCTGCCACGCGGGCCGGCGCGGTTGACCAGGCCGGGGGTGGCATCGAGCACGTCCCACATCTGCTCGGCGTAATCCTCCCAGTCGGTGGCACAATGCAGGCGGCCACCGGGGCGCAGCTTGCGCACCAGCAGCTCGGCAAAACCCGGCTGGATCAGGCGACGCTTGTTGTGGCGCTTCTTGTGCCACGGGTCGGGGAAGTAGATGCGCACTTCGTCCAGCGCGCCATCGGCGATTTCCTTTTCCAGCACTTCCACTGCGTCGTGGTGGTACAGGCGCACGTGGTCGGCGTTGTCGTCGGCCAGCGCGTTCAGCAGGCGGCCTACACCAGGTGCGTGCACTTCCAGGCCGATGTAGTCGCGGCTGGGGTCCTGCTGCGCGGCGAAGCGCAGCGCGGCGCCGTTGCCGAAGCCGATTTCCAGCACCTTGTGCGCATCGCGGCCGAAGGTGGCATCCAGATCACGCGGTTCACCGCTGAAATCCAGGCCGAAACGCGGCCAGCGCTCGTCGAACGCGCGCTGCTGGGCCGGGGTGAAACGGCCCTGGCGCAGCACGAAGCTGCGCACTTCACGGCGGCCTTCGTTGACCGTGAACGGCTTGGGCGGTGCCTTCGAACCGGCGCTGTCGAATGGATTGGTCATCAGCCGATCAACCCATCGATCGGGGAGGACGCACTGGCATAGCGCTTGCGCGGAATGCGGCCGGCAAGGAACGCCTCGCGGCCGGCTTCCACGGCTTTGCGCATGGCGCTGGCCATCAACACCGGGTTGCGCGCACCGGCGATGGCGGTGTTCATCAGCACACCGTCACAGCCCAGCTCCATCGCGATCGCCGCATCCGACGCGGTGCCCACACCGGCGTCGACGATGATCGGCACCTTGGCATCTTCGATGATCTGCAGCAGGTTGTACTTGTTCTGGATGCCCAGGCCCGAGCCGATCGGCGCGGCCAGCGGCATCACCGCAGCGCAGCCGATCTCTTCCAGGCGCTTGGCCAGGATCGGGTCGTCGGAGGTATAGACCATCACCTCGAAACCGTCCTTGACCAGCTGTTCGGCGGCCTTCAGGGTCTGTACGACGTCCGGGTACAGCGACTTCTGGTCGCCCAGTACTTCCAGCTTGGTCAGGTTGTGACCGTCCAGCAGTTCGCGGGCCAGGCGGCAGGTACGCACGGCATCCTCGGCGGTGTAGCAGCCGGCGGTGTTGGGCAGGATGGTGTAACGGTCCGGCGGCAGCACGTCGAGCAGGTTCGGTTCGCCCGGGTTCTGGCCGATGTTTGTGCGGCGGATGGCCACGGTGACGATCCGGGCGCCCGCGGCCTCGGTGGCCAGGCGGGTTTCTTCCAGATCCTTGAACTTGCCGGTGCCGGTGAGCAGCCGCGAGCTGTAGGTCTTGCCGGCGATCACCAGCGAATCGGGGGAGACATGAGCGTTCATGACGCGATTATCGCTTATCCGCCTGAAGATGGGGCCACGCAGAGGCGGGGGCGAGGGTGTTTTCCTCAGCCGCCACCCAGGGCATGCACGATCTCCACCACATCGCCCTCGGCCAGCACATGCTCGGCATGACGGCTGCGGCTGACGATCTCGCCGTTGACCTCCACTGCCACCCGGCGTTGCAGCAACTGCTCGGCCGCAAGCAGGTCCAGAAGGGTCGCCGAAGCGGGCAGGGTGCGGGGTTCGCCATTGAGCTGGATGTTCATGGGGCCATTGTCGCTGATCGCCGGTTCGCATCGGAACCGTTGCAAAGTCGTGCGCTACACCCGCACCGGCAAAGCCCGCCGGGCCGGGCTCGGGCGACAATCCATGCGGCGGCGCAGCGTGAGCAATTGGCGGCGCAGTGAAACCATTCACCGTGCGCCGGCGTACGTGCGTCGGGTCCTCAACGAAATCCCCACAGGAGTTTTTACATGCTGCTCAGCAAACGCCCGATCCGCTCCCTCATGGCGGCCGCGATCGCGCTGGCCGCGCTGCCGGCCATGGCAGGCGAATCCCCGTTCTCGCGCACCGTGTTCATCGGTGACAGCCTGACCGACAGCGGCTACTTCCGTCCGCTGCTGCCGGTCGACGTGCGCCCGGTCACCGGCCAGTCCACCACCAACCCCGGTTGGGAGTGGGCACAGTGGGTGGCCGATTACTACGGCACCAACGCCAGCCCGAACGGTAACGGCCAGTCCGGCGACAACTACGCTGTCGGCGGCGCCCGGGTCGGTACCGACTTCCGCAACCCGCAGCTGGGCAACGTGCTGGTGCCGTCGTTGAAGACGCAGACCGCCAACTACCTGGCTGCCAACGGTGGCAAGGCAGATCCGCGCGCGCTGTACACCGTGTGGGGTGGCGCAAACGACCTGTTCCAGATCACCAACCCGGCCCAGGCGCCAGCCGTCATCGGCTCGGCGGTCACTGACCAGATCGGCATCGTGGCCAGCCTGAAGCAGGCCGGCGCCGAGTACGTGATGGTTCCGAACCTGCCCGATATCGGCTCCACTCCGGGCTTCATCGATCGCGGCGCTGCCGCGCGTGTGCAGGGGACGGCGCTGTCCAACGCCTACAACAGCGCGCTTTATGGCGGTCTCAAGCAGGCCGGCATCGATTTCATTCCGCTGGACACCTACACGCTGCTGCGCGAGATCATCGCCAGCCCGGGCATGTACGGCTTCAGCAACGTCACCGGCCGGGCCTGCACCGTGCCGTCGTCGCTGACCTGCAGTCCCTTGGCCTATGTGCGTCCGGATGCGGCAAGTACCTACCTGTTCGCGGATGACGTGCACCCGACCACGGCCGCGCACCAGATGCTGGGCCAGTACGCCATCTCGATCCTGGAAGGCCCGCGCCTGCAGCAGGTGCTGAGCCACTCGGCACAGACCATCGGCCGCTCGCGTGCCGACCAGGTCAGCCTGCACCAGGCCGGCCGTCCGGCCGACGGGATGTCGTGGTGGGGTGGCGTGCGCGGTGACATGCAGCGCTACGACCACGCCGATCTGTACGACGGCCTGGCCCCGGCCGGCCTGTTCGGTGTCGACTGGGCGCGTGACGGCATGGTCTTCGGCGGCTTCGCCGGCTTTGGTCGCCTGAATGCCGACTTCGGCAACAGCCGTGGCGATTTCACCCAGAAGGACACCACGGCCGGTCTGTTCGCCGGTTGGTATGGCGACCGCATCTGGGTCAATGGCCAGGTCAGCTACACCTGGCTGTCCTATGACGTGAACCGCAAGGTCCAGCTCGGCCCGGCAACCCGCGAACACGGTGGCTCGCCGGACGGCAGCAACCTGACCGCCGCCCTGAACGCAGGTTACGAGTTCGGCACCGAAGGCGGCTTCCGCCACGGCCCGATCGCCTCGGTGATCTGGCAGCAGGTCAAGATCGACGGTTACACCGAAAGCGCCAACGCCGGCACCCTGGCTACTGCACTGGGTTACGGCAAGCAGGATGTCGACTCCACCGTAGGCCGTATCGGTTGGCAGGCCCGCTTTGACGGCGGTGCGGTCAAGCCGTACGTGCAGGTGACCTACGACCACGAGTTCGAAGACACCAAGCAGGCCAGCGCCTGGGTGCAGAGCCTGCCGGACGTCGGCATGTACCGCGTGCCGGGCATGGACTTCGACAAGAACTATGCGACCGCCATCCTGGGTGCGCGCATGGAACTGTTCGGCCTGCAGAGCAACATCGGCCTGAGCGCCACCACCCTGCAGAAGCGTGCGCAGGACGCGACGTTGTTTGCCAGCTTCAGCGGCAGCTTCTGATGCGGACGACGGCAGGCCTGCGGGCCTGCCGTCACCGCCACGGGCAGGCTGTAAGGGCCTGCCCGTTGCGTTTGAACACGTGCCCCGCATAGACTTGTCGGGCAACGCGGGCGTAGCTCAATGGTAGAGCTGTAGCTTCCCAAGCTACTGACGAGGGTTCGATTCCCTTCGCCCGCTCCATGTGCCCCAAGGGCTTGCGCCACATCTAGGCGCTCCGCAATTCCGATGCGCTCCGCAATCTGCGGTGATTGGTGGCCCAAGGCGGCCTGGATGGCCTGTGCATCCTCTGAGGTGTGCGTGGCGTGTTTCCAGCTACTTGGGTTGTTGAAATCAGGCATTCCGGTGTCGCTGTAATGGCGGAGCGCCGATGCCCGGTGAACCATTCAACCCGGACGTCAACCGCCTTGTCTGCGCCGTCTTGGCGCGGAGATCGCGGAACTGAAAATCCCCTTCGCTCCCTCCCTGGCCTTCTGGTTCTTGTCGAGCCGATGATTCAGTTGTTGCTTAGTTTGGAGATGCTAAAAGATCGTTAGCTGTGGGTTTTCATCATCCGTTGTTCGGAGTGCGAATGATCGCTGCACTTTTGCCAATCAGACGGTGCTTTGATTTTTCAGGGCGATCCAACCGAACAGAATTTTGGTCGTTCTATCTGCTTGCTGCTCTCGTCGCGGCGCTCAGCTATAGCTTGGTCAATGCCGGATACTGGCTGATCGGCACCGATCTACACAGCTGGGAACTGTCCTCGCGTCTCGGGGATGTGGGAGGGTTTGTAGCGTTGGTTGCACTCTTACTTTTCCCTCTGCCAATGCTCGCGCTGACCGTTCGAAGACTGCACGACATTGATGAGTCTGGGTGGTTCGTTGTGATTGCGTTGGTTCCTCTAGGGGTGTTCGTTCTGTTTCCGGTGATGCTTCTCCCCGGCAGCGAGGAAGAGAATAGATTTGGTTAACCACCATGGACCATAGCGCTTCGACTGGGCGGGTTGGGATTCGATTCCCATCGCGCGCTCCATGTCTCCCAACGGTTTTCGGAGTTCTCAGCGCTTCTTGCCGTCAAGCAGCTGCTTAAACAGAATCGCCTGGTCGGCATTGGAGAGGGTCAATATCCAAATGGGTTCCGGATCGAAGTCGGTGTACGTCGCGACGGTTGGCCCGTCGGTTCTGACTTCACCCGGAAAGGCCAGTTTGACCAGAGCAGCCTCTGTGTCAGCCCGGCGGGTCTCAGGGCCGCGAATGATGTTGCCTTCGACGATGACGGTTTCGTCGCTGGATTCCTTGCGCATGTTCTTTCCTCCGGTTGGTGTTGCCGGATGATTGCTCGGTTCGCTGTTGCGATCTATAGCGCGTCATAGGCCACAACATAACGGCGATCTCGCGATTCTCCCTGCGTTTAACCTAGCGCATTGGGGTTGCCTTCGACCCTCTCTTCTTCCGTACGTAGATTTCGGTAGTTGTGACCGATGAGTGCCCCAACTGGGCCTGCGCTTCGCGAATGTCCTTTGCCGAATCGGCCTTGTCCGTGCCCGCCTTCGCGCGGAGATCGCGGAACTGGAACTCTTCCTTTGCAATACCTGCCTCCTCCCGCGCTTTGTCGAACCGGCAGCGCAGGGCCGCCCGTCCCAGGGCGAGGCCGCCATCGTCCACGATCGGCCGCGTGCTGTAGACCTTCTCTCGCCCGTTCCGGCACTTCTCCCCTTTACGCTTGGCAATGCGGTCAAGCAGCGCGGCCAGTTCGCCCGTGATCTCCATGGTGCCCCGGTTGCTGGTCTTCGACTGCTGGATGATGAAACCGCGCGCTGTGACCTGGCGCACCTCCATCAACCACACATCGCCTACGCGCCGTCCCGTCAGATAGGCAAGGTCCATGGCATAGCGCAGCGCGGCATCGGCACGCGCGTACACGCTTTGAAAGTGTCGTCGTCCACGTACACATCGCTGCCGGTCTCCTTGTTACGCCGGATACCCTCGCAAGGGTTGGGACGGTCGGTGATGCCCTTTCCGCGCGCCCAGTTCCAGATATCCGTGAACAGGGAAACCTCACGATTCGCTATCACCTTCGACTTTCGCCAATCCAGATACTGCCGGATGTTGATCGGGCGAATGGCCTCGAATGGAGCCGGCGGCGCATCGAAGTAGCTCAGCAGCGCGGTGATGCAACGGTTGTTGAGCCGCTGAGTGGTCACGGCCTTGGTGGGCACGACTTCGGCGCGGTAGCGATCTGCGACGTGCCGAAAGGTCACGACTGCCGCGGCGGGGATCGTGCTGGCATGCTCGATCTCGGCCCAGCGCTTGATGGCAACCCCGTAGTCGCTGCCCAATGCGGTCTCGCGCCTCTGCTTACCGCCGTGGTCGTAGTAGTAATGGAGCACGCCCGATTTCTGCTTACGTGGCCTGAACCGGGGGATCGCGCCCGGCTTGCTCGGTTTTCTTCCAATTTCAAGCGACCTTGCTGGAAGTCCATGCCGGTGCACCTATGCGCAGATCATCACGGTGCCGGGCTTTCGCTGGACCGGCGTGCAAGCCTCGCCGAGCGCGGATTGGCAGTGGGCATGCTTCGCGGGTTTGCTTACATCAAATGGAAGCGGCTACACAGTCGCCCAGGGCACGACCGGGAGGGGACATATGCGTTCTTCGGCAATCCGGCGCCGCGGGCGATCAGTAGTCAGATGCACATCATGACCGTAAACGTGGCGGAGTACTGACGTGGAGACCAACATGGCATTTATAAGCGAGAGCGCAGTTTTCGGAACTCGGGTGGAAGCAATCGCCCCCGCATAGGCATCGACTGGAACCCATACACCAACGATGGCCCGGTCACCTTTCACTTCGAGAAGTTGACCACCCAGGCAGACGGCACAGTGTTGGAGCGCGCCTTTCTGCGTGTCCACCCTGCAATGAAATGATCAGTGACCTGTTGGCAAAGACCTACGTCATCACCAGCCCGGTGACCGGCGAAGAGAGTATCGAGCCGGGTTGGAAACTGATGGCGATGATTAAGGCTGCGACCGACGCCATCCATCTTGCGAGGCTGCAGCCACCAGCAGTCGAGGTCTCGCAGCCTACTGTAGAGCCCTGGGTGGCCGGCTAAGCGGCCGTCCTTAGTCACGTTGGACTCCGCTGTCAGATCGCCGGGACAAGGCGGTGCTGCAGAGAGCCGCGATCATCATCGCGGACCTGGCCGCAGTGCCGCTGGGGTTCGGTTGATAGCTGAGACGTAATCCATGCTTCGATTGCGTTAAATGTCAGTTGGCATCGATAATCTGCTTCACGATTGGGCGAAGTACGTTGTAGGCGTTCTCACCCTTCAACTGGTAGAGCTCTGGAGTGGGGTGAGTGCAATCAGACAGAAGCTCTCGCCAATTAGGCGTGGCAAGCAATGCCCAGAATTGGGAAGCCATTGGTATGTTCATTTCATACCCCAGCTGATCGAGATGCATCACGTAGTGCGGCATGCCATTCTCTCGGGCTGGGTGACACGATGGATTAGGCTCGTAGATCACCACGGTTTTGCCGTGTTCTCTCGCAATACGAACCAGCTCGCCCATCACGCGTTTGTACTCCTGTGGTGATGCAGAGATCTTTCCTTGCTCTGGGCGGGAGAACAGATAGGCATCGCCGAGCCCAAAGTTCAGAGTCACGATCTGGGCATGGGATTTCGCCATGACAGACTCCCACGGGCGGTGAATTCCATCGGTCCCGTCCAGCGCATCTGATGATTGAATTCCGCCAACTCCCTCATTTTTCACAACGACACGGTCACCGAACTCTCCCCGCAGCAAACGCTGCAGCGTGTTGGGCTGATTCATCGCAGCGACGATTGTTCCGGAAGGTGTGGCCGTGTAGCCCACGGTTGTGGAGTCGCCATATTCCTCAATAAGAATTTGCTTCGTTGTCGCGTCAACCGGAGCCGCAGCATCTGCAGTAGTGACCGGCGCAGAGCAGGCGACAAGGAGCGGCGAAACGATGGCCAGTGGTGCTAGTCGAAGTATCGAGGTCATGCGCAGATTCTACCTGCCCTGCTCGCCGGCATCAGTGATCACAAGCCCGCGATGTAGCTGGGTCTTCTTCAGGCCACCGGCTGCAGCAGATCCTTGCGGTTGTTCCGCGGCGTGTTCACCGCCCGGCTGACGCGGTAGGCCTGCACCACGCGGCATCAACGGCTCCTGCGGACAGATTGCCGACATGTGCTATTCCGCCCAAATCGAAGCCGCTTACCAGGAGCTGGTCCGCATGACGGGCGCCACTGTATCGCTGCAGGAGTTCGCCACGCTCTACGCCCACGACCCGGGCAAGAAGCGGCCCAAGACCTCCAGGGCGATGGAAGACGCGTTCCGCGCCGGCACCAGCGCGGCAGAGCGGGCCGTTTGGGCGGAGTTCCAGCAGTGGAACCAGGCCGAGGCCGCCATTCTGGAGCGGGAGCTTTTCGCCAACCGAAAGCGCCTGGCCGATGCGGAGCGATCGTTGCAGGCCAAGGAGACGAAGAAGGCCCGGGAAGACGTGCGCATCGCCGGCAACAAGATCGAGCGCGCCATGGGCAAGCTGGCCGACCTCAAGCGCGCCGAGGTCAAGGACTGGGACAGCCGGATCTTCCCCGGGGTCTACGCACCGGTGATTCGCAGCTACTAGCGATCACATGTTGAGTTCGCCGCTTCGCGGTGTATCGACACCGAGTGGTAATCTCCGTCGGTCGAGGACGGAGGTGGAATGGAAAGCACAATCGCGTCAGCTCTGATCGCTGCCGGGGCAGGTCTACTGACCGTTGGGATTACTGCAGCGGTGGCAGCCGCTGTGGTTGATTTTACAGGTCATGTCCCGAAGCTTCCCGAGCTACTGACGAGGGTTCGATTCCCTTCGCCCGCTCCAGAATCCAGACCCCGGTAGCGGCACTGTCGCTTCCGGGGTTTTTTGTTTGCGCACGGCGTACAGATTCAAACAATCCGCATGTCCTGCCGCTGTGGCCTCCGTTAGCTTGTTGCTCTCATTTCAGGGAGTACACAGGCATGGATCGCAGGGATGACGTCGTCACCGCGCTGCATCGGATCTATCTTTCCGCCGGCATCGGTTCGGCCAAACAGGTCGAAGCAGTCCGAGCACTCGGGCGCGCCGGTGGTCCAGAGGCAGCGCAGTTGATTGAGCAGATCTATCAGAGCGCCTTCAGCGGGTCGGCGATCCAGATGGCCTGCATCGCGGCGCTGGGCGAAGCGGCGCGCGCCTACCCGACGGTGCTGCCGCGCACGGAGTGAGCTGGGCAGCCACTGCCGCGCGTGGCCGCAACAGCATCATCCGGTCGCAACGCTGCCACGCTATGCTGCGCGCCTGCCGACCGATCCCACTGCGATGAAGCTCGCCATCCTGTCCCGCAACACCCGGCTGTACTCCACCCGCCGGCTGGTCGAGGCCGCGCGCGCGCGCGGCCATACCGTGCGCATCCTCGACCCCCTGCGCTGCTACATGCGCATCGCCGCGGACGGCTTTTCCATGCACTACAAGGGCCGGCCGATGACCGGCGTGGACGCGGTCATCCCGCGCATCGGCGCTTCGGTCACCCGCTATGGCACCGCCGTGTTGCGCCAGTTCGAACTGATGGGCGCACGCACGCCCAATCCGTCCGACGCGATCCTACGCTCGCGCGACAAGCTGAGGGCGCACCAGCTGCTGGCGGCCAAGGGCATCGACATGCCGGTCACCGTCTTTGGTGACAACCCGGATGACACCGTCGACCTGTTGTCCATGCTCGGCCCGCCGCCGCATGTGGTAAAGCTCAATGAAGGCACCCAGGGCCGTGGCGTGATCCTCACCGAGAAGGCCAGCGCCTCGCGCGGCATCGTCGAAGCCCTACGGGGGTTGTATGCCAACTTCCTGATGCAGGAGTTCATCGGCGAAGCCAAGGGAGCCGACCTGCGCTGCTTCGTGGTTGGCGACCAAGTGGTGGCGTCGATGCAGCGCCAGGCCCCGGAAGGGGATTTCCGCTCGAATCTGCATGCCGGCGGTACTGCGGTGGCGTCCAAGGCCAGCCGGGCCGAGCAGCAGGTGGCGGTGCGTTCGGCCAAGGCCCTGGGGCTGGGCGTCTGCGGGGTGGACCTGATCCGCTCCGAGCGCGGCCCGCTGGTGCTGGAGGTGAACTCCACCCCGGGGCTAGAAGGGATCGAGGCCGCCTGCGGGGTGGATGTGGCGGCACGCATCATCGAACACGTCGAGAAAATCAAAAAATCCTGATATTTCAGTGGTTTGAAATTAAATTCAGGCAGGGTTGGCGGGTTTAACACTGCTTTAATCGCCCCGGGCGTAGCCTTCAACGAACCGCAGCTCTGCCTCTCAGCAGGATCGGTATCGGGATACAACTTCAGGCCCAGGCGGGTGCACCGCCTGGGTCTTTTTTATGCCCTGTGTCCCCCTGCCAAGGGGCCCTTGTGGGCACGTGGGGACACTCGTAGAGTTGGGCCTTCGTTCCGAAGGATCGGGAGGTTGGCGATGTACCGCACCACGATGATCGTGCTGTTGCTGTGTCTGCCTGGCGTTGCACTGGCCAAGCCGGAAAAGGCGGCTGTGCAGATGGACCGCCAGACCCCGGTGGCCGAGCAGGTCCGCCAGGTCGAAAAAGCCCTGCAGCAGGGGGACTACAACGAAATATCCGCCGACGACCGCAGTCAGGTCCAGCAGGCCTTGGCGCGGATTACCCAGCGGATGGGCGACCGGCAGACCGTTCAGGAGCTGCCGCCGCAGGTACAGAATGACGTTTTCAACGATCAGGAACGGGTCAACAGCATCCTGACGCGCGCCCACGACGACAGTCGCCAGATCTGCTCGTACCAGCGCACTACGGGCAGCAACATGCCCAAGAGCCGGTGCATGACCGTGGCCGAACGGCGCCGCATCGAGGAGAAAGGCAAGGCCCTGCTCAACGACCAGCGCACCTACAGCAACGTGAACCCGGACTCCAAGCTTTAAGGCGGCCTGCACCCTGCCGGCCAGCACTTGCTGGCAGAGCGGGCATCCGCATACAGTCTGCGTTCACCTCAGACAGGGATTCGTTTGTCATGAAGCATCCAGTGATATCAGCGGTTCTGGTTTCGGCGTTGGCCCTGGTCGCTGCCTCGGCAGGGGCCAAGAGTGCCGAAGAGGTATTCCTGCCGGGCAAGCCGCTGCTGCAGCAGGTAGAGCGCATCGAGATCGAACTCAACGATGGCGAAACCTATTCCGAGCTGCGTCAGGAAGAGCGCGGCAAGGTGCGCGAGACCCTGGTTCGCATCCGCGCCGCCGCCGAGCAGTACCCCACCAAGGACGCGATGCCTGAATCGGTACGAACCGAGGTCTTCAACGATCAGCAGGTCGTGAACACCGTTTTGACACGGGCGCGTGAAGATAGTCGTCTAATATGCCGACGTGAGAAGGCCATTGGTTCCAACATGTCGTCCACGCAGTGCTTGACCGTCGCCGAGCGTGCTCGGCAGAAGGACAAGGCGCAGCGCGACATGGGCCAGGCCCAGCGCGTCGGTAAATTCGTCAATTAGAGGTGACAGTGAGAATCCTGGTAATCGAAGACAACAGCGACATTGCGGCCAATCTGGGCGACTACCTGGAGGACCGGGGCCACACGGTGGACTTCGCTGCCGACGGAGTGACCGGGTTGCATCTGGCTGTCGTGCACGAGTTCGACGCGATTGTCCTGGATCTCAACCTGCCAGGCATGGACGGCATCGAAGTCTGCCGCAAGCTTCGCAACGAAGCGCGCAAGCAGACCCCCGTGCTGATGCTGACCGCGCGCGATTCGCTGGACAACAAGCTGGCCGGCTTCGATTCCGGTGCTGACGACTACCTGATCAAGCCGTTCGCGCTGCAGGAAGTGGAAGTGCGTCTGAACGCCCTGTCGCGTCGCGGCAAGGGCGTGCAGACCCGCGTGCTGGAAACCGGTGACCTGGAGTACAACCTGGACACGCTGGAAGTGCGCCGGCAGGGCAAGCTGCTGCAGCTCAACCCGACCGCATTGAAGATCCTGCAGGCGCTGATGGAAGCGGCCCCGGCCGTGGTCACCCGGCAGGAGCTGGAAACCCGTGTCTGGGGCGAAGAGCTGCCGGACTCCGATTCGCTGCGCGTGCACATCCACGGCCTGCGCGCCGTGGTGGACAAGCCCTTTGAAGTGCCGATGATCCAGACCCGCCATGGCATCGGATACCGCATCGCCACGCCGGAAGCCTGATTCGGTGGCAAGCAAGGGGGAGCGCCGGCGCACGCCTTATCGGCGGCGCCTGCGCAGCCGCATCATCGTCTCGTTCGTGTTGTTGGGCTTCTGCCTGACGACACTGTTCGCGTTCGCCACCAACTGGGCCCGCATGCGGGTGGAAAACCAGTTGGTGGAAGACGTGATGAACCGCAACATCAGCGAGTACGTGCGGCGCTACTACGAAAGCCCCGACCGCAATCCCGACCTGCCCGTGCAGCAGATGCGTGCGCGCCTGATCAAGCCGGACAAGTTCGAAGCCCTGCGCGAGGAAGAGCCGGACTGGTACGAGTTCAAGGACGGCCTGTACAACATGGGCGGGGTGGACGAGCGCGGCGAGCGCTATTCCTACAAGCTTGCTGTTCGCAAGACTCCTGATGCCTGGGCGTTTCTGGCCTACGACATGACCGACAGCGTTCGCGGTGGGCAGCAGCTCAACCGCGCGCTGTTCCTGTCGGTGCTGGTGTTCAGTCTGCTGTCACTGGTGCTGGGCTGGTGGTCGGCCTCCAAGGTGATGAAGCCGGTCTCGGATCTGGCCGCGCGCCTGCGTGCGTACCGTGGCGGCACCAGCGATCCCGAACCATTGGCGCCACGCTTCCCCGATGACGAAGTGGGGCAGCTGGCCCAGGCGCTCGATGACTATTCTTCGCGGCTGACCGAAGTGGTGCAGCGCGACCGTGAGTTCAATGCGGACGTCAGCCATGAGTTGCGCACGCCGCTGGCGGTGATCCGTGGCGCAACCGAGTTGCTGCTGACCCGCCCGGGCCTGGACGAAAAGGTGCTGCAGCGCCTGCAGCGCATCCAACGTGCCGAGCAACAGTGCAGCGATCTGATTGGTGCCCTGCTGCTGCTGTCGCGCAACGAGCGCGGGCAGGGCAGCAGCAATGTAGCCCGGGTGGCCGAGCAGCTGCTGGACGCGCACCGCGCGCAGTTGGGTGGCAAGCCGCTGGAGCTGCATCTGGATGGCGAACGCGACCTGGTCATCGATGCCCCCGAAGCGGCGTTGTCGGTGGCGCTGGGCAACCTGATCGGCAATGCGGTGAAGTATTCGCAGGATGGCGAGGTGCGGGTGCATGTGGGCGCCAACGCCGTATCGGTAACCGACAGCGGGCCGGGCTTGAGCGAGGAAGATGCCGCCAAGCTGTTCCAGCGCGGCTACCGCGGTACCCATGCCGGCCACTCGCAGGGTGGCGGTATCGGCCTGTCGATCGTCAGTCGCCTGTGCGATCTGTACGGCTGGCAGGTAAGCGTGCGGCCGGGCGGTGCCCGCGGCGTGATCGCCACGCTGACGTTCTCGCCGAAGCCGCTGTAGCCCCTTCTGCCCGGGTGAGATGGGGTCCGGCTTCCGCTAAGGGCGTTGATTACCCCGGCGCGACCTGGTGAATTGCCTCGATCGACGCATTGTCCTGTGCGGTGCAGGTCACCAAGGGGCCTGCATCCGCCATGCCATGCATGGTGAGCCCCGGGCTTACCCGGCCGCCAACACCAGATACCGCGCGTGCAATCGCTCGACCTGCGCCTGCAGGTCATCCGGATGGCCATCATTGACGACCACGTCATCGGACAGCGCCAAGCGCTGTGCTCGGCTGGCCTGAGCGGCGATCATCTGGTCGGCCAGCGCCGCGTCGATGCCGTCGCGTTGCATCAGCCGGGCGTGCTGCACGGCCTCGGGGGCATCCACCAGCAGCACCCGGTCCAGCCACGGGTAGGCAAGGCGGCCACCTACTTCGGTCAGCAGCGGAATCGCCGCCAGCGCGTAGGGGCTGGCGGCCTGCTCGCACTGCTGCTGCATCAACAGGCGGATGGCCGGGTGGGTGATCGCTTCCAGCGCCGTCCGCTCGGCCGGGTCAGCAAAGATGTGGGCACGCAGGCGCGCCCGGTCAAGGCTGCCATCGGCCAGCAGGATTCCCGCGCCGAAGCGCTCGGCAATCAGGGCAAGGGCAGGGCTGCCCACCGCCACCACCGCGCGCGCGGCCAGGTCGGCATCGGCCACGACAATCCCCAGCGCCTCGAAGCGCCGGGTGACCTCGCTCTTGCCCGAGGCGATGCCGCCGGTCAGGCCCACCACATAACGGCTCATCGGTGCGCCCTCAGCGCAGCCCGCTCATCACCAGATACTGGTTCAACAGCGGCTCGCCCCACATGAAGAACAGCCAGCCGGCCAAAGCCAGGTAGGGCCCGAACGGGATCGGCGTCGCCCGGTCCCGGCCACGGCTGTACAGCCAGATCGATCCGATGATGGCGCCCAGCACCGACGACATCAGGATGATCGGCAGGATGCCCTTCATCCCACACCAGGCACCCAGCGCGGCCAGCAGCTTGAAATCGCCGTGGCCCATGCCTTCCTTGCCGGTCAGCTGCTTGAACAGCCACCACACCGACCACAGCGACAGATAGCCCAGCAGGGCGCCCAGCAGGGCCGGTTTGGCCGGCATGTACAGGTTGTCGATGCTGCCTATCAACCCCAGCCACATCAGGGGCAGGGTCAATTGGTCCGGTAGCAGCTGGGTGCGCAGGTCGATGCCGGACAGGGCGATCAGGAAGCAGGTCAGCACGATCGCGCCGAAGCCCTGCCAGCCGAAGCCGAATTGCCACACGCAGGCCAGCACCATCACTGCGGTCAGCGCCTCCACCAGCGGGTACTGGATGGAGATCGGTGCCTTGCAGTGGCGGCACTTGCCGCCCTGGATCATCCAGCTGAACAGCGGGATGTTCTCGTACCAGGCCAGCTTGTGCTTGCAGTGCGGACAGTGCGAAGGCTCAACCACGATGCCCGGCGGGGGCGGCTCGTAGAAGTCCGGCTCCTCCAGTACTTCGCGGGCGTCGCGCTTCCACTCCCACTCCAGCCGCTTGGGCAGGCGCAGGATGACGACGTTGAGGAAGCTGCCGAGAAGCAGTCCCAGGCCGGCCGCGGCGGGATAGCCGAGGCCGGGATGCTGGTCGAGAAATGCCATTGTTACCTTAGCCGACGACGGCGCCGAGTTTGAAGATGGGCAGGTACATCGCAATGACCAAGCCACCGACAAGGGTACCAATGAATACCATGATCATCGGTTCCAGCAGGCTGCTCAGGGCGTCCACTGCGTTGTTGACCTCCTGCTCATAATACTCGGCCACCTTGAACAGCATCGTGTCCAATGCGCCAGCCTCTTCGCCGATGCCGGTCATCTGGATGACCATATGCGGGAACAGGTTGAGCTGTTTCATGGCCATATTGACCGGATAACCCACCGACACGTCATCGCGCATGCGCAGTACGCCATCGCTGTAGACCTTGTTGCCGGTCGCGCCGGCAACGATGCCCAAGCCTTCCACCAGCGGCACACCGGCCTTGAACGTCACCGCCGTGGTACGGGCGAAGCGGGCAATGGCGCTGTTGTGCATGATCTGGCCGATCACCGGTACCTTCAGTACCAGCCTGTCCACCGTGTGCTGCATCTTCTCCGAGCGCCGGTAGGTCATCGCGATTGCGACTACCGAGCCGATCAGCACGATCGCCATCAACCACCACCACGACACCATGAACCGGGACAGGTTCACCACCATCTGGGTAAAGGCAGGTAGATCGGCGCCGAAGCTCTGGAACACCTCTTCGAACTGAGGGACGACCCATACCAGAAGGATGGTGCTGACCAGGAATGCGACGGCCAGGACCATCGCTGGGTAGAACAAGGCCTTCTTGATCTTGCCCTTCAGCGCTTCGATGTTCTCTTTGTAGGTGGCAATGGTGTCGAGCACCGTTTCCAGCACACCCGCGCTTTCGCCCGCCCGCACCAGGTTGCGATACAGTTCGTCGAACTGCACCGGATGGCGGCTGATCGCTTCATACAGGGAGGAGCCGCCCTCGATGTCGGTGCGCACCGTATCGACCAGCTTCTTCATTCGCGGATTCTTGTGGCCGCTGCCGATGATCTCCAGCGCCGACACGATCGGCACGCCGGATTTCATCATCGTCGCCATCTGCCGACTGAAGAAGGCGATGTCCTTGGGCGTGACCGGTTTGCCGGCAGCCCCGAACAAGGGCTTCGGCTTGACCTTGACCTGACCAGGGTTGATGCCTTGGCGGCGTAGCTCGGCGCGCAGCAGATTGGCGTTCTTCGCCAACTGTTCGCCCTTCATCTTGATTCCCCGCTTGTCGGTCCCCTCCCAGACAAACGGCTGCAACTCCATGGTGCTACGCGCCACGGGCTCTTTCTTGATCGCACTGCGACTGACAGACATGTTGGCTCCCCGGCCCGCCATCCCCAGACGGGCATCTGCCGATGGTAGCGGGTTCACCGCCGACTTGGCAGATCCGGACGGGGGCAGAATGCGAATTCGTGCCGGCTGCCGACCAAAGGTGACGCACTGCGTCACATTGCTGGGTTCGTCGCAATTCCTGTTAAGGGGGCTTCCCATTCAAGAATTTGCTGCCATCATTGGCCCCGGGGAAATCCAGGGGGAGGCGTGCCGGGGTTGGCACGCAACCTGCGTTGATCCACCCGCAGGGTGCAGGACACGCTCAGCCGGCCACTGGCCGGACCGATCCAGCGCACTGACTCAACCACCACTATCTTGGGGATGTATCACTATGAAGAACCAGAAGGGCTTCACCCTTATCGAACTGATGATCGTTGTTGCGATCATTGCCATCCTGGCCGCCATCGCGCTGCCGGCATACTCGAACTACACCAAGAAGGCCAAGGTCTCGGAAGTGATCCTGGCGGCTTCTTCGCTGCGTACCGACCTGTCGGAGTACGTGGCCAGCAACAACAAGCTGCCGGACAACAAGTGGCAGCCGGACTTCCAGCAGACCAAGTACGTCAGCAAGCTGGAGTGGGACGGCAAGGCAATCGTTGCCACCGCACAGGCGATCGGTGACAGTAGCATCGACGGCAAGACCATCACCCTGACCCCGGACGACACCAAGGTGGCCAACGGCGTGATCCCGGAATGGACCTGCGAAGGTTCGATTGATACCAAGTTCCGCCCGGGCTCCTGCCAGGGCAAGCCGGCGAAGTAAGACTTCCTGATTCAGGATGTTGGTATTACCCGGACGGGGGGCGCAAGCCCCCCGTTTTCGTTCCTGGTGGAGGATGTGCGCAGCGAGCAGGACGATGAAATTTTTTGAACTGAAGGTACATCTGTTGAAACAGCGTGGCTCGTTGCTGGGCCGAAGAGACTTGCGCGGATTTCAGTGATGGTGTCTTGTTGTTGACTGAGCATGCGACTGGGGAGCCGCAATGAGCCGTGCATCAAACAGCCATGGACCATGGCTGCTGCTGATCTTCATTCTGTCCGGCTTCGCCGGGCTGATCTACCAATCCATCTGGACGCAGTACCTGGGGCTGTTCCTCGGGCATTCCTCCCACGCGCAGTCGCTGGTGCTGATCCTGTTCATGGGCGGCATGGCTCTGGGGGCGTGGCTGGTCAGCCGCCGCAGTGCCCTGTTGCAGCGGCCGCTGCTGGCCTACGCGGTCATTGAACTGGTGATCGGTGTACTGGGTATCGGCTTTGACGGGCTGTTCCAGGGGGCGACCGGTTGGGCCTATACCCACCTCATGCCCGGCATGGAAGGATCCTCGTCCACGGCATTGCGCTGGGCGCTGGCCACCGCCTTGGTGCTGCCGCAGTGCGTCCTGCTTGGGGCGACATTCCCCCTGATGAGCGCCGGCTACATGCGGCTGCAGCCCATGGCCCAGGGCGAAGTGCTGGCCGGTCTGTACTTCTCCAACAGTCTGGGAGCGGCGGCCGGTGCGCTGGTAGCAACCTATCTGCTGCTGCCGGCAGTTGGCCTGCCGGGAACCGTGCTCAGTGCAGGCCTGCTCAACATCGCCGTGGCCATTCTTGTCTATCCGCTCGCCCGCGACGGCAGCGCTCCGGTAGTGGTGGCCCGTCCTGTCCCGCTGACCTCGGTGGATGCGCCCCGCGACGCAGCGGTGCCGGTGCCGGTGCTGCTGGTGTTGCTGGTGGCGGCCGCCACCGGTGCATCGTCCTTCGTGTACGAAATCACCTGGGTCCGCATGCTGTCGCTGGCGCTGGGCACGACGTTGCATTCGTTCGAGTTGATGCTGGCCGCGTTCATCCTGGGGATCGCCTTCGGCGGGCTCTGGCTGCGCCGTCGGGCCGACCGCATGGTCTCGCCACTGCGCGTGGCTGGCTGGGTGCAGGTCTGGATGGGGTTGGCCGCGCTGGCGTCGATGTTCGTGTACGCGCAGGCCTTCGACTGGGTGGGTTGGCTGATGCGAGTCATCGTGCGCAGCGCCGATGGCTACATTCTCTACAATGTGGCCAGTGCGGCCATCGCAGCGCTGGTGATGTTCCCGGCGGCGTTCTTCGCCGGCATGACCCTGCCGCTGCTGACGCTGGCATTGCTGCGCGCGGGGCAGGGCGAGCGCGCCATCGGGCAGACCTACGCATTCAATACGCTTGGGGCGATCGTAGGCGTCCTGGCGGCCATCCACCTGCTGATGCCGTTGCTGGGCCTGAAATACGCGTTGCTGGTGGCAGCGGTGGTGGACATTGCGCTGGGTCTGGTGCTGCTGCAGCGGGTGCAGGGCGCTGCCACAGGCTGGCTGCGCTCGCCCGTGCTGCGGGCCGGTGCAGTGGGCGTGCTCGGCGTGGTCGCGGCCGTGGTGCTGGTGCGATTCGACCCACTGGTATTGAATTCCTCCGTCTATCGTCATGGCAATGTGCGTCTGGCTGATTCGGCAACGATGCTGTTCTCCCGTGATGGCCAGACCGCTACCGTGGCGGTATATGAGAGCGCTTCAGCGACCGGGCCCATGCGTGCCATCGCCACCAACGGCAAGGTCGACGCGGGCATGGCAACGTCGATGAAGCAGGCGCCAACCAGCGACGAATCGACGATGATCCTGTTGGCTGCGCTGCCGCTGGCGCTGCGCGATGACTACCAACGCGTGGGCGTGATCGGCTTCGGCTCGGGACTGAGCACCCACACCCTGCTGGGCGATCGCCGGGTCGGCCGGGTGGATACGGTGGAAATCGAGCCCGCGATGGTGGAAGGCGCACGCCTGTTCGGTAAGCGCGTCGAACGCGCGTTCAACGACCCACGCTCGCATGTGGTGATCGATGATGCCAAGTCCTATTTCGCGGCCAGTCCGCGCAAGTACGACCTGATCATTTCCGAGCCCTCCAATCCCTGGGTGGGTGGCACCGCTGCGTTGTTCAGTGACGAGTTCTACCAGTTCGTGCCGCAGCAGCTCAACGAAGGCGGCGTATTCGTACAGTGGTTGCAAATGTACGAGATCACCCCCGAGCTGGTCAGCTCGGTGCTGGCCGGCATGCTGGAGCAGTTTTCGGACGCGCGCGCCTATCTGGCCAACAGGGGTGATTTGATCCTGGTGGCGACTCCCAAGGGCAAGCTGCCTGCGATGAATGACAGCCTGTTCCAGCAGCCAGCGCTGCGTGAGGAGCTGGCGCGGATCGGGGTGCATTCGCTGGCTGATCTGGACGACACGCTGTCGATGGACGATGCCGCGCTGAGGGCGTTCGTTCCGTTGTATCCGGCTGCACGCAATTCGGATTATTTCCCGACGTTGAAGTTGAAGGCACCCGTGGCGCGCTTCCAGCGTGCGTTCACTCCTGATTTCCAGGAAGTTATGGCTACCCCCTGGCCAATCCTCGCGCGACCACAACCCGTGCGCGATGCCCCCATTGGGGCGGGGGCTTCGCAGCCTGCTTCAAGCCGGGAAGACCGGCGTCCGCGTGCGCATGCTTTGGCCGAGGTGCTGCAGGACAGGGTTGTGACGCCAGTTGATATCGCTGCGGCTGACTGGCTGCGGGCACAGGCGCTGCGCGGACTGGCCGGCCGCTGTGAGCTGGACAAGGCGCCGGTGGAGACCGCCAGGTTGCTGTTTGCACTGGCCGGTGACACCACCCCGTTCCTTCCGCCGGAGCAACGCTCGGCCCTGTGGGTACAACGGGCCTGGATGGACTGCACGCCGAAGGACCCGACCGTGGCTTCAAGCCTGGCGATGGTCGCTGCTGCGGCCAATGACGATCACCACGCTGTACTCACGGAAGGCCGACGATTGTTGCAGGGAGAGCAGGGAGCCGAACTGCTGGCTGATGCCGCAGCAGGCTATTATCTGTTCGGTGCAATGCAGCATGCAGCGCGCGGACTGGGGGATACCGCAGCCTCGCGCCAGCTGACGGATCAGTACTGGAAGGCGCTTGCGCCGGATGCCCGACGGAGCGGGGCGCTGCGCCTGCTGAGCTATCTGGCTTCCACCGGGCCGGTGGCTGCTGCAAAAGTCGAATCCCTGCCGTCAGGGCGCGAGTAGAACGAGGAATACCATGAGCGTTGTTTCCACCCCCAACTTGGTCGGCATCACCGGCCTGGCCCGCCGCCTGGTCCAGGACGGCGCGCTGGATGAAGCTGCCGCCCGCGACGCCATGGCCAAGGCAACCGCCGCGCGCCAACCACTACCGACCTGGTTCGCCCAGAACAAGGTGGTAGGGGCCGCGCAGCTGGCGGCCGCCAACGCGGTCGAGTTCGGCATGCCGCTGTTCGACGTGTCCACGTTCGACAGCAGCCAGAACGCGATGAACCTGGTCAGCGAGGAGCTGCTGCGCAAGCACAACGTGCTGCCGCTGTTCAAACGCGGTGGGAAGCTGTTCGTGGGCACCAGCAACCCGACCCATTCGCTGGATGAGATCAAGTTCCACACCAACTTGGTGGTCGAGCCGATTCTTGTCGATGAGGACCAGATCCGCCGGACATTGGAACAGTGGCATGCCAGCCACGACACCATTGGCGATTCCCTTGGGGGCGATGATGAGGGCATGGCCAACCTTGATGTCGGTCTCGGCGACGAGGACGGCGCGGGCGGCGATTCGGGCATCGACGCGAAGGGCGACGATACCCCGGTAGTGAAGTTCGTCAACAAGGTACTGGTTGATGCGATCCGCAAGGGGGCGTCGGACATTCATTTCGAGCCTTACGAAGACGACTACCGGGTGCGCCTGCGCATTGATGGCCTGCTGAAACTGGTCGCGCGCGCGCCGGTCAAGCTCAGCCAGCGCATTGCCGCGCGCCTGAAGGTGATGTCGCAGCTGGACATTGCCGAAAAGCGCGTGCCGCAGGACGGGCGCATCAAGCTCAATCTTTCAAAGACCAAGCAGATCGATTTCCGCGTCAGCACGCTGCCCACCCTGTTCGGTGAGAAGGTGGTGCTGCGTATCCTCGATGGCAGCGCGGCCAAGCTGGGTATCGACAAGCTGGGTTACGAGCCAGAGCAGCAGAAGCTGTTCCTGGAAGCGATCCACAAGCCTTACGGCATGGTGCTGGTGACTGGCCCGACCGGTTCGGGCAAGACGGTGTCGCTGTATACCGCGCTGGGTATCCTCAACGATGAGACCCGCAATATTTCCACTGCCGAAGATCCGGTGGAAATCCGCCTGCCCGGCGTCAACCAGGTGCAGCAGAACAACAAGCGCGGCATGACCTTCGCAGTAGCGCTGCGTTCCTTCCTTCGTCAGGATCCGGACATCATCATGGTGGGCGAAATCCGCGACCTGGAGACGGCCGAGATCGCGATCAAGGCGGCCCAGACCGGTCACATGGTGCTGTCCACGCTGCATACCAATGATGCGCCGCAGACCATCGCGCGCCTGATGAACATGGGCATCGCGCCGTACAACATCACCAGTTCGGTGACGCTGGTGATCGCCCAGCGACTGGCACGCCGGTTGTGCGGCAACTGCAAGCGCCCGGCCAACCTGCCGGCGCATGCGCTGCTGGCCGAGGGTTTCACCCAGGCGCAGCTGGATGCGGGCATCGAGCTGTACGAGGCGGTGGGCTGCGATGAGTGCACCGAGGGGTACAAGGGCCGTACCGGTCTCTACCAGGTCATGCCGATGACAGATGAAATCGCAACCATCGTGCTGGCTGGCGGCAATGCGCTGCAGATTGCCGAGGCTGCGCAGGCCATTGGTGTGAATGACCTGCGGCAGTCGGCGTTGAAGAAGGCGGCCGCGGGCGTGACCAGCCTGGCCGAGATCAATCGCGTCACCAAGGATTGATGCCGTAGATCCACGCCATGCGTGGATGGGCGGTGCACGGGGTTGCCGGCCAGCGGCCGGCACTACCATTTCGACGCAGAACGGCCGGTTGATCCACGCCGTGCGTGGATGGGGCAACCAGTAGATCCACGCCATGCGTGGATGGGCGATGCACGAGGTTGCCGGCCAGCGGCCGGCACTACCATTTCGATGCAGAACGCCCAGTAGATCCACGCCGTGCGTGGATGGCAGTTTTCAGTAGATCCACGCCATGCGTGGATGCGCGGTGCGTGAGGTTGCCGGCCAGCGGCCGGCACTACCACGGGGTAGCCTTATTCCATTCCCAGCTTCTTAAGCTTGTAACGCAGCGCGCGGAAGGTGATGCCCAGCTGCGCGGCGGTACGGGTCTTGTTCCAGCGGTTTTCTTCCAGCGCGCGTTGGATGGCACTGCGCTCGAGCTGCTCGATATACGAGGGCAGGGCAGCACTGCCCGGATGCAGATCCACCACCGCTTCGGCGTGCGCAGCGCTGCCGGGTGAGCGAGGCGCATGCTGCGGCAGGCGCAGATCGTCCGCGCCGATACGGTCTTCCTCGGCCAGTGCCAGCGCGCGTTCGAGGATGTTCTCCAGCTCGCGCACGTTGCCCGGGAAACCGTACTGGGCCAATGCGTCCAGCGCCGAAGGCGCCAGCAGCGGGGTGGCGCGGCCGTGGCTGCGGGCCAGTCGTGCCAGGATCGACGCGGCAAGCGCGGGCAGGTCCTGGCGGCGTTCGCGCAGCGGCGGCACGCGCAGTTCGATCACATTGATGCGGTAGTAGAGGTCGTGGCGGAAACGCCCGTCTTCGACCAGCTCGGCCAGATCCCTGTGGGTGGCCGAGAGGATGCGCACATCCACCGGTTCTTCGCTGGGGGCGCCAACCGCGCGCACCGATTTTTCCTGGATCGCACGCAGCAGCTTCACCTGCATCTGCAGCGGAAGCTCGGCCACTTCATCCAGGAACAGGGTGCCGCCGTGCGCGGCCTGGAACAGTCCCGGTTTGTCGGCATGGGCGCCGGTGAAGCTGCCCTTGCGGTGGCCGAAGAACTCGCTTTCCATCAATTCGGTGGGGATGGCGCCACAGTTGACCGGCACGAACGGCCCGGCGGCGCGTGCGCCCTGCGCGTGGATGGTGCGTGCGACCAGTTCCTTGCCCACTCCGGATTCGCCCAGGATGTAGACCGGTGCCTGGCTGCGCGCAACCTTGCTGATGGTGGCGCGCAGCACGTCCATGGCCGGCGAGTCGCCAAGCAGGCGCGCGGCCTGTTCGGCAGCAGGCCCGGCAACGGGGCGTTCGCTGTTGTTGAGTTCCAGCGCATGCTTGACCAGGCCGCGCAGCACGGTGATGTCCACCGGCTTGCTGACGAAATCGAAGGCACCGGCTTTCAGTGCTTCCACGGCCAGGTCCATGCTGCCGAAGGCGGTGATCATCGCCACCGGCGTGCGCGGGTAGTGCTGGGCGATCTCGCTGACCAGTTCGATGCCGTTGCCGTCGGGCAGGCGCATGTCGGTGATGCACAGGTCATAGGGATTGCTGGCCAGCAGTTCGCGGGCTTCGGCAAGGTTGGCGGCGGTGCTGATGCGCAGGCCCATGCGGCCGAGGGTCAACACCAGCAGTTCGCGGATATCGCGTTCATCGTCGACGACGAGGGCGCTGCGGGTTTCGTTCATGGGTGGGAAAGATAGCCGAGGGGGTGGGATGCGACAAATGTTTGACGGGCGGAATCAGTCCGGAAACAGCGTGTGCGGTCCAGGCAGAACCAGGCGGAAGCAGGAGCCGCCGGCGGGTACGGGGATGTAATCCAGTCGCGCCTGGTTGGCCCGGCACAGCTCACGGGCGATGTACAGCCCCAGCCCGGTGCCGTGCTCGGAGGTGGTGAAGAAGGGGCGGAACAGCTGAGCGGCGACGGTCTCCGGGATGCCGGGGCCACGGTCCATCACATCGATCACCGCACTGCGTTCGTGCTGGGCCACGCGCAGCCTTACGCGCGCGGGCTGCTCGCCGATGCGGCCGTACTTCAGTGCGTTGTGCACCAGCACGGTCAGCACCTGGTACAGGTGGCGCGGGTCGACCTGGGCCGGCACCGATGTGTCGTTGATGATCGGTTCGATGCTGTCGGTTTCCAGCGTCTGCCCCTGCTTGTACTCCAGTACGAAGCGGCGCACGAAGGCGGCCAGATCCACGTTTTCCGGGTTGGCGCGTTCGCGCCGGGCCAGGCCCAGCACGCTTTCAACGATGCCGTTGGTGCGCTGGCACTGCTGGTGGATGATCTGCAGCAGGCGACGGTCGCTTTCGTTGAAGCCGGTACCTTCTTCCAGCAGCTGCACGGCATAGTTGATGGCCGCCAGCGGGTTGCGGATCTCGTGCGCGAGGCTGGCCGAGAAGCGCCCCATCGCCGACAGAGTGAGTGATTCGGCGCGGCGTGAGACCACGCTGGAGTCGTCCAGGAACACCAGCACCAGGTCGCTGCCGGCCAGCAGGCGGGCGAAGCGTGGCTGCACTTCCGGCTGGTCGGGGTTGAGCTGCAGCGGCATTTCATCCTGTGCCCAGCCGTTGCGCCAGCGTTGCAGGCGCCGCGCAAGTTCGGGGGCGACACTGGCCAGGTCGAGGCGGCCGGAATCACTGTTGCCATCGCGGTCGCCCAGCAGGATCGAGGCGGCTTCGTTGGCCAGGGTGATGCGGTTGCCGGCGTCCACCACCACCACGCCGGTGCGCATGCGGCGGATGATCAGTTCGTTGATCTGGAACAGGTTGGCCACTTCGTCGCCACGCTGGTTGGCCAGCTGCTGGTTGCGTCGTGCACGGTTGCCGACCTGGTAGCTGATGAAGGCCAGCGCCAGGTAGCTGGTGGCGAACATCGCCAGTTCGGCCAGGGTGCGGGTGGGGTCGCCGCCTTCCAGCACCTTCCACAGGTATTCGGCAGCAGTGGCGACGCTGGCGGCCAGCGCCAGCAGCAGGCCCCAGCTGAGCGGCAGCAGGGTGGCGGCGGCGGCGATGTTGAACAGCAGCGACATCGAGATGCCGGCGCTGGCGCCGGGCAGGGCGTGCGCCAGCAGGCTGGCGGCGACGATGTCCAACAGCACGCCGCCGACCACGATCTGCCGCAGCCAGCGTTCGTTGCGGCCGATCACCAGCCACAACAGGGACAGCAGCAGATAAGCGGCGCCGACCGAATAGGCCAGGCGCGGGTGGTGGGCTTCGCCGACCATGGCCGACAACGGGCTGTAGAGCAGGGCGGCGATGACCGAGGCGATCAGCACCCGGTACAGGGCGAAGAAATACAGCTCGCGCCGCGGTATCGATTCGATGCGGTCGATCAATGAAGCACTGGGTGACACGCCGGAACTCCCCTTCTGGCTGCCTGGAACTGGATCATGACGGCGGTGGGCCGAACTGCCCGACGTCCCCCGATCGTCGGATGTGCTCGCTGCCCGGTTGCCGGCACCGTGGGCTCGAATTTACGGCACCAGTATAGGGGGCCTGTACCGGGCTGGGCTGCGCAATCGACCCGGCCCGGCCTTTGGGGGGCGAGCCGTGCCGTGCCGCAACTGCCTGAATGCCCGTGGAAATCTGGCCGGTTGCGGCCTTTTGTCCATACTTCTTTGCGCCCCGGCGCCGGCTCGGCCACAATAGTGGGCCCGCCGCGGTCCATGCCGGCGCCCCGCCGGGGCCCTGAGGAATTGCGTGCGGTCGTTCCTATTCCCACGGTGACGCATGAATTTCCACGAATACCAGTCAAAACAACTGCTTGCCGAGTACGGCATCCCGGTCCCGGCCGGCAAGGTCGCTGCGACCCCGGACGAAGCTGTTGCCGCTGCCAACTCCCTGGGCCAGGGCCCCTGGATGGTCAAGGCGCAGATCCACGCTGGCGGCCGCGGCAAGGCTGGCGGCGTCAAGTTCTGCAAGACCACCGACGACGTGAAGGCCGCTGCGGCCAAGATGCTCGGCACCAAGATGGCCACCTACCAGACCGCTGGCGTTGAACTGCCGGTCAACCTGGTGCTGGTGACCACCGCCGGCGAGATCGTCAAGGAACTGTACCTGTCGGTGCTGGTTGACCGTGGCACCAAGACCATCACCTACATCGCCTCTTCGGAAGGCGGCGTGGAGATCGAGCAGGTCGCCGCTGAAACCCCGGAGCTGATCCACTCGCTGAACGTCGACTTCGTCGAAGGCGTGCAGGGTTACCACGGCCGTGATTTCGGCTTCAAGCTGGGCCTGACCGCCAAGCAGGCCGGCCAGTTCGCCAACATCATGGTGAACCTGTACCGCCTGTTCAACGAAAAGGATCTGGCGCTGGTTGAAATCAACCCGCTGGCCATCCTGGACGACGGCAACCTGTATGCGCTGGACGGCAAGTTCGACAGCGACGACAACGCCGCTTTCCGCCAGAAGGCCCTGGTCGCCATGCGCGACAAGACCCAGGAAGATCCGACCGAAGTGATCGCTTCGGAGCTGGACATCAACTACGTCACCATGGACGGCAACATCGGTTGCATGGTCAACGGCGCAGGCCTGGCCATGGCCACCATGGACGTCATCAAGCTCAACGGCGGCGAGCCGGCGAACTTCCTGGACGTGGGCGGCGGTGCCAACAAGCAGCGCGTCATCGAAGCGTTCAAGCTGATCCTGTCCTCGGACAAGGTCGAAGGCATCTTCGTCAACATCTTCGGCGGCATCGTCCGCTGCGACATGATTGCCGAAGGCATCATCGCCGCCGTGAAGGAAGTGGGCGTCAAGGTTCCGGTCGTGGTGCGTCTGGAAGGCACCAACGTGGAAGAAGGCAAGCAGCTACTGCGTGACAGCGGCATGGCCATCATCCCGGCCGACAACATCAACGACGGTGCCAAGAAGGTCGTCGAAGCTGTCAAGAACGCCGCCTGATCCGACACCGAAGGAAATCCAATGTCAGTTTTGATCAATAAGAACACCAAGGTGATCGTGCAGGGCTTCACCGGCCAGCAGGGCACCTTCCACGCCACTCAGATGATCGAGTACGGCACCCAGGTTGTTGGCGGCGTGACCCCGGGCAAGGGTGGCACCACCCATATCGACCTGCCGGTCTTCAACACCGTTGCCGACGCCGTGCAGAGCACCGGCGCCAACGCTTCGGTCATCTACGTGCCGCCGCCGTACGCGGCTGACGCGATCCTGGAAGCCGCTGCTGCCGGCATCAAGGTCATCGTCTGCATCACCGAAGGCATCCCGGTGCTGGACATGCTGCGCGTCAAGAACGTGCTGACCCGTTCGCATCCGGACACCGTGCTGATCGGGCCGAACTGCCCGGGCGTCATCACCCCGGGCGAGTGCAAGATCGGCATCATGCCGGGCCACATCCACAAGCCGGGCAAGATCGGCATCGTGTCGCGTTCGGGCACCCTGACCTATGAAGCGGTCAAGCAGACCACCGAAGTCGGCCTGGGCCAGTCCACCTGCATCGGCATCGGTGGTGACCCGATCAACGGCCTGAACTTCGTCGACTGCCTGAAGCTGTTCAACGAAGATCCGCAGACCGAAGGCATCATCATGGTCGGCGAAATCGGCGGTGACGCTGAAGAAGCCGGTGCCGAGTACATCAAGAACCACGTGAAGAAGCCGGTCGTCGGTTTCATCGCGGGTGCTTCGGCTCCGGCCGGCAAGCGCATGGGCCACGCCGGTGCGATCGCATCGGGCGGCAAGGGCACTGCCGAAGGCAAGTTTGCTGCCATGGAAGCTGCTGGCGTCGTCACCGTGCGTTCGCCGGGCGACCTGGGCGCTGCCATCGCCAAGCTGGTGAAATAAGACCGCAGCCGCGCAGCGGCTACGTGTTTGTAAAGCCGGCCGCTGGCCGGCTGTCTGAAACAGAAAGGCCGCCTCCGGGCGGCCTTTCTGCGTCCGGGTATCGGCGACTCGCTGAACCGCATCCACGCATGGCGTGGATCTACTTCAGCACACACCCGGGCGCACCCCATCCACGCATGGCGTGGATCTACAATGTGCGCATTGCAACCACAGGCTGGACCCTCATGGCTTCGATCCGCATCGCGATGGCGCAGTTCGACTTCCCGGTTGGCGATGTCGCCGGCAACACCGAGCGCATCATCGAGATGATCGGTCAGGCGCGCGACGAATACGGCGCCGGGCTGGTGATGTTCCCCGAGCTGGCGATCAGCGGCTATCCGCCGGAGGACCTGCTGCTGCGCCCGGGCTTCCTGTACGAGTGCGAGCAGGCGATGACCCGCATTGCGGCTGCGTGCCGTGGCATCACCGCCGTGGTCGGTTGGCCGCAGGCGGCCGGTGCGGTGGTCTACAACGCGGCCAGCGTGCTGCGCGATGGCCTGGTGGAGCAGACCTATCGCAAGCGCGAGCTGCCCAATTACGCCGTGTTCGACGAGCGCCGCTACTTCGATGTCGACCCGGACGGTGGCAGCTGCGTGTTCGAGGTTGACGGTATTCCGGTTGGCCTGCTGATCTGCGAAGACCTGTGGTTCGCCGAGCCGCTGGCCGATACGGTGCGTGCTGGCGCGCAGCTGGTGGTGGTGCCGAACGCTTCACCCTACGAGCGCGGCAAGCATGCCCAGCGTGACGCCGTGCTGGCTGCACGTACCCGCGAAAGCGGTGCGGCCATCGCCTACCTCAATGTGGTGGGCGGCCAGGACGCGCTGGTGTTCGATGGTGCATCGGTGGTGGCCGATGGCGATGGCACGGTGCACCCGGCCGCGGCGGCCTTCGTCGACCAGTGGCTGGTGGTGGACTACGACGGCGCTACCCGTAGCTTCCTGCCGCAGGTATGGATGGACGATGGTGACGAGAGCATGGATGCGCTGGCCTGGCGCGCGGTGACCCGCGGCATCCAGGACTACTGCAGCAAGAACGGTTTCAAGAAGGTGTGGCTGGGTCTGTCCGGTGGCATCGACTCGGCGATCGTGCTGGCCATGGCGGTCGATGCGCTGGGCGCCGAGAACGTCACTGCGGTGCGCCTGCCGTCGCGCTATACCGCCGGCATGTCCAACGACCTGGCCGCCGAGCAGTGCCAGGCGCTGGGCGTTAAGCTGGAAGCCGTTTCCATCGAGCCGGCGTTCCAGGGCCTGATGCAGGCGCTGGCGCCGATGTTCGAGGGCACCACGCCGGATGTGACCGAGGAGAACCTGCAGTCGCGCAGCCGTGGCGTGATCCTGATGGCGCTGGCCAACAAGTTCGGTGGCCTGTTGCTGACTACCGGCAACAAGAGCGAGTACGCGGTCGGCTACGCCACGATCTATGGCGACATGTGTGGCGGCTACGCACCGCTGAAGGACCTGTACAAGACCGAGGTGTTCGGCCTGTCCAAGTGGCGCAACACCGTTGGCGGTGCGCCGGTGATCCCGCCGGCGGTGATCAGCCGCCCGCCTTCGGCCGAACTGCGCGAAAACCAGACCGACCAGGATTCGCTGCCGGCCTACGACGTGCTGGACGGCATCCTGTACCGCTACATCGACCAGGAGCAGTCGCGCACAGAGATCGTCGCTGCAGGCTATGACGCGGCGGTGGTGGATCGTGTGCTGCGGCTGGTGCGGATCAGCGAGTGGAAGCGCCACCAGGCCGCGCCGGGCCCGAAGGTCTCGCGCCGCGCGTTCGGGCGTGAGCGCCGCTATCCGATCAGCAACGGCTACAAGAGCTGAGGACCGGTCGCCGGGCATGGCCCGGCGCTACCAATGTTCGATGGACCCATCGGTAGTGCCGGCCGCTGGCCGGCAACCGGGTGTACCGCCCATCCACGCATGGCGTGGATCTACTGGGCTTCGTTGAGCAGTTGCTCCAGGCCGGCGGTTTCGGCGGCGTCGTCAAAATGGCTGTCCCCCAGCCGCGCGCGCACGAATGCCAGGGCATCGGCCGCTGCTGCGTCCAGCGTGCCGCGATGGTCGACCGGGTAGCGTCGGAAGGCCACCGGTTCGCCGCGCACGGCCAGGCCGGCGGCATACAGCAGGGTGGTCAGATAGGGCACGTCGCGGTCCTGGCTGCCGTGGCCCAGCATCAGCGGCTGGCTGAAGCCCCGGCGTGGCACGCCCAGATAGTCATGCAGCAACGTCCAGATGCCCGGTACCGAGCTCAACGGCGCGTTGAACATCTCTCCTGTGTTGGCGCCCTCCAGGGTGACAGCCAGCGGGCCCAGGCACTGCTGGCGCGCCAATGCGACGCGTGCGTGGCCCTCAGCGCTGAGCACCTGCGCGATGCGTGGCTCCACCTGCAGCAGGCCATCGAGCAGGTAGGCATGGTAGGCATTGAGCGCGCCCGGATTCGGCGTGCGGCTGTCCGGCTTCATCACCAGCGCAGTCAGTTCGACGGCCGTGGGTGTGCCGGTGGTGAAGCTGCCGCGGTACTGCAGCGAGGGTCCATAGGACGGTGCCAGATGGCCGGCAGTGAGCGCGGCGGCGCCACCCTGCGAGTGGCCCACCGATACCCAGCGCGGCGACAGCATGGCGCTGCCCAGGAACCGATGGCCCGCCTTCACCAAGTCGATGGCGTTGCGCGCGGCGGTGCGCACGTGCAGGTAGGCGTGGTCGCCCGGGCTGCCCAGCCCCTGGTAATCGGCGGCGAACACTGCATAGCCCTGATCCAGGAACTGGTCGAGAAAGCGGCCATCGCGCTCGGGCTGGTAGGGGCCGGACACCGAAGGCGCGCAGTGGTCGGCGATGCCCTGGGTGCCGTGTGCCCAGGACACCACTGGCCAGCCCCCTGCCGGCGCAGGCCCGGCGGGCAGGTAGACCAGCCCGGTCGCCTCGGCCAGGCGTCCGTGATGATCGGGGGTGCGGTAGGCCAGCTTGTAGGCCTGGGCGGCCTTGGAGGGCACCCAGCTGGCGCGGTAGGGCGCGGCCGAGAGCAGGTCACCCGGCTCCGCCGCCATCGCGACAAGGGGACTGGCGGCCAGCGCGAGCAGGGCAGTGACCAGCAGGGGTGGGCGGGGTCGGAACCGCTGGGACGATGAGGACATGTGGCGCTCCATGCAGGCCGGGATGGCCTTTGCGCCGCAGTCTGGAAGCTGTCCCTTCGCGCTGACTGGGACGGAGGTCGCAGCGATCGCGGATTCGGAGAATTCCTAGCGATGACGCCACGCAAAAAAAAAGGCCCCTTGCGGGGCCTCTTTCTTACTTCTTTTCCAGTCGCGCGTTGCGCTGGCCGGTGGCGGCGGACTTCTCGCCGGCAAACGGGTTCAGCTTGCGGATCATCCACGGATACTTCGGCCACTTGCCTTCCAGCCACGGGTGGTCCGGCTGGTTCAGCTGCAGGACGCGGCGGGCGTCGTCGGCCAGGGTCTTGTTGCCCAGGTGGGTGTAGGAGTCGGCCAGAACCGCAACAGCGTCGTTCTGGAACGCGCTCTGCGGATAGGTTTCCAGCAGGTAATTGGCGCGGCCGGCGGCCGAGACCCAGGCGCCACGGCGCATGTAGTAGAGCGCGTTGTCGAGCTCGTGCTGGGCGAATACGTCACGCAGTACCAGCATCCGCTGACGCGCATCGGCGGCATAGCGGCTGTTGGGGTAGCGGTCGACCACGATGTTGAAGTCTGAATACGCCTGGTGCGGCGTGGACAGATCGCGGCGGCTTGCGTCCAGGGACCATACGCGGCGCAGGAATACCGTATTGCGATTGGAATTGGCCAGGCCGCGCAGGTAGTACAGGTACGCGATGTTGCGGTGGGTCGGGTAGGTACGGATGAAGCGGTCGATGCTGGACACCGCGTCATCGTGCTTGCCGGCCTTGTACTGGGCGTAGGCCGATTCGATCATCGCCTGCTCGGTGTACGGGCCGTAGGGATACTGTGCCACCAGGCGGCGGAAGCTGGCTTCGGCGCCGCTCCAGTTGCCGCCTTGCATCAGCTTGTGGCTCTTTTCGTAGAGCTGTTCGACCGGGGTGCCTTCATCAGGGCGATCGCCCTTGGTGCCGCGGTTGCAGCCAGTGGCGACGATGACCAGCACCAGCAGGAGGGCGGTCAGGCGGACGGGCGCGGAGAGCAGGACGGAGCGTCGGATCATGGGGTCAATGCGGGACGCGGCTGGAATACGAAGGGTCGATGATAGCCTAGTGTCCTGTCCAGCGACTGAAACCGGCTCGCCGGGACCCCAAAATTTCAAAGATGCCCCCTGCCATGTCTGAACAACCCTCCGAATCGGCCCGCCAGGCCATTGTCCCCGACACCTCCGCCGGCCGTCGTTTCGACGCGGTCGTGGCCGAGCTGTTCCCCGAATACTCCCGCTCCCGCCTGACCGAGTGGATCAAGGCTGGCGACGTCCTGCTGGACGGCGCGCAGGCACGCCCGCGCGACGCGCTGCGCGGCGGCGAGGTGGTCACCCTGCAGGTGGTGCTGGAAACCCAGACCACCGCCGAGCCGGAAGACATCCCGCTGGACGTGCTGTTCGAGGACGAGCACCTGCTGGTGATCAACAAGCCGGTCGGCCTGGTCGTGCACCCCGGTGCCGGCAACCACAGCGGTACTCTGGTCAATGCGCTGCTGTACCGCGATCCGTCGGTGGCGGTGCTGCCGCGCGCGGGCATCGTGCATCGCCTGGACAAGGACACCAGTGGCGTGATGGTCGTGGCCCGCACGCTGGAAGCGCAGACCGCGCTGGTCGAGCAGCTCGCTGCCCGTGACGTGCACCGCCAGTACCTGGCCGTGGTGATGGGCGCGCTGGTGGCCGGTGGCACGGCGGATGCGCCGATCGACCGCCACCCGCGCGACCGCCTGAAGATGGGCGTGCGCGAGGATGGCAAGGAAGCGGTGACCCATTACCGCCTGCGCGAGCGCTTCCGTGCGCATACCGCGCTGGAATGCCGCCTGGAAACCGGGCGTACCCATCAGATCCGCGTGCACATGGCGCACCTGCGCCATCCGATCGTGGGCGATCAGCTGTACGGCGGTGCGCTGAAGCTGCCCAAGGGTGCCAGCGACGAGTTGGTGGCCGCGCTGCGCGGCTTCAAGCGCCAGGCCCTGCATGCAGAGACCCTGGAGTTCGTGCATCCGATCAGTGGTGAGCCGGTGCGCAACACGGCGCCGGCGCCGGCCGACATGCTGCACCTGATGAAGGTGCTGCGCGAAGACAGCGCTGCCTTCGCCGAGCGCGAGCGGGACCGCTGGTAATGACTACCGCGCTGCCGCTGCTGCAGGCCGATTGGCCGGCGCCCCCGGGCGTGCATGCACTGACCACGCGCCGGCATGGCGCGGGTATCTCGCCAGCGCCGTTCGCCCAGTTCAACCTGGGCAACCGGCACGCGGCCGACGGTGACACCCCTGCCAACGTCGAGCACAACCGGCAGCTGCTGCAGCAGGGCCTGGCGTTGCCGTCGGCGCCGCATTGGCTGCGCCAGGTGCACAGCAGCACCGTGCTGCGTTTCGGCGCGCCGCCGGTGGAGGGCGCCAGCGAACCGGTGGCCGATGCCGCGGTGACCTCGGTGCCCGGCGTTGTGCTGGCGATCCTCACCGCGGACTGCCTGCCGGTGGTGTTCGCCGCTGTCGATGGCAGCGAGGTGGGCGCCGCCCATGCCGGTTGGCGTGGCCTGGCCGACGGCATGCTGGAGGCCACCGTGGCCGCCATGCAGACGCCACCGGCGCAGCTGCGCGCGTGGCTGGGCCCGGCAGCGGGACCGGCCGACTACGAGATCGGCGAAGAGGTGTACCACGCCTTCGTCGGCCACGACGCGGCCGCTGCGGCGGCCTTCGTGGCGACCCGCCCCGGTCACTGGAAAGTGGATCTGTTCGCGCTGGCGCGACAGCGCCTGCAGGCCGCGGGCATGGAGCTGGGCAACATCCACGGCGGCACGGTCTCGACCATGGCCGATGCGGATCTGTACTCGCACCGCCGCGACCGCCGCACCGGCCGGATGGCGACGCTGGTGTGGATGGACTGATGCGCGGGGATCGCGCTGCGGGGGCAGAACCTGGCGGCGTGATCGTCTTCGATGGCGTCTGCGCGTTGTGCAGCCGCTGGGTGCGTTTCCTGCTGCGGTTCGACCGGCAGGAACGCTTTCGCTTCGCGGCGATGCAGGGCGCGCAGGGCAGCGCGATGTTGCGCGCGCATGGCCTGGACGCGCACGACCCGACCTCGTTCCTGCTGTTGGACGGGCGGGGCGCGTGGACCGATACCGACGCGATCCTGCGCGTTCTGGGAGCACTGGGTGGTGGCTGGCGCCTGGCGGCCGTACTGCGCGTGCTGCCACGCCGCTGGCGCGATGGCGCCTACCGCGTGCTGGCACGCAACCGCTATCGCTGGTTCGGGCGCCATGACGCCTGCTTCCTGCCGACGCCGGCACAGGCCGCGCGCTTCCTCGATTGAAAAACGGGGACGGAGGGGATCAAGTCGTTTGTGGCGTAAACGGCTTGATCCCCTGCGTTCCCTTTCCAGTCAGCCTTCCAGCGCCTCGAGGTAGCTGCGGCGCCAGTGGTTGATGTCGTAGGTGCGCAGGTGTTCCATCATCGCGTGCCAGCGTTCCTTGCGCCGGTGCAGCGACATCGTCGCGGCGGTGGCGATGGCATCGGCCACGCCGTCCAGATCGTGCGGATTGACCAGCAGCGCCTGCTTCATTTCATCGGCGGCGCCGGCCAGCAGGGACAGCACCAGCACGCCGGGATCTTCCGGATCCTGCGAAGCCACGTATTCCTTGGCCACCAGGTTCATGCCATCGCGCAGCGGGGTCACCAGGCCGACAGCGGCGGCACGGTAGAAGCCGGTCAGGGTGGCGTGGGTGAAGTTCTGGTTGACGTAGCGCAGCGGCGTCCAGTCGGGCTCGGCGTGGCCACCGTTGATGTGGCCGGCAATCTGCTCCAACTGGCTGCGCAGTTGCCGGTACTCGGTGACATCGCCGCGCGAGACCGGTGCGATCTGCAGGTAGGTGAGCGAGCCGCGCTGGTCGGGATGGCGCTGCAGGTAGCGTTCGAAGCCGAGGAACCGTTCGGGCAGGCCTTTGGAATAGTCCAGGCGATCCACGCCGATGGCGAGCTGGCGGTCGCGCAGGCTGCTGCGCAGATTCTTCACGGCCGCCTTGCTGGCTGCGGTGCTGGCCTGGCGGGCGATCAGCTCGGTGTCGATGCCGATGGGGAACGCCGCGGCTCGGAAGTGACGTCCGCCGGGCGCTTCGAGCTTGCCGTTTTCCAGTACCCGGCCACCGCCGAACAGGCGCAGGTAGGTCTGGAAGCGATCGGCATCGCGCTGGGTCTGGAAGCCGACCAGATCATAGGCATACAGCGCCGAGAACAGCCGCAGATGGTCGGGCATGGCCTGCAGCAGGTCGGCCGAGGGCATCGGGATGTGCAGGAAGAAGCCGATGCGGCAGCCGATGCCGCGCTCGCGCAGCATCGCGCCGAGCGGAATCAGGTGATAGTCGTGGATCCAGACGATGTCGTCTTCGCGCAGCAGCGGGGCCAGCTTGTCGGCGAACAGTGCATTGACCCTGTGGTAGGTCTCGCGGGTGCCGCGGTCGTAGTCGACCAGGTCCAGGCGGAAGTGCAGCAGTGGCCACAGTGTGCGGTTGGCGAAGCCGTTGTAGTAGCCATCCACATCGCGCTTGGCCAGGTCCATGGTGACGTACTGGATGTCACCGTCACGTTGTTCGTGCAGCGTGCCACTGGCCTCGCGCACGCTCTTGCCACTCCAGCCGAACCACAGCCCGCCGCGTTCCTTCAGTGCCGCCAGCAGGCCCACGGCGAGGCCACCGGCGCGGTTCTCGCCAGGGACGGCAACGCGGTTTGAAACAATGACAAGACGACTCACGAGGCCTCCTGCCAGGACCGCGACAGGCGCATGGCCGCGGTGATCAGACCGACATGCGAGTAGGTCTGCGGGAAGTTGCCCCAGGCTTCACCACCGTCGAAGGCGAGGTCCTCCGACAGCAGACCCAGGTGGTTGCGTTGCTGCAGCAGCGCTTCGAACATTTCGCGCGCTTCATCCATGCGGCCGATCGCAGCGAGCGCATCGATGTACCAGAACGTGCAGATGGTGAAGCTGGTTTCCGGTTCGCCGAAATCATCTGGCGCGATATAGCGATACAGCGCGTTGCCATGCTTGAGGTCACGGCCGATGGCCTCGACGGTGGCGACGAAGCGTGCGTCGTTGGCGTCGATGAAGCCGATGTCGGCTAGCAGCAGCAATGAGGCATCCAGGCGATGGCCATCGAAGGTATCGGTGAAGTGGCCGAGCTCTTCGCTCCAGGCTTTTTCCATGATGCGTGCGTGGATGGTGTCGGCACGCTCGCGCCAGTACTGCGCGCGATCATCACGCTTCAGGCGCACGGCGATCTTGCACAGGCGATCGCACGCCGCCCAGCACATCGCGCTGGTGTAGGTATGCACTTCGGTGCGGCCGCGGAATTCCCACAGGCCCGCGTCGGGCACGTCGTGCAGTGCGAAAGCCTGTTCACCCAGCGGTTCCAGCCGAGCGAAGGTGTGGCTGTCACCCGGATCCTGCAGGCGGCGGTCGAAGAACAGCTGGGTGGAGGCCAGCACCACGCTGCCGTATACATCGTGCTGGCGCTGTACCCAGGCCAGGTTGCCGCGCCGCACCGGCCCCATGCCGCGGTAGCCGGACAGGCTGGGTACTTCGTCCTCGTCCAGCTTGGCTTCGAAGCCGATGCCGTACAGCGGCTGCAGCGTGCCGTCGGTGGTGGCCAGGTTGAAGATGTAGCCGAGGAACTGCTCCATCGTGCGGGTGGCGCCCAGACGGTTCAGCGCGCGCACCACGAAGGCGGCATCGCGCAGCCAGCAGTAGCGGTAGTCCCAGTTGCGGACGCTGCCGGGCGCTTCCGGAATCGAGGTGGTCATTGCCGCGATGATCGCGCCGCTGTCCTCGTACTGGCAGAGTTTGAGGGTGATCGCACTGCGGATCACCGCGTCCTGCCATTCCAGCGGGATGGACAGGTAGCGCACCCATTCGCGCCAGTAGTCGCGGGTGCGCTGGAAGGCTTCCTGCACGTAGCCGCTGATGGAGCGGTTGAGCGATTCATCCACGCCCAGGATCAGGTGGATGGGATGGTTGAGCACGAACGGCAGGCCATCACGCACGAAGCGCACAGGAACGTCGGTGGTCAGGCGCAGCACATGCTCGGGCAGGATCCAGCGCACGTGGTTGCTGCCCCAGGTGGACTCGGGCACGCGCGCGCCCCAGTCGGCCAGTGGTCGTGCGCGGATCACGATGCGCGGGCTGCCTGACAACGGGCGCACCTGGCGGATGAGGCTGACCGGCCGGTAAAAACGGTCGTTCTGGCGCCAGCGCGGGGCGAAATCGAGGATTTCCAGCGCGCCCCCATGCGCATCGCGCAGCACGGTGCGCAGGATCGCGGTATTGGTGAGGTATTCCTGTTCGCTGCCGGCGAAGTCCTCCAGCTCGATGGCGAAGTCGCCGCCGGTCTGCTGGTTGGGGCTGAGCAGGGCACAGAAGGTCGGGTCGCCGTCGAAGGTCGGCAGGCAACTCCAGACAACACGGGCGTGCTTGTCGATAAGGGCGCCGAAGCTGCCGTTGCCGACCACGCCCAGATCAAGATCGGGTTGGGTCATCACGCGGTACATCTCGGTTGCGGCCGTGGGGGCCGGGGTCAATACGCATTCTCACGCAGCCAGGCGTGCACGCTGCGTATGTCGGGCAGCGCGAACACCGCTGCACTGGGTTCACGTTCGCCGATCAACACGCTCCAGCCATGCAGGCCATTGGCCGCATCGAAGCCGAATTCATCAGTCAGGTCATCGCCGAGGAACACCGGCAGACGTCCACGGAACGGCAGGTACTGCATCAGCCGGCGTACTGCCCGGCCCTTGTTGGTAGCCACCGGGACGAATTCAACGACATGGTCGCCCGGCTGCAGGCGATAGCTGGCACGGCCGCGAACGTGGCGGTCGGCGAAGGCGCGCACATCGTTGGCTGCATGCGGTGCGCCACGCCAGTGCAGGGCCAGGCCTACGCCCTTGTTCTCGACCAGTACGCCGGGGTGACCATGGGCGAAACGCATGGCTTGTTGATGAAGCGCATGCAGCCAGTCGGCGGTGTCGTCAGCATGCTCATCGCGTATCACGTGCCCGTCCTGCGCACGCAGTTCGTGGCCATGCAGGCCCGCAGCGGGAAGCTTGAGCGGCGCGAACAACTGGTCCAGCTGTTCAAGCGGGCGACCACTGACCAGTGCCACGGCACCTTCCAGGCGATCGCTGATGCGGCCGATGGCTTCACGCACATCGGGGAGAAGCTGCACGGCGTCGGGACGTGCAGCGAATTCGATCAGGGTGCCATCCACATCGAGGAACAACGCGCACGCGTCGTCCAGCAATGGAGGTGGCGGACGCAGGGGGAGCGGTTCAGCCATGGCGACCACCATGCCAGCGACGGCGTGTACGCGGGGTCGAGGTCAGGCCACGGCTGGTGCGGACCAACGGTCCGCACCCACCCAAGGCAATCACACCCAGAGCAATCAGAACGTGTAGCGCACGCGACCGTAGTAATACGCACCGTTGCTGCCGATCGGCGACAGCACGTCGTAGGGCAGGTTGCCGAAGTAGTGGATGTCCTCGTTGGAGCGATCCGGGTAGTTGTCGGTCAGGTTCTGCCCACCGATGGCCACGCTCCACTGCGGGGTGATGCGGTATTCCACTTCCGCATCCAGCTGCCACTCGGCCTGGTAGGTCTGGCGCGGAATGTAGCCATCACCGAAGTTGAATACGCGGGTGGCGCTGCCGTAGCGGTTCACCCGGCTGCTCAGCGACCAGCGGTCGTTGTTCCAGCTGGCCGCGAAACTGCCACGGGTACGCGGGGTGGCATCGGTCAGCGTATTGGTCTCTTCGATGCCGAACAGCACGTAGTCCGGGTCCAGCGCCTGCAGCTGCGCGGGCGTGGCCAGCACGTTCTTCAGCGTGGTCTTGGTGTAGGCGTAGGTGCCGGTCAGCAGCAGCTGGCCATCGCCCAGCGACTGCCGCCAGTTGCTCACCAGCTCGGCGCCGCGGGTGCGCGTGTCGGCGGCGTTGACGAAGAAGCTGGCGCTCTGCAGGCCGCCGACGCCGTAGTTGGTGGCCACGTAATCGGTCAGTGCATCGCCGGTGATGCTCTCGGACAGTGCGATGCGGTCGTCGATGTCGATCTGGAAGAAGTCCAGCGACAGGTCGAAGTGCTCGCCGATGCGGCTGGTGAAGCCGAGCGAGGTGTTCAGCGACTTCTCCGGCTTCAGGTCCTGCGCACCCAGGCCACGGGCGATGGGGTTGTTGACCGAGAGCAGGCGGCCCTGCACCAGCTGGCCGCCGGCGTTGTAACCGGTGGAGGTGGATTCGTAGCCGATCTGCGCCAGCGACGGTGCGCGGAAATTGTTGGAGATCGCGCCGCGCAGGGCGAATGCCGGGGTGAACTCATAGCGCAGGCCGAGCTTGCCGGTCAGTTCGCCGCCGAAGTCATCGCTGTGCTCGTAGCGCGCAGCCAGGTCGGTGGAGAATTTTTCGCCGAACTGGCTGGACAGGCTGGCGTAGGCGCTGGCCACATCGCGTGACAGGGTCGCCGCGTCCTGCGGAGTCAGGCCACCGCCTGCCTGCGAGCCGGTCGGACGATCGGTGTACGGGCCGGCGGCGTAGCTGGCCGGGTCGCCTGGACGGGTCTGGTAGCGTTCGTGGCGGGCTTCGGCGCCCAGGCCCAGGGTGTGGCTGATGCTGTCGCTCTGCGAGAACACGCGGCTCAGGTCGAAGTTGCCTACGGTCTGCGCGTACTCGTAGTCGGCCGTCTTGAAGCGGGTCGGGCTGGTCGGGCCGAGCGAGGCGTTCAGAGAATCGCGCAGACGATAGGTGAAGTCGTTCTGGCCGTAATCCAGGCTGCCGTCATAGCTCCATTCACCCCACTGCCCACGGATACCGGCCACCGCCTGCACGTCGCGGTTCTCGCCTTCGGAGATCGGCCGGTAGCCATTGGGGTAGACCTCCTTCCAGTTGGCATCGCCATCGGGGTAGCGGAAGTAGTTTGCGCCTTCGGTATCACGCTGGTTGAAGGTACCGAACGCATAGAACGTCGCGGTCTTGCCCACCGGAATCTCGGTGTTCAGCCACAGATTGATGTCCTTGCTGGCGCCATCGCCGAGCACGTAGTTGCGCTTGCCCTGCAGGGCAAGATTGGCCTCGGTCTGGTCCCACGGCGGAATCTGGTCGAAGCCGGCGCGGTTGGTGCCGTTGCGCTTCTTGTATTCCAGGCCGACGCGCAGGAAGCCGCCGTCTTCGCCCAGCGAGGTGCCGACCTTGGCACTGAGGTTGCCCGTCTGGCCGTCGGTGAGGGTGCGGCCGATCGGCTTGAGGTCGGTGTGGTTGGCGCCGTAGCTGGCTTCGATCTCGCCGCCGTCACCGCCGTTGTCGAGAATCACGTTGATCACGCCGGCCACCGCATCGGAGCCGTACAGCGCACCGGCGCCATCGCGCAGTACTTCGATGCGCTTGATGGCGCTGACCGGGATTGCGTTGAAGTCGACCGGCGTGGTGCCCTTGCCGATCTTGCTGTCGGTGTTGACCAGCGCGGTGTGGTGGCGGCGCTTGCCGTTGACCAGCACCAGCACCTGGTCCGGCGACAGCCCGCGCAGCTGCGCGGCGCGCACGTGGTCGGCGCCGCCGGAGTTGGATTGGCGCGGGAAGTTGAACGAGGGCAGCAGGGCCTGCAGGGCGCTGCCCAGTTCGCCATTGACCACGCCGGCCTTGCGGATGTCCTCGGCGGTCAGCACGTCCACCGGCGACGTGGATTCAAGCACGGTGCGGTCGGCGGCGCGGGTGCCGGTGACGATCACCGTGTCCAGGTTGGTGGCGGCGTCCTGGGCCGAAGCCAGGGCGGGGGACAGGGCGAGCGCGATGGCGAGGCCGAGCGGCGACGCGGACAGGCGGGGGGACATGCGGACTCCAGCAGCAACGACGTGGGGAAGGGGGAGGTAGATAGTTTCACTTACATCCATCCGGATGAAGCGATATATTATCTTGGCGTGAGGAGGCGGTGCGATGCAAGTCCCGGCTCCCATTGCATCACTTCATGCCCTGCCGGCATGAGGGAATTGGTTGCAGCCGCAACCGAGGCGCAGGTGTACCCTCCGTGCCCCTTCGTCGTGCTTTTTCCCCTTCCCGGAGTGCTGTTCCCGATGAAACACCTTGGCCTTGTCTTCGCCGTGCTGCTGGCCACCAGTGGCTGCGCCAGCCTGTCCTCCAAGGCGCCCAGCGCCTATGCCACCACCGCCGACCTGCAGGGCGACGCCGCGCGTCCGTCCAGCGGCCACGGCTGGGTGCGCAGCGAGCTTTATTTCGGCGTGGGCGAAGAGCAGGGCGCCGGTGACCGCCCGCAGGCCGGCACCATCAGCGATGCGCAGTGGCGCGCGTTCCTGGACAAGGAAGTGACGCCGCGCTTCCCGGACGGCCTGACCGTGTTCGATGCCTACGGCCAGTGGCTGTTCCGTGGCGATGCTGCCCCGAACCGCCTGCGCACCAAGGTGCTGGTAGTGCTGCACGAGGACAGCCCGCAGCGCCGCGCCGACATCGAAGCGATCCGTCTGGCGTGGAAGCAGCAGACCAAGCACCAGTCGGTACTGTGGTCGCGACAGGCAGTTGACGTATCGTTCTGACCTGGACGCGCCACTGTGGCGCTGCAGGGAATGACGATGACACCCAGGGATGTGCTGATGACCGTGATGCTGGCCGGTCTGTTGGTGCCGGCGGCACAGGCGCAGGACGAGGACCGGAGCCCGCTGCGGTTTTCGCCGGCAGCGGGCGTGCAGGCGGCGGTAGAGGTACAGGAGGACGGCATGCTTGCCGTGCTCCTGCAGCCGGCAGGTAAACGGCAGCGCCTGCCTGGCGCGCCGGACGCCGAGGGAAATTCGCGCCTGAGCGCAGAGGATCTCGACTTCGACGGGCGTCCCGAGCTGGTTGCGCGCGCGGCGGTGGGCATGGTCAATGAGGCCGTTGCGGTCTACCGCTTCGACGTGGGCAGCGGTGAGTTCCGCGCACTGAAGGCGGTGACCCATGGACACGACCAGTGCGGTGACCTGATGGGCCTTACCGCCGACGCCGCCACGCGCACGCTGACCGCCAGCTGCCGCAGCGGGCCGATGTGGTACACCGACGTGTATCGCTTCAACGGACCGCAGCTCTATCTGTACCGCGGTGAGAGCGTGTTGATGCTGGGCGATACGCTGAACCGGGCGCTGCACTGGGAAGAGACCGAGAACCAAGGGCCACTGGCGGTGTGGCGCACCTACGATCCCTCCGGCAAGGTGCTGGAAAGCGCCATCGGCGACGGGCTCGGCGCACCGGCAAGCGGTGCGCCGCTGCTGGGGTTGATGGCGAGCGTGCTGCCTGCGCGCCTGTTCCTGTTCGATCATCCCGGTGCGTCCAGCACGCAGCGCTACCTGGTGCAGGGTGATCGCGTGGAGATGCTGGATGAGCAGGATGGTTGGGTGATGCTGCGTTATCGCAACCCGAAGCGCGGCGCGGTGACGGGTTGGATCAACGTCAGCGATTGACGGACGTGAAGTGCCTGGCTGGATGACCTGATCTCCAGTGGCTGATGATGTATCCCCTCCGAATGCGAACCTTCCCTCGAGTCTGCAACAAATTTCGGATTTCTTGCATGGAATCGCATGACTCTGCGTCACACGATGATCGAATCGGCTGACAAGCCCGGTTCTGCGTGGGTGGAGGAAAACGTTGATCATCGATGTGCTGACACACCTGAGGCGGTTACGTGAACAAAGAAATTCGCGGTCCATTGCGGCAATACTCTGTCTGATTCTCCTGCAGGTTGGCCTATTGCAGCCCGGTGAGGCCAGGCCGAAGCCAATCGTGGAACAAACCCAGCTTTCGTTCGAAGTTGCACCAAGAATGCTTGTAAAGGTTGTCCATCACCAAGATGGGGACATCCAGGTCCACCTTCCCTCGGGCGCGAAACAACACCTGGCTCGCGCTGGATCCGAGTCGCCCGGCCTGGAAATAGAGCTGAGCGCTTTGGATGTGGACTTCGACGGCCGCCTCGACCTGGTGGTGCAGGTCCCCGTTGGAATGGTCAATTATTCAACGGCGGTCTATCGGTTCGACCTGGTGCATGGCGACTTCGTAAAAATGCCCGTCATCCGTAAGGCTGATCGAAGTTGCGGAGAGTTCGGATTGATCGAACTGGACTCCGATCAGCAGGTGCTACGTAGCAGTTGCCGGAGTTCAACCTGGCGTACCGATGTGTACCGGCCTTCCGGTGGAGCACTGTACCTATTCCGGTCCGAGCGTATGCTCACGTTGCCTACGTTGGATGGGAAGGTGCTGAGCTTGGAGCCAAGGCGATTTGGTGGTCCACTTGCCGTCTGGAGCAGCTACTCGACTGCCGCAGAGATTCTTGAGCGGGCCATCAACGATGGTCTTTCCGTGCCTGACAACGGTAGGCCATTGGTGCCATTGGCAGCTCGTGTAGTGCCCATGCGCCTGTTGCTGTTCGACCGCCCTGGTGCGTCCAGCGCGCAGCGCTACCTGGTGAAGGGTGATCGGGTGGAAATGCTCGATGAGCAGGATGGTTGGCTTCAGGTGCGCCACCGCAACCCGAAGCGCGGCGCGGTGACGGGGTGGATCAACGTCAACGATTGACGGCAGCCCTGCCCGGAGTTTGCACGACAAGGCGATCGGCCTCTTGCCCACGGGAGCATCACTTCACCGGGACTAGCCTCGGGGTTCCCCCTTGCAAGGTTGTAGCCCCATGAGCAAGCGCGTTGCCGAGATCGTCGTCGATACCCTGCAGCAGGCGGGCGTCCGCCGTTGTTATGGCATCGTCGGCGACACCCTGAACCATGTCACCGACGCACTGCATCGCAGTGAGATCGAGTGGGTGCATGTCCGCCATGAAGAGGTCGCGGCGTTCGCGGCCGGTGCCGATTCATTGATCAGTGGCCAGCTGACCGCCTGCGCGGGTTCGTGCGGTCCTGGCGGTCTGCACTTCATCAACGGCATCTTCGAGAGCAACCGCAACCGCGCGCCGATGGTGCTGATCGCCAGCCAGGTGGTCACCAGCGAACTGGGCATGGAGTTCCCGCAGGAAGTGGATTTCAAGGCGGTGTACGGCAGCTGCACCGTGTTCTGCGAGCAGGTGCACAGCCCGGCCCAGGCACGGCGCGTGGTGGCGCTGGCCTGCCAGGCGGCGATCAGCCGCCGCGGTGTGGCGGTGGTGATCCTGCCGGCCGACATCAGCGAAGCGGAAGTGAAGCGCGATGTGCCGTTCTCGGTGCATTACACCCAGCCGGTGCTGCGCCCCTCCGAGGCCGAGCTGCAGCACATCGCCGAACTGCTGGGGCAGGGCAAGCGTATCGGCATCTATGCCGGCGCCGGTTGCCAGGGGGCACATGCGCAGCTGCTGGAACTGGCGCGGCGCCTGCAGGCACCGGTGGCGCACACATCGCGTGCGAAGGACTTCGTCGAACCGGACAACCCGTACAACATGGGCATGACCGGAGTCTTCGGCATCGAATCCGGGTTCCACACGTTGATGGAGTGCGACACGCTGCTGCTGCTCGGCGCGGATTTCGCCTGGGGCCAGTTCTATCCGGACAAGGCCACGATCATCCAGGTCGACCGCGACGGCAGCCACCTCGGTCGCCGCCATCCGGTGAACCTGGGCGTGGTCGGTGATATCGCACCGACGCTGGACGCGCTGCTGCCGATGCTGCCCCCGCGCGAAGACAGCAGTTTCCTGGACGAATGCATCGAGCACCGCGACAAGGCGCTGAAGAAGCGCGAGCAGGAGGAACAACCCGGCGAAGGGGAACTGATCCATCCGCAGCACCTGACCGCGCTGCTGTCGAAATACGCCACCGACGATGCGCTGTTCACCGCGGATGGTGGCTCGCCGATGGTGTGGGTGCTGCGGCACATCCGGGTGAACGGCCGGCGCCGCACGCTGACCAGCCTGCTGCACGGCACGATGGCCAACGCGATGCCGCAGGCGCTGGGTCTGCAGAAGGCCTTCCCGGGGCGGCAGGTGATTTCGTTGTCCGGCGATGGTGGGTTGGCGATGTTGCTGGGCGACCTGCTGACCGCGGTGCAGGAGAATCTTCCGATCAAGGTGGTGGTGTTCAACAACGGCTCGCTGAATTTCGTCGAGCTGGAGCAGAAGGTGGAAGGGCTGCTGGACAACTACACCGACCTGAAGAATCCGGACTTTGGTCGGTTGGCTGAGGTGATCGGCTTCCATGGCCGCACTGTGACTCGCAGCGAGGACCTGGAAGAAGCGGTGCAGGATTTCCTTGCCCAGCGTGGACCGGCGCTGCTGGATGTACATACCAGTCGCGCGGAGCTGGTGATGCCACCGCAGATCGAAGCCAAGCAGGTGGCGGGCACGGCGTTGTATGCGGCCAAGGCGGTACTGAGCGGTCGCATCGACGACGTGAAGCATCTGCTGGTGGACAACTTCCTGAAGAAGTGAGGGTTGGGTTTTGATGCAGGGCTGCGCCCTGCACCCGCCGAATCAACGTCAACGTCAAAAGCGGGGTATCGGTGGGATGGCGGGGTGGGTCCGGTTGCGGGGGACGCCGTAAACCCGTCCTTGGGGGCTTGGCCGCGGCATCCATGCCGCGGACACCCCCGCAACCGGACCCACCCCGCCTTCGACAGATTCCCACGATCTGTTGGAATGGCATGGTCTGTTGCTCGTGGGGGGACCTTGGTCGACTCGGTAAATCCACGCAATGCGTGGATGTCTGTCGGTAGTGCCGGCCGCTGGCCGTCAACCACGCAGATGCCTGCGATCCGGCGCTTGAGCGCGCAGCGACCGGCTTCTGCTTTTGATCTTTGATTCTCATCCGTGGCTGGCGCCCGCAGGAAACTGTCAGGGGCCGGGCGGGTAGGCTGCGCGGGGGTGTCCGCGGCATGGATGCCGCGGCCAAGCCCCCAAGGATGGGTTCACGGCGTCCCCCGCGTAGCCTACCCACCCGGCCCAACACGGGAAATCGTAGTTCGCGACCAACCACGAGGGGCTCCGCCGTTGGCTGGAACCCATCATTCCACTCGGGAATTGGCGCGCCGGCCCCGCTGGGCCTACCATCGGCGGTCCCCACCCCCACCGCCCCTTCCATGTCCGCTCCCGCTTCCACCGCGCCGCGCCGCTGGTTCGTCGCTGGCGACTTCAATGGCTTCTTCGGCCTGGTCGTCGACAACCTCTCCATCCTCGGCTTCATCGCCATGGCCCTGGTCGGGATGTTCCAGTTCCCCGCCGACGTGGTCTTCGGCCGCATGTTCCCCGGCACCGCCCTGGGCGTGCTGGTCGGCAACCTGCTGTACACCCTGATGGCACGGCGCCTGGCCGCGCGTACCGGGCGCGACGACGTCACCGCCATGCCGCTGGGCCTGGATGCACCGACCAGCATCGGCATGGCACTGCTGGTGCTGGGCCCGGCCTTCCTGGCCTTCAAGCAGCAGGGCCTGGACCCGCATGCCGCCGCCATCGCCACCTGGCAGCTGGGCATGGCCTCGCTGGTCATCATGGGTGTGCTCAAGCTGATCCTGTCCTTCTTCGGTGAAGCCGTGACCCGCGCGCTGCCGCGTGCCGCACTGCTGGGCTCCATCGCGGGCATCGCACTGGTGCTGATGGGCCTGCTGCCGTTGCTGGAAACCCTGCGCTCGCCGCTGGTGGGCTTCACCACGCTCGGCCTGCTGCTGTACGTGCTGATCGCCAAGGGCAAGCTGCCGCTGCGCGGCCCCGGTGTGCTGCTGGCCTTCGTGTTCGGCACCGTGCTGTATTACGGGCTCGGCCTGGCCGGCCTGGGGGTGCCCGGCTTCCAGATTCCGGCCTGGGTGCCGCCGCAGGTGGTGCTGCCGCTGCCGACGCTGGGCTTCATCGAGGGCCTGCCGACCGCGATGACCTACCTGCCGCTGCTGTTGCCGTTCGGCCTGCTGATGGTGGTCGGTGGCATCAACGTATCCGAGAGCGCGCGCGCGGCCGGCGATGACTACCGCACCCGCGACATCCTGCTGGTGGAGGCGGTGGCCACGCTGGTGGCTGGCGTCTGTGGTGGCGTTGCGCAGACCACTCCGTACATCGGCCAGCCGGCCTACAAGCACATGGGCGCGCGCAGCGGCTACACGCTGCTGACCGGCCTGTTCGTCGGCATCGGCGGCATGCTCGGCATCATTTCCGGGCTGGTGCAGTGGCTGCCACTGGCGGTACTGGCGCCGATCATCGTGTACGTGTCGATCGACATCACCACCCAGGCGTTCCAGGCGACGCCGCGCCAGCATGCCGGTGCGATGGTGCTGGGCTTCCTGCCGTCGGCGGCCTACCTGCTGGCGATCAAGGCGCCGGGCTGGATTCCAGCCGACCAGATGGGCGCACTGCTGACCCACGTCGATGGTCATGGCCTGCCGGAGCTGGCGGTGATCTTCGCGTTGGGCAACGGCTTCATCATCACCTCGATGCTGTGGATCGCCACCGTCGCAGCGATGGTCGATGGACGCCTGCGTCGCGCCTGCGGCTTCCTGCTGGTGGCGGCGGCGCTCACCCTGTTCGGCCTGATCCATTCGGTGGATCCGCGCGGCGGCATCTACCTGCCGTGGGATCTGCAGGGCCTGGCCCGCGTCATCAGCTGGCAGTTCGTCGGCGCCTATGTGGCGCTGGCCATCCTGCTGGGGCTGCTGTCGCTGCAGAAGCAGGCGGTGAAGCCGCTGGCTGGGAACGACTGATCACGGGTGGTGCCGGCCTGGCCGGCACCCTCAGAGGCTCCGGTTGGATCGTGCAGTTGCCGGCCAGCGGCCGGCACTACCGATCTGAATCCAGTTCCGGGTAATGCCGGAAGATGCCGTTGGTGTTGAAGGGCAGCCGCCGCTCCGAAGCGAGATAGACGGCGATGCCGGGCCGTTGTTCCACCCGATCCTTCAGCGCGCGCAGCAGTGGCAACGTCGGCCACAGCGCCTGCATGCGGCGTGGGAACATATAGTCCAGCCCGCTCAGCAACTGGAACAGCGACAGGTCCACGTAGGAGTGTTCGCGTAGCGGGTGGCGACCTCCATTGGCCTTCAGCACCTGCTCGAAGTAGCCGAGGAATTTCGGCAGGCGCTCATCGCGCATCGCTGCCGCGCGCGCCCTGGCCTCGGTCTTCTGGTCTTCGTAGTACTTCGACGCGGCGATCGGATGGTGGGTGTCGTGCACTTCGGCCACCAGATCGGCGATGGTCAGCTGCAACTGCAGCGCCTGCATGCGCCGCGAGGCGGCCTGCGGAACCAGATCCAGCGTCGGGCCGAGGAAATCGAGAATGGCCGCGACCTGCGCGATGACCTGTCGCCCCGCCTTCAGGAACGGTGGCGCGAAAGGTTGCGCACCTTCGCTGTGGCCATCGAGGAACGGCTGCATCACGGCGTCGCCGTGCACACGCGCCATGTCCACGTAATCGGCGCCGGCATCTTCCAGCGCCAGCCGCACGAACTCGCCACGGCCTTGGATGCCGGTCCAGTAGTACAGCGCGTACTGCATGAAGCTTCTCCACCCAACAGGAGCAACAGGGTCGCGCGTGCCGCGCAAAGCAGGCGTGAACCACAACGGCAGCGGAATGGCTGGGGAACCCCGCCGAATCAGGGCAGTCACACCTTGTCCATGCAGGTGAAAAGCGAGGTTCTGCATCATGCAGAGTGGAAAAGCGGTCTGGCCCTGGGTTCTGGGCGTGGTGGTGGTGGGTGGTGCGGGCACGTGGTTGTTCCGCGACCAGTTACAGGGCCTGGCAGATGGCGTAGCGGTGCCGGAGCAATCCGCGCCGACCTCGGCAGTCGCCGTACCGAAGCCTGCTGCTACGCAGGAACCCGCGCCCTCTCCGATCAAGCATCCGCTGGATTCGGAGGCCGCCGCCGACCCTGCGTTGCCGAACCTGGCCGACAGCGATGCCGCCGCCTGGAGCACATTGAGCGAACTGTTCAAGGGCGAGGGCGCGTTGACCGCGCTGCTGCGCGATCACCTGATCCAGCGCCTGGTCACCCAGGTCGACAATCTGGACAAGGCCAGTGTGCCGCCTACCGCGCTGGCCTTCCGGCCGCTACCGGGCAGCCTGCAGGTGGAGCCGGGCGAGGGCGGCGAACGCATCGCCGCGGCCAATGCAGCGCGCTATGCGCCCTATGTGCAGGCCTTCACTGCGCTCGACCCGGCGGCGGCGGCCCACGCGTACAAGCGCTTCTATCCGTTGATCCAGCAGGCGTATGTCGATCTGGGCCGTCCTGACGGGTATTTCAATGATCGCCTGGTAACGGTGATCGACCACCTGCTGGACACCCCGGAGCTGGCCCAGGCGCCACTGCTGCAGCGCGATGAGCGCGGCCGCTACCGCTTTGCCGATGCCACCCTGCAGTCACGCTCGATCGGGCAGAAGGCCTTGCTGCGCATGGACGTGGCGCAGGCGCGGGCGGTCAAGCAGCAGCTGCGGGCGATCCGGGCCGCGATCACCCATTGAGGCCTCCAGCGTGGAGATCTGATCCGGATCAACGCGCCGACAACACCGCTTCCGGCATGCTGGCCATAGGCTGACTGGCCTTCGAATGCAGTCGCAGCCACCCTTGAAACGGGGTGGGGCAACCGCATCTTTCCAGCATCGCCGGCGCGGGCCGGCCAAGATGACCGATGAGGTTTCGCAATGCGAATGGACAAGCTCACCTCGCGTTTCCAGCAGGCGCTGGCAGACGCGCAGTCGCTGGCAGTTGGCCGCGACAACAGCATCATTGAACCGGTGCACGTGTTCAGTGCCCTGCTGGACCAGCAGGGTGGCAGCACCCGGCCGTTGCTGGCCCAGGCCGGCGTCAACGTACCGGTGCTGCGCGAGCGCCTGGACGAGGCGCTTGAAGCGCTGCCGAAGGTGTCCGGCCAGGCCGGCAACCTGTCGATCGGCAACGATCTCAACCGCCTGCTCAACCACACCGACAAGCTGGCACAGCAGCAGGGCGATGCCTTCATCGCCAGCGAGTGGTTCGTGCTGGCCGCGCTGGAAGACGGCGGCACGCTGGGCATGGCGCTGCGCGCTGCCGGTGCCGACAAGGCGCGCCTGCAGACCGCTATCGACAAGCTGCGCGGCGGCGAGAACGTGCAGTCGGAGAACGCCGAAGAGCAGCGGCAGGCGCTGGAGAAGTACACCATCGACCTGACCGCACGCGCCGAGAGCGGCAAGCTCGACCCGGTGATCGGTCGCGACGAAGAAATCCGCCGCACCATCCAGGTGCTGCAGCGTCGCACCAAGAACAACCCGGTGCTGATCGGCGAACCCGGCGTGGGCAAGACCGCGATCGTTGAAGGCCTGGCCCAGCGCATCATCAATGACGAAGTGCCTGAAGGCCTGCGCGGCAAGCGCGTGCTGTCGCTGGACATGGGCGCGCTGATCGCCGGTGCGAAGTTCCGCGGTGAATTCGAAGAGCGCCTGAAGGGCGTGCTCAACGATCTGGCCAAGAGCGAAGGCCAGATCATCCTGTTCATCGACGAGCTGCACACCATGGTTGGCGCGGGCAAGGCCGACGGTGCGATGGATGCCGGCAACATGCTCAAGCCGGCACTCGCGCGCGGTGAACTGCACTGTGTCGGTGCGACCACGCTGGACGAGTACCGCAAGTACATCGAGAAGGATGCCGCGCTGGAGCGCCGCTTCCAGAAAGTGTTCGTGGGCGAGCCGACGGTGGAGGACACCATCGCGATCCTGCGCGGCCTGAAGGAAAAGTACGCGGTGCACCACGGGGTGGAGATCACCGACCCGGCCATCGTCGCTGCCGCCACCCTGTCCAACCGCTACATCACCGACCGCCAGCTGCCGGACAAGGCCATCGACCTGATGGACGAGGCTGCTTCACGGCTGCGCATGGAGATCGATTCCAAGCCGGAGGAACTGGACCGCCTGGAGCGTCGCCTGATCCAGCTGAAGATCCAGCGCGAGATGCTGAAGAAGGAGAAGGACGACGCTTCGCGGCAGCGCCTGGCCGATCTGGAAAACGATATCGATGCGCTGGAGCGCGAGTTCTCCGATCTCAACGAAGTCTGGAAGTCGGAGAAGGCCGCGCTGCAGGGCACGACCAAGATCAAGGAACAGGTCGAGCAGGCCAAGGTTGAGCTGGAGTCGGCGCAGCGCCGGCAGGATTTCGCGCGCATGAGCGAGATCCAGTATGGCGTGCTGCCGCAGCTTGAAAAGCAGCTGGCTGCCGCCCAGGAAGTGGAGAACCACGACTTCAAGCTGGTGCAGGACCGTGTCACCGACGAGGAGATCGCCGAGGTCGTCTCGCGCTGGACCGGCATCCCGGTCAACAAGATGCTCGAAGGCGAGCGTGACAAGCTGCTGCGCATGGAAGAGGTGCTGCACAACCGCGTGGTCGGCCAGGAAGAGGCGATCAAGGTGGTGTCCGACGCGGTGCGTCGTTCGCGCGCTGGCTTGTCCGATCCGAATCGACCGGGTGGTTCGTTCCTGTTCCTCGGCCCGACCGGCGTGGGCAAGACCGAACTGTGCAAGTCGCTGGCCGAGTTCCTGTTCGACAGCGCCGACGCGATGATCCGCATCGACATGAGCGAGTTCATGGAGAAGCACAGCGTCGCACGCCTGATCGGTGCGCCCCCCGGCTACGTGGGCTATGAGGAAGGCGGTTACCTCACCGAGGCCGTGCGCCGTCGCCCGTATTCGCTGATCCTGCTGGACGAGGTGGAAAAGGCGCATCCGGATGTGTTCAACATCCTGCTGCAGGTGTTGGACGACGGTCGCCTGACCGATGGCCAGGGCCGCACGGTGGACTTCCGCAATACCGTCATCGTGATGACCTCCAACCTGGGGTCGCACCAGATCCAGGACATGAGCGGCGATGACACGCCGGAGGCCTACACGCAGATGAAGGCGGCGGTGATGGGCGTGGTGCAGGCGCACTTCCGTCCGGAGTTCATCAACCGGTTGGATGACATCGTGGTGTTCCATCCGCTGGACAAGCAGCAGATCAAGCAGATCGCGCGCATCCAGATGCGTGGCCTGGAAAAGCGCCTGGCCGAGCGTGGCCTGAAGCTGGTGGTGTCCGATGCAGCGTTCGACCTGCTCGGCAACGTCGGCTTCGATCCGGTCTACGGTGCGCGTCCGCTGAAGCGTGCGATCCAGGCACAGCTGGAAAACCCGCTGGCGCAGAAGATCCTGTCCGGTGCGTTCGTCAACGGCGATACCATCGAAGTGGGCAACGACGGTGGCCATCTGGTGTTCGCCAAGGCCTGATGCGTGCAACGGGGCGCTGCATGATCGCAGCGCCCCGTCTCTTCGGCAGCGCGAACGTCGGTGTCCGGCGCTCGCCGGCCATGCTCAGAACCGGTGCGTATATCCGGTCATCAACCCGAACTGGTTGGCCTTCTGCACGATCGGGCTGTCGGCGGCGTCGCCGAGCAGGCGGGTGCCTTCCACGGCGATGTACCAGTTGCCGTTGCGACCAGCGCGATGGCTCCATTTCATGCCCAGCCCGGCGCTGACCAGGCCGGCCTTGGGCTTGTGCAGGGCGAAACCGGTACGTGCGGCCTGGTCGGGGCTGACGCCGTACCAGGTCTGCAGGTAGCCGCGGTTGCCGTAGTCGGTGGACACGCTGCCGCTGACCACGCCACCGGCCAGATCGAACAGCGGCATCTCCAGGTTCAGGTGGATCTGCTGGGTGGCAAGGCCGTTGTCGCCCTTGTCGTCGTCTTTCATCGTGTATTGCCAGGAACCACTCAACACCGCCTCACCCAGCGTATAGCCAGCCGCCAGGCCGACCAGGGGCCGGGTATCGATATCGCCCATGCCACGCAGGAAGTCCGAGCCGCCGAGGATCGAGTTCTTCTCGCGTCGGCTGCCGCTGCCGCCGACGTAGGCACGCACGCGGGTGTGTTCGCCGATCGCCGTGCCCCAACCCGCACCGCTGGTACCCAGAAACCAGCCGCCCGGCGAAGTCACGTCGAACGACAGTGTCGGTGCAGCCTGGAATTCCTCGCTGCCGCTGTAGCGCGGGGCAACGCCGCCACCGGCGGCCAGCTCGAAGGTCCATCGATCCTCCTTGGCATGCGCTGTGGACGTTGCGAACAAGGGCAGCAGGGCCAGGCCGAGCAGGGTGGGGAAACGGCGACGGTGGGACATGGCAACTCTCTACAGTGGGAGGAAATGCAGTGCGCGCATCCGGCGCGTGCTGCTGGGTCGACAGCGTGGCGGGATGCCACCGACCAATCCGTCCGCAGTTGTGCGGGAGTTGTAAGCAACTGTAAGCGCGGCCCGTGGCGTTCAGCTGGCAGCCAGTGGCCAGTGCATTTCCAGGCGTGCACCGCCCAGGGTCGCGCGTCCCACGCGCAGCTCGCCGTGGTGACGAACCGCGATGCGCCCGGCGATGGCCAGGCCAAGACCAAAGCCGCCGGTGTCGCGGCTGCGGCTGTCATCCAGACGGGTGAACGGGCGCAACACCTTCTCGCGATCGCCTTCGGCAATGCCGGGGCCATCGTCATCCACGCGCAGGCAGGCCTTGCCGGCCACGCTGACCAGTGACACCTCCACACGGGTGCGTGCATAGCGCATCGCGTTGCCGACCAGGTTGCTCAGGGCCAGCTGCAGCAGGCGTGGCTCGGCATCCACGCGTGGCAGCGCGCTGGGCCAGACCTGCAGCACCAGGCCCGCGCGCTCGGCATCGCGCCGTGCGTCTTCCATGCAGGCCTGCAGCCAGTCGTTCGCCTCGATCCGCTGCATGGGCTCGGCGTCGTTGGGATGCTCCAGCCGCTCATAGGCCAGCAGTTCGCTGACCAACCGGTTGAGCTCGGCCAGATCACCATGCAGGCCGGCAGCGAGGTGTGCCCGCCGCGCCGGGTCGTTGCTGTCCTGCATCAGATCCAGGCCGAAGGCCAGGCGTGCGATCGGCGTGCGCAGCTCGTGGGAAATGGCATGGGTAAGATCGCGCTGCCGTTGCACCAGTTCGGCCACGCGCGCGGCCATGCGGTTGGAATGCTCGACGATGACCCGGATCTGCGAACGTGGCGATACCTGCGCACGCGCCTGCAGATCGCCGGCACCGATGCGATCGGCATGACCCCGCAGCGCTTCCAGGTCGCGCCACAGCAGGCGTACCCAGGCATACAGGCAGGCGCCGACCAGCAGCAGGATGCACAGGTAGGCGGCGGCGGTCATGTACAGGGTCATCTGCACCTCACCGGGAAAGTGCAGCTGCAGCCAGCGTCCGTCAGCCCCCGCGATGGGCATCAGCACCTGCTGGTAGCGGTCACGGACGATAAAGCCGTCCCCGCGCAGGGCACTGCGCTCGTCGTCATCGAGCACGGGCGGTGCATCCAGCAGTGACAGCGCAATGCCGTAATGCGGCTGCCACTGCAGCAGGCGCTGCTGTTGCTGCTGGCGGTCCAGGCCGACCAGTCCACTGCGCAACGCATACACCTGTCCGCGCACCTGTTCGACGAAGACACGTTCCTGCAGGGGCGTGTAGATGCGGTCCAGCAGGTGGTTGAGGCTGAACACCGACACCAGCAGGCAGCCGCCGGTGACGAACCACAACCATAGGAACAGGCGCTTCACGCCGACCAGGCCGAGGGGTTGAACTGGTAACCGCGGCCCCACACGGTCTTGATCCGGCGCGGTTCGCGCGCGTCGTCGCCCAGCTTGCGGCGCAGCTTGCCGATGCAGACATCCACGCTGCGGTCCAGGCCATCGAAACCGATGCCGCGCGCCGCCTGCAGGATCTGGTCGCGCGAGAGGATCTGCCCGGGCTGGCTGGCCAGCAGCCAGAGGATCTCGAATTCGGTGGTGCCCAGTTCCACGGGCTGCCCATGCAGGTGGACCTCGCGCTGCACGCGATCGATCAGCAGTTCGCCATGCATCAGCCTGCACGGCACGCCGGCAGGGCCGCTGCCATGGCGACGGCGCAACAGCGCACGCAGGCGCGCCAGCAGCAGGCGCGGCTCGATCGGCTTGTGCACATAGTCATCGGCGCCGGACTCCAGGCCCAGCACCTGTTCGATATCGTCCTCGCACGCCGTCAGCATCAGGATCGGCACGTCGGAAAAGCTGCGGATCTGCCGGCACACGTCGATGCCACCGAGGCCAGGCAGCATCAGGTCCAGCACCACCAGTTCCGGCGCGTGCTGGCGGCAGGCCGCGCTGGCCAGGTCGCCACGCGGCACGTGCTGCACGGCAAATCCATGTTCGCTCAGGTAGTCGCTGACCAGCTCGGCCAGGCGGCGGTCGTCCTCGACCAGCAGCACCTGGGTCGGGTTGCCGGCGGCGGGAGTCCACGGGGAGGGCTGCATCGGTAGGGCGTCCTTGTCCGGGGCAAAGGGCCCGGCGGCGAAGCCTAGCAATGGCCCATGACGACTGCCTGAATCCCGGGCAACCTGATAACCGCCGGTACTGGCGTCATCGCCAGGGGCTCTCAATGGCGGTCGATGGCTGGCCTATGGTGGGCGTTTCCCCGGATGGAGCCTGGCGCAATGAGCGATCCGCAGTGGCAACTGGAAACCCTGGCCGTGCACGGCGGCTACCGCCCCGACCCGACCACCCGCGCGGTGGCGGTGCCGATCTACCAGACCGTGGCCTACGCATTCGATGACACCCAGCACGGGGCGGACCTGTTCGACCTGAAGGTGCCGGGCAACATCTATACGCGCATCATGAATCCCACCACCGACGTGCTGGAACAGCGCGTTGCGGCGCTGGAAGGGGGCATCGGCGCGTTGGCACTGGCTTCCGGGCAGGCCGCGATCACCTATGCGATCCAGACCATTGCCGAGGCCGGCGACAACATCGTCGCTGCCAGTGCGCTGTATGGCGGCAGCCTCAACCTGCTGGCGCACACGCTGCCGCAGTACGGCATCCAGGCGCGTTTCGCAGATCCGGCTGACCCGTCGGCGTTCGCGGCCTTGATCGATGAACACACCAAGGCGGTGTTCGTCGAATCGATCGGCAACCCGCGCGGCAACGTCACCGACATCGCCGCCATCGCCGAGGTCGCGCATGCGGCCGGCGTGCCGTTGATCGTCGACAACACGGTGGCCACGCCATTCCTGCTGCGCCCGTTCGAACATGGCGCCGACATCGTGGTGCACTCGCTCACCAAGTACCTCGGTGGCCACGGCACCAGCCTGGGTGGGGCGATCGTCGATTCCGGCCGCTTCGACTGGACGGCACAGCCGCAACGCTTCGCCCGCTTGAACCAGCCCGATCCGAGCTATCACGGCGTGGTCTATACCGAAGCGCTCGGCGCGGCGGCCTACATTGGCCGTGCGCGGGTAGTGCCGTTGCGCAATACCGGCGCAGCGTTGTCACCGTTCAACGCTTTCCTGATCCTGCAGGGCATCGAGACCCTGGCGCTGCGCATGGAGCGGATCAACGCCAATGCGCTGGCTGTGGCGCAGTACCTGCGCGCGCATCCGAAGGTAGCGTGGGTGCGTTATGCAGGGCTTGCCGACGACCCCGAACACGCGGCGGCGCAGCGCTATCTGGGCGGCCACGGCTCCGGCGTGCTGACCTTCGGCCTACCCGGCGGGCGCGTTGCCGGCGCCCGCTTCCTCGATGCCCTGAAACTGTTCACCCGACTGGTGAACCTGGGGGATGCCAAGTCACTGGCCACCCATCCGGCCTCGACCACACATCGCCAGCTGGATGCGGCTGAGCTGGCCAGGGCCGGGGTCAGTGAGGATACCGTGCGCCTGTCGATCGGCATCGAGCACATCGAAGATCTGCGCGCGGACCTGGAACAGGCGTTGGCGGACGCCTGATACCTGCTGGCTTGGTCGTCATCGCCAGAGGCGATCACCACCACTGCAGGAAAGCGTTACGGTAGAGGCGCTCTCCAAGGGCGTGGCGATATCATCCCCGGCCGATGCGGGTCGGCCGGGGATTTTTTTGGGGTCAGCCAACCCCACGCCATGCGTGGATGAATCCCCATCGGAATCGAATAGTCCGACGGTGCATCGAAAAGCATCCACGCATGGCGTGGATCTACTGTCGACCAAGGTCGACACCTGCCAAATCGTTCATCCACCAACAGCAGCGGGAAATTGTCGAAGGCGGGGTGGGTCCGGTTGCGGGGGCGTGAGCCGCATGGATGCGGCGACCGAGCTTACATGG